>NZ_PVNK01000263.1 GCF_002994615.1 Enhygromyxa salina | reverse complement strand
CCCGATCCCCAGGTCCCCGCCTCCCACTCATGCCCCCTCGAGACCTTCGTGTTCTCGACCGCAACCGACACCATCGCGCTCAGCACCGCGTCGGGGGGGCTGTTCGCCCCATTCCCGACCGGCATCCCAGCCCTCGACGAGCCCGAGATCGCCGACGGCTTCCTGGGCGCCTTCAAGATCCACGATATCCACGGCAACCTCGTCGGCTTCGGCACCGAGCAAGAGGTCATCGATTTCGACACCGCGATCGCCTCCACGACCTTCACCCTGACGCTCCCCGGCCGCGGCACGCTCATGCTCAGTCAGATCGAAGACACCTCCGTCTACTTCGCAGAGGTCGAGGACATGATCGCCGACGAGGAGTACATCCGCAGCTTCGATCCTCCGCTGGTCGCCGTGACCACGGTTCAGGGCACCGGCAGGGTCATCGGCGGCACGGGCGAATTCCGCCACGCCAGGGGGCGAATGCGCGAAATTGACTACCTCTACGAGGCCAACCTCATCGATCGCGCCTTCAACCTGACCGACCTAATTCAGGTCAAGATCTGGTAGGGCCGATCCCGGCCTCTCTCACTTTAGCCTACCCGGGCGGGTTGACCACGAGGCCCACACCTCATCGGCAAACGAATCGTGCGAGACCCCCTCGCCAAAGCAGTGACCTCCTACAGGTAGCTCCGATTCAGCCCAGATCGCGGGCGCAACGCAAGGGCCGCGGCAACGCACGATCTGATACGCTGCGCCGATGAGCTTGCCTGCGCCGCTCGCTGCGATCCCCTGTGCCTGTCTATTGACCATCGTCGGCGCGTGCGCGAGCCCCGAGGGCGAGGGCGAGGGCGCG
This sequence comes from Enhygromyxa salina, assembly GCF_002994615.1. Classification (GTDB taxonomy): domain Bacteria; phylum Myxococcota_A; class Polyangia; order Nannocystales; family Nannocystaceae; genus Plesiocystis; species Plesiocystis salina_A. The sequence continues at coordinate 142,981 of NZ_PVNK01000263.1, read as the reverse complement.
ACCGAGGCCAACGGCACGGCTGAAGGCGACGAGAGCAGCGGCGACGGCGACGGTGACGGTGACGGTGACGGCGACACCGACACCAAGCTCGAGCCCGAGGTCATCTGGGTCATGGAGGACGTCGTGTTCTACGACGGCTACGCGGCCACGGTCGACGAGCCCGTTCCCGAGGGCGTCGTCCGCCTCAGCAACTCGCTCCACGCGGTCAAGCTGAGCGACGAACACCTCGCGTCGATCCAAACCACCTTCAAGATCGGCGTCGTCGTCGGGGCGCTGTGCGACAACTACGACCGGATCGGATCGGTCCACCTGGCCCTCGTGCCCAAGGGCGCGCCGACCTACGTCCCCGCCGAGGTCGAGCGCGTGGAGCTGGCCCGCTTCATCACGCCCTTCATGAACATGAACAAGGAGCCGACCACGGTCCCCTACGAGTTCGACGCCGACAACGTCGTGCCGATCTTGACAGACGACGAGCTCCTGGCCGAGTACGACCTGTGGTTCGAGCTGAGCATCTTCGGCGTCCCCTACGCAGCGAACACCGAGATCCCCGGCTGCGAGGAGCGCAACGACACCCAGCTCGGCTCGCTGCTGTTTTACACCGACAGCGCCGAGCCGGCCGAGGACTTCAACCACTTGCTGCCGCTCGCAATCAGCGAGAGCTTCAACAACTACGCCGAGGGCGCCAGCGACGAGCTCGGCGTGACGCGCAAGACGATCGAGTTCGAGCTCGAGCAGGACACCGACAACGCGCAGCTCGTGTTGATCACCTCAAACCACGGCGCGAACGCGGGCGGCGAGGAGTACATCCGCCGCGAGCACTACGTGTACGTCGACGGTGACCTGGCCCTGCAGTACAAGCCCGGGCGCGACAGCTGCGAGCCCTTTCGCAAGTACAACACCCAGGGCAACGGCATCTACGGCCCCTCCCCGAAGTCCGACGAGGAGTGGCAGTCGTTCAGCAATTGGTGCCCCGGCGACGTGATCGACACCCGCATCATCCCCTGGGGCCCGGCCAGCGCGGGCGTCCACGAGTTCGTGATCGACGTACCCGACGCGACCTTCGTCGACGGCCAGGGCAACTTCCCCTTCTCGCTCTACGTCCAGGCCCAGTAGCGGGCGGCTCGCAGCCGTCTTCAAGGGGCCTTTCGAACAGGCCCCTCGCGCCGGCCCCTCGCTCTGGCCTAACAGCCCGGGGTGCAATGCATCGTGTCGCCTCGCGCCGGAATTTTCGCCGAGGGCGCGAAGCCAGAACGCCGCTGTACCGGGCGTACTGCAAGTTTTGGCGACAAAGCCCTCGGCGAAAAGGCCAAGCGAGGCGGCGCGAGGCATTGCACCCCGGGCTGCTAAATGAGCAGGGTGAGCCCGAGCAGCATCCACACGCCGCCCGCGGCCATCCACAAGACGGTGTAGCCAACGATGTCCCGGGCGCGCACGCCCGTGACCGCGAGCAAGGGCAGCGCCCAAAAGGGCTGCAGCATGTTCGTCCACTGATCGCCGTAGGCCATGGCCATCAACACCTGACCGGCGTCGGTCCCGGTCGCGAGCGCGGCCTCCATGATGATCGGGCCCTGCACCACCCACTGCCCGCCGCCCGAGGGCACCAACAAGTTGAGCAGCCCCGCGGTCATGAAGGTCAGCGGCGCGAGCAGCCCGGGACCGGCCGAGCTGACCAGGGCCGTGAGCCGAGCCGAGAGCCCGGACGCGGCCATCACGGCCATGATCCCGGCGTAGAGTGGGAATTGCAGCACGATCCCCGTGCAGCTCTGAATGCCCTTGGCGCAGGCCGCCAAGAACCGCTGGGGCCGGCCGTGGAGCAGCAGCGCGAGCACCCACAGCGCGAGGTTGACGGTGTTGATGTCGAGGCTGGCGAAGCCCTGGCGCGCGAGCTTCAGGATCAGGGCGGCGAGCAGCGGGAAGGCCAGCGCCCACACGACGAAGGTCGAGCGCTCGATTCGCTCGAGCGGATCCGTGGGCGGCGGCTCGCGGTCGACCGACTCCGCGTCGAGGTCGTCAGCGGCCATCGCGTCGGGCTGGGGCTCGGGCGCGGGATCTTGGCCCTCGCGCGGGGTCAGCAGCGCGAACAAGAGCGGACCGAGGACCAAGAGCCCGCCGCTGACGAACAGGTTGAGCGGGCTCAGCAAGGTGTGCTCGAGCGAGATCGTCCCGACCTGCGCCGCGAGCTCCTCGCCGAGGACCTCGACCATGTCCGCCTTGGTCGTGGCCTTGAGCGGCGCGGTCCCACTCAGGCCGCCGTGCCAGCACATCAAGCCCGAGTAGGCGGCCGCGCACAGGATCGGGTAGTGGAGTTGCCAGCCGCGCAGCTTGGCCTGACGGCCGCCCTCACGGGCCAGGATCGCCCCGCCGATCAGGCTCAGCGACCAGCTCAGCAGACCGAGGCCGATCGAGACCACGGCCGTGATCGCAACCAGTACGCGGGGGCTGGGGGCGACCCGGGCGAGCCTGGCGATCCCCTGACGTACGACGGGGGCCTCGGCCAGCGCCGTGCCGAGCACGAGCATCATGACCATCTGCATCGCGAAGCCGAGCAGCTTCCACAGGCCCGAGTTGCCCCACGCGTCGATCGCCGCGCCGATCCGGGCGAAGGGGCCCCCTGCCCCCGCCCCGCCCGGCCAGTCGCCCGCGACCACGGCCACGATCAGGACCAGGACCGAAAGGGCCACGGCGACCACGAAGGGATCCGGGGTCACGCGACCGAAGCCACGGCGGGACGCGAGACCGAGACGCGCGAGGGGACCCATCGCGGGCCAGCCTGGCGCGCCGGGCGACGCTTGTCGAGGGACTACACTTCGGGCCCGACCCCGAAGGCCTCGATCCGCTCCCGGAGTTCGGCTGGGATCGCCACCGCAGCGCCATGCTCGGGGCTGCGCTCGTCGAGGTTCATGACCACGCACACGCTGCGCCCCGTCACCCGGCGGCCATCCTGACCGTGGACCTCGTAGGCGAACTCGATCGAGCTGCGTCCGAGCCTGATCACGCGCAGGTGGATCTCGATGCGGTCACCAAAGCGGCTCGGCCGTTCGAAGTCAGCCTCGGTGTGCACGGCCGGAAACCCGAGCTTGCGCACGCGGACGAACTCGTCGTACCCGAAGCCGAGGTGAGCCGGAAACCAGGTCTCCATGGCCTGGTGGAAGAAGTCGAAGAAGCGCGGAAAATAGACGATGCCCGCCGGGTCGCAGTCGCCAAAGCGGACGTCGAGGGCGAGCTTGTGCACGCCGGCGGCGGTAGACGTGGTCACGCTCGGCGAGTGTATGCTCGGCCCATGTCACTCGTCGAGTACGCGACCGGCGACGGCACCGCGCCCCTCCGCTTGAAGCTCGCGGCCTCCAACCAGACACGAGCGCCCGAGTTCACAGGCTCCTGACGTGCCCGCTCACCCCAGGTCGAACGCCGCAGGCGCCGTGTTTGGGCGCTACGTGCTGGTCGAGAACATCGGCCGCGGCGCGATGGGCGAGGTCTGGGTTGCGATCGACCCCGACCTCGATCGCAAGGTCGCGCTCAAGCTCCTGCGCCGCGATCGCGTCGAGCGGGCCGAGGATCGCAGGCGCCTGATGGCCGAGGCCCGCGCGATGGCCCGGCTGACCCACCCCAACGTCGTCACCGTTCACGACGTCGGCGAGGTCGACGGGCAGCTGTTCATTGCGATGGAGTACGTCGACGGCGAGACCCTGGCCGCCTGGCTGCAGCGCGGGCCCTACCCGTGGCAGGAGGCGCTAACGATCATGCTCCCGGCCGGCGCAGGCCTGGCCGCCGCCCACGACGTCGGGCTCGTCCACCGCGACTTCAAGCCAGCCAACGTCATGATCGGTCACGACGAGCGCCCGCGGGTGCTCGACTTCGGGCTCGCGCGGCCCGAGGGCATCGAGCACCCCGCGAGCGAGGACGTGCCCGTGGCGCTCGAGCGTGACGACAGCGGCCGGGTGCTCCGGGTCAAGTCCAAGCCCGAGGTCGGCGCCCGGCCGCCGCCGCGGATCCAGGGCACGCCCCACTACATGTCAGCGGAGCAGCACCGCGGCGACCCGATCGACGCGCGCAGCGATCTGTTCTCGTTTTGCGTGGTCCTGTTCGAGGCGCTCTACGGCGCGCGGCCCTTCGACGGGGCCCATCGCCTGGCGATCGCCATGAAGATCACCGAGGGCGAGCTGCTCGAGATTCCAGTCGAGGAGCGCGCGCCAGCCTGGATCCATCGCGCGCTCGTTCGCGGCCTCGCGCCCGCGCCCGAAGACCGCTTCGAAGACATGGCCGCGCTGCTGCAAGTCCTCGATCGGTCCCCAAAGCGGCGCCGTCGCCAGCGGCAGCGGATCGCCGCCGGGGCCGCTGGGCTCGCCCTCGCCGGGGCCGCGTTCGCCCTGATCCCCGCCCGCGAGGACCCCTGCGCGGCCGAGCCCTCCACGCTCGACGGCGCCTGGGGGCCCGAGGCGCGGGCCGGGCTGCGGGCCCGCGTCGACGCGGCCGCGGCCCCGGGCTCGCGCGTCGGCGAGCGCCTCATCGCCGGGCTCGACGCCCACGAGCGTGAGTGGGCCGAGGCCAACCGCCAGCTGTGCCGGGACCGCGAGGCCAGGCGCGTCACGCCGCGGCTCGAGGCTGCACGTTCGCGGTGCCTCGACGAGCGACGCGAGGCTCTCGCCGCGCTCACCGGGCTCGCCAACGCCGAGGCCGTCGATCCGCCCCTGCTCGACGCCCTCGCGGCTCGGCCCTACGCGGCCCTGCGCAGCCTCGGCACCCCCTCGGCCTGCGTCGAGCTGAGCGCCTCGCCCGACGGGCCCCCCGCGCTCGAGACCGCCGAGCTTCGGGCCCGCGCCAGGGCGCGGCTGGTCCTCATCCTCGCGCCCTCCGACGCCGAGTCGCGGCTCGCGGCCGTGCTCGAGGGCGCAGGCTCGCGCGGGGACGACCCCGAGCTCGAGCTCCTGCTCGGGCGGGCGGCCGCGGCCACCGGCGACCGCGACCGCGCGCAGCTCCACCTCCACGCGGCCGCCCGAGCGACGACCGGCGAGCGTCACCTGCTCGCCGCCGACGCCTGGCTCGCGCTCGTCGAGCTCGAGCTCGCCGAGCTCGAGCGCTCAGGCGCATCGACGCCAGCCGAGAAGCGTGCCCACCTGCGCGAGGCGACGCGCCTGCTCGACTACGCCGAGGCGGTGCTCGACGCCAATGAATTCACGCTCGGCATCGAGCTCGCCTTGCTGCGCGGGCGCGTCGGCCTGGCCCTCGACGAGCTCGACCACGCGACCTCCTCCCTCGACGCCGGGATCGAGCGCGCCGCGGTCGAGCCCCTGCGTGCGCCGGACTTGCTCGCCGCGCTGCTGGAGCTCCGCGCCGAGGTTTACGAGCACCGCGGGTCCGACCGCGCAGCCGCCAGTGATCGCGCCCGGGCCGAGGCCGTCCTGCGCGAGGCCCTGGGCCCCGGCGCTCACTCCTGAGCCCCAATTCGACCCCCTCGCGGGCCGCGAGTTGTCTATGCTCCCCCCATGGCACTTCGTGACCGCTCGACTCGCCTGACGCCTCTGCTGCTCTCACTCTCGCTGCTCGCCGCGTGCGGGGACGACGGGCCCTCGACCGATGGCGCCGACGAGACCGCGACCAGCACGGACACGGAGACCGGGGACAGCGGCGACGGCGACGGCGACCCAGGTGACGGCGATGGCGACCCCGGAGACGGCGACGGGGACGGAGACGGAGACGGGGACGGAGACGGAGACGGGGACGGCGACGGCGACGGCGACGGCGACGGAGACGGAGACGGGGACGGCGACCCAGGTGACGGCGACGAGGGCCTCGCGTGCCCGATCGTCAACGAGTGCATCATCGGCTGTGGCGGGAACATGGCGTGCGAGGACGCCTGCCTCGCCGAGGCCAGCCCCAACGCCCTGATCGAGTCCGAGGCGCTGCTCGCCTGCATCGCCGACAACAACTGCAACAATCAAGACTGCATCGAGAACAACTGCCCCGGCGAGCTCTACAGCTGCTACACGGGCACCGGGACCTGCAGCCAGCTCGTCGCCTGCGCCGAGATGTGCGCGGACGACGAGGTCTGCCAGACCGACTGCTACGTCGAGGCCTCCGGCCTCGCGCAGCAGCAAGTCGAGACCCTCGAGCAGTGCTCGCTCGACAACAACTGCGAGGACGACGCCTGCGTCGCCGAGCTGTGCAACGGCCCGCTCCAGAGCTGCATCGGCGGCATGAGCGACACCCTGCCCTGCCAGCTCATCGCCGAGTGCCTGATCGAGTGCGACGGCGACCCGGTCTGCGACGCGACCTGCGTTCCGGCCACGCCCGAGTCCCAGGCCGAGGCCGACTCGCTGTTCGCCTGCGCTCAGGAGCAGATGTGCGAGGACTTCGCCTGCACCCAGATGGCCTGCCCCGCCGAGTGGGGCGCATGTGTCTCGGGCGACGCGACCTGTGCCGACATCGCGGCCTGCTTCGAGGGCTGCCAGGGCGCAGGGCTGTGCGAGTACACCTGCCTGACCGAGGGTGAGTTCATGGGTCAGGCCTTGTTCGGCGCGCTCAACCAGTGCGTGGTCGACAACGCCTGTGAAGATCAGGACTGCATCGACGCCAACTGCGCGATGGAGGCCATGGCCTGCGGGCTCTGAGCGCCGGCCTTCTCGTCCCCGCGACCGGTCCGCCGGAGGTGCAGCTCGTGCCGGCCGCGCGGCCGGGGCTGAGCACAATCGCAATCTCCGAGCGCTCCCGCCCCACGACTTCGGGCCCCGATTCAAACCCCGAGCGCCCGCTATCGACACACCCTGTCGTTTGGCCCCGTCTACGAGCTGCGCCGGGCCCCGAAGCCGGGGGCTACGGCCCATACCGAGCGATCACTGCGCGGCTTCGCCCCTCTTGGGACTCCAGCGGAGCCACCGGCTGCAACGCCGGGCGGCCCGCCGCCCCACAAAGCTCCAGTTCGAGCCCCTGGGACGCATCCCCTTGCGAAGCGACCGACCGCGCAGGGGGGCGGTCATGACGAGCCCTACCCAGCCTTGGGCCGGTGCTCGGGGTGCTCGTTGAACCACACCTCGACCGACTCCTGCGAGAGCTCGACGACGATGTCCTCGTCGCCGAGCTTGACCTGACACCCGAGCCGCGAGTTGGGGTGGACCTCGAAGGCCATGTCGAGGCGGTCCTCCTCGGCGTCGCTGGGCTCGTCGAGCGAATCTTCACCCTCGACCACGTAGCAGTGGCACGACGAGCAGGCACACACGCCGCCACAGGCTGAGCCCATCTTGACGTCGTTCTCTTCGGCGATCTCGAGCAGGTTGCGGCCGCTCTCGGCCTCGATCGTCCGCTCGCCGTCAGGTCCTCCGCGATAGGTCACTTTAGGCATGGCTAGTCTCCAATGATCTCCGCCGAGTGTGCGCCGCGACGTTGGTCGAGCTGCTCCTCTTCGGCCAGGGCCGACTCGATCTCGGCCAGGCTCCGACCGGACATCCCCGAGCGCAGCGCTCGCTCCATCCGGCGGCGAGCGAAGGGCTCGGACAGCTGCTCGAGCCGCTCACGCGCGGCGTTGAGGGGGTCTGCGTGGTCTGCCTCGGCCATCGCGGCCTCGCAGGCGGCGATCGCCGCGAGGATCGCCTCGCGCTCGTCGTCGGCGAGCAGACCCTCGATCCCGCCGACCTCGTCGACCGCGGTCTGGACCGCGAGCACGACCCGGCCGATCTCGACCCGAGCCTCGGCGAGGTTGCGGGCGGCGAAGTCCTCGCGGGCGTGGTCGAGGCTGTCCATGACCAGCTCGTCGACCTCGTCGGCCGACAGCCCGTAGGTCGGCTTGACCTCGATCGACTGCTTGACGCCGGTCATCAGCTCACGCGCGGTCACGGTCAGGAGCGCGTCGGCGTCGAGCTCGAAGCTGACCTCGACCCGGGCCATTGAGGGCGGCAGCCGGGGGATCCCGCCGAGCTCGAAGCGCGCGAGGCTGCGGCAGTCGTCGGCCAGCTCGCGCTCGCCCTGGACCACGTGCATCGACATGCCGGTCTGCTTCTCGGAGTAGTTGGTGAACACCTGGCGGGCCGAGATCGGGATCGTCGCGTTGCGCGGGATGATCTTCTCGACGATCCCGCCCATGGTCTCGAGCCCGAGGCTCAGGGGCACGACGTCGAGCAGCGTCACGCCCTCGCGCTCGCTGCCCGAGAGGATGTCGGCCTGGATCGCGGCGCCGTAGGCCACGACCTTGTCGGGATCGATGTCGAGCAGCGGCTCGCGGCCGAAGGCCTTCTCGACCAGGGCGCGGACCAGGGGCACGCGCGTGGAGCCGCCGACGAGGACCACGCCGTCGAGCTCACGCTTGTCGACGGCGGCGTCCTTCAGCGTGGCCTTGCTCGCCCGGATCGTGCGCTTGACCAGCGGGCCGATCAGCGCGTCGAACTGCGCGCGGGTGAGCTCGGTCGACGCGAGCCCGCAGCGCTCGAGCGCCACGGTGACGGTCTCGGCCTCGCTCAGCGCCTCTTTTGCCGCGCGCGCGACCTGCATGACCTCTTGCAGCTGCGCGGGGCTCGGGTTGCTCAGCTCGGCCTGCTCGAGCAGCGCGGCCGCGAGCGCGCGATCGAAGTCGTCGCCGCCGAGGGCCGAGTCGCCGCCCGTGGCCAAGACCTGGAACACGCCCCCGCGCAGGCGCAGGATCGAGATGTCGAAGGTCCCGCCGCCGAGGTCGTAGACCGCGAACAGGCCCTCGCCCTGCTCGCCGCGACCCTGACGATCGAGGCCGTAGGCGAGCGCCGCCGCCGTCGGCTCGGCCAGGAGGCGGTAGACCTCGAGCCCGGCGATGCGCCCGGCGTCCTTGGTCGCCTGGCGCTGGGCGTCGTCGAAGTAGGCCGGGACCGTGATCACGGCGCCGCTGACCTCACCGAGCTCGCGCGCGCCCCGCTCGGCGAGGACCTCGAGGATCCGGGCCGAGACCTCGACGGGGCTGACGTAGCGAGGGGGCTGGCCGGCGTCGGCGACCGGATCGCTGACGTCGATGCGCATGACCTGGGTGTCCGGCGCCAGCCGATAGGGGTGATCGAAGTCGATGTCGGCGCGGCCGCGGCCCATGAAGCGCTTGACGCTCGACAGGACCTGCTCGGGGTGCTCGACGGCCACGGCCTGAGCCGCGCGACCGACGACCGTGCGCCCGCCCGCGTAGGACACGACCGAGGGCAGCAGCGCGCGGCCGTCTTCGTCGAGCAGGATCTGCGGCTCGGCGCCCTTGGGCGCGATCGCTACGAGGCTGTGGGTCGTCCCGAGATCAATCCCGATCGCCTTGCCGACCGCGCGACGGCGCGGGTTCGGGGCCTCGGGCTCGGCGATCTGAAACAGGCCGCCGCCCGTGATGTCGATGCTCTGAGTCATGGCTGGTTGGGCGAGTCGATCGCCGCGTCGATCTCGTCGAGGAAGCGCTGGAGGTAGCGGCGCTGGACCAGCGCGGCCGCGGCCGCCTGGGTGTCGCCGCCGTCGAGGGCGTCGACGGCGGTTGCGAACACGGCGTCGAGCTCCTCGTCGACCTCGTCGCGGAGCTCGGCGAGGGCGTCCTCGCCTCCTGTGGTCAGCTCCTCCAGCCGATCGCGGCGCTCGATCATCTCGATCAGGAAGCTCTGCTCCGGGTGCGGGGCGCCGGTCTGGGGGTCGCTGGAGTCGAGGTCGATCCCGCCGAGCTTGACGAGGTACTCGGCGCGGCGGACCGGGTCGCGCAAGACTCGGTAGGCCTCGTTGTTGGCCGCGCTGCGCTCGAGCGCGACCCGCCGGGTCCGGGCGTCGGCGCCGGCGTGGCGGTCGGGGTGATCGCTGCGCGAGCGCGCGAGGTAGTTGTCCTCGAGGGCGTCGCGATCGATCCGCCACCCGCGCTCGAGGCCGAGCCGCGCGAAGTGGTCGAGGGCCCCCTCGAGGCCCGGATCGAGCTCAGAAGCTGACTGACTCTCCGCAGCCACAGTCATTCTTGACGTTGGGGTTGTCGAACTGAAAGCCGTGCCCGCGCATGCCCTTCTCGAAGTGGATGGTCGTGCCTTCGAGGTAGATCATGCTCTTGGGATCCACGTACACGCGCACGCCGTGCTCGGCCTCGACCACGTGGTCGTTCTTGCGCGGGGGCTTGTCGCTGAACTCGAACACGTAGCTGTAGCCGGTGCAGCCGCCGCCGCGGATCCCGAAGCGGATCGCCGCGTCGGGCGTCCCGCGCTTGGTCAGCTGTCCGCGCATGACCTCGGCCGCGGCCGGGGTCACGGTCAGCTTGGCCCGGTCCGGGTCCTTGGCGCTGCTCGGAGCGCGACCGAGCTCGGCCGCATTTGGGCTGGACTGAGTCATCTGGGCTTGCACCGCCTCGCTCGCTTACTCGGACGCGCCGTGCTTCTTCTGGTAGTCGGCGATCGCGGCCTTGATCGCGTCTTCGGCCAGGACCGAGCAGTGGATCTTGACCGGCGGGAGCGAGAGCTCCTCGGCGATCTGGCTGTTCTTGATCTGCATCGCGTCGCCGATCTTCATGCCCTTGACCCACTCGGTCACGAGGCTCGAGCTCGCGATCGCGCTGCCGCAGCCGTAGGTCTTGAACTTGGCGTCGGTGATCACGTCGTCCTCGACGCGGATCTGCAGCTTCATCACGTCGCCGCAGGCGGGCGCGCCGACGATGCCCGTGCCGACTTCGTCCTCGCTCTTGTCGAGCGAGCCGACGTTGCGGGGATTCTCGTAGTGGTCGATGACCTTGTCGCTGTACGCCATGATTGTTCTCCTGTTGAGGTCGGGGCTAGTGCGCGGTCCACTCGATCGACTCGAGGTCGATGCCGTCCTGAACCATCTCCCACAGCGGAGACATGGCCCGCAGGCGCTCGACATTCTCACGGATGCGGTCAACGACATAGTCGACCTCGTCACGGGTCGTGAACCGGCCGATCGTCATGCGCAGGCTCGAGTGCGCGAGCTCGTCGTTGAGGCCCATCGCGCGCAGCACGTAGCTGGGCTCGAGGCTGGCCGAGGTGCAGGCTGAGCCGCTCGACACGGCGATCTCTTTGAGGCCCATGAGCAGGGACTCGCCCTCGACGTAGGCGAAGGAGATGTTGAGCGTGCCGGGCAGGTGGTGGGCGAGCGTGCCGTTGACGATCGCCTCGGGGATCTCGCTCGTGAGCCGCTCGCGCATGTACTCGCGCAGGCCGAGGATCCGCTCGGTCTCGGCGGCCATGTCTTGGGCGGCGATCTCGGCCGCCGCGCCGAACCCGACGAGCAGCGGGACCGCGAGGGTGCCCGAGCGGTTGCCACGCTCGTGGCCGCCACCGTGGATCTGCGGGGCGATGCGGACGCGCGGGCGACGACGGCGAACGTAGAGCGCGCCGACCCCCTTGGGCCCGTAGATCTTGTGGGCCGAGATGCTCATGAGGTCGATGTTCATGGCCTCGACGTCGAGCGGGATCTTGCCGAAGGCCTGGACCGCGTCGGTGTGGAACAGGACCTTGCGCGCCCGACACAGCGCGCCGATCTCGGCGATCTTTTGGACCACGCCGGTCTCGTTGTTGGCGGTCATGATGCTGACCAGGACCGTATCGGGCCGAAACGAGCGCTCGAGCTCGTCGAGGTCGATCATCCCGTCGGTCCCGACCCCGAGCCAGGTGACCTCGGCGCCGTGGCGCTCGAGGTACTTGCAGGTGTCGATGACCGCCTTGTGCTCGGTCACGCAGGTGATGATGTGCCGGCCCTTGCCCTGGAGGTACTCGGCCACGCCCTTGATCGCGAGGTTGTTGGCCTCGGTCGCGCCGCTCGTGAAGGTGATCTCCTTCGCGCTGGCGTTGATGACCGACGCGACCTGCTTGCGCGCGGTGTCGACCGCCTCTTCGGCGACCCAGCCAAACTGATGCGTGCGGCTGGCTGCGTTGCCGAACTTGTGGGTGAAGTAGGGCAACATCGCTTGAACGACCCGCTCGTCGACCGGACAGGTCGCGGCGTAGTCCATGTAGATCGGAGTCTCGACAGTCATGGTGTTGACGCTTCTTCGTTGGGGCCCTCGGGGCCGCGACTGAGGTGGATCCCGGCGACCAACTTGGGCTCCGAGATGCCGCCGTGACGATCTTCGCCGCACTCGACGCAGGACTTGGTCGAAGCCTCGCCGCACCCGCGGCAGGCCTCGAGGTAGCTGAGGCTCTCGGCGATGTCGCGCTCGAGCTGGAGCAGCTTCTGAATCTGGTCGCGGGTGTCGCGGAGCTTGCTCTGGAACAGCTCGCGGACCCCGTGCATCGCCTTGGGCGCCGAGGCCGACGCCTCGACCGCCTCGAGCAGGCCGCGGATCTGGCTGAGCTTGAAGCCCATGTCCTGGAGCTTGGTGATCCAGTACACCCGCGCGAGCTCGTCCGATCCGTACAGCCGGAACCCACCGGTGGAGCGCTCCGGCGACAGCAGGCCCATCTCCTCGTAGAGGTGCAGCGCCCGCACGGTCTTGCCGGTCTTGCGGGCGAGCTGCCCGATCTTCATGCGCGACTTGAGCCCTGGCTTGCCCGCGCTTGTCGTGTTGCTCGCTCCCACTGAAACCTTACCCTCACGTTCGAGTTGGATTCACTGGTGAACATGGCTGGATGAGGCGCTGCTGTCAAGTGGTCTCGATCGGGCCAAGAACGGGGATCGTCGCCAGTTCCGAGCAGGATGGCACAGATCGCCAAGGACCAGGAAGCATTACCTTAACGTGAGAATCAGCCGGCGGCGTGGCCACCGGCTGATTCGATCCGAGCGAGCGTGAGGCCTAGTTCCTCTTGCGTGGGATCTTCTTGGGGATGATCGGCGGCGGCGTCGGAGCGCCATCGTCGCCTTCGTCGCCTTCATCGCCCGAGGGGACGGGAATGATCGGCGTGGGGTCGGGCGTCGGCTCGGGCTCGGTGTTGTCCGTCTCGTCCTTGGTGTCGTCCGCCGGCGTCGGCGTCGGCGTCGGCGTCGGATCCTGCTTGGACTCTTCCTTGGCCTTCTCGGCCGCATCCTCCTCGATGTCGAGCTCCTCGCTGATCTCCTCGTTGCGGGCGCCCTCGAGGACCGGGTACGCGAGCGCGCCCGCGGCCACGAGCGCGCCGACACCCGAGGCGACCAGCGCGGCCTGAGTCTGACCCGCGCGGGCCCTGTACGCGGCCAGCCGCGCCGAGTTCGGGTACTGAGCGACGAGCGGGCTGTAGCTCGCCGTCGGATCGGCGCCCGAGGCGACCGCGGCTGCGGCCGCGAGCGCGGCCTTGCCCTCGTCGTCGGCGCGGTGACCGAAGGCCTGCAGCGCCATGTGGATCTGCGTCTTGCCGCCGCTGTGGGTCAGCCACATGGTCCCGTTCGACAGCGGCGAGGCCAGATCGAACATCGCGAGGACGAGGTCGGCGTCGACGTCCTCGACGTTCTTGAGCGCGGTCTTGATCAGCTCGCGGGTCTGCGGGCTGTGGAGCGCGTCGAGGGGCATGTGCGCGACCATGCTGACCTGGTTGGCGTCGAGCGCCGACATCAGCGACCCCGGCAGGTAGGCCCGGAGCCCGTCGCTCGGACCCTCCTCGCCGGGCGCGGCCGGGAGCTGGCCGATCGCCTCGGGCGAGGCGCCAAGCGCGATGTGGAGCGCGTCGCTGGCGGCGAACACCCAGCCGTCGATCGTCAGGCCGGTCATCTGCGCGAGCACGTCGGCCTCGGGCACACCCGAGAGCCCGGCGTGCAGGGCCTTGACGGTCTCCGCGCCGACCGGGATGTCGATGATGCCCACGTCCCAGGTCGCGCCGGGGATGTCGAGCTCCTGGCTCATGCCCTCTTTGACACCGGGCATCACGGCCTCGAGCTCGCCGGCGACCGCCGGCCACGACCCGTCGTCCTTCAAGCCGACCTGCAGCGCGACGGCGGCCGGCTGGTAGTGCCCGGCGAGGAGGAATTCACCGGTCAGCTGACCGGCCAGGTCCTTGACCGACTGCGGGGCGCCGGGATCGTTGGCGATGTCCGCGACCATCTCGTCGGCGACCAGCTGGGGCGAGACGTTGCCCCAGATGAAGCCCGCGCCAGGCTGGACCCCGCGCAGCAGCTTGCCCGCCGACGGGGTGAAGGTCTGAGCCATCTCCTGCATCTCGGGCTCGTTTTGGGGCGGCGCGAGGCTCATGACCATCAGACCCGGCGGGGTCTCGATCGTCAGGTGGAGGTCCTCCTCCGCGATGTCCATGATGATGTTGGACGCCTCGAAGTCGACGCCCGGCAAGTTGGTCGCGAGGCGCGCGCGGATCGCCGCGGCGCCCTCGGGACCGGCGGGCGCGTAGGCCTCGAGGTCCGCCTTCTCCTCCGTGCAGACGACGTAGCCCGCGTGGCCATCGATGTTCTTGCAGCTCATCTCGGGGCCGCTGTCGTCGATCGCCTTGATCAGCGAGGGCAGCGCGTCGGGCTTGTCACCCGCGTAGATGATCACGCCGTTGCCCTGGGCGTCGTCGGCCACGACGATGCCCTTGTCGAGGTGGATGCCGCTGGCCGCGAGCGTGATCTTGGCCGCTTCGTACTGGCCCTTGATCATCGGGTAGACCATTCCGGCCGAGGCCAGCTCCGACAGCGCCGGGTTGCCCTTGGCGGCGGCGCCCAGGCGCGTGAGCGGGCCGGCGACGAAGTTCGAGCCCTCGTCGATGTAGTCGAGGAACACGCTCGCGTCGCGCACGACGACCACGCCCTTGATGTCGCCATCTTGCTTGGGCACGAGGGCCAAGAGATCGTCGAGGCCGGTCATCGGGCCCGCCACTGGCGGCGGAGCGAGGGCCGCCTCGGCGAGGCCGGCTTCTTTTGCGGTCTCGAGCTCGACGGCAGCCTGATCGGGCGCGTCCGCGGCCGGGTCCTCGGATGTCTTGTCCTCGGTCTCGTCTTCGTCGCTGCTCTCGTCGGTCTGGCCAGTCAATTCCTTGACCTTCTGGCAGCCGCTGAGGCCGAGGGGGGAGACAACCGCGAGCGCCGTGACCAGCGTCAGGGGGATCGGTGGCGTCCAGCCACGTCGATGTGTGCGCATGCGGCGGAGCATACAAGATCGAAACGAGGCTCGCGCCCGTGGTCCGAGCGCGCTCCGGGCCCGCAAAAGCGGCCGCCCGAGCTGGCCCGAACCGTGCATCCGCGCGCACAGTTGGGTGATCCCGCCCCTCGGAACGGCCCCCCAGTTTTCCTCCGGGTGGGACGAGGGGGCCGAGGCGGCGCCTAGATAGAACAAGAAACATCAATAAATTCATTTGACTAAAGACCGAAACGATCGTCTCTTAGACCTTCGAGTGAAATGCCTTCACTCTCAGCGTTCATCGTGAACTCTGTTCAGACTGGGCCCTTTAACTGCTACCCTCCATTCACATGCGAGAAAAGCGCAGGGAAGCTACGATCGAGCGCATCGTCGAGACGGCGCTGCGTCTGCTCGAGAGCGAGGGCTTCGAGGCCCTGACGATTCAGCGCCTGGCGAAGGAGCTCGATTACGCCGTCGGAGCGCTGTATCGCTACTTCCGCTCAAAAGACGCGCTGCTCGTCGCGCTCCTGCACCGGGTCATGGATCGCATCGGCGAGGACATGGCGGTGGGGCTCGAGTGGGTCGACAACGAGCGAGCCGAGCAGCTCGCGGCCGCCGGTGAGTCAACAGACAAGCCTCTGAGCGAGTCCGAAGGTCTGCTCCGGCTGATCGTCGTCAGCAACGTGTACGTGGGCTTTGCCCAGCGCCGGCCTGCCGAGTACGGCCTGGTCTCGACCCTGATCGGCGACCCGCGTGAGTTTCTCGCGACCGAGGCCGCGGCGCCGATCTTCCCGGCCCTGGTCCGACTCCAGTTGATGCTGACCGCGGTCATCGACGACGCGGTCCAGGCCGGCGCCCTGGTCCCGGGCGACGCCCGCGAGCGCGGCGTGATCTTGTGGTCGGCGATGCAGGGCGTGCTTCAGCTGCGCAAGCTCGGTCGCTTCGGCGTCGCCGGGGTCGAGCTCGATCGCCTGGTCCCGATCGCCCTGCGCACGCTGCTGCTCGGGTGGGGCGCCGACGCCCGGCGGGTCGACGAGCTCACGCCCCGCGGCGTGGAGATCGCCAGCGCGCTGGCCAGGCAACGCAGCGAGCGGCTCGAGCACGAGCGCGCGGGCCAAGACACCCACGAGACCCGAGACCCCAACCCAGCAGCCCAAGACACCCAAGACACCCAAGACACGGAGGTGGAAGATGACAGGACATGAACAGCCCGACACCACGGCCACGCTCCAACCCACCGTCACCCTCCGCTATCGGCTCCAAGACGCGGACGAGTGGCTCGTCCGTGACGTCGACTTCGAGGAGCTGTTCGGCGGCGCGGCCGAGCACCCCGAGGACCTGTTCCACGACGTCGACTGGGTCCCGCAACACGCGGCCGTGAGCCTGCTCGACGACATCGGGACCGCCGACGTCGCCGTCACCGAGCTCACCTTCGAGGGCAGCGGGGGCGAGAAGCTCACGGTCAAGGAGACCTTCTGGAACCACGGGCACAGCCGCATCATCGAGGTCATGCAGCAGCTCGACGCCCAGTCTGAACCCTACTGGGAGGTCATCGTGGATCTGCGGCGCGAGGCCGGCGAGACCTACGAGCTGCTCCGGCTCGGCCGCGAGCACGGGGCCGTGGTCCCGCTCCATCACGCGGTGACCCACGCGCGCCCCGACGGCAGCAAGCAAGACCTCACGCTCTTCCCCTCGCGCTGATCGCCGCTTTCGGATCGTCTGCGTCGTGGGAGGCGCGCGATGTCGCGCCGCCGGAGCTTGCGATGCGCCGCGGCCAGGACGTCGTTCACACCGAGCGTGGCGCGGGTTCGCGCAGAGCAGCTCGTGAGGAGTTGTCACCCGCGTCACAGCCAGGCGCCGCGCGAAGGTGATACTCGGACCCGATGAACAGCGCTCGTCTGCTGACGATCATGGGGTCCGCCTCCCTTCTCGTGGCTGGATGCGGGGGCTCGGCCTCCGACGCGGGCGAGGACGGGTCGAGCGGCGTCGCGCTCGAGACCGCGGGCGAGACCGTCGGCGCGGAGTCCAACGAGGAGACCGGCAGCGGCGACGGTGATGGCGACCCAGACTCCGGCGACGGCGACGGCGACGGCGACCCTGGCGATGGTGATGGCGACTCCGGCGACGGCGACGGCGACGGCGATGGTGACGGCGACTCCGGCGACGGCGACGGCGACGGCGACGGCGACGGCGACGGCGACGGCGACATCTGCCCGGGCGGCAACGAGCTCGCCCCGGGAGAGAAGCTGATCTGGATCGCCAACTCGGGCGAGGGCACGGTGTCCAAGATCAACACCGAGACCGGCGTCGAGCTCGGTCGCTACGTCGTCCGCTCGGACAGCGCGGGCAGCCCCTCGCGCACCTCGGTCAACCGCGCTGGCGACGTCGCGACCGCCAACCGCCTCGGCGGCGTGGCCAAGATCTACGCGAACGCAGACGACTGCCTCGACACCAACGGCACCCCCGGGATCCAGACCTCGCAAGACGGCGGCGACATCCTCCCCTGGGGTCAAGACGAGTGCCTCGCGTGGTTCACCGATCTGCCCCACAGCGACAACCGCCCGATCGCCTGGACCAACGGCGTGCTCAACGAGCAGACCTGCGAGTGGGAGGACGTCAACGTGTGGACGGCGTGGTCCGACTGGTCGCCCGGCACCGCCGTCGTCGCGCTGCTCGACGGGCAGACCGGCGAGATCATCGAGCAGGTCCCGATCCCCGACCTGCCCCAGCCGTGGCCGAACTGGCACGGCTTCTACGGCGCGGCCGTCGACGCCGACAACAACGTGTGGCTGTCGCAGCTGCAGGGCCAAGACCCCTCGCCCTCGTGGCTGGTCCGGGTCAACTACGACGACTTCAGCTACGACGCGTTCGAGGTGCCCGAGGAGGGCGGCTACGGCATGACCGTGACCTCCGAGGGCTACGTGTGGCTGTGCGGACGCTCGACCCGGCGCTTCGACCCCGACAGCGAAGAGTGGACCTCGGTCCCGCTGCTCGACGGCAGCGTCCACACGGGCGGCTGCATGGGCGACGGCAACGGGATCCTCTATCGCGGCGCCTACAGCCAGATCCTCGGCGTCGACACGGAGACAATGGAGGTCGTGCGGACCCTCGACGTCGGCCAAGACGGTGACGACCTCATCTGGGGCGTGGCCGTCGATTTCGACGGCTTCGTCTGGGGTGTGCCACGCAACGGCAGCCGCGCCTACAAGGTCGACCCCGACAACAACATGATCGTCAACACGGTCACCGGCCTCGTCTCCGCCTACACCTACTCGGACATGACCGGCTTCGCGCTGCTCAACATCGAGCCGGGCTGAGCCGGGGCACCCAAGCCCGGCGGCGTGCCACTTTCCCCCCGAGCCGCGGGGGTGGCGAAAGGGTCGCCTGAACAAAACGCCAGAATTTGGACACTCGGCCAGTACTGTACGAGTCTCCAGAAATGCACACGTTCACCCAACCCGGCGCTCCGTCCCTGCTGCGTCTCATCGTCGAGCTGCGAGGCTCTGATCTGCCCTCGAACAACGTTTTCTTGGGTACGATCAGCGAGCGCGAGTCCGAGACGATGGCCGCCGAGCTCGACGAGCTCGCGCATCTGGGGCTGATCACCTGGTGCGAAAACGCGCAGCAGTGGACCCCGACGATGCGCGGGCTGCTGGTGGGGATCGGCCTGCCCGCGTTCGAGCCGGGCGAGCCCCCGGCGTCCGAGACCTGCGCCGAGTGTGCCTGAGAGCTGTGGTCCCGGTCCCGACCTCGGGTCCCAATCTGGGGTCGGGGGACCGGCGTCGAGGGCTCGTCAGCAACGACCGTGGATCGGTCGTGGATCGGTCGCGGAGTGCTACCGTTGATCCGCCGATGTCCGAAGTCGCCAAAGCGGTCAAGCCTCTGTTCGACAAGTTCATCGACTTCTTCGACATCTTCGATCTCTCGTTCTTCGTGTCGGGCGCGACCTTCGTGGCCGCGATCGCCTGGGCCGGGCTGACGCCTGGGCTCGCCCAGCTGATCGGCTTCGAGCCCCTCGCCTCGGGCGACCACCTGGTGTCCGGCCACATGCCAACCGTCGCGGCCGCGATGCTGGTCCTGGCCTCCTACGTGTCCGGCATGACCTGCTTCGCGCTCGGCCGCTTCGTCCGCAAGTGGGCGTTTCGGTTCAAGCAGAGCCTCGCGGGCGCGCCGAGGGCCAGGCGCTCGCTCCTGTTCGAGCGGCTCGAGGAGCACGGCATGCTCGAGCACCTGCCCGACGGCAGCTTTCGGGTCAGCGCCTACGGCCACCGCGTCCCGTGGCTGGCCCGCTACTTCGCCAACGGCGGCAGCGACCGCGAGTCCGCCCTCTACGTGCGCATGTGGGCCGAGGTTCGCCAGCGCGAGCGCTTCGCGCCCTCGTTCTCGCTCCTGCGGCGCTACTGGGTCAGCGCCGCGACCCTCGACGGTCTGTTCGTCGCGTTTTGTACCTGGGCCGTCCTCCTGCTCCTCGAAGATCAGAGCCTCCAGGGCTGGGTGCCGACGATCGCGACCGCGGTCGGGGCGGTGTTCTGCCTGCGCGAGGCCCAGCGCTACAACCACTACCAGCGCGACGAGCTGGTCGCGACGCTGCTCCATGCCTACGACCTGCCCGACAAGCAGCTCGGCGACATGATGGAGGGGGTCCCGACGCCGGTCGAGCTCGAGCCCGCGTCAGCGGTGACCGAGCTCGAGAAGGTCCTCGCGCCGCCCGAGGTCACCGCGCCGCCCGAGGTCACCGCGCCGCCCGAGGTCACCGCGCCGCCCGAGGTCACCGCGCCGCCCGCCGAGGTCAGCGCGTCACCGACCGAGGACTGAGCGCCTATCATGACCCGGCCATGCTGATCCCCTGCCCCGAGTGTGAGCGCCAGGTCTCGGACCGAGCCAAGGCCTGCCCCGACTGCGGCTTCCCGGTCGCCGAGCACGTCGCGGAGCAAAAGCGCGAGGCCGAGCTCGCGGCGCGGCTCGCCTCGCGCGAGCGCGTCGGCGAGATCGACTGCCCGCGCTGCGAGGCCCGAGGGTTTTGCTACTTCGAGGCCAAGAACGAGCACGGCGAGACCCGGCAGCTGTTCACGTGGTGCGAGGACTGCAAGCACAGCGGGCGGCTGCACCAGTGCCGCGACCTCGGGGGCTACTACGCGGTCAGCCACGCCGCGCTCGAGGGCTTCATCGCCGGCGAGCTCGACGTGGAGTCCGAAGGCGTGACCTTCGTCGGGGAGGCGGAGGTCGTCGAGCACCGCTACGATCGAGCGGGCGAGGTCTGGGACGACGACGAGACCCCGGGCTGAGCGTGCTTCGTCGTCGGCGCCGCTTTGATCGAGAGGGTCAAGGTCGCGCAAAAAAATAGATCCGATTTCGCGCTGCGCTCACTTCCGACCTGTGACCTCGGTGGCGTCCGTCGACCGGCCCTCGGGCGGCGAGCGAGACCCCGGTCCTCTTGCGTGCGCCTCGACGCGAGCACGCAGGTCACCCCCACCAAAGTGAGAAACAATCATGACCAAGCTCAATCCGCCCCAGCTCAAGCCCGACAACTACTCGAAGACGACGTGGCGAGAGCAGTTCGACCTCGATGGCCATACGCTGGCCTTTGCGACCGTGAACTTGCCCAGGAACGGCGTCCAAGCGTCCGGATCGCCGTCGGCCCGACGAGCGAAGGGCCCACCTTCGGCTCCGAGACCCCGCTGTTCCTCGATCGCCCGGCCGTCGCTCGAGCTCCACAGCGGCGTACTGCAAGTTTTGGCGACAAAGCCCTCGGCGAAGAGGCCAAGCGAGGCGGCGCGAGGCATTGCACCCCGGGCTGCTAGCATGTCGCCGCGATGCCAGGCCAGCCGACGTCCAACCCGAGCGACCCGGACTTGCTCGACGCCTGGCGCGGAGGCCAGTCGCTCGCAGGGGAGCAGCTCGTTCGTCGACACTATCGTGCGGTCGAGCGCTTCTTCGCCAACAAGGTCACGCTCGAGAACGTGCCCGACCTCGCGCAGGAGACCTTCGTCCGCTGCGTCGAAGCTCGCGACCGCATCGACGACGCGGCCCGGTTCCGCCCCTACCTGCTCTCGATCGCCTACCGAGTATTTTGCGCCCACCTCCGTCAGGCCTATCGTCTGGGTCCATCGGCGAATCTCGACGACATCACGCTCGAAGCCGTCGGCGGCGCGAGCCCGAGCTCGCTCTTCGTCCGCGAACGCGAGCAGCGGCTGTTGCTCGCGGGCCTGCGCGCAATCTCGGTCAATTACCAGGTCGTGCTCGAGCTGCACTACTGGGAGGAGCTGACGACCAACGAGATCGCCGCGGTCTTGGACATCCCGGCCCCGACCGCGCGCTCGCGCCTGCGTCGGGCTCGCGACGCCCTCGAGGCCGCGATGGCCGCGATGGCACGGACACCGGCGCTGCTCGACAGCACGCTGACGCGGCTCGAAGACTGGGTCGAGCTGTGTCGGCACCAGCTCGCCGGCCCTGAGGGAGAGCGAGCATGAGCGAGAGCAACGGTCCCGAGCCCTTTGCTCGCGTCGTCAGCGAGCACAACCAGCGGCTGGTTCTGTCACGCCTGTTCGGCGAGCAGGTTGCGGCCCCACGCCTCGGCCGCTACGTCTTGAATGAGATCGTCGGCGCAGGTGGCATGGGCGTCGTCTATGCCAGCCAGGATCCGCGGCTCGAGCGGAAGGTTGCGATCAAGCTCCTGCGCGCGGTGGGAGCGCCCGCGGCCCGTGATCGCTTCGTGCGCGAGGCCCAGGTCATGGCCAAGCTCTCGCACCCCAACGTCGTCTCCGTGTTCGAGATCGGTGAGACCAAGGGCGAGGACGGCGAGGTCCTGACCTTCATCGTCATGGAACACGTCGACGGGGTCACCCTGTCAAGATGGTTGACCGCGCGCGCGCGCACGCACGCCGAAATCCTCGCGCTCATGGAGTCCGCCGGTCGGGGGCTCGCGGCTGTCCACGCGGCCGGGCTGGTCCACGGCGACTTCAAGCCCGACAACGTGATGATCCGGGCCGACGGCCGCGTGCTGGTCATGGACTTCGGGCTCGCGCACGAACTCGAGCAGCCGAGCGAGGCGTCACTCGACACGAGCTCGGACTGGATGCTGGCCGGGACCCCGGCCTACATGGCGCCCGAGCAGCTCGCGGGTCGTCGCGCCGACGCAGCCAGCGATCAGTTCGGCTTTTGCGTGGCGCTCTATGAGGCGCTCTACGGTGAGCGACCGTTCGCGGCCGCGACGCTCGGGCAGCTGTCCACGGAGATCCGCGAGCGAAGCCTGCGCCCGGTCGCGCAAGACTCGAGGGTCCCGACGTGGCTGCGCAAGGTCGTGTTGCGCGGGCTCGCCTTCGACCCACAGGCGCGCTGGCCCTCGATCGAGGCCCTGCTCACGGCCCTCGCCGACGACCCGGCGATCCGACGCCGAAAGTGGCTGGCCGTGGCCGGTGGGCTCGCGCTCGTGTTCGGCGGCGCGTGGGGTCTGGCCGCGCTCGCTGACGAACAGCCGGAGCTTTGCGCGGACATGGCCGATCCGCTCATCGGCGTCTGGGACGACGATCGCCGGGCAGAGACCCGCGCGGCGATCGAGGGGACAAAGCGCTACCACGCGCCAGCGACCTGGACCCGCGTCGAGCGGCGGCTCGACGACTACACGCGGGCATGGGTCGACGGCCGCACCCGCGCCTGCGAGGCGACGCAGCGCGGCGAGCAGTCGGCCAAGCTGCTCGATCTG
The DNA here is from genome assembly GCF_002994615.1 of Enhygromyxa salina. Taxonomy (GTDB): domain Bacteria; phylum Myxococcota_A; class Polyangia; order Nannocystales; family Nannocystaceae; genus Plesiocystis; species Plesiocystis salina_A. Next base: position 120,356 of record NZ_PVNK01000263.1, on the reverse strand, counting down.
CGCATGGCCTGCCTCGATCGCCGGCTCGCGCACGTCCGCGCGACCGTCGACATCCTCGCGCACGCCGACGCTCCGGTCGTCGATCGGGCCGTGCAGATGGTCTGGGATCTGCCAGACCTCGCGCGCTGCGCCGACATCGAGGTCCTGACCGCCGAGGTCCCGCCGCCCGAAGACCCACAGCTCGCCGAGCGGGTCGCAGCCCTCGACGATGGCCTCGCCGAGGCCGAGGCCCTGCGCCGGGCCGGCAAGTACACCGAGGGCCTCGCACTCGTCGAAGCCATCGTCACCGAGGCCGAAGCCATCGACTACGAGCCGCTGCGCGCCCGCGCGTGGCTGCGCCGCGGGTCGCTGCGTGATCGCACCGGTGACTTCGAGGGCGCCCGGGACACCCTCGAGCTCGCCTACGGCGCGGCCCTCGGCCAGCGCATGGCCGACGAGTCAGCGCTCGCGGCCGCCAACCTGATCTGGATCGTCGGGGCCCGCCTCGCCGACCACGAGGGTGGCCGCGCGTGGGCGAAGCACGCCGGGCCCTTGTCGCGCGCGGCCGACGTGCAGACCCGCATCGTCTACCTCAACCACCTCGGCAACCTCGCGAGCGCCGAGGGCGAGTACGCCGAGGCCTCCAAACTCCTCGAACAGGCCATCGAACTGATCGACGCCGAATTCGGCCCCGACCACCCCTACAAGGCCTACGCGCTCAACAACCTCAGCAACGTCGTCGCGGTCGAGGGCCGCCCCGAAGCCGCGCGCGCGTACCTCGAGCGCTCGCTGGAACTCAAGCAGCGCGTGCTCGGTCACGACCACCCCCACGTCGCCAGCTCGCTCGAGAACCTCGGGACCCTCGCCGCCGAGCAGGGCGACCTCGAGGCGGCCCGGACCTACCTCGAGCGCGCGCTCGCCCACAACGAGCGCGTGCTCGGCCCCAACAACCCCGTGCTCGCGACCAGCCTCGGAAACCTCGGCAACCTCGCGCAGCTCGAGGGTGAGCACGCCCTGGCCCGGGACCTGTTCGAGCGCGCGCTCGCGATCGAGGAGGCCGCGCTCGGCCCCGATCACCCCGACCTCGCGTACAGTCTCAAGAGCCTCGGCGATGTCGCGTTGGCCGAAGGTGAGCAGGCCGAGGCCGCCGCATACTATCGCCGGGCGCTGGCGATCCGCGAGCAGGCCCTGGGAGCCGACCATCCCCTCGTCGCGCGCGTGTTGGTCGCGCTCGGCGAGCTCTCGAGTCAGCTCGGCGAGCCCGACGAGGCTCGCGCTCAGCTCGAGCGCGCCGTGGCGATCCGCGAGGCCGCGCTAGGTCCCGATCACCCCAAGCTCGCGCCCCCGCTCACCGCCCTCGGCCTCGCCGCGATCCGCGAGGGCCGGGCCGGCGAGGCCCTCGCTCCGCTCACGCGCGCGCTGGATATCTGCGAGGCCCAGACCGTCGATCCGGCCCAGCTCGCCCGGGTCCACTTCGTGCTCGCGCAGGCCCTTTGGGATGCGCCGCGCGGCCTCGGCCGCGATCGGGATCGCGCGATCGCCATGGCTCGGGCCGGGCGCTCGACCTACGCCGAATTGGAGGCCTACGCGGCCCAACTCGCCGAGGTCGAGGCCTGGCTCCGCGAGCGTAGCTGAGCCTCCACGACCCTCGGGGCCGCCGCTCGTGGCCAACCCTGCCCGGAGCCGCTAAACCATGGGCGTGAGCTCGAGTCGCCAGCGCGCGGTGTGGGTCGCGAGCTTGGCGCTCGCCCTGGTGACCAGCTGCAAGACCCAGCCGACGACCCCGACCACCGGAGCCCCGAGCGCGCTCGCGGCCGGCACCGAGAAGCTCATGATCGAGCCTGCGCCCGAGCACCTGCGCGGTCGCGTGGCCCTGCCCGCGGGCGCGCGGCTCTACGCGCGGCCGAGCTACCAAAGCCCGAGCTGGGTCTTGAAGCTCCCGGAGCCGCCGCTGACCGCCGCCGAGGCGCCGCCGCGCGCCCGCGCGTTTCGGGTCATCGGCGTGGTCCGCTCCAACGACCCCGCGATCGGGGCGACGACGGGCTTCGTCGCGGTCACCAACGACCTCGACGGTGAAGACGAGGATCCGCCCCGCGGCTGCGGTCCGCGCTTCAGCGATCTCGCGCATCTGCGCGTGCTGCTCTACGTGCCCGAGGTCCACCTCGCCGAGGTCACCACGCGCGCGCTCGAGCTCGCGCCCTTCTCGGCGGCCGGCGAGGACGAGCGGATGCAGGTCGGCGCGGGTGTCCGCGTTGGCGCCAAGTCACCGACCCAGGGCCTGCCCGCCCCGCCCGCCGACGCGAGCTGGCGATGGATCGACGCCGACGGGATCCGCGTGCTCGCGCCGATCCCCGACGACGCGGTCGGCGTGGCCTGGGCCCCCGCCGACGCGCCAGAGCTCCCAGACGCTGGCGAGCCGCTGCTGCGCGACGCCGAGGGCTCGGTCCTGTGGCTGCGCGACGACGGCGGCGCCGAGCTCGAGCTGATCGTCCGCAACGAGTGCGGCGAGCACCGCCGCGTGATCGACGATCCCGCCGAGATCGAGAGCCTCCGCGCCCTGGCCCTCGACGTTTTTTATGATCAGTCCCCGCCCCCCGAGCCCGTGCCGGTCGTGCAGCCCGAGGCCGACTATCTGATCGTCGCCAACACGCCCCTGCGCTGGCCCGACGGCGACCTCGCGGGCGAGGTCCTCGACGACTGGGCGGCGAGCGTCGGCGTTGGTCAAAGCTGGGGCGACCGCCGCTGCTTTCCCCTCGTGCTCAGCAGCGAGCTCGCTCCCCTCGACGATCCCGCCCTCGCCTGCGTCAAGCCCGAGGCCCTCGAGCCGCTCCCGGGCGCGCGCGGGTTTGGAGTCAGCAGCGAGCTCGAGCTCGGCGGCACGATCGTGCTCGGGCCGGCCGAGGTCCTCGTCGGCGAGTGGGACGAGCAGCGCCTCCGCCCGGTGCTCAACAGCCACCACGACACGCTGTCCGAGTGCCTGCGCCCGCTGCTGATGGCCGACGAGGTCGTCGCCGCGCGCTGGGTCCTCGCGATGACCGTCGCCAGCGACGGCCGCGTGGACCAGGTCGACGTGACCGCGCTCGGCAGCAGCCGCGAGACGGTCGAGGAGTGCCTGCGCGCCGAGGCCTTCAGCTGGCTGATGCCCAAGGGCGGCGGCCAGGTGTTGATCCCCGTCACACTCGGGCCCTGGGACGCGAGCGGCGGCGGCGACCCCGGCGACCCCGGCGCGGCGGAGCCCGAGCCGCCCGAGCCACCCGAGGTCGAGCCCGAGCGCAGGCGCGGCGAGGTCATCATCATCCGCGACGAAGCGCCCGACGCGGGCGAGTGAGCGAAGCCGCGTCGCCGCGTGGCGTCGGCGCCGAAATTGCCCGACACTCCGGCGCATGATCGGATACGTCACCGTCGGGACCAACGACCTCGACCGCGCCGCCGCCTTCTACGACGCGCTGCTGGCCGAGCTCGGCGCCAAGCGACTGATGGACATGCCCAACGGGATCCTCTGGGGTACCGCCTACGGCGAGCCCGCGCTCGCGGTCATGCGCCCTTACGACGGCCAGCCCGCGACGAGCGGCAACGGCTCGATGGTCGGGCTCGCCGTCGACACGACCGAGAAGGTCGACCGCCTCCACGCCAAGGCCCTCGAGCTCGGCGGCAGCGACGAGGGAGCCCCGGGCCCCCGGGGCGAGGCCGGGTTTTACGTCGGCTACTTTCGGGACCTCGACGGCAACAAGTTCAACGTATTTCTCTCGCCCGCGAGCTGAGCAGGGCGTGAGGCGTACTGCAAGTTTTGGCGACAAAGCCCTCGGCGAAAAGGCCAAGCGAGGCGGCGCGAGGCATTGCACCCCGGGCTGCTAGCCCTAAATCATTCAGCTTGTTCAATTCAGCCCTTGATTCAGGGCGAGCAGCCCGGGGTGCAATGCATCGTGTCGCCTCGCGCCGGAATTTTCGCCGAGGGCGCGAAGCCAAAACGCCGCTGTACCGGGCGTACTGCAAGTTTTGGCGACAAAGCCCTCGGCGAAAAGGCCAAGCGAGGCGGCGCGAGGGATTGCACCCCGGGCTGCTAGTCGAGCTCGGCCATCACCTCGGCCAGCTCGCTCCGCAGGGTCCCGAGCGCGCGGTGGAGATGCGTGCGCACGGTTCCCGGCGCCTTGCCGAGCATCTCCGCGGTTTGGTCCAGGGTGAAGCCCTCGAGGTAGACGAGCACGAAGACCTCGCGCTGAGCTTCGGAGAGCTGGTCCATGGCCGCAGCGATCCGAGCACGGAGCGCGGGCTCGGGCGGGTTCGGAGCGGGCGACGGCTCGGGTACGAAGCTGCGCGCGAAGCGGGTCCGGACCGCCGACCATCGGCGGTGGTTGGCAGCCCGGCGCGCGAGGATGCGGAAGAACCAGCCCTCGAGCGCAGCCGGATCGCGCAGTGACAACAGCTTGTCGTAGGCGACGACAAAGGCCTCCTGCGCGAGCTCTTCGGCGACCCCGTTGCCGGCCCCCGACAGCCGCCAGGCGAAGCGAACCGCGCGCTCGTGGTGGGTCGCGACGAAGCGCTCGAACGCCGCCTCGCGCTCATCGGAATGTGTCAGCTCCGCACCCTCGCGAGTTTCGCCATGTTCGCCGCGTGCCTCGACCGAGGCGGGTCAACGCTCGCGCGCTGGGGGCGGTGGAGGGCCAAGCTTCTCGAGCACATCGATCTGTTCTGGCGTGAGCAACGCTCGGATCTCGAGCATGACCTCGATCTCGCGGATCCGAAGCTCCCTCTCCGCCGCGCTGATCTTGCCGACGACGGCCTCCATGCGCGCTCGGTCGACCTCGGCCGCGTCGAGGATCTGGTTCAACTGCTCCCGCTCGGCCCGGATCGTCGCCCGATAGCCATCGAGCTCGTCGCGGGCGGCGTTGGCGAGGGCCCAGGCCTCGTCGTTGGTCGCGCGGTCGAGGCCGAGCGCATCCGCGTGGTACTCGAGCACGTCCTGAATCGGCGCGCCGCTTCGCGCAGGTGGCGCATCAGGCTCACGGATAGCGCTCACCGCGAGGGCGATCCCCAGGCCGAGCGCGAGCCCGACCGCAAACGGAGCGACCCGGCTCACCGCGGCGCTCCTTCGAGGAAGATCCGCTGCAGCCCGGCGAACTCGCCCTCGTAGCCGGAAGCGGTCGCAGACACAGAGGTCCCGTCGAGCCAGACATTGGTGGCCTCGCTGGCGGGGCGAACGCTGGGCTGGAGGACGAAGAAGAGCAGCACGGCCGCGGCCAACGCAATGAGCGCAGCCGCGTCTTCGCGCTGCGAGCGACGTCGGGACGAACGCGCGGCCGTGACGAGATCGCCCGTGACGAAATTACCGCCGCCGCGGGCCTCCGGACGCCAGTGACGATCGATGAGGGCGACGAGGGGGTCATCGAGATCGGGGATCGGCTCAGGCATGTCTCGAACGAAAGACACGCCATGGCCCGGTCCAGTTGACACCCTCGGCGAGATTCTCGAACCGCCCATTTTTTGCGCCTCGACGTAAACCAAACCCGCGGGGTGAAGTGTCTTGCCCGCGAACCCCCAGCCAGTGCTCACGATGTCCATTCACTCCTCCGTTCCCGCCATCTTCGCCCTCCTCGGCCTCCTCGCCGGCTGTTCGTCCTCCACCACCGAGGCCCCAGCCTCCTCGGCCCGCGCCTCGGCCAGCGCCACGGCCGCGCGAGGGGAGTTCACCGTCGAGGTGTGGGCGGACAACTGGTTCGCGATGTACCTCGACGACACCCTCGTGCTCGAAGACAGCGTGCCGATCACCACGGAGCGCTCGTTCAACAGCGAGACCTTCAGCTTCGACGGCAGCTACCCGCTGCACCTGAATTTCGTCATCAAGGACTACAAGCAAAATGACACCGGCCTCGAGTACATCGGCCAACCCAAGCAACAGATGGGAGACGGCGGCTTCATCGCCCAGGTCACCAACAACAAGACCGGCTCGGTCGTCGCGGTCACCGACCGCTCCTGGCGCTGTCTCGTGATCCACGAGGCCCCCCTCGACAAGGGCTGCGAAAAAGATCCCAACCCGAGCGAGACCTGCAAGTTCAGCTCGAGTGAAGAGCCGCAGGGCTGGAAATCCGCCACCTTCGACACCAGCGAGTGGAGTCAGGCCACGGAGTACAGCAAGGACGAGGTCCGGCCCAAGGACGGCTATGACCAGATCACCTGGGACGACCGCGCGCGCCTCATCTGGACCTCGGATCTCGAGACCCACAATACGCTGCTGTGCAAGGTCACCATCGAGGCGCCCTAACCCAGTCTTCAAGGGACCTTTCGCCTCAAACGCTCGCCAATTCACCTCGCGCTCGCCCCAAACCATTCAGTTGTTCAATTCAGCGCTTGATTTGGGGCTAGCACCCCGGGCTGCTAGCAGCCACGGAGACCCACCATGCCCAACGCTTCAATTCGAAACTCGTCGTTCATCTTGCTCGCCCTCGCCGCAGGGTGCAGCAACTCCAGCAACGAGCCGACGGGCACGCCGTCGGCCAGCGCGGTTCGGTGCGCGGCCATTGCGGCCTCGGTCGAGGAGGCCGGCTTCGGTTCCAAGGTCGAGGTGACCTGCAATGACACCTACGCGCTGATCAAGTCCGACACCTATCCGGATCACGAGCTGATGACCGGCATCGTCGGCACCAACGAGCAGGTGCCCGTGCCAGCCGTGGACTACAGCTCGCCGATTCGCCTCGCTCCGAGCCCCGCCGCCGCGGTGACGACGATCGACGCCGCGCTCGGCGTCGCCGTCAATGGCGTGCCGATGTACGACTACAGCGCTGGCGGCGAGCTCTCGCAGCAGGAGCTGTCGACCCACCACCCCGAGGTCGACACGGTCGAGCTTGGCCAGCTCGACAACTGTGGCGGACACGCAGGCCGCGGCGACGACTACCACTATCACGCCTCGCCCACCTGCATGATCGCGCAGATGGCCAACGCCGGAGATGACGCCATCATCGGCTGGGCCTTCGACGGATACCCGATCTACGGCAACAACAACCCGGACGGGAGCACGATCGACCCCGGTACGCTCGGCCTGTGCAACCACCAAGCGGACGAAAGCTTCGGCTTTCGCTACCACACCTCGGCGGGCTGGCCCTACACCATTCAATGCCTCGTCGGCGAGATCGACCCCGACATGCTCCCACGGGTCCCGCCCCTTCGCAGCGCCAACGGGATGGAACGACCGCCCGGGACACCACCCCAAGGCGGCGTGGAGGAGCTCGTGTTCGCCCCAGAGGGCGACGCACGTGTGATGCGCTACCGCTACGGAGGCGAGGACTACTACATCAGCTACGAGCCCTCGGACACCGCAAACTGCTACCTGTTCGAGATGCGCACGGTCACCAACCACGGCGTCGTCGAAAGCGGAGAGTACTGTCGATGAGCCGCGCGCCGGTCTGGCTCGTGACGGCCTTGGTCCTGGTCACGCTCTTCGCTCGCCAGGCCCACGCCCACGAGCTCGAGACCAACACGGCTCGCGTCAGCTTGCGCGATGGGAACCTGACGATTGACCTGCGCGCCGACGCAGGGTCGTTGCCGGACCCGGACGCGTTGCTCGCCGGCACGCGTCTCAAACTCGACGGAGCCGAGGTGGCCCTCGAGCTTCGCAGCTTCCCGAGCCGCGAGCAGCTCGTGAACGCGGCGGCGGCGGTCGCGATCGAGACCGACCTCGGCGGCCATGCCCACGCCCGCCTCTTGCCGGTCGAGTACGAGTCCGCCTCGGCCGGGTGGTCGGGGCAGACCCTTGAAATACACTTCCCGGCCGAGCTCGGCCCCGTGCTCGTGACCTTCGTGCAACCGAAGACCCAGCAGCTCCAGGCCGGGGCGACGGCGCGCTTCGAGGTGTTGACGAAGGCCCCGGAGGCTTCGCCGGACACCCGAGCTGTGGCGCTGGGCTGGCTCCTTCCTCTCCCCCTGCTCGCGTTGGGCGTCGGCATCGCATGGTTGCATCGCAGGCGTGTCGCGCACCAAGCCGCCGGTTAATCGTCCCCAGCTGTCGCCTCGAGCCCGGCCCGAGCCCTGAGCCCGACGCCGCGCTTGCTGCCCGCAAGATCGACCCTTACTGTCGCCACGCGGCGCCCCCGCGGGAGCTCGACGAACCAGCTCCAAGAGGCGCTCGCCCCCGGAGCAGTCATGAGCGCGATCGACCCCACCCAGGCCCAGGCTCAGAGCTGGCGACGCCACCTGAGCTTCGAGCCCGAGGAGGCGCGGATGCTTGGCCTCGAGGCCGAAGGCCGCAAGTCCCTCGCCCGCCTCGGCGAGCAGATCGACGTCTACCGCGAGCTCGCCACCGCTCCCGACGAGCTCGTCAGCACCGCGCTGCGCCGCCTCGCTCGCCTCGCCGTGCGCCGCTTCGATCGCGGCGACGAGCACGTCGAGCTCGAGCGGGTCATGTTCGCCCGCCTCGGCCAGCTCGACGACGCCGAGGGCTACGTCCGCGAGCTCACCGAGCTGTTCCGCGAGGGCCTCGCCCGGGGCCACGCGCCCCCGCTCGAGAAGGTCACGCACTACTGCGAGCACGAGCTCCCCGCCATCCTCGACCAGGTCGAGGCCGACAGCCCGTGGCGCGAATTCAACGCGTTGCTGCGCGACGAGGCCCTGCCCGCGGCCCGCGAGCGCGGCCCCGAGCGCTGGCGCCTCGGCGCCGAGGAGTACAGCTGGCGGCTGGCCAACATGAACGTCCGCGACTCGCCCGAGGCCCTCGTCGAGAGCGCCCGCGCCCACCTGCGCGAGCAGCAGGCCACGATCGCCAAGCTCCTCGACAAGCCCAATTTTCAGGCCGCGCTGCCGCGGCTGCGCGAGCTGACCAGCGTCCGCCTCGAGCCCGGCGAGGTCATCCCCGCCTACCGCGAGGCCGCCCGGCGCTGCGTCGCCTTCGTCCGCGAGCACCAGCTCTTCGACCTGCCCGAGGACTTCGAGCTTCCCTTCACGATCGTCGCGCCAGAGATGGCCGCGGTCACCCACGCCGGCAACGACCCCGCGCCTCTGTTCGGTGAGGGCGGCGGCTCGTTCGCGGTCCTCGACGATCCCGAGCGCCACCGCCGGGCCTGGGTCGCGCCGCTCTCGGTCCACGAGGGCGTCCCCGGCCACTACCTCCAAAGCTGGCTGTGGCAGCGGCGCTTCCGCGCCTCGGGGGCCGCGCCAAACTTCATCTCGATCGCCGACCTGCTCGCCTCCGAGCGCCAGGACTGGGGCGCGATGCCGGCGATCGAGGGCTGGGCCGTGTACAGCGAGGACCTCATGCTCGAGGCCGGCTTCCACGCCCCCGAGCAGGCCGTCGCCGTCGCCAACTTCCACGCGATCCGCTGCGCTCGGGCGATCATCGACGCACAGCTGCACACCCGCGACATGAGCCGCGAGCGCGCCGCCGAGCTGCTCGTCGACGAGGTCGGCCTCGACCACGCCGACACCGGGCGCGAGATCCTCCGCTGCATCCGAATCCCGACCCAGCCGCTGACCTACTTCGCCGGCTGGCGCACCATCGCCGGGCTCGTCGAGGACAGCGGGCTGCCCCTCGCCGAGGCCCACGCGCGCCTGCTCGCCTGCGGCCCGAGCCTGCCCAAGCGCTTGGTGTGAGCGGCCTGCTCGGCGCCCGGCTTCCGGCTCACTCAATGACGGATGAGGTCGAACTCGGGGTGGATCGGCTCGCCCTCGAAGATCACCGCGAGCTCGGCCTCACCGAGGACATGGAGCTTGGCGAACCCCAGCAAGTAGGTCGCGAGGTCGGGGATCACCTCAGTCGTCGGGGTGAAGTCGGGCCCGCAGCCGTCGTCGGCGTTGTTGGGCTCGACGAGGGCCAGCAGCTCCGGCGCGAGGTCGTGGCAGACCGTGATGAACGAGTAGTGCCCGCCAAAGGGTAGGTCGATCCAGACGTCGTCGGGGTTGTCGAGGGCCGCCCAGGCCGGGCTCGCCTCGCTCGCGTCGGGCGTCGTGATGTCGAGCTTGCCGCTTTGGAGCATCGTCGGGATCTCGAGCGCGGCGTAGGCTCCGTCGGCGAACAGTGGATAGAGCGCGGGGGCCTGAGGTCCGATCGCGTCGATCCGTGGATCGCCGAGGCCGGCCTCGAGGGCTTGCGCGACCTCGGGCTGCTCGAGGTAGGCGCAGTCGAGCGGGTCGCACTGGTCGAGGAGCGCGGCGTAGTCGAGCTCGACGCCGCCCGCAGCAAAGGTCGTGTAGCCGCCGAAGCTGTGGCCAAACAAGAACACGTGGTCGAGGTCGGCCGCGCTCGCGACCTCTTCACCGCCGAAGCCGGTCTCGAGCGCGTCGAGCATGGCCGAGACGTCCGAGGGTCGCGTGACCATGAGCTCGACGAAGCTGTCGCTGCTGTCGTTGAGGGCATCGGAGACCGTGTTGCCGACGTGGTTGGCCGAGACCAGCACCCAGCCGTGGGACGCGAAGCGCTCGGCGAAGGGGTAGCCGAGGATGCCCGCGCCGCCCGAGCCGTGGGAGTAGACGACCACGGGGAAGGGCCCCTCGGGCGAGACCGGCGGGGCGTCGAGGGTCTTGGAATTGGGCAGCTGGACGAGGCCCCCGAGCGAGTAGCTCGCGAGGCCAGCGCCGGAGTCCTCGACCGCGGGGTACCAGACCAGGACCGGCAGCTCGCGCGGCTCGGCCGCGCCCGGCGGGGTGTAGCTGAGCGCGAGCTCCTCGAAGCCGACGGTGTAGGGCCCGTCGGAGCCGAGGAGCTCGAGGATCGCGTCGCGGTCAGGGGCGCCGTCGCCGTCGCCGTCGCCGTCGCCGTCGCCGTCGCCGTCGCCGGTCGGGCTCGTGTCCGTGCCCTCGTCCGACTCATCCGTGTCCGACTCCGCCTCGTCGGCGAGCTCCTCGCCGCCCCCATCGTCGCTCGCGCAGCCGCCCGCGAACGCGGGCGTGAGCGCGAGCGCGAGCGCCAGACAAGGCAACCAGGAGGCAACGAGGCGAACTCGAGCGTCGAACATCGAGCGAGAGTATCCGCTCGCAATGGCGTGAGGCACGCACAGTCCGTCTCGAGCGCGCAGCGCTCGATTCAGGACCTAGCAGCCCGGACTGCTAGATGTTGAGGCAGCAGCGGATGCCGGTGTTGCTGGCGCGAAAGTCACGTGTGCGCCGGCTGCCGACCGCACAGCGCAGCACGTTCGCCTCGCTGACGAAGGACCCACCGCGCCGCCGACACTCCTGGTCCGGATCGGGCACGGCATCCGTCCCGCAGGCCGAGGTCCACTCCCAGACGTTGCCGCTCATGTCGAACAGCCCGGCGTAGCCGCCTTCGCAGTCGGACAGCGAGCCGACGGGGACCACGTCGTCGACTCCGAGCCCGGCGCCGTTGCAGGTCGTGGCGTCGTAGGCATCGCCGTAGGGGTACGCGTTGACCCCGTCGTTGGTGCAGGCCTGGTACCACTCGTTCTCCTCGTCGACCACGTCATCGAGATCGGGCGGCTCGCCGCCGATGAGACCGCACAGGCGCTTGCCCTGGGCGGCGCAATAGGTCGCGGCGTCGCACCAGTCGACATAGGTGACCGGCCTGCTGGTGTCGTCCATGAGCTGATCGTCCCAGAATCCGGGCGTGAAGTCGCCGTTCTTCCACGCGCACTCTGGCGGCGCGAGCTGAGGATCGACGGCCATCAGAAATTGCTCGTAGTCGTCGACTCGGACCTCCGTGGCGTCGATCCAAAACGCGCCGGTGCCGACCATGCCCAGGTCGCCGTCGCCGTCGCCGTCCCCGTCGCCGTCGCCGTCGCCGTCGCCGTCCCCGTCCCCGTCGCCGTCGCCGTCTCCGTCTCCGTCGCCATCTCCGTCACCATCTCCGTCTCCGTCTCCATCCCCGTCTCCGTCTCCGTCTCCGTCCCCGTCTCCATCTCCGTCCCCATCTCCGTCTCCGTCCCCGTCTCCATCTCCGTCCCCGTCTCCATCTCCGTCCCCGGGGTCGCCGTCCCCGTCTCCGGGGTCGCCGTCTCCGTCGCCAGTGTCACCATCCCCGTCCCCCTCCGCGCTGGTCCCCGAGTCCGACTCGCTGCCTGTGTCGTCAGCCTGGCTCGTCGCGCCGTCATCCCCACAAGCAGGCGCAAGGCCCATCAGGCATGTCAGCGAGAGCAAAGAGAAGGTAGTTTGAAGTCGTGCGCGTATCATGATGAAGCCGCGAGCATCGCAGCGGTGAGGTCCCGAGCCAAGGTGTTTCGGATCACCCCGTGCGCGAGATCGGCTGCCACGGATCGGTGAACTTCCGGAGCTCGGCGCGCGAGCGCGCTCGGACCAGGCGCGAGCTGAGCTCCGCGATCGATGCGCGGTCTTCGACGACGGTGACCTTGGCAGCCACGGATATCTCAGAGCTCTCAGCGGCCCCATTCGCGTGAAGCTCGAGGTGCCACGCGACGCTGCGCGCAGCGCAGGCGCAGCTCGAATCGCAGCGGCGGCCCCGCCCCGGCGGGGGCAAGCGCGTGTAGCGAACCTCACTCAGATCGCCCCGTGCATCGGGCGCGGTCGAGCTGCCCCCCGACCGCGTGAACGCCGGGACAGCTTGACTTTGGACCAAGCTCAGCTCGGACGGTGCTTCGCGTTCTCGATCGCCTCGCTGACGATCGCGTCGTGTTCGCCGGGGTCAGCCCAGCGCGCGCGGCCGCCCTCGGGCAGCAGATCGATCGGATCAAAGTAACAATAGAACGCGTCCGGATCGACGTTGGGGCTGCGGTAGACCGAGACCCCGGTCTCGCGATCGTACCAATCATAGGAGTGGACGTCGCGCTTGCCACCGCCGCCGGGGGCGTCGGTCACGAAGGTCGGGGTGTTGAACCCGGCCGTCATCCCGCGGACCTGCTTTTCGATGTCGAGCGCGGTCTGCAAGGTCGTGCGCAGGTTGTCGACGCCTTTGACGAGATCGTGCATGTACACGTAGTAGGGGTGGACGTTGACGTGGCTGAGGCGCTTGAGCAGCAAGCCCATGTCCTTGGCGTCGTCGTTGACCCCGCGCTGGAGCACGCTCTGGTTGCGCACGGTGATCCCGCGCTCGAACAGCTTGTTCATCGCCCGCTCGGTGATCTCGGTGATCTCGTTGGGGTGATTGAAGTGGGTGTGAATGCAGACTTCTTTGTGGAGCTTGCGGCCCTGCTCGACGATGTCGCTGAGGGTGTCGATCCACGGGTGATCGGTGAGGATCTTCTGCGGCATCACGGCCGGGCCCTTGGTCGCAAAGCGAAAGCGGCGAATGTTGGGCATCGCCAGCAGCCGCTCACCGATCGCCCGGATGTGATCGCTGCGCAGGTTGTAGGCGTCGCCGCCCGAGATCACGATGTCCTCGAGCTCGGGCCGCGAGGCGACGTACTCGAAGACCCGATCCCAGCGGGTGTTGTTGGGCTTGAGGCTGACCTTCTCGAACTCGTCGGTGTCGAGGCCGACGGCGTAGCTGCGGGTGCAAAACCGGCAGTAGACCGGGCAGGTGTCGAGGGCCAGGAACAGGGCCTTGTCGGGGTAGCGGTGGGTCAGGCCCGGGACCGGGGCGTCGGCGAGCTCGTGGAGCGAGTCGAGGTCGAGCTTGGGGTGGTCGGGCAGCAGCTCGGAGTTGGTCGGGATGAACTGGCGGCGGATCGGATCGCTGTAGGGATCGGACCAGTCGATCAGCGCGAGCATGTAGGGCGAGACCCGCACGGCCATCGGCGCGTGATGAAAGCCCTCGCGGATGTCCTCGATGAAGCCGTCGTCGGCGAGATCCTGGAGGGCCGCGAGCAGCTTGGCGACCTTGGTCACCGAGTGCTTCATCTGCCAGCGGTAGTCGAGGAAGGTGGCCTCGTCGACGTCGCGGTAGGCGGGGATCTTGCGCCAGAACTCGCCGCCGAGGAGCTCGCGGTGGTGGAGGGTCGCGGGGTCGACCGGCGGCTTGGCTCGATGCACGCGTTCGGCCGCGCGCGCGCGACCGATGTCCTCGACGACGGGCAGGCTGGTCGGGGAGTCGGGCTCGGGCGCGGGCGTGGAGGTCATGTCTGTGTGCTTAGGTCGCGCCGCGCCCTTGTTCCAGGCTCAGGCGGGATTCGGAGCAATGATCGTCAAACCTTCCCCTGCTAAGCTCGGCCATCGCCTCACCGCGCCAGCCCGAGCCACGACCGCCGTGGCCCACTCCGAAGGTCGTCAGGGCCGACGACGCCGCGCGAGCGCGCGAGGCGATCGGGCGCATCGCGGCGCTTCGGCCCAAGGCCCTGGGCCTGGCCCTGGATCTGCGCGGGCACGACGGCGCTCGGCTGCGCAGCGGCGACGATGCCCGGCGCGCGCGGCTCGAGGGCCTCGCTATCGGCGTCCCCGGCGGCGTCCCCGGCGGCGTCCCCGGCGGCGTCCCCGGCAGCGAGGACCCGGCCGGGCCCCGCGCCGTGCTCTTGCTCGAGCGTCCGGTGCTGACCGAGCTCGGGGCCGCGACAGACCCAGACCGATCGGTCGGACTCGCGGGCTTGCTCGCGCCCCTGTGGCAGGCCACGCCCTGCCCCTACCTGGTGTTCGCCGACGCCCACCGAGCGCTGACCGTGTTCGCCGAGCACGGCCTGCCCGCGCCGCCGCGCTTTGGCTGTGCGACGGTTGCGGCCACGCTGCTCGGCGAGGGCGCCGACCGTCGACGCGACCATCGACCGCTCGAGCGATCGGTCCGCGAGTGGCTCGAGCTCGAGCTCCCCGAGGGCCTCATGAGCAGCGCCTCGATCGGCCAGCGCCTGGCCTGCGAGGCCGACGCCCTGCCCGAGCTCCTGCGCGCGATGACCCCCCCGCTCCGCGACCGCCGGCTCGCGCGGGTCTACTCCTTCGAGTGCAGCTTGCTGCCCGCCGTGGTGGCCATGGAGACGGCGGGGGTCGGGATCGACGCGGCCGGCTTCGAGCGGATCGCGTCGAGCTGGGGCCGCGAGCGAAGCGAGATCGTGTCCGAGCTCGGGCCCGACGAGCCGCCCCCAACCGAGGGCCCGATCCGCGACCGCCTCGCCCGCCTCGACAAGCTGATCTCGACCTACCGCTACTGGGCCCGGGACTACGTCGGCCCCGACCGCCGGATCCACTGCCGCCTCCACCCCCTCGCCGCCGACTCGGGCCGGTTCTCGTGCACCGACCCCAACCTCCAGCAGGTCCCCGCCGAGCACACCGCGCCGGGCATGCGCGCGTGCTTCGTGGCCGCCGAGGGCCACAAGCTGATCATCGCCGACTACGCCCAGATCGAGCTGCGCGTGGCCGCCCACCTCGCGCCCTGCGAGGCCCTGCGCGCGGTGTTTCGCGCTGGCCGTGACCCCCACCGCGCGACCGCGGCCAACCTCGCGGGCAAGCCCGAGCACGAGATCGACAGCCACGAGCGCAAGCTCGCCAAGGCCGTCAACTTCGGCTTCCTGTTCGGGATGGGCGCGCGCCGCTTTCGTCAGTACGCCCGCGACTCCTACGGCCTCGAGCTCGACGAGCGCCAGGCCGCCGCCGCCCGCGAGGCCTTCTTCCGCACCTTCCCGGGGATCGCGGCCTGGCACCGACGGATCGGGGCCCTCTCGCGGCGTGGGACCCACGAGGACATCACGGTCACGACCGCGATGGGCCGCCGCCGGACCTTCCCCGCCGGGAAGTTCTCGTTCAACTCGGCGCTCAACATTCCGGTCCAGGGGACCGCGGCCGAGGGCTTCAAGGTCGCCGTGCTCCGGCTCCAGCCTGCGTTGGCGAAGATCGGCGGGCGCGGGGTGCTGATCGTCCACGACGAGTACCTCGCCGAGGTCCCGGCCGCGCACGCCGAGCGCGGGCGCGAGATCGTGGTCGAGACGATGGTCGCGGCGATGGCCGAGCTCGTCGACACGGTCCCGATCGTCGTCGAGGCCGAGATCGCCGAGCACTGGAAGTGAGCGCTCGGCGGACCCTTGGCCGCGCTCGCGGTCACGCCTGAGAGCTCTTGGTGGGGTCGGGGCGGTCGCGTCGCTAGCGTGCCCGACCCTCGACGAGCTCGACGAGCTCGACGAGCTCGCCGCCGGCTTCGCTATCGCCGCGTTGCCAGGCCAAGTTGAGCTCGGCGCCCCTCACCCGGTCCAATCGCTGAGCTCCAGCTCGCGCCCGAGGGTCTGGGCGGCCCCGCGCAGGGCCTCGAAGCTGCGCCGATCTCGGGTCACGAGCACGCGATCGTGGACGATCGCGGTCGCGGCGATGACCGGGTCGAGCGCGCCGCTGCGCAGCCCCTGGGCCTCGACACAGCCGACGAGCTCACCCGCGAGCTCGCTGACCTCGGCGTCGACCGGCAGCTGCTCGCAGAGCTCGGCGAGCCGCGCGAAGCCGTGCTCCCGACCCACGCGCACGTGGCCGGCGACCCACTCGTAGGCGGCGAGGGCCGAGATCGTCAGCTGACCGTGGATCGCCAGGTAGGCCCGCGCGCGGGCGCGTACACCCGGGTCGGTCCCACGCGCGACGAGGTGGAGGGTGTCGGTGTCGACCAGCGCGGGCTGGAGGATCGCGGCGCTCATCGTGCGTGGCTCCTGCGTTGGGGGGTCGCGCGCAGCGGGCGGGCGCCGGCCTCGGCGTGCTCGCTGGCGAGCTCGTCGGCGCAGCAGCCGACGACCGCGGCGCCAGGGCTGTCGGGGTTGTCGTCGAGCCAGCGCGCGACGGCCACGAACAGCGGCGCGTCGACGTAGTTGTGGAGACCAAGCTCGAGCGCGAGCCCGGGCCGGTACCAGCTCGCGGCCGCGAGCGCGAGCTCGACGCTCGCGCTCGCCCACTCTCGCCAGCTCGGCGCGAGGGTCGTGAGCAGCGACGCGTGGGCGCTCGGCTCGTCGCTCGTCAGCGCGCCGAGCAGCGCCATCATCGCCAGGCCCGCGCGGACCGAGGCGTCGATGTGCTCCCGCAGGATCGCCGGCTGGCCTGGGTCCACGAGCTCACTCGCGCGCCCGGGCCCACGCTCGCGGATCAGCCCGAGGTGATCCTCATCGAGGGCGCGGAGGATCCGACGACCCTCGAGGGCGACGCACAGCACCCCGCGCAGCGCGACGTCGCCGGGCGCCGCGCTTGCGAGACGCTCGAGCAGCTGACCATGCTCGAGCTCGTCGGTCATCGCCGCGTTGGCTCCCGCAATCGCAACCCCGAGCTCACGGATCAGCGACGGGTCGATCACCCCGTCGAGCCTGCGCTCGAGCGTGTCGCCCTCGCCTTCGAGCATCGCAGCACGAAACCGCGCGAGCGCGGCCGCGCCCTCACCCGCGCCCACCAGCACCCCCGGCGTCGTGGCCAGCGGCAGCCACAGCAGCACCGACGCGCGCGCGAGCGGCTCCGCCAAGTCCTCGGCTTTGGCTTCATTCATCCCGAGAGCATACCCCTTGCGCCGCGTCGCTCTACCCGACCGGATCGCAGATGCCGCCGTTCTCGATCTGGGCGTTGGTCCTGAAGGTGTTGAGCTCGAGCCAGTGCTTGGGCTCGTACTGCGGGATGGTCCCGTCCTCGCGCACGTTGGTCACGTGATAGGTGTGCTGGTTCCAGATCCGCCGGGCCTGGATCCAGCGGTTCTCCTGGTCCTGGAACACCTGAACCGTGGGATAGGGGTTTGGATCGCCGCTGTACACGGAGGGGTGGCTCGAGCCGACGATGATCTCGGCCGAGCCGTCGTTGTCGACGTCGACGACGACCGGATACTCGACGACCGTCGCGCTGCTACGCGCTTGTTGAACCACCGGCACCCCGCCCTGCTCGAAGGCCCAGATGTTGTCCTCGTCGCCGTACATGGCCTCGGCGCCGTTGTCTCCGAGGAAGTCGAAGGCCGTGCTCCCGGCCGAGCCGCTGCTGTCGTCGACGGGCACGTCCCAGATCACGCCGCCCATCTGGTCGTAGACCGCGAAGCGACTCCCGGCCCCGACCGCGAAGTCGGCGATGTCGTCGGCGTTCATGTCGTGGACCGCGGGCGGGCGCGCGTAGTTGAACCCGCCGACGGGCTGGAGGCCGCTGAACTTGACGCTGCCGTCGTGCTCGAGCACCGACACCCCGACGTTCGAGGCCACGACGATCTCCGGGTCGTCGTCGTCGTCCATGTTGGCCACGGCCGTGAAGCCCGAGCCGAGCTGGCCGCTGTCGTAGTAGAGCGAGCCGTCGAAGCGGTAGGCGGCGGTCGGGTGGATGATCTCCATCATGTCGTCGCCGTCGAGGTCGGCGGCGACGGTCGCCGGGCTCCACTGGTTGACGGTGTTGGTCGTCCACAGCACCTGGCCGTTGTGGTCGAGCAGGATGTTCTCGAAGATGATCTCGACGTCGCCGTCGGCGTCGACGTCGGCGAGCGCGATCGCGGGGCCGGTCCCGACGTGGGGCGCCGCGGCGACCGAGGCGCTCTCCCACTTGAGGCTGCCGTCCTCCTCGAAGCAGTAGATCGTGTTTTGATTGGACTGAACGAGGATCTCGGGGATCCCGTCGTCGTCGATGTCGCCGAGCGCGGGCGTCGTCCGCCAGTTGACCGGCTGCTCGATCTTGTAGTGCAGCGCCCCGGTCTCACCGTCGAGCACATAGAGGTTGCCGGGGTTGGGCGCGGTCGGGAACGCGAGCAGCACGACGTCGGGGACGTCGCACAGGTCGATCTCGCCGTCGTCGTTGTCGTCGGTCAGGTTGGCGACGAGCGGGGTCGTCAGGGTCTGGTGGTTTTGGTCGTCGGGCGTGAACGACCACTGCAAGACCGGCGCGAAGCTGTCGGCGGGGGCGGTCTCCTCGCACGGGCCCATCGCGTCGCCGCCGTCGTCGTCGACCTTGCACAGATCGCCCATGGTGGCCGGGACGTCGGTCTCGACCGGCTCGGTGTCGAACTTGGTGCCCCCCGTGTCGCCGTCGCCGTCGCCGTCGCCGTCGCCCTCCCCCTCCCCCGGGTCGCCGTCGCCATCGCCCGGGTCGCCGTCGCCCGTGTCGCCGTCGCCCGTGTCGCCGTCGCCCTTGTCGGCGCTGGTCTCGCCGTCGAGGGTCAGCGTGCTCGTGGTCCCCTCGCCCTCGCCCGAGCCCGAGCCGTCGTCGCCGCAGCCGACGACCAGAACCCAACCAAACGCTAGCTTGCCAACATGCCCGAGGCGCATGGCCGGAGTATCGCCCACAGTTCAGGCACCTCGCCACAGCGAGGCCCGTTGGCGGGCCAGCCGGAGGGTCCTCGCCCGCTGTGGTAGGACGGTGGCGTGTATCGAGCCCTCGGCGAAAACCAACCGGGCGGCGAAGGGCGCATCACGACCTTGGCCGCCACGATCCCCTTTGATGGCAGCCGGGGCATGGGTGACCAAGTCCCCGGTCCCGCGCACCTGCTCGCCTCCGCGCTCGCCGCGTGCGTGCTCAAGAACGTCGAGCGCTTTGGCCAGCTCCTGCCCTTTGAGTACGAGCGCGCGACCGCACAGGTCGAGCTCGAGCGACAGGACCGCCCGCCGCAGATCGTTCGCGCCAGCTACCGGCTCGAAGTGCACACGGAGGAGCCGCTGTCTCGCTGCGACTTGCTGCTGAGGAACATCAACAAGTTCGGCACCATCTCCAACACCCTCGCCCGCGCGTGCCCGATCGAGGCGACGCTGGTCGCGGTCCGGAGCAGCGGCGCAGTCGAGGAGCTCGAGCCTGGGTCCCCGGTCGGCCCGAAGGCATGACGCCGCCGGGGCCAGGCTCGGGCGCGCGGGCTCAGGCGCCCGGGTCCTTCGTGAACCGGAGGTAGGGCAGCCGGATCTCGATCTCGCCGAAGCGGTCCTTGGCCGCGGCGTCGTCGAGGCTCGGTGCGACGATGACGTCCTGGCCTGGGGTCCAGTCGGCGGGCGTTGCGACGGGCGCACCGTCGGTCTTCTGGACGGCGTCGAGCGCCCGAAGGATCTCGGCGAAGTTGCGACCGACCGACATCGGGTAGGTCATCATCAGGCGGATCTTCTTGTCCGGCCCGATGATGTAGACGGTCCGCACGGTCGCGCTGTCCTTGGCCGTGCGCCCGTCGGGGAGGTAGGCCTCCGCCGGGAGCATGTCGAACAGCTTGGCGACCGTCAGCGAGGTGTCGTCGATGATCGGGAAATCTGCGGGCGCGCCAGCGAAGGCCTCGATGTCGCGCTTCCACTTGTGGTGGTCCTCGACGCTGTCGACCGACACCCCCATCACCTTGGTGTTGCGCTTCTTGAACTCGGGCACCAGCCTGGCGACGGCGCCGAATTCGGTCGTGCAGACCGGAGTGAAGTCTTTGGGGTGGGAGAACAAGATCGCGTAGCCGTCCCCGATCCAGTCGTGCAAGGTGACCTCTCCAGCGGTGGAGTCGGCCGTGAAGTTGGGGGCGATGTTGTTGATGCGAAGTGACATGGTGCTTCCTTTGGGTGGTGGGTGTGCGACGCCTCCGAGGACTCGCCGCTGTCGGGAGCTCGGATGAATCGCAGGTGAGGACTCGGTCGCCGACGACCGCCTCAAAGACCGTCAGCTGACGCTCTTCTACTACGAAGCCCTGCGACGCGGGCCCGAGCGCCTTCCACGCTTCCCCTTGGGGACCCTGCGCCCTTTTGCGGGCCCTCGAGAGGCGTCGCTCCCGAGCCCAAGAAGCTCTCGTGCCTTCCCTCATGGGGAAGACCTTGTCGCCTCGGACCCACGCTGAAACGCAAGTTCTGCGGCGACAAGGGGGCAAAACGATGTAAACCTATCGCCACGCGAGGCAGCGAAGCTCCGACCTCCACCAGGCCCAGGCTCGACGCCCCCAAGATCTGATTCAGAGAACACATCATGACCAGCAAGCGACACGTCTACGCGCTCTTCAACAACCCCGATGAAGCGCTGAAGGCCTACAACGAGATCCAAGAGCGAGGTTGCAAGGGCGAGCACTGCAGCG
The DNA here is from genome assembly GCF_002994615.1 of Enhygromyxa salina. Classification (GTDB taxonomy): domain Bacteria; phylum Myxococcota_A; class Polyangia; order Nannocystales; family Nannocystaceae; genus Plesiocystis; species Plesiocystis salina_A. The sequence continues at coordinate 99,628 of NZ_PVNK01000263.1, read as the reverse complement.
TCCTGGTCCACCGAGATCTCATCGACGAGGAGGAGCTCCCGATGGCAGAGACCGCCGCGCGCGAGGGGGCCGGCAAGGGGGCCGTGCTCGCGGCCACCACCGGGGCTGTGGTCGGCGGGCTCCTGCTCTTGCCGGGCGGCATCCTCGGTCTCGGGCCCCTGGCCGCGATCGCCCTCGGCGCTGGAACCGGCGCGATGTACGGGAGCCTGCTCGGGGCCATCTCCGGGGCCTCCGAGCCCGAGAAGCCCCTGCGCGAGTTCGAGGCCGAGCTCGCCGCCGGAAAGGTCCTTGTCGCCGTCGAGACCGACGACGCGGCCCTGTCCGACATGTGCTCGACGGTCTTCGCGGCCCACTCCGGCACCGAGCGCAGCTGAGCAGCCCTCTCGAAAGAGGGCCTGACGCCGCCGGTCCAGCGCGTGCCCACGCCCGTGCTCGCGCGGCGCCAGCCAACCCGCCAGCCAGCCAGCAAGGCGCGGACCGGCCACGGCCAGTCCGCGCCTGTCGTCGGACGCCGCTACTCGGCCTTGGCCGGGACCGGGGCCGCGAAGCTGCCCTTCAGGGCGTGCTTGTGCTCGGCGTGGCTCAGATCGATCTCCCCACACACCCAGCTGTCGTCGAGGTGGGTGACCTTGACCGAGCCGGTGTCGAAGAAGCGCTGCTTGTGGTTGTCGTAGATGCCCGCGTTGTTGGTCAGGCGGTAGCTGTCGAGCAGCTTGGTCGTGAACTCACCGTCGCTGTCGACGGGCTTTTGCACCGGCCTGTCCTCGCCGGCCTCGTTCTTCTCGATCACCCACTTCTCGAGCCCGAAGCCGATCCGGGCCTGGGAGCCGCGGGGCATCGCCCACTTGTTCTTCTCGTCGAGATCGTAGTTGAGGAAGCTCAGCGACAGGCCGAGCTTGGCGTGGTTCCACTTGGCCTCGACGCTGCGAATGACGAAGGGGATGTCGGCGCCGTTGACCTTGGCCTTGAACTCGTTCTTGCAGCCTTCGGGCGGGCCATCGAGCTGGGCGACCTTGGCGTCGCTCGGCAGGGCGTCGGGGCGCTCGGACTGGGGCGTGAGGGTCTCGGACGCGACCTGCAGCGCGACGACCGGCTCGCTCCGGTCGTCGAGGGTCCCGTCGCCGAGCTGGCCGCGGCCGTTCTTGCCCCAGCACTTGACCGTGTTGTCCTCGAGCAGCGCGCAGGCGTGGTCGCGGCCAACGCCGATCTGCTTGACGTTGGCGAGGCCCTTGACCGGGGCGGCCTTGGACCTGCGATCGTCGGTCGTGCCGTCGCCGAGCTGCCCGTAGCTGTTGGCCCCCCAGCACACGACCGTCTTGTCGGACCGAAGCCCGCACACGAAGCCCTCGCCGTCGATCGCGACGATGTCGGTCGCGCCCTCGACGGCCTTGGGCACGTTGCCAAAGTCCGAGCCCCAGCAGACCACGCTCGCGTCTTTTTTCAGCGCGCAGTTGGTGTTGGTCGCGACCGCCAGCGCGGTCGCGTCGGCGAGGTCCTTGACGGCGACCGGGGCGTTGCTCTTGTCGTTGGCGCCGTTGCCCAGCTGGCCGCTGGACGCGTAGCCCCAGCACGAGACGCCGCCGTCTTCCTTCAGGCCACAGCAGTGGTTTTGCCCGCAGCCAACGTCGACGGCCCCGGTCAAGCCCATGACCGGGGTCGGGTCCGTGGCCTCGCGCTCGTCGTTGCCGATGCCCAGCACACCAAAGGCGTTGCTGCCCCAGCACTTGGCGGTCTTGTCGGGCCACACGCCGCAGGCGTGGCCGCTGGCCGAGTCGAGCGCGGTGATGCCAGCGAGCGCGGCGACGTCGGTCGGCGAGGGCTTGTTCTTGCGCTCACCGTCGCCGAACACGAGGCCGTTGTGGCCCCAGCACTTGACGCCGCCGCCGTCGAGCTGCACGCAGACGGTGTCGGTCGTGCCGTCGGAGTGGCCGCCGCCCCACGAGTAGGACCCGCTGGCCCACAGCTTGGTCGCGCCGCTGAGCCCCGGGACCTCGACGGGGGTGTAGCTCTCGAGGAATTCGTCGCCCTGCTTGCCGTTGCCGAGCTGGCCCTCGATGTTGGCGCCCCAGCAGCGCACGGCGCCGCCTTCCATCAACGCGCAGGTTGACAGTGACGCGACGTCGATGGCGAGGATGGTCTTGCCCTTGTCGCCGGGCTCTTGGCCGCCAGCGTCGCCCTTGCCCTCGCCGCCGCCGTCGCTGGACTTGGCGTCGCCCGTCTTGCCTTCGGTGCTGCCCTTGTCGCAGCCAGCCGTCGACAGGCTCAGGCCGAGCGCGGTGATGATGACGCACAGCGTCGTGGTCGTAAATTTGGGAGTCATTGGTCGTTCCTCGATGGGTCGGGTGTTGTCGGGAGAATGGGCGTACGACGGTCCCGACGATGGGGTCAACCCCAACCTCGCGGCCGGAACCGAGCGTCGCGAAGCAATCGAGGGGACTCGACCTCAACAAACAATGTTCGGGCCCAAGTGAGTACTAATTAGTAGGCTTTGCCCGGATTGAGGATACCGCCCGGATCGAACACCCCCTTGATACCGCGCATCAGACCAAGCTCGCGCTCGCCGAGCATCCGCGCGAGGTGTGGCCGCTTGAGCATGCCGACGCCGTGCTCACCGGTGACCGAGCCTCCCAGCTTCAAGGTGCCCGCGACAATGTCGTCGAAGGCCGCGAGGGCAGCGGCCTCCTGGCCAGGTTCGCGCGCGTCGTAGACGAGGGTCGGGTGCAAGTTGCCGTCCCCGGCGTGGCCGAAGGTGCCGACCGTGACCTGGTGGCGCTCGGCAACCGCGGCGCACAGCTCGAGCAGATCGGGCACGCGGGGGATGGTCACGGCGACATCGTCCAGCAGGCAGTGGCCTTGCTTCTCGAGCGCCGGCAGAGCCATCGCCCGCGCCCGCATGAACAGCTCGCCCTCGCGCTCGTCGAGCGTCGTGGCCACGAAGGTGGCGCCGAGCGCTTCGCAGGTCGCCTCAGTCGCGGCCATGATCGCCGGGGCATCGACGGTGTCGACCTGCGCGAGCAGCAGCGCGGCGGCGCTCGTGTCGAGGTCCATGTTCGCGATCGCCTCGACGGCGCGCACGGTCGTGCGGTCCATGATCTCGAGCTTGGACAGGTTGCGCGGCCCCGCGAGCTCGACGATCGCCCGCCCGGCCGAGGCCAGGTCCGCAAATTGGGCGACCATGGTGCCGCACGCGGGCCGAGCGGGCATCAGCCGCGCGCCGACCTCGACGACCACCGCCAGCGTCCCTTCGGAGCCGACCAGCAGCGAGGTCAGGTCGAGGCCGGCGACGTTCTTGACCGTGTCTGCCCCGGTTCGAATCAACGAGCCGTCGGCGAGCACGGCCACCAGCCGCGCGATGTGGTCCCGCGTGACCCCGTACTTCAAGCAGCACGCACCGCCGGCGTTGGTCGCGACGTTGCCCCCGATCGTCGAGATGTTTCGGCTGGCGGGATCGGGCGCGTACATCAGGCCGTGCGCTCGAGCTGCACGATCCAAGCTCCCGTTGAGAACCCCCGGCTCGACCCGCGCCAGCCTCGTCGAGGGGTCGAGCTCGAGGATCCGGTCCATCTTCTCGAGGCACAAGACGATGCAGCCGTCGACCGCGTTGGCCCCTCCGCTGAGCCCGGTGCCAGCGCCGCGGGGCACCACGGGCGTCCCCGTGGCCGAGGCGATCCGCATGACCGCCTGCACGCTGTCCACCGATCGAGCGCGGACGACCGCGGCTGCTCGACCCGCGCGGCAAAATCCGGCTTGGTCGGTGGCATAGGTCTGGGCCACGTCGGCGTCGGTGCTGACCTCGCTGCGAGGGAGCGCGGCCTCGAGCTGCTCGACGACCGAGCTCATCGCGACCCCCCGCCCCAGTAAAAGGCCGAGATGTGCGCGCCGACCAGGGCCTCGGCACGGTCCGCGTCGCCGGCCGCGATCGCCTCGAGCAAGCCAGCGTGCTCCCGACCCAAGCCTTGCAGGGTCTCGTCGAGCAAGGTGGCCACCTTCAGCGCGTCGCGCAGGTGGGTCGCCATCGCCTCGCGCACCACCGTCATCACCAGCCCATAGGCTCGGTTGCCGGACGCCTCGACGAGCGCGGTATGAAAGGCGACGTCGGCCTGCAAGAAGGCCTCGGCGTCCGTCCGGCGGTCCAACATCAGGTCGAGGGCAGCCCGGGCGCGGCCCAGCGCGTCCGGGTCGCGCAGCTCGGCTGCACGCCGCACCGCCTCTTTTTCGATCACCAGGCGAAGCTCGGCGAGGTCGTCACACGAGAGCCCGGCCACGAGCACCGCGGTGCTCAGCGCCGACGCAGCGGTTGGAAGCGCCCCGCCACGATGCACGCGCGGTCCACGGGTCGAGACCCGGTCCCCGCCGGTCACCAGCCCTTGCGCCTGGAGGATGCGAAGGGCCTCGCGGACCGTGGACCGGCCGACCGACAGACGCTCGCAGAGCTCCTTCTCGCTCGGCAGGGGCGTTCCGTCCTCGAGCGCGCCCGAGACGATCGCGCGCTGAAGCTTGCGCGCGATCGCGAGGCTTAGCGGCAGACGCGCAGTCTCACTCAGGACGGCGCTGAATGCATCTGACATCGTTCGGCATTATCACTCGTCTGCTTATCAGACAAGTGATAGCGTCGCGCCATGGCCCTCGATCCCCGGAAGACCGCCCTCGTCCTCATCGAATACCAAAACGATTTCACCAGCCCCGGTGGCGCGTTCCACGACGCGGTCAAGGGGGTCATGGACAGCACCGAGATGCTGTCCAAGACGAGGTCGCTGGTCGAGCGTACCCGGGCAGCCGGCGTGACCGTGATGCACGCCCCGATCACCTTCGCCAAGGGCTACAACGAGATCACCGAGCATCCCTACGGCATCCTCGCGGGCGTCGTCGAGAACGAGGCCTTCGTCAAGGGGACCTGGGGCGCCCAGATCGTCGACGAGCTCGCCCCCCACGAGGTCGACATCGTGGTCGAGGGCAAGCGCGGCCTCGACACCTTCGCCAGCACCAACATCGACTTCATGCTCCGCAGCAAGGGCATCGAGACCGTCGCCCTCGGCGGCTTCCTGACGAACTGCTGCGTCGAGTCCACGATGCGCAGCGCGTACGAGAAGGGCTACGAGGTCATCACCCTGACCGACTGCGCCGCGGCCACGTCACAAGCCGCGCACGACAACGCGATCGAGCACGACTTCGGCATGTTCTCCAAGCCGATGACCGCGAGCGCCTTCATCGCGATGCTCTAGCTTCCTGGCTTGTAGCTTGGACCCGTTGGACCCGAGCTTCGCAGCCGGAACCGCCTGGAGGAATTCGTGGCGACTGTGGGCCCACGCTGACAAGAGCGCGCGCGCGCTCGCGGAGTCGGTCCAGGTCGCGTGGCGCTCGAGCATGCTGCGCAGCTCGGCCTCGGCCGCGGGATCGAGCGCGACGAGCTCGACGTAGTCGCGGTTGATCCGCTCGGCCTGGCTGCGGCGCAGGTACACGGTCCCCCCGGTCATGCCCGCGCCGAGGTTGTCGCCGACCTCGCCGAGCAGCGCCACGCGGCCGCCGGTCATGTACTCACACGCGTGGAGCCCGGCGCCCTCGACCACGGCCTCGGCCCCGGAGTTGCGCACGGCGAAGCGATCGCCCGCGCGGCCGCGCAGGTACAGCGCGCCGCCGGTCGCTCCGTACAGCGCGCCGTTGCCGATCAGCACGTTGTCCTCGGCGACGAAGCGGGCCCGCGCGCTCGGCTGGATCGCCACGCGGCCGCCGCTCATGCCCTTGGCCACGCCGTCGTTGGCCTCGCCGATCAAGCTGACATCGAGGCCGCGGACCAAGAAGCACGCGAAGCCCTGTCCGGCGCTGCCCTCGAAGCGCAGGCGGACGCTGCCGGGCTCGGGCAGATACGACTCACGGTTGGGATCGTCGAAGCTCCGCGGCCGCTCGCGCACCGCCTCCATCCGCTCGACGTGGGCACGCCTGGCCAGCTCGCCGGACAGCCGGGCGAGCACGGCCCGGTCGCGGGTGGTGATCGGGTAGCTCAGGACCTCCTGCGGATCATGAGCGCGCTCGCCCGTGAGCCGGGGCATCAGGTCTTCGACCAGCCGCCGATCGAGCTCACTGACGCGCTCGCGCTCGGTCAGCAGCGAGGCGCCGACCGGGCACGCGCTGCCCGCCAACAAGCGCGAGAGATCGATCCCGCGCTCGTTGATCAGCGCCCGGTGGCGGCGGGCCGGGTGGAGGATGTCGCTGCGTCCGAGCAGCTCGGTCAGCGAGCGGGCGCCAAGCGCTGCGAGCTGCTCGCGGACGTCCTCGGCCAACGCGCTCATGGTCGCGACGATCATGTCTGGCGAGCCGCGATACTTGGCGAGGAATTTGGGGTCGTGGGTCGCGATGCCACGCGGGCAGCGGTTGGCCTCGCAGACCCGCGCCATCACACAGCCCTGGGCGATCAGCATCAGCTTGCCAAAGCCAAACTCCTCGGCCCCGAGCGCGGCCGCGACCACGATGTCGAAGCCGCGCCGCAGGCCCCCGTCGACCCGCAGCGTCACGCGCTCGCGCAGTCCGTGCGCCACGAGGGTCTGGTGAACCTCGGCGAGCCCGAGCTCCCACGGCAAGCCGGCGTGTTTCATCGAGCTGATCGGCGCAGCCCCGGTCCCGCCGTCGCCCCCCGCGACGTGGATGACGTCGGCCCCGGCCTTGGTCACGCCCACGGCGATCGTGCCGATGTTGACGCCAGCGACGAGCTTGACGCAGATCCGCGCCGAGGGGTTGACCGCCCGGAGCTCGTAGATCAGCTGCTTGAGATCCTCGATCGAGTAGATGTCGTGCTGCGGCGGCGGGGAGATCAGCGAGACGCCGACGTTGGCGTGGCGCGCCCGCGCGATCGCGGCGTCGACCTTCACGCCCATCAGCTGCCCGCCCTCGCCTGGCTTGGCCCCCTGCGCCAGCTTGATCTCCAGCTCCTGCGCGCTGACGAGGTACTCGGCGTCGACGCCAAAGCGGCCGGACGCGACCTGCTTGATCGTCGCGCTGGTCCCATCGACGAAGTACCAGGGGTTCTCGCCGCCCTCCCCCGAATTGCTGCGCCCGCCGATCTCCCGCATGGCCAAGAAGATGTCGCGCTGGGCCGCGGCGCTGATCGCCCCAAAGGACATCGCGCCCGCGCCGAAGCGAGCGAGGATCGTCGCGCGATCGCTGACCTCGTCGAGCCCTCGCCCGGGGCCGATCGGGCGCAGCTCGAACAGGTCGCGCAGGTTGACGGGCTCGGCCTGGGCCTCCGCGTCGAGCAGGGTCCGCCACCCGCTGCGCGAGTCCGAGCCCGAGCCCGAGCCCGAGCCCGAGCCCGAGCCCGAGCCCGAGCCCGGTGTTCCGCTCCGCGTCAGGCGATGCATCTGCACGGCCTGGGCCGCGGTCATCGAGTGGAGCTCGCCCGCGCGGCCGCGGGGGTGCTCCTTGAGCAGCCAGGTGCTGGGCAGGCGCGCGCCGACGTGCTCGCCCGCGAGCGCGAGTCGGGCCACGAGGTCGCGGCCGAGCTCCGGAAGGTCGAGGCCCCCGATCGGGCTCTCGAGCCCGGGGAACAGGCGCGTGAGCAGCCGCTGCGACAGCCCGAGGCTGCAAAACAGCTTCGCGCTCTGGTAGCTGCGCGCGACCGAGATGCCCATCTTGCTCATGGTCTTGAGCAGCCCGGCCTCGAGCGCGTCGAGCAGCCGCGCCTCACGGGCGTCGGCCTCCTCGGCCGAGTCGGCGGCCTCGCGGGCCAGCGCGCAGGCGAGGTGGGGACACACGGCCGTGGCCCCAAACCCGATCGCGCAGGCGAGCTGATGGGTGGTGCGCACGTCACCGCTGTCGAGCACGATCGACGACTCGAGCCGCAGGCCCTCGCGGTTGAGCGCGACCACGGCCGCGCGCAGGGCCAGGAGGCTGGGGATCGGCGGGCGCGTGTGGCTCGCGGCGCGATCGCTGAGGATCACGATCGCGCGCCCGGCCGCGGCTGCGTCCAGGGTCTGGCCCGCGATCGCGTCGAGGGCCGCGTCGAGGGTCGCGCCTGGATCGTCGCGCAGCGCGTCGGCGTCGACGCAGATGTCGATCATGTGCGCGCGGATCCGAGGCTCCCGCGGTCGACGCTCGCGCTGTGCATCGCTCAGCGACTGCACGAAGGCCATGTGCGCCGGGCTCAGCAGCGGGCTGGCCAGGCGCAGGCCCGGCGCCGGCGGCAGCAGCTCCTTGGCCGCGAAGATGTTGGGCCGCTTGCCGAGGTAGGTCGAGAGGTCCGTGACGCTGCGCTCGCGGATGTAGTCGAGCGGCGGGTTGGTGACCTGCGCGAAGGTCTGGAAGAAGTAGTCGTAGAAGCTGCGCGGCACCCGAGACAAGAGCGCCGGACGGGCCGTGTCGCCCATCGAGCTGATCGGCTCACGCCCGCGGTCGATCATCGGGCGCAGGACCTTGGCGTACTCCTCTTCGGTCACCCCGAACAGCCCGGCGAGGGCGCTCGCGTCGACGCTGGGCGCCGGGGGCAGCTGCGGAAAGGCGACCAGGCGGGCGTCGAATTGTGCGTCGAAATTCTCGCGCGAGACCGAGGGATCACGAAAGTGGACCTCGCCCGTCGCGAGCTCGACCTTGACCCCGGTCCCGGCCGCGAGCGTGCCCTGCTGCTCGATCGCCGCGGGGTCGAGCCCGAAGCTGCCGGCCTCGGAGCCGAGCACGAACAGCGACGCGCTCATGGCCCAGCGCGCGGGGCGAAAGCCGTTGCGATCGAGCCGGGCCCCGAGCGCGCGGCCGTCGGCCCAGGCGATCAACGCCGGCCCATCCCAGGGCTCCATCGCCCGGCCCCAGAAGCTGTAGAACGAGTTGCGCAGGCCGGCGGTCGGCAGCGTGATCGCCAGGATGTCCTCGATCTGCGGGATCGAGCCGCGCACACGCAGGGCCTCGACGTGCTCGTTGAGGTTGCCCGAGTCCGAGACGTCGCGGTGGCTGAGCAGCTCGTTGGGCGCGAGGCCAAGGGCCTGCTCGCGCGCGTAGGCCCAGCTGCGGTTGCCCGCGATGGTGTTGATCTCGCCGTTGTGGGCGACCAGACGAGAGGGCTGGGCCTTGTCCCAGCTGCTGCGTGTGTTGGTCGAGAACCGGCGATGGACCAGCGCGAAGCGGGTCACGAAGCGCGGGTTGACGAGGTCGGGGTAAAAGCGCGCGAGCCCCTCGGCCACGGTCAGGGCCTTGTAGACGACGGTCCGGCACGACAGCGAGGTGAAGAACAGCGGCTCGCCCGCGTGCGGCCCGACGAGCTCGCGCAGGCGCGTGCGCGTGGTCTGCTTGGCCTGGTACAGCCGCGCCTCGAAGCTGAACTCGGTCCGACACGCCCGCGGGCGACGGATCACGGCCTGGACGATGTGCGGGCGGGTGGCCGCGGCCATCGGCCCGAGCGCGCCGAGCCGCAGCGGGACCTCGCGGTAGCGGACCAGCTCGAGGTCGAAGACCGCGAAGGTCCGCTCGAACAACCCGAGCACGTCGACCTCGGCCGCGGCGTCGACGAACAAGCTCGCCAGCGCGACCGACTGCGGGGCCTCGCCGAGCAGCGCCCACGGGATGTCGAGCATGATCCCGGCGCCGTCGCTGCTGCGCCCGTCGGCGGCCCCCGCCCCGCGGTGCTCGACCGCGACCAGAGCCTCGAGCGCGCGCTCGAGGTGCTCGTGACGAGCGACGCCGTCGCGCGCGGCGAGCAGGCCGACGCCGCAGCTGGCCTGCTCGCGCGCAGGCCCCAACGAGAACGGCCGCGCGCCGCTCAACCCAACCCCCCGAAGCCCACGTAGGCCTGCGCCCCGTGCTCTTCGATGTCGAGCCCGCGCTGCTCTTCGTCGGCGCTCACGCGCATCCCCGGCCCGCGATCGAGCGCCTTCATGATCAACATCGCCGTGGGAAACGCGAGCACCGCCACCGCGCCCACGCCGATCAGCTGCTCGACGAAGGAGACCTCCGACACAAACACGCCGACCGCGAGGGTGCCCCACACCCCGCAGACCAGGTGGACCGAGATCGCCCCGACCGGATCGTCGAGCCGGAGGCGGTCGAGCAGCATGACCGAGAACACCACCAGCATCCCGGCCGCGAGCCCGACCCCCAGCGCCGCGCCAATCGCGAGCAGATCGGCGCCGGCCGTGACCGCGACCAGGCCCGCGAGCGCGCCGTTGAGCGACATCGACAGATCCGGCTTGCCCTGCACCAACCACGAGGCCGCGACCGCCGTCACGATCCCACCAGCGCCAGCCATGCACGTGGCCACGAGCACCCGCGAGATCGCGCCCGGATCGGCCGACAGGACCGAGCCACCGTTGAAGCCGAACCATCCAAACCACAACAAGAACACCCCGATCGTCGCGAGCGGCATGCTGTGGCCGCGCATCGGGACCATCTTGGTCACCAGCTGGGTCTCGCCGGCCTCGTCGCGGACCTGCGTCGTCCGGTACTTGCCGATCCGCGGACCGAGCACGAGCACCCCGGCCAGCGCCCCCCAGCCACCGACGCCGTGGACGATGGTCGAGCCGGCGAAGTCGTGAAAGCCCCGCGCCGCCAGCCAGCCTCCGCCCCACAGCCACATCCCGCCGACCGGGTAGATCAGCGCCACGAACACCGTCGAGAAGACCAAGAAGCTCCCCAGCCGCACACGCTCGGCGACCGCCCCCGACACGATGGTCGCCGCCGTCGCCGCGAACATCCCCTGAAACAGAAAATCCGTCCAGTAAGTGTAGGCTCCGTTTGCGTAGGACATGGACTCGGCGTCCGCAGGTGGGTGGAGGCCAAATCCAGCAAAACCCACTAATTGGCCGGCGAATTCGGCGCCGGGGTACATCAGCGAGAAACCTACGCTCGCGTAGGTCAAGAGCCCGATCGCGACCACGCAGAGGTTCTTGAACAGGACGTTGACCGTGTTCTTGGCCTGGGTGAGCCCAGCTTCCAGGCTCGCAAAGCCCAGGTGCATCGCAAACACCAAGATGGTCGCGAGGATCATCCAGAGGTTGTTCACGAAGAACAGGGCCTGTTCGCCAGCAGACGGGTCCATGGTCCAGGACCTCGCAAGTCGCATTCCGTTTCCCGCTTAGGGAAAAACGAATAAAATCAAACACTTAGCCTGTTTTGATGCCTACGTTTGCGTAAGTTCACAACCGTAGGCTACATAAACGTAGGATGTTCGACGATCGCGCAGCCCCGAGCGGGCGAGAGCTGTCCGCGGCCCTGGCCGAGCGGATGGAGCTGCGGACCGTGTTCGACGGGGTCCTGCGCATGCTCGCGGAGCGCCCGGGCGTGGCCAACCCCTACTTGACCCTCGCGGACCCCCACACGGGCGAGATCCGGATCGAGGAGTCCGCCGGTCTCACGCCCGAGCAGCTGCGGACCAGCTACCACCGCTTCGGCGAGGGCATCGTCGGCCAGGTGATCGAGAGCGGTCAGACCTGCGTGGTCCATGGCTCGAGCCCAACCTTCCTCAATCGCCTCCGCCGCAGCGAGCCCGAGGGCATCTCCTTCGTCTGCGCGCCGGTCAAGCTCTCGGGCGGGCAGGTCGTCGGCACGCTGTCGGTCGATCGTGAGGCTGCCGAGCCCCGCGATCTGCAAGTCGACGTCGAGCTGGTCGAGGTCGTGGCCGAGCTCTTTGGCCGCGCGATCGAGCTGCGTCGTGCGGCGGTCGACCAGCGCCGGCGGACCGAGGCCGAGAACCGGCGGCTCCGCGCCGAGCTGCGCGAGCGCTTCCACATCGCCAACCTCGTCGGGACCGACAAGTCGATGCTCGCGGTCTACGACAAGGTCGCCCGGGTCGCGCCGTCCAACACGACCGTGCTCCTGCGTGGTGAGAGCGGCACGGGCAAGGAGCTGGTCGCGCGCGCGATCCACTTTGCCTCGAACCGGGCGGCCGCGCCCTTTGTCGCCATCAACTGCGCGGCGCTGCCCGAGGCCATGCTCGAGAGCGAGCTGTTCGGCCACGAGCGCGGCGCGTTCACGGGCGCGGTCGCGGCCCGCAAGGGTCGCTTCGAGCTCGCCAGCGGCGGCTCGGTGTTCCTCGACGAGATCGGCGAGCTCAGCCCGACCACCCAGGTCAAGCTCCTGCGCGTGCTCCAAGAACGCAGCTTCGAGCGGCTCGGCGGGACCAAGACCATCGTCTGTGACGTCCGCGTGCTCGCGGCGACCCACGCCAACCTCGAGCAGTCGATCGCCGACGGCCGGTTTCGCGAAGACCTCTACTATCGCCTCAACGTGTTCGACATCGTGCTGCCGGCCCTGCGAGACCGCCGCTCCGACATCCTCGAGCTCGCCAATTTCTTCGTCGATCGCTACGGTCGCGACTGTCGGCCCCCCGTCACCCGGATCTCGCGCAAGGCCGCCGAGCTCCTGCGCACCTGGGACTGGCCCGGCAACGTGCGCGAGCTGCAAAACTGCATCGAGCGCGCCGTGCTGCTGACGACCGAGGGCGTCATTCGGGTCGAGCACCTGCCCCCGACCCTGCGCGGACACGCGCCCGAGCTCGGCGTCGACGACGACACCCGGGGGGCCGAGCTCGGCGAGACCACCCTCGACGCCGCGCTCGAGGCTGTCGAGCTGCGGATGCTCGCCGCCGCGCTCGAGACCCACGGCGGCAACCGGGCCGCGGCCGCGCGCGCGCTCGGGATCAGCGAGCGACGCATGGGCCTGCGCGTGCGCAAGTACAAGCTCGACTGAGGGCTACGGAGGCGGCGTGAAGCTGCGCGCTCGCAGTGATCACTTGCGCGAATAGCTCAGCCGATAGGTCAGCGGGACCGGCAAGCGTTTGGAGGTGATCTTGTGGTGGACGGTGAGCTTCTTGCGGTCCGCCGAGAGCACGTAGACGATGGTCCGGGCCCCGCCCTTGCCCTCCATGTGTTGGACCAGCTTCCCCTTCTTCCAGCGCAGCCGGACCGCGAGCTTCCCACCTTCGATGTCGGTCGACTTGACCGTGCCGCCGTCGACGACACAGCCCGCCGTGAAGCCCGACTCGAAGGTCGTGGTGACCTTGTCTCCGGCGACAACGATGTCGAGGGTTTTCTCGACGGGGTTGGTCGCCCGCAGGCGCTTGCGAGCGAGCCCTCGAATGACGCCGGCCAGCGCGTTGACCGTAGCCTCGAGTGCTGCGTCGAGATCGTCGCGCTGCGAGCTGCCACCGACAAAGCGGTAGCTCCCGTGAAAGTCGGCGTGGGTGATCGGAGCCGGGGCTGCGAGCTCGGCCGGCGCTGCGCTGGGGGCTGGGGTCGGCGCGACGACGGGGCCAGGCTCGGATGCTTGCTCGGATGCTTGCTCGGATGCTTGCTCGGGCGCGGGCGCGGGCGCCTGGCCAGCCGGCGCTTCGACGCTCGGCTGCGCGGGCGCGGTGGTCTTCGCTGTCGCGGCGTCGCCGGGGGCCGCAGAAGCGTGGGACGCCGCGGGCGAGGCCTCGTCCGCGAGTTCGGCCTCGTCCGCGAGTTCGGCCTCGTCCGCGAGTTCGGCCTCGTCGACGGAGGGGGTCGCGAGCACGCCGACAGTTGGCTGCGCTTCGGGCAGCGAGCCAGCTGCGACGACCGGCCTGGGCTCCGCGCCGGGCAGGGCTGTCGGGTCCTCAGCGCTGGCTTCGATCGCGTCCACCCAAGGATCATCGAGCGGATCGTCGACCGCCTTGGTCTCGTCGCCCTTGCAGCTGCCGAGGACAACCAGCGCGACGCTCAGCAGCCACGCGCTTGGGAAGGACCCTGTGTTCGGTTTGGGCTTCATCGGTATCTCGGGGGCACGCGCGACCAGGGTCGGTGGCGAGCGCGATGATGCGCTGCTGCGCTCGCGCACGAGCGAGTGTCTCGCGTTAGCGTCCGTCGGTGAACCGGGCCTCGACGAAGGCCCCGATCCGCGCGAGCGCATCGTTGGCGTCGGGCAAGCCCGGGCTAAACAGGTGCCAGACGTGCCACAGCTCTTGTCCGACGTGGAGCTCGACGTCCACGCCCGCGGCCGCGGCTCGCTCGACCAGGCGCTGCGAGTCGCTCAGCAGGATCTCGTGATCGCCGACGTGGACGAGCGTGGGTGGGAACAGCGAGAGGTCGCCCCACAGCGGCGACGCGAAGGGATCGGCCGGGTCGCCGCCGCCGAGATAGGTCTCGCGCATCGGTTCGAGCATCTCCGGTTGCAGCCAGGGATCCACGGCGGCGCGGGTCTCGAGGCTCTCCCCCGTGAGCGTGAGATCGGTCCACGGCGACAACAGCACGACGGCGCGAGGCATCGGCAGGCCCCGCGCCGCCGCGCGCAGCAAGGTCGAGAGCGCGAGGTTGCCTCCGGCCGAGTCGCCCGAGACCACGATCTGCTCGGCTCGGAGGCCGTCAGCGAGCAGCGCCGCGTAGACCTCGACGACGTCGTCGAGACCCGCGGGGAAGGGATTCTCGGGCGCGAGGCGATAGTCGGGCACCACGACCCGGGCCTTGCTCGCAACCCCGATCCGCGCCGCGAGGGCGCGGTGCGACTGGCAAGAGCCGAGCGCAAAGCCGCCGCCGTGGAGGTGCAGGACCACGCGCGTCGCTTCGTTGGTCGGCGTCAACCACTCGACGGGGACCTCGGCCACCGTGCCGCGCTCGACCGCCACGCCCGCAGGCATCTCGGCCTCGGCCCCCATGGCGTCGAGCATGGCACGCTGTGCCTCCAGCGAGGTCCCCACGAACTGTGGCGCGACCTGTTGGATGAGTATGTTGCGGAATTGGTCACGAATTGCAGCGTCGTTCACCTGGCCTGAATCGCACGAGGCTTTGGCTCGGCACAAGCTCTTTTGGAGACAGGCTGAGCGCCGTAGCCATCAAGGCGTGAAGGCGTGAAGGCGGCCCGTGGCCGGCTCGGTCATCGGGCCGTCGTGGCCGAGCTCGAGCACCTCGCCCTTGTCGAGCACGCGGATCTTGGTCCCTTCCACTGCGTTGATGCCTTCGGTGGGCATGACCTCTTGGCGTGAGGGGTCAGCAAATACGTGGCAGCTGCTCGCCGACGAGAGTATCGACAATGCGGCGGCCGCCGAGCACGGTGGTCATCACGACGCGGCCCGGTCGCTCGTCGGTCACGTGTCCGATCGCGACCGAGTCTTTGCCGTAGGGGTGCGCGCGCAGGGCCGCGAGCGCGGCCTCGGCCTCGTCCTTGGCCACGACGCAGACGATCTTGCCCTCGTTGGCCAGGTACAGCGGATCGAGGCCGAGGAGCTCGCAAAAGCCCCTCACGACCGCGCGGATCGGGATCTGGCCCTCGCGGATCTCGATCCCGACCTCGGACCCGCGGGCGATCTCGTTGAGGACCGTGGCCAGGCCCCCGCGGGTCGCGTCGCGGATGAAGCGGGTGTTGGGCGCGGCCTCGAGCAGGGCACCGATCAGGCCGTGGAGCGGCGCGCAGTCGCTGAAGATCTCGGTGTCGAGCTTCATGTCGCCGCGGGCGTTGAGGATCGTCGCGCCGTGATCACCGAGCACGCCGTTGACGATGACCAGGTCGTCGGGCTGCGCGAGCTCGACCCCGAGCTTGACGCCCGCCCGGATCACCCCGATCCCGGCGGTGTTGATGAACAGCTTGTCGCAGGCGCCGCGCTCGACGACCTTGGTGTCGCCGGTCACGACCTCGACCCCGGCCTCGACCGCGGTCGCGGCCATGCTTCGGGCGACCTTGCGCATCAGGTCGACCGACACGCCCTCCTCGACGATGACCGCGCAGCTCAGGTACAGCGGCGTGGCCCCGCCGACGGCGAGGTCGTTGACGGTCCCGCAGATCGCGAGCTTGCCGATGTCGCCGCCGGGGAACTCGAGCGGGCTCACGACGTAGGAGTCGGTCGTGAACGCGAGGCGATCGCCGTAGCGCGCGAGCGCGTCGATGCTGAAGCGGGCCTGGTCCTCGAGCGGCGCGAGCGGCTCGTTGTAGAAGGCGTCGACGAACAGGTCGTCGATGAAGTCGTGCATGGCCTTGCCGCCGCCGCCGTGGGCCATGGTCACGGTCGGGATGTCGACCTTGCCGAGCTTGCGCCGCTGCGCGGCCCCCTTGGCGCCCTTCCCCTCGCCCTCGCCGCTCATGGGGCCTCGACCTCCGCTTGCGGCGCCTTGCCCGTGCCCGTGCCCGCGCCGCGCCCGAGCAGCGGGACGAGCTTCTCGACCCGACCGTAGCGAGAGTAGGCCGCGCACGCGCCCTCGGACGAGACCATCAAGGCGCCCATCGGGGTCTCGGGCGTGCAGTCGTTGCCGAACAGCTTGCAGTCGTAGGGCTTGATCACGCCCTTGAGCACCTCGCCGCACTGGCAGGCCTTGGGGTCGGCGATCACGAGGTCGGGGACCGAGAATTTTCGCTCGGCGTCGTACTTGGCGTAGGCCTCGCGCATCTTGACGCCCGAGTGGTCGATCGAGCCGAGCCCGCGCCACTCGAAGAACTCGCGCAGCTCGAAGACCTTGGCGATCGCCTCGAGCGCCGGGCCGTTGCCCTCGTCGGGCACGACCCGCGAGTACTGGTTCTCGATCCGGGCCTCGCCGCTGGCGAGCTGCTCGAGCACCATCCAGATGCCATGGAGGATGTCGAGGGGCTCGAAGCCGGTCACGACCAGCGGGCGGTCGTACTGATCGGCGACGAAGTCGTAGGGCGCGTTGCCGATGACCATGCTGACGTGGCCGGGCCCGAGGAAGCCGTCAATCTGAACCCCCGGCGCGTCGAGGATCGCCTTGATCGCCGGGATGATCGTGATGTGATTGCAAAACAGCGAGAAGTTCTCGATGCCCTCGGCCTCGGCCTGCAAGACCGTGAGCGCGGTGCTCGGCATCGTCGTCTCGAACCCGAGCCCGAAGAACACGACCTCCTTGTCGGGGTTGTCCCTGGCCAGCGAAAGCGAGTCGAGCGGCGAGTAGACCATGCGCACGTCGGCGCCGCCGGCCTTGGCCTCGAGCAGGCTCTTGCTGGACCCGGGCACCCGCATCGCGTCGCCGAAGGTCGTGAAGATCACCTTAGGGGTCTCGGCGATCGCCACGCAGTCGTCGACGCGGCCCATTGGCAGCACGCAGACCGGGCACCCGGGCCCGTGGACCAGCTCGATCTCCTCGGGCAGCATGCTCTCGATGCCGTAGCGAAAGATCGCGTGGGTGTGGCCGCCGCAGACCTCCATGATGTAGAGCGGCCGCGACTTGCACGCGTCGATCTGATCGACCAACGCGCGGATCTTCTCGACCAAGGTCTGGGCTTTTTCGGGGTCACGGAATTCGTCGACGTACTTCATGAGGTGGTCGTCTCCTGGTCCTTGCTCGGATCGCCGCGGTCAACGACCTCCTGGCCCACGGACTCGAGCAGGGCCTCGTCCATCGAAGCCGGGCCCTGCCTCTTGGCGTGCCAGAACGGGTAAGAGCGCCGCAAGATCGCGTTGTCGGTCATGGCCTTGGTCCGGTTGGGGTGGCTGGGCCCGCGCTCAGGTCTGGCCTGACCCGCGCATGGCGTCGAGCTCTTCATCGACCTCGCCGAGCGCGTGGAGGAGCTCGAGGGTGGCCGCGGCCTCGGCCGCGTCGATCCGGCTCATCGCAAAGCCGACGTGGACGAGGACCCAGTCGCCGACGCAGGACTCGATCGAGTGGTCCTCGTCGACGATGCAAACGAGGTTGATCTCGCGCTTGACCCCGGCGACCTCGACCTTGGCGAGCTTGTCCGCGGTGTTGGTGATCTCGACGATTTGACCGGGGATTCCAAGGCACATGTGGTTTCACTCCGAGAGCTGGGTGGCCGCGGCGACGACCGCCTGCCCGAGCGCGACGCCGCCGTCGTTGGCGGGTGTGTCGACGTTGGACAGGCAGCGAAGGCCGCGTGATTCGAGGTCGCGGGTGACCTGTTCGAGGAGGAGCTTGTTTTGAAAGCAGCCGCCCGAGAGGACCACGGTGTCGACGCGTGAGCCTTGCGAGAGGTCGAAGGCGAGCTCGGCGACCGCCGCGGCGAGGCCGAGGTGGAAGCGGGCGGCGATGGTCCCGGGCCCGGCGTTGCGCTCGAGGTCCTCGGCCAGCCTCGTCCACATCGGCGCGGGGTCGAGGCGGATGAGCTCGCCCGCCTCGGCCTCACGACGGCGCGCGAAGGGGTAGGCCTCGGCGCGGCTGGGGAGGCCAGCCCGCGCGGCCGCGGCCTCGAGCTCCATCGCGGCCTGGGCCTGGTAGCGGACGCGGTCGGGGCAGATGCCGACGGCGGCCGCGACCGCGTCGAACAGCCGGCCCGTCGACGAGGCCAGCGGCGTGTTGAGGCCGGCCTCGATCATCCGGTCGATGACCGCGAGCGGCTTGTGGCCGAGGTCGGCGCAGCCCTCGAGCGCGCCGAAGCGCCGCGTGAAGGCCTCCCAGCCCATCGCCGCGCGCAGCTGGGCGTAGAGGTTGCGCCACGGCTCGCGGACCGCCTTGACGCCGCCGGGCATCGCGACCGGGGCGAGCGAGGCCAGGCGCTGGTAGCCGCGGTAGTCGGCGAGCAGGAATTCACCGCCCCAGATCGTGCCGTCGGTCCCGAACCCGAGCCCGTCGAGGGCGACGCCGAGCACCGCGGGCGCGTGCAGGGCGAGGCCGCGCTCGGCCATGCACCCGGCGATGTGGGCGTGGTGGTGCTGGACTCGGCGCAGGGGCAGCCCGCGCTCGGCCGCGACCTCGAGCGCGAGCTTGGTCGAGAGATACTCGGGGTGGAGATCGGCGACGAGCAGCTGGGGCCGGTGATCGTAGATGTCGGCGTAGAGCCCGAGGTTCTTGCAGTAGTCCTCGTAGGTGCACAGCTCCTCGAGGTCGCCCTGATGCTGCGAGAGCACCGCCGCGCCCTCGGCCAGGACACAAAAGGCGGCCTTTTGCTCGGCGCCGTAGGCCAGGATCGGCGGGGCCTGCTCGAAGCCGGGCGGGAGCCGGATCGCGCCGGGGGCGTAGCCGCGGGCCCGACGGAGCAGCCGCGGCTGCCCGGCGCTCACGCGGACGACCGAGTCGTCGATGCGGTTGGCGATCTCGCGGTCGTGCATCAGCGCGAGGTCGGCGATGTCGCGGAGCTCGGTCCGGGCGCCGTCGAGCTCGGTGACCTGCGGCTCGTGAGCGAGGTTTCCGCTGGTCATCACCAGGGGCCGGCCCACGGCGCGCAGGACCAGCAGGTGCAAGGGCGTGTAGGGCTGCATGAAGCCGAGCGCGTCGAGGCCCGGGGCGAGCTCGGCGGGCAAGGCCTCGGGCCCGTCGGCGGCCAGGATCACGATCGGCGCCTCGACGGCCTCGAACAGGCGCTGCTCGAGCTCGGTGATCCTGCAGTAGCGCCGCACCATCTCGACGTCGGTCGCCATCACGGCGAGCGGCTTGGCGTCGCGACGCTTGCGCTCGCGCAGGCGCTGGATCGCCGCGCCGTCGGTCGCATCGCAAGCCAGGTGGAAGCCGCCGAGCCCGCGGATCGCAACGATCTTGCCCGCGCGCAGGGCCGCGACCGTCTGCGCGAGCGCGGCGTCCGGATCGCGGACCGGGTCTCGCTGCTCGCCAAAGCGCTCGAGCCAGATCTGCGGCCCACACTCGGCGCACGCGATCGCCTGGGCGTGAAAGCGCCGGTCAGCCGGCTGCTCGTACTCCTCGCGGCACCCCGCGCACATGGGGAACGCGGACATCGTCGTGTGCGGGCGATCGTAGGGCACCGCGGTCACGATCGAGAAGCGTGGCCCGCAGTGTGTGCAGTTGGCGAAGGCGTAATTGTGGCGACGCTCGCTCGGGTCGAGGACCTCGGCCCTGCACGCGCCACAGACGGCGGCGTCGGCCGCGACCCGGGTCCGCGGGGCCCCGGCGAGGCTGGCGACGATCTCGAAGCTCTCGGCGAGCAGCGGCGCCGGCAGCCCGCGCGCCTCGATGCGCTCGATCCTCGCCAGCGGCGGGGCCTCGGCGCTGAGGCGGCGCAAGAAGCGAGCGATCGACTCGGCCGCGCCGCCGGTTCGGATCAGCACGCCCTCGCTGTCGTTGAGGACCTCGCCGACGAGGCGCTCCTCGGTAGCGAGGCGCCAGACCGTGGGGCGAAAGCCGACCCCCTGCACCGTCCCGATCACGCGGATCTCGGCGGCGTCACCGAGCTCGGCCGCGGCCGCGTCGCTGTTGTTGGACCCCGCGCTCGGTCGGCTCGGCGGGCTTGGATTGGCTTCGCAGAGGCTCTCGTGGCCCCTCGCAGGGGCGCTGGTCTCGCCGACGCCAGTCATGCGCTCGCGCTTTCTTTGGCGACCTTGGCCCGACTACGCAGGCGCTGGCCCCGATCGCGGCCTCGAGCCGCAGGCCCACGCACATACGGTGATTGTTGAAGTGCTCGAGCCGAGGCGCGACCACACGAAGGACCGCCAAAGGACGGCCCAGATTTCTATAGCACAGGCGATCGACCGGTCGCGGGCTGGCCCGAGCAACCCGCTCGACCAGCAGCTCGCGCTGGGCCTCGAGGGTCGGGGGCGCCGCCGTGAACCCGCGCCCCAGCTCGGCGAGCCGCGCGCGTCTCGGGCCATCGCGATCTGGGCTTTGCTCTGCTCACGCCCGAATCCAGCGGGTCACAACGCGAACGGCACCTCGAGCGGGCTCGGGGTGCCGTGCTGCGCGACCCGGTCGAGTCGACGCGAGGAGCTCTCGGTCTAGGCGAGTACTCGCCGCAAGGCGAGCGTTTGGGGTGAGCGGAGGGGGCTTCGCCGCCGCAGCGAGGGGCCTTTTTGAAAGGCCCCTTGAAGACCAGAGCTAAAGCGGGTTGATCTGCTCGAGCGCGAGACCGCCGGGGTAGGCGTAGCTGGTGAAGCTCGCCTGCCCGCTGACGATCACGCCGAAGCCCTCGGCCGCGGTCGCCTGGTTGGCGCCCGGCATGCACATGCCCTCGCCCGGGTTGATGTCGACCGTCGCCCACTCCCAGTCGCTGGTCCCGATCGAGGTCCAGCGGTCGTCCGGAACCACACCCATGCACTCGACCGTGACCTCTTCGCCGGCCGGGCGGACGAGCTTGGCGAAGTCCTCGGTGTAGGAGTCGTCGACCAGGAACACGTAGTCGTCTTGGTATTGCTCGACCGGGACCATCAGGACCATGTAGGGGTCGCCGATGCACGGCGGGTTCAAGGAGCCGCAGCCGGTCATGTAGCCCGCCATCAGGATCGGGTCGTCGGCCGAGACGTAGAAGTCTTGGTGCTCGTCGAACTCGATCATCTGGCCGGCGTCGAGGATGACCTGGGAGCCGATGTCGACGGAGGGCTCGAAGTCGATGGTCGTGTTGTCCTCGCTCGCGATGATGCGCCAGCGCATCGGCTCGTCCTGGCGGATCGGGTTGCGCGAGGCCACGTAGTTGTTGCCCCAGGTCTCGAGCGGGAAGATCTGCTCCTCGACGTGATCACAGCCGCTGACGACCTCGTCGGGGATGTTGGCGCAGGAGTGGCCGCCGAACACGGCGACGGGCTTGTCGGAGGCGATGATCGAGCCGCTGAGGCTCTGCTTCATGTCCTCCATGTTCTGATCCTGGACGCCGACCTGGACGTAGTCGTAGGCGTCGAGCTGGATCTGCGTGGGCTGGCCCGCGGTCATCGCCGGGAGCCCGCCGCTGCCCGCGGGCGTGTCGACGTGGGGCGTGATCGTGACCGTCGTGTCGTCCTCGGTCGCGATGACGTTGAGGGCCGAGCCCGCGCCGTAGCCGAGCGCCCACGCGAGGTGGACGTAGTCGGTCCCGAGGGTGTGGGTCGGCAACAGCAGCGAGGCCTCGGCGGTGATGCTCGAGGCGCCGCCGATCGGGTTGAACTGGGTCGCGACGACGGGCAGATCGGTCTCGACCCGAA
Organism: Enhygromyxa salina; assembly: GCF_002994615.1. Lineage (GTDB taxonomy): Bacteria > Myxococcota_A > Polyangia > Nannocystales > Nannocystaceae > Plesiocystis > Plesiocystis salina_A. The sequence goes on along the minus strand of NZ_PVNK01000263.1, from coordinate 77,904 downwards.
ACGCCGTGCCGGTCGCGATGCCGCTGGTCAGGATCCCGGCGTCCATGCCGTTGTAGTAGCTGGTGTAGTCGGCGTGCGAGCCCGAGATGTTGAAGACCTTGGTGTCGCGCGGGTCGACGGTGTCTTCGATGATCGCGAGCTCGGCGCCGATCCGCTTGTCCCAGATCCGGACGGTCGCGATGTCGTCGTAGCTCGGGTTGGCGATCGCGATCGCGTAGGTGTATTTGTCGCGCGGGGGCTGGTTCGCCATGTCCACGGCCCAGAACTCGCAGCCGATGTTGGACTTGGTCGCCTGGGCGTAGAGGCAGGCGTCGAGGCACTCGCCGCCGAGGCACAGCTGCGATCCGGGGCAGTCGGTCTCGGGCCCGAGCTCGGTCCCGGTGTCGTTGCAGACCTGGTAGCTGTCGCCGTCGGTGCAGTAGGCCTGGTCGGGCGCGCACAGCAGATCGAGGCAGGCGCCCTCGATGCACACGGCGTTGACGCAGGCCTGAGGCTCCCAGCCCGAGCAGTCGTCCTTGCAGGTGTCGATGTTGTCGGCGTCGATGCAGGCGCCCTCTTCACCGGGCGTACACTCGCAGGCCGTGCACATCTCGGTCCGCTCGTCGCAGAAGGTCTCGGCCGGGCACGGGTCGTCCTGCCAGTGGCCGTCGACGCACAGCTCGTGGCCGTCGACCTTGCACTGCTGCTCACCGTCGACGCACTCGGCCGGGTCGCCGTCGCCGTCCCCGTCCCCGTCGCCGTCCCCGTCTCCGTCCCCGTCTCCGCTGCTCTCGGTCGAGGAGGCCGGAGTTTCGGTGCCGCTCGTGTCGTCGTTGCACGCAGCGACGAGGAGCGGCACGCAAGGCAGGAGGAGGTGGAGCTTAGTCAGGCCAAGGCGGTTCATGGCCTGATCATCCCACCTGTCGTGGGTGCTCACAAGCTGCGGGGTCCCGGCCGCGAGCGCCTTTGGAGCCGCTAAACCGCCATCTCGGTCCACTCGCGGCGGAGTCCGGCCTCGATGACCGAAACGGTCGGATGCCGCCGAGCTCGCTCGACGCCAGGATCGCGGGAGACGCGAGCGCGCTTGGCACCAGCTCGTGGTGTCCAAGCTGCGAGGCTCGGCGGCGGGCGCCGGGCGAATCGTGGCCGGCGACCGGCCGACGCGCGGACCGATGAATTCTCGACCGCAAGCCCGAGGCTCGCGAGGCCGCCACGCGAGCGGGCGATCGGCTCGGGAGATCTCGACCTCGCGCCGACCCACGACCGGGTCCGGGCCCGGCCGCGCAGCCTCTGACATCGGCGGGGGCCCAGGGCCGACGGCCGAGTCGGGATCAGTCGGTAGTTCAAAACACGAAAATTATCGCGCGAATCTATTTGCATGAACTCCATCTCATGTATACTTCGCCACACGAGCCCGACAGACTCGCCAGCCCATGGCGTCCGCGAACAACTCCACATCCGACGGAGCGCCCAAGTCTTGGACCTTCCTCAGCAACCACGCCCATGTCCTCGTGTGTCTCGCACGCGACCCGGACATGCGCCTGCGCGACGTCGCGGCTCAGGTCCGCTTGACCGAGCGGGCCGTCCACCGAATCGTGAAGGAGCTCGAGACCGCCGGGGTCATCACCCGCCTCCGCGATGGGCGTCGCAACCACTACGAACTCGACCCGACCGTCCCGCTCCGTCACCCGCTCGAGGTCAAGCGCACGGTCGGCAGCCTCCTGGAGATGTTGCTTGAACCCGCTGAATCAAAGCGCCTCGGCCTTCGCCGTCGACGCAAAAGCGACAAGGCATCGTCAGGGTAGCCGGCTGATCCAGGCTCTGCTCGCCGCGTCGCTCATGATGTTGGCGCTATTGGTCAGCCCACGCGAAGGCTGGGCGGCGGTCGAGCTCGACGAGTTCGGCGCTGTCGACAGCGAGCTCGAGCAAGAGGGCGAGCGCGACGAGCAAGACGAGGACGCCGACTGCGCCAGCGTCACCGCGCCGGCGACGGCGGCCTCGGCCGCCGCCGGACGCGGCCCGAATTCGGAGATCGGTCCTCGCGCTGACGCGGCCGAACCGTTGTTCCGGCCCCCAATCGTGTAGCAGCCGTCACGGGAGTGGGGGTGCATGCCTGTGCGCCCCTGATCAGATCATGAACAACGAGAGCATTGATCAGCTCGAGCCAGTTCGGACCCCAGCGCGAGCCAGCGCCGGTCGAGCGGGCCCAGCTCAGACGGGAAAGACACCAGATGAAAGAGCCACGATCGGCCGAGGCCGCCAACCACGAAGACAAGGCCGCGACGAGTCCACCGAAGCCAGGCGCGGACGCCAAACCGCCACACGCCTGGCTCCCCAGCCGCGCGGACTTCCTCGCGTCGCTCGTCGTGTTCTTGGTCGCGCTGCCGCTGTGCATGGGCATCGCGATCGCGTCGGGGGTCCCGCCCGCGCTCGGTCTGGTCACGGGCATCGTCGGCGGACTCCTCGTCGGCGCGATCCAGGGCGCGCCGCTGCAGGTGTCCGGCCCCGCCGCCGGGCTCGTCGTCATCATCGTCGACCTGGTCGACAAGCACGGCCTCGCCAGCTTGGGCGTCGTCGTGCTCCTCGCCGGGCTCATGCAATTCGTCGCGGGCCTGGTCCGGGGCGGACGGTGGTTTCGCGCCGTGCCGCCCTCGGTGGTCTACGGCATGCTCGCCGGGATCGGCGTGCTGATCTTCGCCGGTCAGTTTCACGTCATGATCGACGACGATCCGCGCTCGGGCGGGATCGCCAATTTGTTGGCGATCCCCGAGGCGCTGTCGAAGGCGGTCTCACCGGACACGACCCTCTCGCACCGAGAGGCCGCGGGCATCGGCGTCCTGACCATCGTCACGATCCTGGCCTGGCTCCGCTTCGCCCCCGACAAGATCAAGACCTTCGTCCCTGGACCGCTCGCGGGCGTCCTCGCCGCGAGCCTGGTCGCCAACTTGTTCCAGCTGCCGATCGCCTTCGTCAGCGTGCCTGGCGATCTGCTCGGCTCGCTCAACGTGCCCGCGTTGCCGACCCTCGACACCATCGGGGTCCTCGTCGGGCCAGCGCTCGGTCTCGCGCTGGTCGCCAGCGCCGAGACCCTGCTCAGCGCCAGCGCGGTCGACAAGATGCACGCGGGGCCCCGGGCCAACTACAACCGCGAGCTCAGCGCCCAGGGCATCGGCAACATGGTCTGCGGCTGCCTCGGCGCCCTGCCGATGACCGGCGTCATCGTCCGCAGCAGCGCCAACGTCGAGGCCGGGGGCAAGTCGCGGTGGTCGGCGGTCCTTCATGGCCTGTGGCTGCTGGTCCTGGTCGGGGTCGGCTCTCAGCTGCTGACGCGGATCCCCGTCGCCGCGCTCGCGGCGGTCCTCGTGTACATCGGCGCGAAGCTCGCGAGCCCCATGCGCATCGAGCAGCTGCGGCCCTACGGCCGCGGTGAGATCGCCGTGTTCATCGTGACCACGATCGCGGTCGTCGCGACCGACTTGCTGACCGGCGTCCTGATCGGTCTCGGCCTCTCGGTCGCGAAGCTGCTCTTGCGCCTGTCCAAGCTCGACATCGTCGTCGAGGACGAGCCCGAGGAGAACCGGACGACCGTCCACCTGATCGGCTCGGCGACCTTCCTCCGCCTCGCCGACGTCGCCGAGACCCTCGAGGCCGTGAGCCCGACCCGCGAGCTGCTGTTGCGGATCGACGATCTCGAGCACGTCGACCACGCGATCCTGGAGCTGTTCCGGACCTGGGCCGACCAGCACGCCAGCCGCGGCGGCCGGGTCGTGTTCGACTGGGAGCTGCTCGAGCGCCGGTATCACTTCGGCCAGGCGGCGCTCGACGGACCCGAGCGCACCCTCGGCCCGACGCCCTCCTGATCGAGGCTCCGATCAGCTGGCCGCCGCGATCGAGCGCGGCCAGCTCCTCGACGCCGTCGCGGCGTCGGCCCCGGGCCCCCTCGGCTCAGCTCGGCCCTCGGCTCAGCTCGCGCCCGTCAGCCCCACGCCCGGGTGCCAGCACGGACGATCCCCGCGCAGCTCGGCCAGCTCCGCCAGCCGAACCAGCCCGCGCAGCCCGACCTCGACGCAGCGCTTCTCGGCGAGGGGCTTGTCGGCCCCGGAGATGAAGGTGTTGTCGGCGCGGTTGGCATAGGCCGCGCACACGGCCCCGGCCCGAAACCCGCGCAGGGTCGACAGCGTCATCAGCGTCGAGGCCTCCATCTCGAGGTTGGCCACGCCCTGGCGCGCGAGGGTGGTCTCGATCTCGGGATCGCGCGGCGCGAAGCCAGGCACCTCGCGGCCCTGGGCGCCGTAGAAGCTCGACGCCGTCGCCGTGATGCCGAGGTGGCAGCTCGCGCCGAGCTCCTCGGCCGCCCACAGCAAGGCCATCGTCGCCTCGGGGTGGGCGACCGCCGGGTAGCCGGCCCCGACGAAGGACAGCGAGGTCTCTTCGAGTCGGTAGGCGGCCTGGGTGACGATCAGATCACCGAGGGCGATGTTGGGCTGGAGCGCGCCGCTGCTGCCGGCCCGCACCATTGCGATCTGGGTTGGATCCTCGAAGCACTGGCACAGCTCGATGATCGCGATCTCGGTGTTGGCCGCGCCCATGCCCGTGCCCATCACGGTCATCGCTCGGCCGCGGTAGACGCCCGTGTAGGTCACGTACTCGCGCTCGGCGATCGGCTCGCCGACCGACTCGAGGTATCCGGCCGCGACGCGCTGAGCTCGGGACGGGTCGCCGACCAGCAAGATCAGCGGCGCGACCTCGCCGGGGCGCACGCCGATGTGATACTGGCGACCGTCTGCGCTGCGCGGTTCGTTGGCCGTTGGGCTCATGGGTTGACTGTAGAGCGCGCGGCGGTCCGCTGTCACGAGCCGAGTGTCCCCTGGGCCCGAACTTCTTCGCGCAAGTCCGGCCTCAGGGGCGCGACTTCGAGATCTGAAAGCTGATCTCCTCGGGCTGGAGTCTGGCCAGGAACGTTGGACACTGTCTCGTACGGCGATCCCCCGAGCTCGGACCTCCCCTCGCCTTTTTGCGCTCGGCTCCTGGCGGGGGGTGACCCCGCCCCGGACGGCCGGGCGCCCTCTCGCGCGGTCAGCAGGCCTGCTTGGCCTGAACACTAATCGAGCGCGTCGAGAAGCTGGGCGTCGAAGCCCGCCTGGTCGACGTAGAGCGCCGAGAGCCGAGCCACGCGGGTGCGCACCGCAGGCTCGCGGGCGAGGGCCGAGAGCAGGGCCGCGGCCTCCAGGGCGACGACCGGCTCGGCGAGCAGGGCTCGGAGGGCGTCGTCGAACGCGAGCGCGTCGAAGGGCTGGACGAGCGCGAGCGTGAACAGCTGCTCAGAACGCGCGCGGACCTGCTCGTCGGCCAGGGCCCGAGTCAGCGCTTCGGCGAGCAGCTCCGCGCTGCGCTCGAGATCGATGATCTCGGCCAGCGCGAGCGCGGCGGCCTCGGACGCGAGGGTCGCCCGGAGGCCGACGAGGAGCTCGCCCGCCCGGGCGGGATCCGCCAGTCGTCGCTCGAGCCGCGCCTGGAGAGCCTGCGACTCGCGGCCCAGGCGTTCGCGCGCTGACGCCTCGAAGCTCGGATCCTCGAGCCGCGCGACGACCCCCTCCGCGATCGTTGCGGCCCCGCCAGCCTCGGCGATCAGCACGGGCGCGAGGACCACGTCCGTGGCCCGCAGCTCGGCGCGCAGGCCCTGCTCGAGCCGCGCCGCCAGCTCGGGTCGGGTGAGCCGCTCGTCGACGAAGCCGACGAAGCCCTCGCTGATCGCCGCGACGTCGAGCTCGGGGTTTTGGCGGGCGTAGTCGACGAGCGCCGCGCGCGTGGCCGCGCTGTGCTCGAGCCGGGCGAAGAGCTGCTCGGATGCGCGCGCGAGCTCCGGATCCTTGGCCACGCGCGCGAGCAGGCGCGCGACCGCGGCCTCGACCGCGGGATCCTCGAGCCGGGCGGCGAGGCCGAGCGAGCTAGCGACCGCCGGGTCGCGGGCCGCGGCCTCGAGCCCGTCGACCGCGCTGGCCCGGACTCCGCCGAGATCGAGCCCGGGATCCCGCTCGCCAGCTTGGGCCTCGCCCCCGGGCTTCGGGCCGCGCTCACAGGCCCCGAGCGCGAGCGCGACGAGAACCAAAGCGAGCCTGCCCGCGCCCCCGCTCACGTGCCGAGGCGCTCCGCGTCCGCGAAGGGGTGGCCGGCCGCGTAGTCGCGCGCGGACATCCGGCGCTTGCCGGGCCCCTGGAGCTGCCCCATGCACACGACCGCGTCGCGGCAGCACACGTGCAGACCCTGGGCGTCGACGCCCAGCACGGTCCCCGCCGCGGCCTCGGGCGGGCGCGCGCGCTCGCTGTTCGCGGCCGCGAACAGCTTGAGGCGGGCCCCCGCGCGCGTGCTGTAGGCGGCCGGCCAGGGATCCATCCCGCGGACGTGATCGATGACCTCGGTCGCCGCGCGCGACCAGTCGACCTCGCCCTCGGCCTTGTCGAGCTTGGCCGCGTGGACCGGCTCGCCGTCGAGCTCGGCCTGATCTCGCGGCGGCGGGACCTCGGGGAACTCGGTCAGGAACTCGTCGAGGACCTCGCCGCCGAGGACCGCGAGGCGCTCGAACAGCTCGCCGGAGGTCTCCTCGGGGCCGATCGGCGTCGCGCGCATGCGATAGACCGGGCCCGTGTCGCAGCCGAGGTCCATGCGCATGATCGCGACGCCGGTCTGCGCGTCGCCGGCCAGGACCGCGCGCTGGATCGGCGCCGCCCCGCGCCAGCGCGGCAGCAGCGAGGCGTGGACGTTGACGCAGCCGTGGGTCGGCAGCTCGAGCACGTCGGCCCCGAGGATCCGCCCGTACGCCGTCACCACGATCAGCTCGGGCTCGAAGGGCTCGAGCAGCGCGCGCAGCCGGCCCTTGCGGACCTTGGTCGGCTGCAACACCGGGACCCCGAGGGCCTCGGCCGCGACCTTGACCGCGGGCGGCCGGAGCTTGCGCCCGCGGCCGGCCGGGCGGTCGGGCTGGCTGACGACCGCCCGCAGCTCACAGCGGCGCGCGACCGCGTGGAGCGAGGGCACAGCAAAGTCGGGCGAACCCATGAACACGGCGCGGAGCTGGGGCGAATCGGCCACGGCCCGGGAAGCTATCACGAGCACGGGTTCGCGCACGCCCCGGGTTCGTTTAGCAGCCCGTGGTGCAATGCATCGTGTCGCCTCGCGCCGGAATTTTCGCCGAGGGCGCGAAGCCAAAACGCCGCTGTACCGGGCGTACTGCAAGTTTTGGCGACAAAGCCCTCGGCGAAAAGGCCAAGCGAGGCGGCGCGAGGCATTGCACCACGGGCTGTTAGACCCCCCCAGCCGCTTCGGATGTGATCGATTCGGGCGGGCGAGCTACGAACAGGTTGCGTGCTCTGCTGATTGGACTGAGTCTGATCACCGGTTCGACGCTGCCCCTCGCCGCCTGCGGCGACCCAACCCAGGTCTCGGACGGCGACGGCGCCGCGCAGATCGGCGTGGTCGCCGAACTCGACATCACGCCCGAGGTCGCGATCGACGACGAGAAGGGCACCGCCTCGTCTTCGAGGCTAGTACGAGCCGAGAGGCGAGCGTTTGGGGTGAGCGGAGGGGGCTTCGCCGCCGCAGCGAGGGGCCTTTTTGAAAGGCCCCTTGAAGACCACTACTCGCCGAGAGGCGAGCGTTTGGGGTGAGCGGAGGGGGCTTCGCTGCCGCAGCGAGGGGCCTTTTTGAAAGGCCCCTTGAAGACCACTACTCGCCGAGAGTCGAGCGTTTGGGGTGAGCGGAGGGGGCTTCGCCGCCGCAGCGAGGGGCCTTTTTGAAAGGCCCCTTGAAGACCACTACTCGCCGAGAGTCGAGCGTTTGGGGTGAGCGGAGGGGGCTTCGCCGCCGCAGCGAGGGGCCTTTTGAAAGGCCCCTTGAAGACGAGTAGGCCTGAGTCGAGCGCGCAGCGCTCGACTCAGACCTGGCTCGGATCGCCGAGGTGCGCGAGGTAGGCCGAGCGCATCGCGTCGTCAGCCAGGATGTCGCGCGCCTCTTCGATCGCGGCCCGGAGCTCGCGCAGCTCGCGAACGTGGCGGCGGCGAGACTCGTCCTCGAGCGCCTCGTCCTCGAAGGTCGAGCTCAGCTCCGTGTGCGCCTGGCGGATCTCGCTGCGCGAGGCGTCGCGCGTGACTCCCAGGAGCTCGAAATAGTCGGCCTCTCGGGCCAGGCGCAGGCGCTCGAGGATCCGCTCGCTGTCGACCTGGCTCGGGTCGCGGTCGCCGAGCGCGGGCGGCTGGGCCTCCTCGCGCAGGTCGACGTAGCCGGCCAGGTCGAGGGTGAACAGCAGCGCGAACAAGGCCTGCTCGTCGGCCCCGTCGGCGAGCAGCGCCGCGACGCCGTGGCGGCCGTCGAAGCGCCGCAGCCACGACTCTTCTTCGGGCAGCAGGCGAAAGCGCTCGCCGAGCTCGTCGATGACCGCGTCGACGGCCGCGCGCCGATCTTCACCGAGCTCGTCGGTCCCGGCCCGCAGACGCGGGACCAGCGGGCCACGCCCGCCCACGCGCCGGGTCAGGCGATCCTCGAGCTCGCTGGCGTCGCAGCGATAGCGGACCCCGTCGAGGACCAGCGCGGCCATCGGGACCTCGAGCTGGATCGGCTCGTCGGTCCGCTCGCCGGGCTCGCTCGTCCAGCTGCCCTCGGACCAGACGAAGGTCGCGTCGATGACCCGGGCGAGGTGGTCGCGCAGCAGCACGTCGAGCTCGCGGCTCTTGAGGAAGCCGGCGTCGACCAGCAGCTGCCCCGCGCGGCGCGGCTCCTTGGCCGCGAGCCGCCGCGCGGTCTCGTACTGCGGGCGGGTCAGCACGCCGCGGCGCAACAGCCCGTCGACGAGCCGGTCGCGGGTCGCCGTGCTGCGCGCGAACACGGCCTCGCCGTCGTGGAGCCAGACCTGCTTCTCGATCCGCTGGCGGTTGAGCCGGAGCTTGCCAGTGAAGCGCTGTTCGTGGAGCGCCCACAGGATCGTTGCGACGTCGGTGTCGGCGCTCAGCTTGCCCGACTCGCGCAAGCTCGGATCGATGCGCAGGCTCGGCGCCGAGGGCCGGGTGGGCGCGATGCTTCGGCCGGCGCGACGAGCTCGCGGGGTCTTGGCGGGCTCGGGCTCGTCGCTGCGCGGAGGCGCCTCGCTGAGCTCGGGCTTGGGCTCGGGCTTGGGCTTGGGCTCGGGCTCGAGGCTCTGGGTCGGCTCGCGACTCGGAGCGCGACCACGCGCCATCGACCGCCCCGCATCCGAGCCGCGGCCACGATCGCCGCGGGCCCGGGGGGAATCTCCGGGGCTCCCGTCTCCCGTCCAGCCCCCCAGGCTGCGCCGACGGGTCGTCGCGCTGCTGCGTTCGCGCCGGATCATCGTGGACTCGCTCGGGTCGAAGTCGTCGACGGGCCAGAGGGTGTCGCGCGCGTGGGGGTCGAAGCGCCCGGTGCTCTCGGACGGCTCCCGCCCCGACCGAGGCGGCTCCCGCTCGGGTCGGGCCGACTCGCGGCCCGCGTCCCGCCCCGGGCGGCGACCGAGCAGCACGGCGCTCGAGCGCGAGCTGCTCCGGCCCTCATCCGGGCGCTCACGGCCGCGCCGCAGCGGGCCCTCGTGCTCGGCGCGATCCCAGGCCCGGGTCCGCGAGCTCGACGAGCTCCCCCGGCCCGAGCCGGTCTCCTCGCTCGGCGAGTCTCGCCAACTCCGGCGGCCGGGCCCGGTGTCGTGATCGGGGTCGGGCGGACGCCGCGAGCGCCCCATCTCGACGGTCCGCGAGCGCGGCCGGTCTCGCTCCGGCGCGCGATCGAGCGGGTCCCGGCGAGCGCGGGCCAGAGGCCTCAGTCCGTCGCCGCGGACCGGCTCGTAGGAGCCCGACCTCCCCCGGATGTGCTCCCCGATCTCCGTGATCAGAGGATCGCTCGACTCGTCGCCCGGTGGATCCACGTCGGGGATGCCGTCGAGGCCCATCTGCGCCAGCTCGGGGTCCGAGCGCGAGTCGTCGCTGCGCAGGGACTCCTCGAGGCGATCGAGGGTCCGATGGAGCTCCCCCAGCGCCGCGCCCCGGGGCCGCTTCCGACGCCTGGGCCCATCTCGCTCATCGCGTCGCTCGTCGCCCGGGCCTGGTTCACCGCGCGGGTCTCGATCGCTGCGCGGATCGCCAGCTTGGCTGTCCCGCCTCGGCCCCCGCGCGCGCCCGTCGTGCCTCGGCCCCCGCTCGTCTTCGTAGTCACGCCCCCGCGACACGGGACCCCGCGCGGCTCCGCTCGGTCGCACGAACTGCGCGAGCGCGTGGCGAAGCTCGACCTCGTCCGCCGGCTCCTCGACGAAGTGGTCGGCCCCGATGTCGAGGACGTCGGCGAGATCGCGCAAGTTGCCGCCGAGGCGCCCGTACAAGATCACCGGGATCGAGGCGCCCGCTCGGGTTCGCCGCAGGCCGGCGAGCAGCACGTCGGCGTCGAGGTCGCTGATGCACGCGACGATCGCCGCGGGCGGGGAGCTGGTCCTCACCCGCCGGTTGAGCTCACGTGGCGAACACAGCGCCACGCCATAACCATTCGCCGCGATCTGGTCGGCGAGCTGGCGGCGTCCGGCCGGGTCGCCGACGATCAGGATCTCCGGCGTCACGCGGCGAGAGATTACCAAAGCAAGCCCAGGGCAGAAGTGCCCAAAGCCACCCGCGCCCAACACGCAGCCACCGTTCACAGCCTCGCCCCCTCTCAGAACCTCGCCCTCGCATACCTAAAGCCCCTCCTTGGCACGTATAGGAGCCCCCTTTTAGGGGGCCACGCAGACCAGCGCGAAGCTCATACCGACCCACAGAGCGAGCTATCGAGCGACCGGCCGCGAAGCGGCCGCCGTGGAGAGTGGCCTCTTAGATGAGGCTGGGGGTCTCTGAGGCGTGGAGAGTGGCCTCTCAGATGAGGCTGGGGGTCTCTGAGGCGTGGAGAGTGGCCTCTTAGATGAGGCTGGGGGTCTCTGAGGCGTGGAGAGTGGCCTCTTAGATGAGGCTGGGGGTCTCTGAGACGTGGTGACTGACCTCTTAAGTGAGGCCGTGGGTCTCCGAGGCGTGGTCAGTGAGCTCTTTTAGACCCCCCTGGGCATCTTAGACTTTGCCACACGCCTCGGAGACCCCTAGCGACACCTAAGAGCCCCCTCGCATACGCATGCCCCTCCTTAGCACGTATAGGAGCCCCCTCTTAGGGGGCCACGCAGACCAGCGCGAAGCTCATACCGACCCACAGAGCGAGCTATCGAGCGACCGGCCGCGAAGCGGCCGCCGTGTGGCAAAGTCTAAAACGCCCAGGGGGGTCTAAAGAAAACCGAGCGACCGGCCGCGAAGCGGCCGCCGTGTGGCAAAGTCTAAAACGCCCAGGGGGGTCTAAAGAAAACCGAGCGACCGGCCGCGAAGCGGCCGCCGTGTGGCAAAGTCTAAAACGCTCAGGGGGGTCTAAAGAAACCCGCCCAGGGGGGTCTAAGGAACCCCGTTCACATCAGCGAGTAGGGATCCACGTCGACGCGCGCGACGGTCCCGGTCCGGCCCCGCCCCCGCGGACCCAGGGCCTGGCGCAGGTGCCGAAGCACCCAGCGCATCGGCCCGCGCTCGCCCGCGCGGACCAGGATCTGCATCCGCAGCCGTCGGTTGATGCGCCCGATCGGCGAGTCGTCGGGCCCGTGGGCGCCGACCTTCGTCGCCCCGCCGGCTCGGACCCGGGCGACCAATTCGTGGACCAGCGCGCCGAGCTCACGAGCGCGCGCGCTCACCTGCGCTCGATCTTCGCCGCTGATCCGGATCAACGCCGCGTGCCCGAGGGGCGGGTTGTCGAGGGGCGGGTGCCCGACGTTGGCCCGCGCCGCGAGCTCGAGCTCGGCGAAGCCCTCGAAGTCGTGGCGCTGCGCGTGCTGGATCGCGACGTTGTCCGGGGCCCAGGTCTGCAACACCACGCGCCCCGGCCGATCGCCGCGCCCGGCTCGACCCGCGACCTGCGTCAGGAGCTGAAAGACGCGCTCGGTCGCGCGAAAGTCGGGCAGCGCGAGGCCCTGATCGGCGCGCAGCACCCCGACCAGGGTGACGCCGGGGAAGTCGTGGCCCTTCGACAGCATCTGGGTGCCGATCAACACGTCGGCCTCGCGGCGCCGAAAGCGATCGAGGACCTCGACCAGCGCCCGGCCGCGCGAGGTGTCACGATCGAGGCGCGCGACCCGGACCCCGGGGAGGTCGGCCGCGAGCGCGACCTCGACCCGCTCGGTGCCCGCGGCGCCGTGCTCGAGCTCGCTGCCGCCGCAGCTGCTGCAGCGCTCGGGCGCGCCCTCGATGTGCCCGCACAGGTGGCACATCAAGCGGTTGCGCCCGAGGTGGTAGGTCATCGACGGCGCCGAGCAGTCGGGGCACTGTTGAAAGGAGCCGCAGGTCTGGCACGACAGCGCGGTCGTGTAGCCGCGTCGATTGAGGAACACGATCGCCTGCTCGCCCGCGGCCACGGTGTCGAGCAGGCGCGTCCGCAGCGTGGCGCTGAGCAAGGTCTCGCGGTTGGGCAGGTGCTCGCGGAGGTTGACGATCTCGACCTCGGGCAGCGGCCGGGGGGTCGGTCGGACCGTCAGCGAGAGGAGCTCGAGCCGGCCCTCGCGGGTCCCGTGCCAGCTCTCGAGCGAGGGCGTCGCCGAGCCGAGGACGACGATGGCGTCGAGGCTTCGGGCGCGGACCAGGGCCACGTCGCGGGCGTTGTAGCGGACGCCGTCGTCTTGCTTGAACGACGCGTCGTGCTCCTCGTCGACGACGATGACCCGCAGCTTGGGGACCGGCGCGAACACGGCCGAGCGCGCGCCGATCACGATCGGCCGTCGGCCCGCGCGGATGTGGGCCTGGGCGTCGAGGCGCTGCTGCGGGGTCAGCCCGCTGTGGAGGACCGCGACCTCGTCGCCGAAGCGGGCCCGGAAGCGCTCGGCCAGCTGCGGAGTCAAGGCGATCTCCGGGACCAGCACGATCGCCCCGCAGCCGCGCCGACGCACCTCGGCGATCAGGCGCAGGTAGACCTCGGTCTTGCCGCTGCCCGTGATGCCGTGGAGCAGCGAGCCGCGAAAGCGCCCGGCCTCCAGGGCCCCGAGCAAGCTGGTGAGCGCGGCCTCCTGGTCGTCGGTCAGGCGCGGTGGCTCGCCCGCCTCGAGCGCTGGCGCGGCGAAGGGATCGAGCTCGCGCAGGCGCTCGGACTCGATCACCAACCCGGCGCCGAGCAGCGGCTTGATCAGCTGGCGGACCCGCGGAAAGGGCCCGCGCAGCTCGGAGATCGAGGTCCAGATCTCGGGCGCTTGGAGCTCGAGGTAGTCGAGCAGGGCGCGACGCTGCTTGCTGCGGCCGACGGCCTCGGCCAGCGCGGGCTCGTCGCCGCTGCCGCTGCGCAGGCGGTCGGTCCGGCGATAGTGGACCTCCGTGCGGGCGCGCCGACTCTCGGCCTCGCCGGCGTCGACCTCGACGAGCCCGCGCGCGGCCAGCTTTGAGAGTCGGACGAGGATCGCGGGGATCGCCGGGCGCCCGCGCGCCTTGGACAGGCTCGCGACCGCGAGGCCCTTGGTCCCGGGGCCTGCGCCCGCCTCGGCCAGACGCTCGAGCACCCGTCGATCGTGGGTCGCGAGCTCGACCTCGGCGCTGCGCTGGCCTCGGGCGCCCGTGAGCAGCGGGTTCGAGGCGGCCTCGAGCGCGGCCGCGCCCACGTCCGAGAGCCGCGCCCGCCGAGCGTCGACGCCCATGGCCGAGGCCGGCAGCGCCAGGCGGTAGGTCTCACCGACCGGCGCGACGTAGTAGTCGGCGATCCACTCGCACAGCGAGACCAGATCCTCGCTCAGCGCGGGCGCGTCTGGGGGATCGAGGAGCTCGAGCAGCTCCCGCAGCTGGCCCTCGGGGCGCTCGGCGGCGACCGGCCGGACCACGCCGATCAACACGCGCGCGCCAAAGGGCACGACGACCCGGGCCCCGGGCGGGGGCAGCTCGAGCTCGGGCGGGACCGCGTAGGAGAACGCCTGGTCGAGGGCGACCGGGACCGCGACCGAGACCAGGCGAGTCGCGCCCGCTTCTTGGGTCGGCTCCGTGAGCTCGGTCTGCTCCTCGCTGCGCTCGTCCTCCGCCAAGCTTCGACCTCGCTGAGATGCCCGCGCGCGTCAAGGTCGGCGATCGCCGGACGCCCGGGCCCGCTCGCGGGCCTGTGCGCGGGTCAGATGCAATCCCTGCCACAGGCGGCGGGCGCTGACCAGTCGCTCGATCACACCGACCAGCGCGGCGACCAGGGCCAGGGTCAGCAGCCCGCGCCCGATCCACCCCGCCCAGACCACCCAGAGGCTCGCCCCGCCGCCAAGCTCGGCGTCGACGCTCCGCGCGGCGCCAGCCAGGGCCGGCAGCAGCCCCCCGGCGACCAGGACGAGCGCCCCCACACACCAAGCCAGTGTGGTAAGGGCATCCAACCCGGTATTTTTGGGCGGCGCAAGGGGCGCAGCGCTGGCTCGGCGGTGTCCGAGGGCCACTCGACACATGCAGGTGGACCTCGCCGCGCTCGACTCGGCCAGAGATCTCTCTGCCTCGGCAACGAGTGGCGCGAGATCGCGCTCAGCTTGCTCGAAGCCTCAGACTCGAGGCGCGGCGAGACCGTCGCGGCCAAAATCAGGTCGCGCCCGTCAGGCGGCGAGGTCGAGCGAACGTTGTCCGACGCTCGGATCCCCGGGTAAGTACCCCGGACGGTCGCGCTTCGCACCCGACCAGCGGCGGTCGACCTTGAGCTCGAGCTCGTGCTTGGTTCCGCCGGCTTCGATCACGACGGGAAAAGCGGTCTTCCACTCGTAATCCCCGGGACGATCGGGCAGGTTCTCGCGCGGCTCGACGGTAACCATGATTGTAGCGAGGGGGATCTCGACGGCGGCCTTGCCCTCGCTGTCGGCCTGCACGCTAATGTCTCCGATCGTGACTTTGGCGTCGGGTCGCGTCTCGATCCCGAACTCGAGCGGCTTGGGCTTGTCGCCCGAGGAGACGCTGAAGCCGAGCGAGATCCGGCTTACAGGAATACAGGGTGCCCGACTCCGCCTGGCACTCCTCTATCAACTTTGCCAACCTTTCTATGTTCGTATCTCCCATGCCCGATCCCAGCTTCTCCTCGAGGGTTTCCATTTTATCGATCCTCGCATCGAAGAGTTTGAACTCTCGCGCCACGGATTTCTCAATCTTGCCTACGTCGTCACCGGCGCGTGGTCGCTCGGCGTGCTCGCTCGGGCGAGCACTCGCTGGCGGCCGACCCACCCGAGGTCTTGGCGCTGCGGCGGGCAGCGAGCTCGAGCCCGGCGAGCACCCGGTCGGTGTCGTCCGCGAGCACGCCGTGGTTTCGCACCGCGTGCAAGCACGGCGGCGAGATGACGGCACGCACCCGCACGATGAGATCGAGCGGTCGAGCAAGACCGCGAGCAGATCATTGGTCCACGCTCGGCGGTAGTCTCGAGGCGCACGTTTTGTTGTCGGTGGCCGTGCGTCGTCGTGCCACAATCGCTCGATTCACGAGCGATCGCGGCTGGGGACCTGTCCATGGTCCCATAACTGGCTTGGATAGGATCACGTGATTGCCGCACTTGCCAGCGCGAAAATGTACCACCACTGGTCCCACCTGGGAGGGGTGGGGCCAATGGTGGCAGGAGTGCGTTGACTTGTGTGCAAGAGGTCTCTACGCTCTGTGGGCGACTGGCGGCTGAAACCTGGCCTCCTTTGGCCATTTCCGCGCAAGCGCGATTGCACTGTACGCATTTGCCGCGTTTTTCCATGACCACCTTCAGTCAATACACAGTCCTCGATTCCGTTCATGAAGGCAGGGAGAGCCGGGTGGTCCGGGCGCGGCGTCAGCATGACGATTTGGTTGTTGTGCTCAAGCTGCCGCGGCGCAGCCCACCGAGCGCCCGGGACGTGGCCCGGCTGCAGCACGAGTACACCATCTTGTCGGAGCTGGCGCTGCCCGGCGTGGTCCAGGCCCACGCGCTCGAGCACGACGACGCGGACATCGGCCTGGTGCTCGCGGCGCTCGACGGCGAGTCTCTCGATCGGCTGTTGAGCGCTGGCCAACTCCCGGTGGAGCAGGCGCTGAAGATCGCGCTGGGGGTCGCCAGGATCCTCGCAGACATCCACGATCACGGGGTCATCCATCGGGACATCAAGCCGTCGAACATCATGGTCGGGCCGGACCGAGCCAGCGTGCACGTGATCGACTTTGGCCTGGCCACCCGGCTCTCGCAGGAGACCCAGCGGCTGACCAGCCCCGACGCGCTCGAGGGCACCTTGGCCTATCTCTCGCCCGAGCAGACCGGCCGCATGAATCGGTCGATCGACCGGCGCACGGATCTCTATTCGTTTGGTGTGACGCTCTATCGAATGCTGACGGGGGTGCTGCCGTTCACCAGCGACGACCCGCTCGAGCTGGTCCACAGCCACATCGCGCGGATGCCTGCGAGCCCGTGCGAGCACGCCTCGCAGGTCCCCGAGGTCGTCTGCGCCGTGGCGATGAAGCTGCTCGCCAAGGCGCCCGAGGACCGCTACCAGAGCGCGCACGGCCTCGCGGCGGACCTCGACGCGTGCCTGAAACAGCTGGCTGGCGACGGCTCGGTGCTGCCCTTTGTCCTGGCCCAGCACGAGCAGGCGCCACGCCTGCGCGCGCCTCAGCGGCTGTTTGGTCGCGATCAGGAGATCCAGGTGTTGCGCGAGACGCTTGCGCGCGTCCACGAGGGTGGGTCGGAGTTGCTGCTCGTGACCGGCTATTCGGGGATCGGGAAGAGCACGCTGGTCCACGAGCTGCACCCGATCATGGCGCTCTCGGGCGGCACCTTCATCGCGGGCAAGTTTGATCAGCTCGCTCGCAACACGCCCTACGCCGCGCTGGTCCAGGCGTTCCGCGACCTCGTTCGGCAGGCGCTCGACGAACCCGAGCGCCGCCGCGAGCCGCTGCGCACCGAGCTCGCCCGCGCGCTCGCGGGTGGCGGGCAGGTGCTCGTTGATCTGATCCCGGAGCTCGGCGAGTTGCTCGGGCCCCAGCCGCCGGTCGCCGAGCTTGGGCCGAGCGAGGCGCAAAACCGCTTCAATCGTCTGTTCGATGGTTTTGTGCAGGTGTTCGCGAGTGGCGACGCGCCGCTGGTCGTGTTCCTCGACGATCTTCAGTGGAGTGATCTCACGTCGATCCGCCTGCTGCAGGCACTGCTCGGCGGAACCCAGCCGCGCCGGCTGCTCATCGTGGGGGCCTACCGCGACAACGAGGTCGGCCCGGCGCACCCACTCGCCGCCGCGCTCGAGCAGCTGCGGGCGAGCGAGGTCGCCGTGAACGAGATCAACCTCGGACCGCTGCAGCCCGCCGATCTCTGCGAGTTGCTCGCCGAAGTGCTCGACAGCACGACCGATGTCGTCGAGCCCCTGGCGAGGGCGATGTACCGCAAGACCCAGGGCAACCCGTTTTTCATCGGCCAGTTTCTGCGCACGCTGCAGGAGGACGGCTCGCTGCGGCTGGACGAGTCGGGTGGCGGCTTCGTGTGGGACCTGGAGGCATTGAACGCGCGCGGCGTCGCCGAGAACGTCGCCGACTTCATGGACCGGCGGATCCGTCTGCGCGACGCACAGACCCAGCGGGTGCTCGCGCTCGCGGCGTGTATTGGCCACCGGTTTGATCTCGACACGCTCGCCACGATCTGTGAGCTGTCGCCAACCGAGGCTGCGGGTGCGCTGTGGGAGGCCCTCGAGGAGGGGCTCGTGGTGCCCGAGGGCGTCGACCACCGCTTCATCCATCACAACTTCGAGACCGGCACGATCGCCACCGACTTTGGCGAGGGGCTCGATATCGCCTACCGCTTCTCGCATGACCGCGTGCAGCAGGCCGCGTACTCGTTGATCAACGACGAGCGCAGGGCCGCGACCCACCTCCAGATCGGGCGCATGTTGCTGGCGCATGCTGGTGATCAGCCGCGCGGTGATCAGCTGTTCGAGATCGCCAACCACCTCAATATTGGCGCGTCGCTGATCACCGATCCCGCGCAGCGATTCACGCTGGCCCGGCTCGACCTCGCCGCCGCACGCAGGGCCAAGCGGTCCACGGCCTACGCGGTGGCGCTCGAGTATTCGCGCTGTGGCGCCGCGATCGAGCTCGAGCCGGGCCCGGACGCCGACCGGCTCAGCTTCGACTTGCGCTGCCAGATCGCCGAATGCACGTACCTGACCGGCGCCTTTGCGGACGCGCAGGTGTTGTTTGATCAGTTGATCGAGGAGGCGCCGAGCGAGCTCGACCGCTCCGCGGTCTACACTTTGGTGCTGTGCATGTATCAGGTCGCCGGCAGGTATGCCGAGGCGGTCGACGTCGGCGCCGAGGCGCTCGCGCGTTTCGGGGTGACGCTGCCCGCGACCGACGCCGAGACGGAGGCGGCGATATCGACCTTGCTGGCCGAGCTCGACCGGCGCCTGGAGGGTCGTGAGATCGCGGCGCTGCTCGACGCCCCCCGCATGGCTGACCCGGTCCAGCGTGCGATCCTCGGGCTGCTGGTGAGCATCATTCCGTGTGCCTACATTGGCCGGAGCAGCATGTTTCCGTACCTCACGCTGAAGGGCGTGAGCTTGTCGCTGACCCACGGCAATAGCGAGGACTCGTGCTACGTCTATAGCGCCTACGGCGTGATGCTGGTCGGTATATTTGGTCAGATGCCGCGGGGCTTCGCGTTCTCCGAGATGTCGGTTCGCCTCAATGAGCGGTTCGGCGACGCCAAGCTGCGCGGCACCTTGTTGCACCTGCACGGCGATCACGTCTATTTTTGGTGTCGGCACATTCGCACCGGCTTGCCGCTGCTCGAGACCGCGTTTCAAGCCTGTATTGACGTCGGTGATCTGGTCTATGCTTCGTTCCTCGCGTTCGAGACCGTGTGGCAACGCTTCGAGTGTGGCGACCCGCTCCCCGAGGTTCGCCAGCACGCCGAGCGCTTCCTCGCGTTTGCGGCCGAGAGCAAGAACGAGGCGGTCTACGAGACGATCCGGCTCGAGCAGCAATTCTTTGCCAGCCTGGCCGGAACAACTCGACCGGGCACCCTGCTCGACGACGCGACATTCGAGGCGGAGGCGTGCCTGCGCCGGGTGACGGAGGCGAGCTTTGGCTGCGGCATCGCGTTCTATCACATCATCCATGTGATCCTGCTGGTCATGAATGGCCAGCCGCAGGCGGCACTCGTCGAGGCCGAGGCGGTCCGCGGCGAGCTCGGTGCCATCATGGCGATGCCGATCGAGGCAACCTTCTACATGTTCGAGGCGCTGGCGATCGCCGCTGACGCGCGCACCCGCGAGCCCGCGGACCGGACCGCGGCGCTGGCCCGGCTCCAGGAGCACCTCGACCGGCTCGCACTGTGGGCCCAACATTGCCCGGAGAACTTCGAGCACAAGCACCTGCTCGTGCGCGCCGAGGTGGCCCGGCTCGCCGATGATCCGCTCGCGGCCGAGGCGTTCTACGATGACGCGATCAACTCGGCCCAACGCCATGGCTTTGTGCAGTACGAGGCCCTGGCCAACGAGCGATGTGGGCACTTCTATCTCGAGCGCGAGCGCTTGCGGATCGCGGCGCTGTACCTGCGCGCCGCCCAGGACGGCTACGCGCAATGGGGCGCGCACGCCAAGGTCGATCAGCTCGACCGCGAGATGTCGAAACTGCCGACCTCGGCGGCATCGGTGGCGCGGATCGACGGCGAGGCGGTGAGCATCTCGACGACCGGATCGACCGCCCGCTCGACCGCGACGAGCAGCGCGAGCAGTTGGGCCTTCGATCTCAGCACCGTCTTGCGGCTCGGTCAGGCCCTCGCCGGCGAGATCGAGCTCGAGCCCTTGCTGAACCGACTCATGCGGATCGTGCTGCAAAACGCAGGCGGCACCAGTTGCGCGTTGGTGCTCGAGCGCGACGGTGTGCTCGAGGTCGCGGCCAGCTGCACCGCCGACCCGGACGCCGTGCAGATCCACCTGCGGACCCCCTTGGCCGAACGCCCCGAGCTGCCGGCCACGGTGGTGCTGCACGTCGCGCGCACCCGCGAGTCGCTGGTGCTCGCCGACGCGAGCGAGGACAGCCGGTTCGGGTTCGACCCTGCGCTGGCGGATCAGCCTGGGCGATCGATCCTGTGCCTCGCGTTGGTTCACCGGAGGCGGCTGAGCGGCGTCCTGTACATCGAACACACCCTGGTCTGCGACGCCTTTGACCGCGGGCGGGTCGAGCTGCTCGAGATGCTCTGCTCACACGCCGTGACCGCGGTCGAGAACGCGCTGCTGTACCGCAACGTGCTCGACATGAGTGCCGCGCAGGCCCGAACCAACGAGCTGCTCGAGCAGGAGGTCGAGTTGCGCACGATCTCGCTGAGGGAGGCCAACGAGCGGCTGTCGGCCGAGCTGCAAGAGCGCGAGCGGGCCGAGCGGGTCCGGGCCGAGCTCAACGAAAAGGTGATTCGCATGCAAGAGGCGATGCTCGAGGAGCTGTCGACGCCGCTGATCCCGATCACCGACTCGATCATGGTCATGCCGCTGATCGGGACCCTCGATACCCGCCGCGCCGAGCGGGTCCTGGAGACGATCTTGGAGGGCGCGCAGCGCCGGCGCGCGCGGGTGGTGATCCTCGACATTAGCGGGATGAAGACCATCGACACCCCCGGGGTAACGGTGCTGGTGCGCAGCGCCTCGGCCCTGCGGCTGATCGGTACCCGTGCGATGTTGACCGGCATGAGCCCGATGGTCGCGCAGATCCTGGTCGAGCTTGGTGCCGATCTTCGCAGCCTCGACACCTTTGGCAGCCTGCAAGCCGGCATCGCGTTTGCGCTCAATTTGCTCGAGAGCTAGCAGCCCTTCGCGGCGGAGGGCCCGAGCGAAGCTGAGGTCCTCCGCCTTGCTCGGCTCGCTCGCGGAAGAGCGGCCAGTACTGCTCGACGGTCTGGTGGAGCAGAGTCTCCTCGGGCCGACGGCGCTCGTAACCATCCCGGCGTGAGGCCGTCGAGCACGTTGCAGACGCATGAGCCACGACCACAGCTCCTCGGCCGTGGCGCGTTCGAGTTGCAGAACTTGTACGGCGTCAGCCGAGGTGGCCGGGAGCTGGGCCAACCATCCGCGCGTCGGTCGGCTCGACCTCGGCCTCGCCGTTTGACCGGCACGACCAACTCGCTCACAAGGGCGTGATGGGGACTCGCGTGCGCTCGCCCAGCGACGGCCAGCGACGGCCAGTCGAGCGTGACCCCGCGCATGCTGAAGTGTCGCTTGGCGCTCTGCCCCCGCCCCAGACCTGCACAACAACACACTCTCCACCACCCGAGGGCATCTTGCTCCTCCTCCGCCCCCCCCTGATGTGCCCTAACCGCACGAGCTCGCTGTCGGCGTCGACGCACTCGCGCTGGGCTTCGAGCTCATCGTCCGGAATTGCCCGTTCGGATGTCGTAGGCACCGGAGTTCGAGGATAAACTCCACTACTGAGGCACTCAGGGGAGCTTGACTCGCGTCTGCTGGTTGGTGTCGACACTCACCTCGGACATTCCGCCACCCGACCATCCGCGGACCACGAGGGAGGCCTTGGGCAGGCTCTGAAACTCGACGCTCTGCCGCGCGCCGTACAGGCTCGCCTGAGCGATCGGAAAGACGCCGCCGGGGCGATATAGGTCGAGCGCACGCCCATCCGCCCGGACAACGGTGCCGCTCACGCCGGTCGGACGATGCGGTGCTCGCTCACTCAAGGCCTTGCTCGGGCGGAGCTCGAAGCGAACGGGAGCCGGGGGCCCGTCGGGCTCGTCTACTCGATCGCTCGACTCGGTGTTTCCCCAAGCGTAATAGACCGCGATCGAAATGAGCGTAACGAGTACAACTGTGATGCCAATGCGCTTTTGCATTATGGATAAGCGCCGGAACGAGTATGTCACACACTCCGGCGCACAAGTGTTCAGATGCTAGCGATCAGGCCGGAGTGCACGAGCCTCCGCCCCCCGTTGGATTCCACTCGAAGTCCCCGCCCTGGCAAGCGCACCATGGGATCAGGGTGTCGTTACAGCTCTCGTAGCCGTCGCAGGTGAAGGAGCCTCCGCCCGTGGGGTCGGTGCCGATCCCGGGGCTCTCGCGTAGGAGAACGCCTGGTCGAGGGCGACCGGGACCGCGACCGAGACCAGGCGAGTCGCGCCCGCTTCTTGGGTCGGCTCCGTGAGCTCGGTCTGCTCCTCGCTGCGCTCGTCTTCCGCCAAGCTTCGACCTCGCTGAGATGCCCGCGAGTCAAGGTCGGCGATCGCCGGACGCCCGGGCCCGCTCGCGGGCCTGTGCGCGGGTCAGGTGCAATCCCTGCCACAGGCGGCGGGCGCTGACCAGTCGCTCGATCACACCGACCAGCGCGGCGACCAGGGCCAGGGTAAGCAGCCCGCGCCCGCTCCACCCCGCCCAGACCACCCAGAGGCTCGCCCCGCCGCCAAGCTCGGCGTCGACGCTCCGCGCGGCGCCAGCCAGGGCCGGCAGCAGCCCCCCGGCGACCAGGACGAGCGCCCCCACACACCAAGCCAGTCCCAGGCCGGGCGGGATCTCGCCGATCTCGGGGTCCACCCCCAGCTCGCGCCGGGACCGTCGGCGCCCACCGAGGACGACGACGGCGATCCCACCCCCTCCGAGCAGGGCGGCCAGCGCCGCGGCCAGGGGCGCTGGATCGGGCGGAACCGGGACCCGGCCCGCGAACGCCCCGTCGAGCGCGGCGCCGAGCCAGGCGGGCGCACCGGCCCCGAGACCGGCCAGCGGACCGAATACCGCCCAGACGATCAGGGCCAGGCCGGCCAGGACCAGCCCCCGCGAGCGCGGGCGGAGGCCGGCCGCCCGCGCGCTTCGCAGACGACGCTGGCTCGGAGGGACCCCAGCAGACACCCCAGGGTCCTCGCAGCCCCGCGGTCCAATCGCAACAAAACAGCCGTGAGGCGAGCGTTTGGGGGGAGCGGAGGGGCTTCGCCGCCGCAGCGAGGGGCCTCTTCGAAAGGCCTCTTCGAAAGGCCCCTTGAAGACGAGAAGATCTGGGTCGAGCGCGCAGCGCTTGATTCAGGGCGAGTACGAGCCGTGAGGCGAGCGTTTAGGGGGAGCGGAGGGGGCTTCGCCGCCGCAGCGAGGGGCCTTTTCGAAAGGCCCCTTGAAGACGAGAAGACCTGGGTCGAGCGCGCAGCGCTCGATTCAGGGCGAGTACGAGCCGTGAGGCGAGCGTTTGGGGTGAGCGGAGGGGGCTTCGCCGCCGCAGCGAGGGGCCTTTTCGAAAGGCCCCTTGAAGACGAGAAGACCTGGGTCGAGCGCGCAGCGCTCGACCCAGGTCTGGGAGGGCCAGTGACCCCGTGGCTTTGAGGGCGATCGCCGGGTTAGTCTCTCGGTTGAACGCCATGATTCGCATCTCGCTCAGCGAAGAGGGCAAGCCGCCACGGCTGCTGACCTTCGATCGGCCGGCCGTGACGATCGGACGCCGTGAAGGTAACGACCTGCGCCTCCAGACGGCCGGCATCTCCGGACGGCACTGCCAAATCAGCCGGGTCGGCAACGGCTTTCAGGTCCAGGAC
Source organism: Enhygromyxa salina (assembly GCF_002994615.1). Lineage (GTDB taxonomy): Bacteria > Myxococcota_A > Polyangia > Nannocystales > Nannocystaceae > Plesiocystis > Plesiocystis salina_A. Next base: position 54,386 of record NZ_PVNK01000263.1, on the reverse strand, counting down.
CTCGGCTCGACCAACGGGACCTATCTAAACCGCCAGAAGGTCGTGCAGCCGAGCCCGCTCAAGCCCGGCGACGAGATCGTCATCGCGCGCTGGACCCTGAAGGTCATCGCGGACCAGCAAGGCGCTGGCGCGAGCGCCGGCGCGATGGCGCAGCCGATCGTCAACCGCGGCGGACCCGGAGGGCCTCCGCCCAACATGCGCGGCCCCGGTGGACCTCCGCCCAACATGCGCGGCCCCGGTGGACCTCCGCCCAACATGCGCGGCCCCGGCGGACCTCCGCCCAACATGCGCGGCCCCGGCGGGGCCCCGCGCCCCGGCGGAGCTCCCAACATGCGAGGGCCGGGCGGACCGCCTCCCAACATGCGCGGCCCCGGTGGACCTCCTCCCAACATGCAGGGGCCCCCCTCCAACATGCAGGGGCCACCCTCGCTCGGAGGTGGACCTCCGGGACCCCCGAACCTCGCCGAAGGCCCCCCCAGTCCTCGACAGGGCGGCAAGACGCTTCCCCCGATGATGGGCGGCGGCGGCGGTGGTGGTGGCGGCGGGCTCCCGGCCGATGCCGGTCACACGGTGCCCCCCGCTCTCGGTGGAGCGCCCAAGCTCCAGGGTGGTCCTGGCCTCGGCGGGCCTCCCGGGCTCGGCGGCGGGCCTCCCGGGCTCGGCGGTGGGCCTCCCGGACTCGGCGGCGGGCCTCCCGGACTCGGCGGCGGGCCTCCCTCCCTCGGTGGTGGCGGGCCACCCTCGCTCGGCGGCGGCGGTCCCCCCTCGCTCGCCGGCGGCGGTCCCCCCTCTCTCGCCGGCGGCGGTCCCCCCTCTCTCGCCGGCGGCGGAGCTCCTTCCCTTGGTGGCGGTGCTCCTTCCCTCGGTGGCGGCGCTCCCTCCCTTGGTGGCGGGGCTCCTTCCCTCGGCGGCGGTGCTCCTTCCCTCGGTGGCGGTGCTCCTTCCCTTGGTGGCGGTGCTCCTTCCCTTGGTGGCGGTGCTCCCTCCCTCGGTGGCGGTGCTCCTTCCCTCGGCGGCGGTGCTCCCTCCCTCGGCGGCGGTGCTCCCTCCCTCGGCGGCGGCGCTCCCTCTCTCGGCGGCGCCGCTCCCTCTCTCGGCGGCGCCCCCTCCCTCGGCGGCGCCCCTTCCCTCGGCGGCGCCCCTTCCCTCGGCGGCGCCCCTTCCCTCGGCGGCGCCCCCTCCCTCGGCGGCGCTCCCTCCCTCGGCGGCGCCCCTTCCCTCGGCGGCGCTCCGCAGGGGGCATCCGCGGGCGGCATGCCGAGCCTCGCGGGTGGCGGCCTCGGTGCGATGCCGGGCGCCGACGGGGGCTCGAAGATCCCGGCCCGCCGCGAGCGTCGCAAGCCCGGCGAGCCCGACGACGAGTACATGCGCTGGGACGAGCTCGCCAACGCGTGGGACGACAGCGGCCGCAGCGACAACATGTTGCTCGGCGGCAAGACCATCAAAGAGGCGGAGCTTTGGTACGCGCGCTCGCGCAACCGCGACCCCAAGCCCACGACCCTGCACCGCGAGTTCATCGAAGCGAGCAAGAACCTCAAGCGCAAGAAGGCGATCAGGATCGCGGGCTTCGTCGGCGCGGGCCTCGGGACCATCGCCCTCGGCGGGCTCGTGGCCAAGCTGCTGATCGGCAGCGGCCCCGGCGAGCCCGACAAGGACGACGACGACGACGACAAGAAAAAAACGACGATCCGCGAGGACGAGCCCGAGGTCTACGCGGTCGCCAACAAGGCCGCAGCCGACGCGATCGCAACCGCCGAGACCGATCCCCGGACCGCCGCGCTGATCGCCGCGGCGGCGCTCCACATCGTCGCGGGCACGCCCGTCGTCGCCGGCTCTGATCCCGACCGCGCGCTCCGGACCAGCCTCGGCCAGACCCGCGGCCGCGCGCTGGTCGACGAGCTCAACGCTGGCAGCGGCAAGGCCGTGACCGCCGTCGCGCTCTCGCCGACCGGCGACAAGGCCATCGCCACGACCGGCAAGGACGCCAAGGTCTGGGATCTCGCCAAGGGCAGCACCAAGCCCCTCAACCTCCGCGGCCACCAGGGCCCGATCGAGCTGGCCGAGGTCTCGCCCGACGGTCGCTGGCTGGTGACCACGGCCGAGGACCGCACGATCCGGCTGTGGGATCTGCGTGCCGACGACCCCGGGACCGACTCCCGCATCCTCCGCGCGCACTCGGGCAAGGTCGACGCGCTCGACTTCTCGACCGACGGGCGCTGGATGATCTCGTCGTCGAGCGAGGACGGGCGGCCGCGGATCTGGGATCTGCACGCCGCCGATCCAACCACCCCGACCGCCTCGCTCTCGGGCCACGAGGGCACGATCACCGACGTGGCGATCGCAGGTGACGGCAGCGCCGCGTACACCTGCAGCGACGACATGAGCGTCAAGATCTGGGCGCTCGACAACGGCCGCGTCGGCAAGCGGATCACGCTCAACGGCCACGAGGCCCCGGTCCTCGCCGTCGACGTCAGCAACGACGGCCACTGGCTGATCAGCACCAGCCAGGACATGACCGCGCGGATGTGGAACCTGAGCTCGGCGGCGCCGTGGCGCAACCCGATCGTGCTGCTCGGGCACAAGGGCCCGGTCAACAAGGTCGCGATCACCCCGGACTCGAAGCTCGCCGTGACCGCGTCGAGCGACAACACCTTGCGGATCTGGGAGCTCGGCGCCAAGGACCCCTCGGCCAGCGGCGTCACCTTCAAGGGCGGCCACACCCAGGGCATCAACGACCTGCGCGTCGACGCGAGCAGCAGCTGGGCCGTGACCGCGGGCAAGGACGCCAAGGTCATCGCCTGGAACCTGGCCAAGCGCGCGCTCGTGGTCGAGAGCGTCGAGTTTCCGGGCCACACCCGCGACGCCAAGGCCCTGGGCCTCTCGGCCGACGGCCGCTGGCTGATCTCGGGCTCGAGCGACGGCAACGCCTACGTCTGGGACTACCGCGGCGGCCAGGACTCGTCGAACGGCAACTACTTCGCCGCGCGCTCGCACACCGGCCCGATCAACGACATCGACGTGAGCCGCGACGGCAAGCGCTTCTTGAGCGTCGGCGGCGACAACCGGGCGGTCCTGTGGGAGTTCGAGCCCAGCGGGCGGCCCTACCCCCACGACGTCCTCGTCGGCCACGAAAAAGCGATCAACGCGGCCGCGCTCGCGCCTGGAGGCCGCTACGCCGCGACCGCCGGCCAGGGCCAAGACGTGATGGTCTGGGACATCGTCAAAGACAAGCCCAGCGAGACGGTCAAGAAGCTCGAGGGCCACGAGGGCGAGATCATGGATCTCGCGTTCACCTCCGACGGGGCGCGGCTGTTCTCGTGCGCGACCGACAAGTCCGTGCGCGCCTGGACCGCCGAGGCAGGCTGGGCCGGGACCGAGCTCATCGGCCACAACAGCGAGGTCGTGCGCCTCGCGGTCTCCCCCGACGACCGCTACTTGATCTCGGCCGACATCACCGGCCAGGTCATGACCTGGAACCTGGAGAAACCCCTCGGCAAGTTCGAGAAGGGCTACCAGCCTCACGAGGGCGAGATCTGGGCGCTGGAGTTCAGCGGTGACGGCAAGTGGATGCTGTCGGGCAGCGCCGATCGCAACGCGCGCTTGTGGACATACGGCGCCAACGGCCTCGCCCAGAAGACCGTGATCCTGCGCGGCCACGACGACACGATCAACAGCGCGAGCTTCTCCAACGACGGCAAGTGGGTCGCAACCGGCAGCCGCGACGGCACCGTGCGGCTGTGGGACCTCGCCTCCGAGCACCCCGAAGAGAAGCCGCGGATCTACGAGATGAGCAACTCCAACGGGGTCGAGTGGGTCCACTTCGGGCCCGACTCCGAGCGCCTCTACACGGGCAACGGCGACGGCACCGTGCACATCTGGTACCCCACGCCGTCGGTCGAGGGACGCGACGATCACCAGGTGCTCGAGGGCCACGAAAAGAAAGTCTCGGCCCTGGCCATGCCCATCGACGGCAGCTTCTTGCTGACCGGCAGCTACGACGGCACCGCGCGGGTGTGGCCAATGAGCGCGCCCGAGATGGTTCGGCTCGGCTGCTACGCGGCCGGGCGGAGCCCGAGCGAGCAAGAGTGGCAGACATGGCTGCCCAGTCAGCCCTACAACGCGATCTGCGGATAATACGCAGCTGATACGCAGCACCCGAGAGGGGCCCAGGGGCGCACTAAATTCGGCGCTCCCGAGCTGCGCGATCCTGAACTTTCGCAAGCGATGCTCGGGATCGCGCGTGAGCTTTCTATCATTTTTACTCAGAAGCACCCACGTAGCGCATCATTTTCGCCATCTTTTGATCGAAAGATCGAGATCCTGACCCCGGGACCAGTGTTGGGGCCTGCCAGCGATGCATTGATCCTCACCGCGATTGCTTGAACAATGGCTGGGCTCCAGCGGCGGGCTCCCCGGCACATGTACAAGCTGACCACATTCTTCGTCTTGCTGTTTGGACTGGCGCTCGCGCCGGTGCTCAGTGGTGGCGTCGAGGACAAGCGCGACGACTTCAAGCAGTCGGTCGGCCAGCCGGAGCAAGACGCGCACTCCGAGCAAGACAACTCCCCCTCCGCCTCCAACTACGCCAAGTACGCCGACTACGCCGACCACGCCGGGGCCGACAAGGCCCGCGCCTGCGAGTGGCAATGTCAGGCGTGCGCGTCCGATGAGGGCTGCAGCCAGACCTGCGTGGAGATCGGCGACTGTGGCAGCACCTGCAGCGTGGTCGCGCAGTGCGACGCCACGCACGTCTGGGACGAGGGCAGCTGCGCCTGCCTCCCCCGCCCCGCCTGATTGGTCTTTCGACCACGGGCTGCCTGTCAGACCACCCCGAGTCCCGGCCGCCTCGCCCGCCTCGCCTCGCCTCGCCCGGGTTGCGGGTCAGCTCGGCGCGTCGAGCCCGTCGAGCGCGTCGTCGAACGCGCCGAGGACCTGCTCCGCCACGCCGAGCAGCGCGTCTGCTCGCTGAGATGCATCGGCGACGACGCGAGCCGAGGCCAGCGTCCCCTCGAGCTCGACGAGTCGATCGCCGTCGAGCGCGAGGGGGTGGACCTGGCGCAGGAGCTCGTCGCTGAGTCCGCGCAGATCATCGATCTCGTCATTGAAGGCCTCGACCCGACGCGCGAGCGCCTCGTGCTCATCGGTTCCGGGCGCGGCGCCAAACAGCTGCAGCGCCACGGCCTCACGGCTGCACACGAGCTCCATGTGGGCTCGCTCGAGCAGCTTGAAGGTCCGGCGCCGACGGAGCTCCTCGTTCGGGGCCGTGACGATCGTGGTCCCCGGGTCGACGTCCGGCGCCCTGGTCCCCGGCACCAGGCGCGCGACCGCCCGCTCGGCCCGACGACGATCTCGCTCGGCCTGCCGCTGCGCCCGCCGCTGCGCTCGCGCGGCCCTTCTGGTCTGTCCCTCAGTCATGTCTTCATCGTCTCCAAGACTCGGGCCTCCGCCCCGACAACCTCGCTCCGCTCGGCCCCTAGGTCCTGAGTGTCGATACAGTACCGCATCAGTCGCCGCTCGAGGCCGTCCATGAGGCGCCCGCGGCGGCCGCTGCCTCGGCGCCGACGCGCAGGTAGAGCTCGACCTCGGCGCGCCTCGAGCCCTCGGCGAGGCGCTGAAGCAGGACCCGCAGCGACTCGAGCTCGTCGATGTGGCCGAGGTAGCCGGCCTCGATCTCGCGCCGCTCGACCTCGTCGGCCATCGTCGAGACGAAGCGTGGGTCGGCGTCCTCCTCGGTCTTCCTGGCCAGGTTCAGGAACGCAACGCGCAGGTACTGGAGCTCGTTCGGCCGATCCGCCTGGCGCCCGGCGGCCTGGGCCGCGATCTCTGCCTCAACGCGAGCGATGCGGCTGGCGGTCGAGCGCGCGAGCTCTGTGCGCAGCTGCTGTTGATGCTCGACGTCAACCCGCAGCTCGCCGACGGCGCCCGCGACGGCCGAAGCGCTGTCCCGCATCTGCCCTCGCGCGCAGCCCAGCGACGCACACAGCCCGACCCCGAACCAGAGCCCGAACCAGAGCCCGGGTCGTCGAGCCCCGCAAAGATGAGCGAGGCCACTCATGGGATGTAGACCCCCGCAGCGATCGCGGTGCCGAGCCCGACACCGACGACCGCGCCGACGATCGCCGCGAGGTCCTGGCCTTCGAGCCCGCCTGCGTTGAAGCGCTGGAGCGCCGCGACCGAGGCCGCGATGTAGGTGACACGGATCTTCAGCCCGGCCTCGGCCCGGATCAGCTCGGCCTCGTCGTGGCGACGGGCGACCCCGCGCTGGAGCGACTCGAGCCGCGGGACGACCACGGTCCACATCTCGGTGTGGAGGCTGACGAGGCGCTCGATCGGCTCGATGCAGGCCCCGTCGCGCAGCCAGCTTTGGAGCACGGTCCCGCTGCGTCGGCACAAGACCGCGCCGTGCTCGGCGATCAGCTCCGCGTAGGCGTCGCTGGCCGCGTCGAACCCCGCCTGCGCCTCGGCGACGCGCCGCGTGGCCTCGACGAGCTTGGTCGTGTTGCCCCGAGTCTTGGCCGCGGCCTCTGCTCGGGCTTCCTCGGCCTCGCCGAGCGCCGCCTCGGCCACCTGCAGCGCGAGCCCGCGCCGGTCGAGCTGCTCGCGCGCGGGGCTCGACGGACGCGTCGCCGGGATCCAGTCGTCGCGCAGGCGCGCGCGCAGACGCGAGAGCGCGAACAGCTCGGTCTCGACGGTCCCGAGCTCGAGCAGCACCCGCGCGTTGGCGAGCGCGAGCCGCCGGGAGATCGCGTCGATCTGCACGCGCTCGACCTCGGCCGAGAACAGCAGCGTGGTCCGCTCGGCCCGAGCCTGGAGCGACTGCAGCTCGACCCAGGCCTCGCCGAACACCGGCCCGAGCTCGCGCCCGAGCTCCTCGACGATCGTCCAGTCCGAGGCTTCGCCCGGGCCCTCGCCATCGTCGGCGCCGGGATCGTCGGCTCCGGGCGCGGCGTCCTCGGCGAGCGGCAGCGGTGAGGTGTAGATCTCGACCGGGACCGCGATCACGCGCACGAGCGCATCGTAGTGCTCGCGGGCGATCAGCAAGGTGCCCTCGAGGCCCAGATCGCTGTAGTCCCCTGCGCGCGCCCGCGCGAGCTCGAGGCCAAGCTCGCGCTGAAGCTCGTCGTAGGCGACGGCCTTGGCCGGGAGCCCGTCCGGGTCCGGGCGCTCGAGCTGGTCCCAGGTCTGCGGGCTCAGCTGTGCGACGGCCATGCGCAGCTGTCGACGATAGCGATCGCGGGCCGCGATCAAGCGCTGGAGCCGCTCGATCCGCCCGCGCAGCCCGGCGTCCTCCGGGAGCGCCGCGGCGACCCGCGCGAGCGCGAGCTCGTAGCCATCGCAGGCCCGCTCGAGCAGCTTGGCGTCCTCGTCGAGCGCGCTCGGAACCCGGGTTGGGACCGGGCACTGGGCCGCGGGCGCCAGCCGGATCGAGCGCCCCGCCAGCGCGCGCGCGCGATCGTAGGCGGCGAGCTGTTCACGCAGCGCCGCGCTCGCCCCCCGCAACCCGCCGAGCGCGTCGATCCACGCGCAGCTGTCCCCGCTGCAGTCGTCGAACACCAGCGCCCGGGCGCGCTCGAGCTCGGCGTCCGTGCCCGAGCCGCGACACGCTCGGGCGCTGTCGACCCCCTCGAGCAAGCAGGCCGCGAGCTCGACGAAGCCGAGCTCGAGCTTGGCCCACGAGCGCTCCCCGACCGACTCGTTGAGCACGTCGAACAGCTCCGCGTCACGGCGGGTGTGCGCGTAGCTCCATGACAGCTCGGCCTCGCGCTGGTCGAGCTCGTCGCGCTGCGCTCGATCGTTGGCGAAGCTCTGGCTCCAGTCGAGGCCCTCCGCCGTCGCCGCCGCACTGCTCGAGACCTCGTCATCGTGCGCTCGATACAGGTGGGCGCCGCACCCCAGCATCGGAGCGAGCAGCCCGAGCATCGCAACCACAGTCCTCAGCGACGCTCCTCCCCGAACAACCCCATGCACCTACTTAGTTAGTCCCGGCCGGGCCCAGCGCGCAAGCGCTCTAGGACCCCCGCAGGCGTCAGCGACTCTGCCACGCACTGCCGCAAGCGGCAGGTCGGTCGGTCGCTTCGCTCCCTCCCTCGGTGGGCTCGTATGTGCCTCGCAGTCGTCTGCGTGGCCCCCTAAAGGGGGCTATCTAGGACCCCCGCAGGCGTCAACAACTACGCCTGGCAAGCTCAGTGCGTGAGCGAGAGCTCGCCCTCGTAGGCCTCGACGCGATCCGAGCCCGGCTCGCGCCGGAGCGTCACCGTGCTGCCGAGCGCCGCGGCGTGGGCCAGGACCGGGCTGGCCGTGCCCAGCACCCACTGGACCTTGGGCAGCACCCTCCGCAGGGTCGCGGGCAGCTCGAGCTGAACCGAGGTCGATACGTTGAGATCGACGTCGTCGATCAATACGGTGCCCTCGCAGTGGCGCGGGTCGGCCCCGCGATTTGCGACCCACATCTGATGAACGGGGAGCGTGGCGAAGCTGACCAGCTGCCGGGCCTGGATCGGCAGGGCATCGAAGGGCAGGATCCCGCCGCCGGGGGTCTCGAAGCGCGGCTCGAAGGTTCGCGGTGACAGCCCGCGGTAGCTGTAGCCGATCAAGCCGAGCAGCTCGTCGAGGGCCTCTTGGATCACGACCCCGAGACAGCGCGGGTCGGCGCCGCTCTCGCCGCGACGGTCACCCGCGAGCGCGGTCGAGAGCCCCGCGTAGGCCAGGATCAGCTTGACCGGCCGTGTGAGCTCGACGCCATTTTGGTCCTGGAAGCCCGGAGCGCCCCGCGTATCCACCCGCAAGACCGTGCGCGCAGGGTCGCCGATGACGATCGTGCTGCGCGGAAACCGACGCGAGCCCGGAATCCCGACGAAGGCGAAGCCCCCCTTCTCAGCCAGCGCGCGGTCAAAGTGGACGACTTCGCGCCTGCGCAGCTGCTCGAGCTGATCGTCGGCCTCGATCGTGACCCCGGGGGTCGCGACCTTGAGCGGGTGCGGTCGCTCGGGATCCTCGGCGCCGAGCCGCCACTCACACAGGGCGTGCGGCTTGGTCCCCGGTCGCCGCCAGATCGAGGTCTGGACGACGTGGTTGGCCGGGCGCGTGGCCGAGATCGCCGACAGCAGCGAGGTCTTCCCCGTCCCTCCGTCGCCGTGAATGACCGTCAACAGGCGCGGCTCGCCCGGGCGATCGCAGAAGTCGACCTCGATGGTCTCGAAGGGCCCGAGCCCAACGACGCGTGTGCGCTCCAGGTACATGCCGGGTTCCAGGCTAACAGCGGGCCTCCAGACCAGCCAGCACACACTCGCTGATCCAAAGATCGCGCGCGCGCGCGCTCGCAGCGGCAGTGCGTAGCAGGTGCCCGGGGGCCCCCAACACCTCAGGCCTTCGAATCTTCGAGGGGCCTTTCAAAGAGGCCCCTCGCTGCGGCGGCAAAGCCCCCTCCGCTCCTCCCAAACGCTCGCCTTGCGGCTCGTACTCGACCGAAATCATTCAGCTTTTTAAATTCAGCGCTCGATTTAGGTCTAGGGGGCCACGCAACCGATTGCGCGGCACATCAGGGCCCACCGAGCGAGGAACGAGCGACCTGCCGCGCAGCGGCAGTGCGTGGCAGGGTCCAAGGAACCCCCGTCGACCCGCGTGACGCCTGGGACTATGCTCCCGTTCCCGTGGCTGACGTCGACATGAGCGGAAAGACCGTCCTGATCACCGGCGGAAATTCCGGCATCGGAAGTTTCACGGCGGTCGGCCTCGCGCGGATGGGCGCCAGGGTCGTGTTCACCAGCCGCAACCCCCGCAAGGGCGACGTGGCGCGAGCCGAGCTCCGCGAGGCCGCCGAGACCAAGAGCATCGACTACATGGCCCTCGACCTGGCGAGCTTCACCTCGATCGCCGCGTTCGCCGATCAGTACCTCGCCAAGTACGACCGCCTCGACGTCCTGATCCTCAACGCCGGCGTCATCCTCGACGCGCGGACCGAGACCAAAGAGGGGTTCGAGACCACCTTCGGCGTCAACCACCTCGGCCACTTCTACCTGACGCAGTTGCTGCGCGAGCGCCTCGAGGCGTCGGCGCCCGCGCGCGTGGTCGTGGTCGCCTCCGATGCCTATCGCGGCGCTCGCGAGGGCCTCGACTTCGACGATCTGATGGCGACGCGCGACTACAAGCCCCTGCGCGCGTACGCCCACTCGAAGCTGGCCAACATCTTGTTCACCAACGAGCTCGCCCGCCAGCTCGAGGGCAAGGGCGTGACCGCCAACTCTCTCCACCCAGGCGTCGTCCGCACCGGGCTCGGCCGCGACGGGGACGTCCGCAGCCTCCTCGGGCGCGTCGCGCTTTCGGTCATGCGCCCGTTCTTGATCAGCCCCGAGCGCGGCGCCCGAACTTCGATCTACCTGGCGAGCTCGCCCGAGGTCGAGGGCGAAAGCGGCGGCTACTACGTCAGCTGTCGCCCGGCCAAGCGCATCGCGCCGGCCACGGACGAGGGCGCGGCCCGGCGCCTGTGGCAGGTCAGCGAAGAGCTGGTCGCCGAGGGCAAGGCGACGGCCAAGGCTAAAGCTCGGCGCCCGTCGTGATCCACGCGTAGACGGCCTGGAGCTCGATCGAGCACATCGAGCTGCCAAAGGGCATCGTCGAGCCGCTGCCGCCCATGACCGTGGCCTGGGTGCCCGTGAGCTTGTGCCACAGGTAGCTCGAGTCCGGGGACATCGGCTCGACAAAGTCGAGCGCGGCCGCGCCCGCGGGGATGTCGACGAGGTTGTCGTAGGTCGTGATCGCGTCGGGCATCAGCGGGCCGCTGAGGTCGGCGTGGCAGCCCGCGACCCCGCAGCGGTTCTCGACGATCGGCCAGATGTCGGTCTCGAAGCTGGGCATCGCCGGGATCGGCGCCTCGATGTAGCAGGTCGGCGCGGGGTCGCCGTCGCCGTCCCCCGTGTCGCCGTCGCCCGCGTCGCTGTCGCCGTCGCCGTCGCCGTCGCCGGTCCCGCCGTCTTCGATCGGCACCCCGGCGATCCAGCCAATGATGATGGCCTGGTTGAGATCGTCGTTGTCGCTCTGGGGCGAGGGCGGCATCGTCGCGCCTGCGACCGTGGGGCCGCCGAGGATCTTCTGGGCGATGTACGAGGCCTCGAGATCGCCGAGGGTCACGAAGGGCCCGCCGCCGCTGCTCGACGTGCTCGTCAGGATCTGGCCGCTCTCGGGCGCCTCGAGCACGACCAGCGAGGACCCGACGGCGTGACAGCCCGCGCTCGTGGCACAGCTCTCGTCGAAGGCCTGCTGGACCGCGGGCGGGATGTCCTCGCCATCGCCGCCGTCTTCACCGACGGGCTCGAGGCCGCAGCCGAAGGCGAGCAGCGACAGCCCGAGCAGCGCAGAGGTCTTGCGTGTGTACATGGCTCGCTCCTGCATCACAGCTTCCACTTGCGGGTGATGTTGAAGCCGAAGAAGAAGTCACCGAAGGGCGAGAACGGGTTGGCCGTGTCGCCGCCCGGGGCGACCAAGTTGGTGTGAATGTTGCGGGTGTTGGTCACATACACCTGGAAGATGTGGAGGCCGGTTCGCGCCGACCAGCCCAGGCCCCACGAGCCGATCTTGGTGCCCGTCGGGTCGACGTCGCCGCCGTGGTAGTAGAACGCGTCGACGGGGATCGGGAGCTGGTACTCGAGGTCGATGCCGTGCCGCTTCTTCTTGCCCAGCCACACGGTGCTCGCAAGCCCGACCGAGAGCGTGCCGCGGTCGTCGGTCACCGGCTCGGGGCCGTTGCCCTCACCAAAGTCGTAGAGCACCGTCGGCGAGTGGTTGGTCAGCAGCGAGTAGTTGACCGTCAGCTGCGTGCTCCAGCGCTCGAACCACAGCCGGCTGAGCATGGCCTGGAAGTTGCCCGTGAGCCGGTTGACCGAGTTGGTCGGGAAGTCGGTCAGGGCCTCGAAGCTGGCGTACATGCCGAAGGACACCGCCTTGCCCTCCTCCTGGCGCACGGGCACGTACTTGAGCCCGAGCTCCCAGTCGAGGCGCGAGTTGGTCCAGCGCGCGAGCAGGTCGAGACCGTCGATGATCCCGTACTCGATGCCCATGCTGATGTTGGCGCTGCCAGCGAGGCCGAGATAGGTCCGATCTCCCGGGCCACCGACGAGCCCGAGGCGGTGGTGGATGCGATACGAGATGGTCTTCTTCCCGAGCGTCGTCGTGGTCGGGAGGTTCATCTGGAAGGTGCCGAAGAAGGGCTGCTTGGGCTTGCGCTTGGGCACCTTCGGCGGCTCCTTGACGGCCGCGCCGGTCCCGCCTTCGGCCGCTCCTTGTCCGGTCTCGCCCTCGCCCTCCCCGGAGGCGGCCGCGCCCTCGGCCGGGGGCAGCGCGGCGATCCACGCCTGGACCGCGCTGAGCTGATCGACCGGCAGCAGATCGTCGCCGAGCGGCATCGACTCCCCCTCGATGCCCTCGGCCCCGACCATCTTCAGATAGATGTAGCTCCCGTTCGGGTTGCCCGGGTCGACGAGCGGCGTGCCCGTCGTCGAGGGCACGCCGACCAACGCGCCGGCGTCCTCGAGGTTGAGCTCGGAGGTCGAGTCGTGACACATCGTACAGGCGTCGTCGAAGATCGCCTGGACAGCTTCGAGCTGATCGCCACCTTCGGGTGGCGCGAACGCGAGCGGGAGCAGCAAGGTCGCGAGGAGCATGGGCGTCGAGATCTTACGTCAGGTCCAGGACCAGGTGGGCGCGAAGTGGCGGTCGCTCGGGGCCGACTGGTCGGCCGCGCCCGCAGTGGGTAGCATCCCGGCATGCAACGCCTCCCGAGCGGCTTCGCGACTGTCCTCTCGATCATCACGCTGATCGCTGTCCCAGCCTGCAAGAGCGGGCAAGACGACGCCAAGGCCGACCGCGCAGGGGCCAAGTCGACCGACAAGGCCGCCGCAGAGGCAGGGGCGGCCGCCGAGGCGGGGGCGGCCGCAGAGGCTGGAGCTGCCGCAGAAGCGGGGGCCCCCGACGCCGATCCCGGCGCCGCAGAGGCCGGGGTCGCGGGCGCCGAAGAGGCCGGGGCCGCAGCCGGAGAGACCGGCGCTGCCCAAGCGGCCGCCGCAGAGGCAGGCGTCGCTGAGCCCGCCGCGGCAGAGACAGGCGAAGAGGATCCCACCGTGGCGCTGTTCGAGCTGGCCAAGAAGCTCGACACCGACGACGAGGCCGCGAACAAGGCCCTCGCCGACGCGATCGCGGCCGGGGCCCCGAAGCTCGACGCGGCCAAGATCGCCAACGAGCGCGGCGAGGCGCTGATGATCAAGGGTGAGAGCGAGCGCGCCGAAGCGTTCTTCGTCTGGTCCCGGGACGCCCACAGCCTCTACGCCGATCCGGTCTACAACCTGGCCAAGCTCGCCGCCTACGCGGGCGACCTCGAGATCGCCAAGGAGCACCTGCAAGAGCTCGAGAAGCGCGGCAACCAGAGCCTCATGAAGAAGGTCGGGGTCGAGCCCGCGTTCGCCCCCCTGCACGACGATCCCGACGTGCGCAAAATCTACGAGCAATGAGCGGTGCGCCCGAGCGCGTCGGCGTGCTGTTCGTCTGCTACGCCAACATGTGCCGGTCTCCCCTGGCCGAGGGTGTGATGCGAGCGCTCGCGACCACCCGCGGGGTCATCGATCGCCTCCACATCGACAGCGCCGGAACCGACGCGATCGAGGGCTGCGCTCCGCACCCGAACTCGTGTGAGATCGCCGCAGCCCACGGGATCGCCCTGACCGGCGAGGGCCGCCAGCTACGCCGCCACGATCTGAGCAGCTTCGACCACGTCGTGGTCATGGACCGCCGCAACTACGACAAGATCGCCCGCCTGTCTGGCTCGGCCTTCGGCGAGCTCGAGGGCTTCCGCGCGCGCCTCCGGACCCTGCGGTCGATCGCCAACCCCAAGGCCCGCGGCGCCGCCCTCGACATCCCCGACCCGATCGGCAGCGGCCCGGCCCGCTACGCCGAGATCTACGAGCTGATCGCCGAGGGTTGCACCGCCCTCCTCGACGAGATCGCGGGCTGACCCCCTGCGGACCGAGCCCCCTCAGGGGCCCGCGCACCGAGCGAGGAACGAACGAACGAGCGATCGGCCGCTCGCGGCCGTGCAGGGCGCCTGCGGGGGGATCAAACAGCCGCGGGTCGCGGACTGGGGACGGTGTCACCGAGCTCGGCGGCCGCCTCGGGGTGGATCTCGAGCTCGGCGACGCCCCCCGACATCAGCAGGTCCGCGACCGGCGTGCCCTCGGGGATCACCGTACCGTCGTGGCGCGCGATGGTCGGCAGCGGATGCTGCTTCTCGTGCTCGGCGAGCTCGGCTTCGAGCTCGGCCCGGCGCTCCTCCGAGAGCTTCTTCCAGCCCATGCGTCCGCGACACTTGGGGAAGCGCGAGCACCCGAGCCACGGGCCCTTCTTGCCCCGACGCAGGTTGAGCGCGGCGCCACACTTCTCGCACTTGATGCCGCCCTCTTCCTCTTCGACGGGGATCACCAGCGGCGGGATCGCGGGGTACTTGAGCTTGCCGCTGCGGTCGAGGTTGAGCACGAAGGTGCTGACCGGGTAGTTCTCCGAGGCCAGGAAGGGCCCGAAGCGACCGTTGCGGAGCTCCATGTTGGAGCCGTCTTCGGGGTTGCGGATGTCGACCCGCTCGGGCAGCAAGGGCCGCCCGCGGCGGTCGATCGGCGCCGCGTAGTCGCACTCGGGGTAGGCCGTGCACGACAAGAAGCGGCCGTTGCGACCGAAGCGGTAGCAGGTCCGCGAGCCGCACTTGGGGCACTTGTAGAGCGCGGGCTGGATCTCGGCCTTGGCGTGGGCCATGCCCTCGTGGGCCTCCTCGAGCGAGGTCGAGAAGCTGCCGTAAAAGCGCCGCAGCATCGCGACCCAGTCGACCTTGCTGTCCTCGACCTCGTCGAGCTCGCTCTCCATCTGGCGCGTGTAGCCGACGTCCATCAGATCGGGGAAGGCCTCGATCAGCTTGTCGGTCACGACCTCGCCGAGGTCGGTCGCGTAGAAGCGACGGTCACGCTGCTCGACGTAGTTTCGGCTCTGGACGACCTGAATGATCGACGCGTAGGTCGAGGGTCGGCCGATGCCCTCGGACTCGAGCGCCTTGACCAGTGAGGCCTCGGAGTAGCGCGGCGGCGGGTTCGAGAATTTTTGCTGCGGCGCGATGTCGAAGGGCGCGTAGACGTGGCCCTCTTGGAGCTCGGGCAGGGTCTGCTCGTCGCTCGCGGTCGGGACCCCGGTCGCGCGATAGAAGCCGTCGAAGGCCAAGACCCGGCCGGAGGCCTTGAGGACCGCGCCGGTCGGGCGGTCGCTGCGGCGCAGCAGCACCGTGGTCGAGTCCCAGCGCGCGGGGGTCATCTGGCAGCCGACGAAGCGGCTCCAGATCAGCTTGTAGAGCTTGTAGTGCTCTTCGGCCCGCGGCCCGTGGAGCCGGGCGCGGATCGTCTCGGGGTCGCGCGCGACCTCGTTGGGCCGGATCGCCTCGTGGGCCTCCTGCGCGTCCTTGTTGCTCGACGAGTACTGCTTGGCCTTCTTGGGCAGGTAGGCCTCGCCGAAGCGATCGTCGATGTACTCGCGCGCGACCTTGATCGCCTCGGGCGACAGGTGGGTCGAGTCCGTGCGCATGTAGGTGATCAGCGCGACCTGACCCTCGCCCGACAGGTCGACGCCCTCGTAGAGATCCTGGGCCAGGCGCATGGTTCGCTGGGCCGAGAAGCCCAGCTGCGTGGCCGCGGCCATCTGCAGGGTCGAGGTGATGAAGGGCGCGGGCGCCTTGGTGCTGGTCCGGCGGGTCTCGATCGAGGCGACCTCGTAGCGGACGTCGAAGTCGACGGCCCCGCTCGCGGTCCGGACGAAGCGCGCCGGGCCCTTGGCCTCGAGATCCTCGACGGTCTCGATCTGGACCTCGCGCATGCCCACGGCCTCGACCGCGGCCTCGACCTCGGCCGACAGATCCCGGGCCTCGTCGGCCTTGCAGCCGAGCTTGAAGCGCTCGCCGCCGAGCTCGTAGAGCTCCGTCGCGATCGAGGCGTGCTCGGCCATCCACTGGTTTTGGCGGCGCTTGTTGGGCCCGCGGCCCTTGTCGTCGGTGGTCGCGAGGAACTCCCGCCACTGCGTCGCGTGCTCGGGCGCGGCCGCGACCTCGCTCGCGAGGCGGACGTCGATCCGCCAGCTCTCGTCGGGCACGTGGGCCTCGATCGCGCGCTCGCGCTCGACGACCAGGCGGACCGCGACCGACTGCACGCGCCCGGCCGAGAGCCCGCGGGCGACCTTCTTCCACAGCAGCGGCGAGGCCTGGTAGCCGACGATCCGATCGAGGATGCGGCGGGCCTGCTGGGCGTTGACCTTGTCGACGTCGATCGCTCGCGGCTTGGCGAACGCGCGCTGGATCTCGTCGCGCGTGATCGCGTTGAAGACCACGCGCTTGGCGACCGTGGGATCGACGTCGAGGACCTTGGCGAGGTGCCAGGCGATCGCCTCCCCCTCGCGGTCGAGGTCGGTCGCGAACCACACGACCGTGGCCGCCTTGGCGTCGCGCTTGAGCTCGGCGACGGTCTTGACCTTCTGGCTGAGGATCTCGTAGGTCGGCGCGAAGTCGTTCTCGATGTCGACGCCCGGGACCGGCTGCTTGGTGCCCTTGGGCGCGCGGCTGGGCAGATCGCGGATGTGGCCGACCGAGGCCTTGACCACGAATTCGCCGCCGAGGTAGCGGTTGATCGTCTTGGCCTTGGCCGGACTCTCGACGATCACCAGCTGCTTGCCGGCCGCCGCGGACTTTCCGGGGGCCGCCCGCACGGTCTTGACCGTGGTCTTGCGCGCGGTCTTCTTCTTCGCCGCGGTCTTCTTCTTCGCCGCGGTCTTCTTTTTCGCCGCGGTCTTCTTCTTCGCCGCGGTCTTCTTTTTCGCCGCGGTCTTCTTCTTCGCCGCCGGCTTCTTCTTCGCCGCGGTCTTCTTCTTCGCCGCGGTCTTCTTCTTCGCCGCGGTCTTCTTCTTCGCCGCCGGCTTCTTCTTCGCCGCGGTCTTCTTCTTCGCCGCGGTCTTCTTCTTCGCCGCGGTCTTCTTCTTCGCCGCCGGCTTCTTCTTCTCCTCAGCCGCGCTGGTCTTCTTGCTGGGCTTCTTGCTCGCTTTTTTGGCCATGAGGGGCTGGGCTTTCGGCTAGCCGGAGGGGTAGCGTCGGTAGCGCCTCGGGTCACCGACTCGGAAGATTGCGCTTATTGCGCGGCCTCGCGCGCTCGTGAGGCATTAAAGAAGGTTCGAGCGCCGGGTCTCGGGCCGTGGGGGCAGCATCGATGCGCTGGGCGCTTGCCGCTGTCAAGCTGTTCGCCACCGTCGGCCAAAAATGCGGCGCTGTCGGCCAATCGAGGCAGGGCATATGGTTCGCCCAGACAACCTAGCGCGACTCACGCCCCCCCCCGACAACAAGGCGCGGAATGCGATCGGCGCTGCCGGCGCAACAGCGTACCCAGTACCGTCTAGCCGCAGCCGGTCAGACCCTGCTCGTCGTTTTTCTGTTCGCACGCGTCACGATAGGCGGGGTTGGCGAGCGGGCAGTCCATCGCGCCCTGACAAAAGCCGCGCTGATCGGCGACGCTGAGCTGTCGGAAGCAAGCGAACAGCGCCTTCTGGGAAGACAGTCCGGCCCCCGAGATCGCGGCGGCCTGGGCCGTGACGAATTCTT
The DNA here is from genome assembly GCF_002994615.1 of Enhygromyxa salina. GTDB lineage: Bacteria > Myxococcota_A > Polyangia > Nannocystales > Nannocystaceae > Plesiocystis > Plesiocystis salina_A. The sequence goes on along the minus strand of NZ_PVNK01000263.1, from coordinate 36,730 downwards.
GGCAGCCACCGCCGCCGGGGTCTTGGTGGGTCACGTGGTCGCTGGCGCTCCAGTCGGACACGTCGATGCCCCCGAGACCCTCGATGTCGCCGCCGGTGACCGGGCGCCAGCAGCCAGCGTCGCCGAGGCTCGGGTCGAAGCCGCAGTCCGCCTCTTCGATCTCGACGCTCGCACAGCATGAGGTCCCCGCACCGCACACGGCCGAGATGTCGGCGCTGTCCCAGGTGGGGTTGCACGGCAGCGGGCAACCGAGCCCGGCGCCTGGCTCCTCGATCCCGGCCCCTGGCGGCACCTGTCCGGTGTCGATGCAAAAACCCGAGGAGCTCAAGTTGTTGTTGGCAGCCGCGAACAGCGGGATGCCCGAGCCGCCGCCGTAGTTCGGCAGCGCGGCCATGTCCGGGTCGGACAGGTCGAGGGCCGCGGGGTCGTCGGAGCAACACACGTAGGTGCCCGTGCCGTACTTGGTCGGGCAGTCGGGGCTGCTCGGGTCACAGCGAAAGGTCGTGATCCCGTAGCTAGGATCGCAGGCGGTCGCAAACACGGCAGCCGTTGCGAACGCGGAGACGTAGAGGGCAGCAGTAGTAAGCCAGCTCGGCACGGCTTGATCCTAACAGGATTCGAGTGAAGGTGAAGCGCCCGCATCGAGGACGGGCGATCAGTTTGAAGGCGCGTCGTGGGGTCTAGGGGAACTCGACGTCGCCGCAACCCTGAAGGAAGTTCGCGTCGTTGAGTTGCTCGCACGCGTCGCGGTAGGCCGGCTGGGCGAGAGGACAGACGTTCACCCCCGCACCACCGAGGCAAAAACCGCGCTGGTTGGCCACGGTCAAGCGACGCCAGCAGGCTCGCTTCACCTCCTGGGCCGAGATGTTGTTCTCGCTGAGGACCGATGCCGGCAGGCCCTGGACGAAAAACTCGCAGTTGGTCCCGCTCGGGTCCTGGTGAGTCTTGTGCGCAGTGCCAGCCCAGTTGGTCAGGTTGGTCGAGCCGACACCGTCGATGTCGGAGCCCGTGACCGGGCGATAGCACCCGTCGTCGCCGGCGCTGGGGTCGAACACGCAGTCCTCGGGCTCGAGCTCGGTGGTCTGGCAGCAGATCGTGTTGGCGCCGCAGACCGAGGCGATGTCGCCGCTCGACCAGGTCGGGTTGCAGGGCACGGGGCAGCCCTGGGCGTTGATGTCGGCGAGCGCGCCAGTCGGCGGGACGCTGCCGAGTTTGACGCACATGCCGGACGTGCTCAGGGGGTTGTTGCCGCCCGAGAACAGCGGCGTGCCCTCGCCGCCGCGGCCTTGGTAGTCGGGCGTCACGAACTCCTCGAGCTGCTCGAGGTCCAGGGCCGCCGGATCGTCGGAGCAGCACTGGTAGGTAGCCCCACCCTCGGTTGGGCAGTTCGGTGAGTCCCCGCCGGGCGAGCAGCGAAACGCCGTCGTCGGGTAGGTGACTCCACAAGATGACGACACGAGGATCGCGACGCCGAAGACTACAGTGTGACCGAGCAGTATGTTCAGAAGACGCAAGGCAACCGCCTCCTTGGGCTGCCGAAAAGTGGCACGTGGCCCCGCGCTTGTAAAGTTCTGCGTTTTCGGGATTTTGGGGGAGTTTTGGCCCGTCTAGGGCGCGGAGCTAGAATCATGGATGTGCCGACCAACGCCGACTCGAGGCCCCCGACGCCGAGCCGCCGCCCTACGCAGCCGAACTCGGCCAATTCCCAGAACCTGCGCGCCCGCGCAGGGCTCGATCTGAACCGACGCGCAGACCGAGGACGATCCCGCCTCGGCCTCGCCGCGCTCGCGCTCGCCGCGGTCTGCTCGGGTGCGTGCTCCAGCGACGGCGCGCGCGAAGATCCCGTCGATCCCGCGCACGGTGGCGCCGCCGAGCCCCCCAGCGCCGAGGCCGTCGCCGACACGTTCTGGGAGCAAGAGCTGGATCCCGGCCCGGTGACCAAGACCAGCCTCCGCGAGCACGAGCTCGGTGAGGCCTGGGTCATCGATCCCGACGAGCTCGACGAACCGCGCAAGCTGGCGATCGATCAGGCCGAGGCCCGCGGGTACACCGTCATCGACCTCGGCGACAGCTGGCGCCCCTACATCTTCTCGCACAAGACCCCCGGCGCCGAAGACCACAGCGACAACGCCTACGCCAGCCGCTACATCGATCTCGCCAACGACCGGACCGACCACGACGGCGACCCCCTCGCCGAGCACGAGCACAACTACCTCGAGCTCTACGGCATCCCGCCCTCGCTCTCGGTCGTGCTCGACGAGTGGCGCGCGCTCCCCGAGCTCGAGCAGTGCCTGACCGACGCCGGCTACGACGGCAGCAGCTTCGATCCCAGCATCGGATCCATCATTTACAAGAGGAACGCGGGCGGCAAGCGCCTGCGCAAGTGGAAGTCGGCGAGGTCCCGGCTCGAGAAGGACATGCGCAAGGCCAAGCTCGACGACGCCGTGGCCGCCAAGGACTACGCCGCCGCCGCCGAGGTCGAGGGGCTCGAGAAGCGCTACCAGCGGTTCGCGGCCATCGATCGCGAGATCCAGGTCATCCGCAACGCCCAGATCCGGTTCCGCTGCGAGGAGCTGTTCAACGAGCGCGACGGCCAGGGCAAGTTCGAGGCCGGCAACTTCGACAGCAGCACGACCCACGCCCTGGCCAACTTCGAGAAGAAGCACGACGTCATGGGCTGGGGCCACATCACGGCCGACAACCTCGCGGTCCTCGCCCTCTCACCGCGCGAGGCCGTCTACGCCCGGCTCGTGCGCGTGCTGACCGAGCGCGTCGTGTCGGCGGCCGGGATCGTCGAGGACGGCTCGGCCCGGGACTGGAAGCCCGACTTCCGCTACGAGGACGCCGAAGGCAACGAGCACGCGCTGCGCGACCTCGCGACCGAGTTCACCGCGGCCGCGATCGAGACGCTGACGCTGACCGATCCGGACACCGCCTTCGCCCAGCTCGAGCGCCTCGAGCAGCTGGCCAAGGACGACCCCGACCACCCCGAGGCCTTCGGCGAGCTGCTGGTGGCGATCAAGCTGCCCGAGCTCCCGCCCTACTACTCCGACGAGATGGCCTTCTCGACGGTCATCGACCGCGGCGACGTCTGGTACGACTTCCCCTGGGACGAAGAGGGCAACAAGAGCTCGCAGCCGCGCAGGCGCAAGCCCAAGCTCACGCTCTACGTCAGCTATGAAGGTCAGCGGATCCCGCTCGTGCACTGGGGCACGACGATCGGCTCGTGGCGGTCCGAGCTCCACGAGGGCAAGGAGTACTACGCGTACAAGAACTCGGATGTCGGCGATCGCGTGTGGCAGACGATCATGGCCGCGCCGGTCTGGATCCCGCCCGAGGGCACGCCGACCAAGTCCCTGACCAAGCGCAAGAACGTCGGCGGCAAGATGAAGCGGGTCGTCAACTACGACGAGACCGGCCCGGGCTACATGTCGGCCTACGGCCTCGTCGCCGGCTACCACGTCAAGCTCCACACGAAGAAGGACGGCACGGTCTCGGCCTTCGACAACCAGATCCGGACCCACGGCAGCGTCGACTACATGTCGATCCTGCGCCGCTACTCCCACGGCTGCCACCGGCTCTACAACATGAACGCGGTGCGCATGTTCTCGATGATCCTCCAGCACCGCGAGTACCGCCGCGAGGGCCAGACCCAGGTCGGGGCCGGGCGCAAGTTCGAGTACAACGGCAAGCAGTACTCGATGAGGCTGCCGACCCGCGGCTACAAGTACGAGCTCGTCGAGCCGGTCCCGGTGACCGTGACCGAGGGCCGGGTCCGCGGAACGCGGCAACACCCCTACAAGGAGATGATGCCCAAGCCCGGCGTCGACTACTCCGACGAGGATGACGCCGACGAGCCCCCGCTCGAGCCGGGGGAGGCGCAGGGCACCGCCGCAGAGTGAGCCCGCTGGCCCCGGGTCCATGCCTGCTATATAAGTCCCGGGCCGTGCCGAGTGACCACAGCAGGTTTCAACAGGCCTACAAGACCCACCTCCTGCCCGCGCAGCGCCGAGAGGTCTTGCGGGCAATCCGCGAGACCCTCGACTCGGAGACCACGCTCGGTGAGATCGTCGACGCGGCCGAGTCGCTCGGCTGGGGTGAACCCTTCGGTGACATGAGCCTCGCCCAGCTCGCCGACGCCCTCCTCGACGAAGCGAGCTCGCAGGCGCCGGAGCCCGCGCCCGCGCCCGCGCCTGCACCCGCGGACGACGAAGACGAAGACGCGGACGAGGACGCGGAGATCGCCGAGGCGGCCGAGCCCGAGCCCCGGCCGGTCGCCAAGAAAAAGACCTCCAAGCGCGTCGCCAAGAAGAAGACGTCCAAGAAGGTCGCCAAGAAGAAGACCGCGACCAAGAAGGTCGCCAAGAAGAAGACCACCAAGAAGGTCGCCAAGAAGAAGACCGCGACCAAGAAGAAGGCCGCGACCAAGAAGAAGACCACCGCGACCAAGAAGAAGGCCGCGGCCAAGAAGAAGACCGCGACCAAGAAGAAGGCCGCGGCCAAGAAGAAGACCGCGGCCAAGAAGAAGACCGCGACCAAGAAGAAGAAGGCCGCGACCAAGAAGAAGACCACCGCGACCAAGAAGAAGAAGGCCGCGACCAAGAAGAAGAAGACCGCGACCAAGAAGAAGGCCGCGACCAAGAAGAAGACGACCGCGACCAAGAAGAAGAAGGCCGCGACCAAGAAGAAGAAGACGACCGCGACCAAGAAGAAGAAGGCCGCGACCAAGAAGAAGAAGGCCACCAAGAGGAAGTCCCGCCGCTGAACGCTTTGCGCGGGTCACCTGCGCCGAGCGAGAGTCAGCTCGGCGTGCAGAAGATCCTCGGCAACAACAGCGGGAGCGGGTCCGACGCTGCGTCGACGGCGGCGCGGCGGCACCTCACCGCGCCACGAAAGCCGGCCCCAACCTTTCGCCCCTGACGGGTCCGGCCCCTCTGCTGTTCTCGTCAGCTCGACGCGCGCAGCAGCTTGCGTGTCAGCGTCGGCACGCCGCCCTCGGGCTCCGAGTCGGCCTCGAGCCACGCGAAGCTGCGCCCGTCGGCGCGGGCCTTGATCTTCACGGCCCGCCGCGCGCGACCGGACCACGGGAGCACGTGCCACACCCGATGACTGAACACGTGCTTGACCGCGGGCTTCGGCTGCTCGTCGAGGGAGATCGCAACCCCGATCGCCTCGCTGGCCGCGGCCGCGAGCGCCTCGCGTCGGGCGGCGAGGTCCCCTGCCCCGAGCTCGAACAGAGGCAGGCACCACAACCCCGCGAGCAGCCCTTCGTTGGGCCTGCGCTCGATCAAGATCCGCCGACCAAAGCGGAGCGCGAGCCCGTCGAGCTGGATCTCCGGCGACTTCTTCTTGACCTTCGCGGCCGGGATCAGCTCCGAGCGTCCGCTCGCGTGGGCGCGACACTGGCGACGGACGGGGCAGCTCGCGCAGCTCGGCGAGCGCGGCGTACACACGGTCGCGCCGAGCTCCATCAGCGCCTGGGCGAGGACCCGCGGGCGGCCGTGGCCGAGGACCCGCTCGACGAAGGTCCAGTGGTGCTTGGCCTTGGCATCTTGCGCCGCCGGCTCCTCGATCGCGGCCAGGCGCGAGTGGACGCGCGCGACGTTGCCGTCGACCAGCGGCGCGGGCTGATCGAACGCGATCGAGGCGATCGCCCCCGCGGTGTAGGGGCCGACGCCGGGGATCTCCCGCAGCCGCGCCGCGGTCTCGGGCAGCGCTCCGCCGAGCTGCGCGTGGACGTGCCTGGCCCCGCGATGCAGCAGCCGCGCGCGGCGGTAGTAGCCGAGCCCGCTCCACTGGTTGAGGACCGCGTCTTCGTCGGCGGCGGCCAGGCTCGCGACGTCGGGGAAGCGCTCCAAGAACCGACCCCAGTAGTTCTCGACGGTCTCGACCCGCGTCTGCTGGAGCATGATCTCCGAGACCCAGATCGCGTAGGGGTCGCGGGTCCGGCGCCAAGGTAGGTCGCGGGCGTTGGTTTCAAACCACCGACTCAGCCCGCGCGCGACGGCCTTGACGCTGCGTTCGTCGAGCTCGTGCACCGCGGCCAGCCTCGCCGATGCGGGCGCGAGATGGAATCTCAACCAAGCGTCGGCACGTCGTGTCCACGTGAGTCCACTCGACGTCTCTTTTCGCGTTCGTTACGAGCATGTAGAGTCCGCCGATCCGGCCCTCGCTGTGGCCGCCCTTCGACCCGGCATGTTCCGCAAGCGCCACACCCACATTCACTTCGTCGGCATCGGCGGCATCGGCATGAGCGGCATCGCCGAGGTCCTCGTCAACCTCGGCTACCGTGTGACCGGCACCGATCTCGCCGACAGCGAGACCACGCGCCGCCTCGTCGGGCTCGGCGCCACGATCCACCGCGGCCACGACCAGGCCCACCTCGGCGACGCCGACGTGGTCGTGACCTCGAGCGCGATCCCGGCCCACAACCCCGAGGTCATCGCCGCGCGCGCGCGCAAGATCCCGGTCATTCCCCGGGCCGAGATGCTCGGCGAGCTCATGCGCCTCAAGCAGGGCCTGCTCGTCGCCGGGTCCCACGGCAAGACCACGACCACGAGCATGGTCGCCGCGGTCCTCCACGAGGCCGGCCTCGACCCGACCGTGGTCATCGGCGGCAAGGTCAACAGCTTCGCGTCCAACGCCCGGCTCGGCTACGGCGAGGTCTTTGTCGCCGAGGCCGACGAGAGCGACGGCAGCTTCCTGGTCCTGTCGGGGACCCACGCGATCATCACCAACATCGACGTCGAGCACCTCGACCACTACGGCGATCTCGACCACCTGCTCGACGCCTTCGTCGGCTTCGCCAACCGCGTGCCCTTCTACGGCATGGCGGTGATCTGCGTCGACGATGCCAACATTCGAAAGATCCAGCCGCGCCTGAGCAAGCGGACCGTGAGCTACGCGATCGACCAGGCCGACGCCGACTACCGCGCCGTCGACGTCAGCATGGCCGACGGGCGCAGCCACTTCTCGGTCCTCGCCCACGGCGAGCGGCGCGGCCGCTTCGAGCTCGCGATGCCCGGGCGCCACAACGTGCTCAACGCCCTGGCCACGATCGCGCTGTGCGACGAGCAAGGCGTCTCGGCGGCGGTCTGTCGCAAGGCCCTGCGCGAGTTCTCGGGTGTCCAGCGCCGCTTCACCCTCCGCGGCGAGGTCGAGGGCGTGACCGTGGTCGACGACTATGGCCACCACCCGACCGAGCTCCGCGCGACCTTGTCGGCCGCGCGCGACGCCTACCCCGGCCGGCGGATCGTCGCGGCCTTTCAGCCCCACCGCTACACCCGCGTGCGCAACCACCTCGAGCAATTCGCGGCGTCCCTCGACGAGGCTGATCTGGTCGTGCTCACGCCGATCTACGCGGCCGGCGAGGCCCCGATCGAGGGCATCGACAGCGAGCACCTCGCGGCCCTGTGCCGCGCCCGCAAGCCCGCACGCGAGGTCCTGCTCGTCGAGGCGGGCGGCGATCCGGTGCCCGCGACCACGGCCCTGCTCCGCGCCCAGGTCCGGCCCGGAGATCTGACCCTCACGCTCGGCGCCGGCAGCATCACCAAGGTCAGCCACGCGCTCGTCGAAGCCATGGCCACGCCCGCAACCTGAGGAGCGCCCGGTGAGCCACGGTCAAGCCCTGCTCGAGCGCCTCGCGGGCGTCACCGGAGCCACGAACCTCGCGGCGATCGAGCTCGAGCCCGACAAGCTCGAGCTGCGCCTCGACGAGGCCATGGCCCGACACACGACCTTGCGCCTCGGCGGGCCCGCCGACATCTGGGCGCGCCCGGCCGACGTCCCGACCCTGGCCGCGCTCCTCGCCCGCTGCCAGGCCCTCGCGGTCCCGGTCCACTTCGTCGGCAGCGGGACCAACTTGTTGGTCCGCGACGGCGGCCTGCGCGGGGTCGTGCTCAACCTCGGTCGCATCAACCGGGTCTGGCGCCCCGACCCCGACCGCTCGCCCGAGCTCGTCGAGGTCGAGGCAGGCGCGTCGACCGGCCGCTTGCTCCGCCAGACCACCGCCTGGGAGCTCGGCGGCGTCGAGTTCCTCGGCGGCGTCCCGGGCAGCGTCGGCGGCGGGCTGATCATGAACGCGGGCACCTACCTCGGCGAGTTCACCGACGTCGTCGCCGAGGTTCGCAGCCTCGATCTGGGCGGCGCCGAGCTCGTCCGCGACCACGCCGCGTGCGGGTTTCGCTACCGCGACTCGGATCTGCCCAAGCACGAGATCGTCGTCGGCGCGCGCCTGCGCCTCAGGCCCCGCCCGCGGGCCGAGATCGACGCCGAGGTCGCGGCCCTGCGCAAGCGCAGGCACGAGCGCGAGCCCAAGAAGGTGCCCAACAACGGCAGCACCTTCAAAAACCCCACAGGCGAGCACGCCGGGCGCCTGATCGACGTGGCCGGGCTCAAGGGTGCGCGCCGCGGCGGGGCCGTGGTCTCACCCAAGCACGCCAACTGGCTGGTCGTCGATCGCGAAGTTGCGCCGCCGTGCACGGCCGCCGACATGCTCGAGCTCATCGAGTTCGTGCGCGCGGAGGTCGAGCGCGTACATGGCGTGCGGCTCGAGACCGAGGTCAAGATCGTCGGCGAAGGCTGAGGGCGCGCGCTCGTCCAACCCACGACCGCTCCCCGGGCCCGGGCCGAGCGCACCCGAGCTCGAGCTCGGACCTCGCTTCTCAGCCCAGAGGCCGGGCGCTATGCTCCGCGCGCCGTGACCGACTGGACCCCAAATTCCTGGCGCAACAAGCAAGCGACCCAGCAGGCCGTCTACCCCGACCCCGACGAGCTCGAGCGCGTGCTGGCCGAGATCGCTCAGCTGCCGCCGCTCGTGACCTCGTGGGAGGTCGAGGCGCTCAAGTCCAAGCTCGCTCGCGCCGGCCGAGGCGAGGCCTTCTTGCTCCAAGGTGGCGACTGCGCCGAGTCCTTCGATGATTGCCGCTCGGACGCGATCACGGCCAAGCTCAAGATCTTGCTGCAGATGAGCCTCGTGCTGGTCCACGGCGCGCGCAAGCCCGTCATTCGTGTGGCGCGGATGGCCGGGCAGTACGCCAAGCCGCGCTCGCGCGACAGCGAGACCCGCGACGGCGAGACCCTGCCCGCGTACCGCGGCGACCTCGTCAACCGTCACGGGTTCACGAGCGACGATCGGATCCCGAACCCGAACCTGATGCTGCGCGGCTACGAGCGCGCGGCCGTGACCTTGAACTTCATCCGCGCCCTGGCCGACGGCGGGTTCGCCGATCTCCACCACCCCGAGAACTGGGATCTGGACTTTGCCAAGCAGGCCGCGCGGGGCGAGGACTACGAGCAGATCGTCAACTCGATCCGCGACGCGATCGATTTTCTCAGGGTCGTCGCGGGCGGGGCCATGCCCAGCCTCCAGCGCGTCGACTTCTACACCTCGCACGAAGCCCTGGCCCTCAACTACGAGATGGCCCAGACCCGGAAGGTGCCCAACCGCCGCGGCTGGTACAACCTCTCGACCCACCTGCCGTGGATCGGCATGCGGACCGCCGCGGCCGATGGCGCCCACGTGGAGTACTGCCGGGGGATCCGCAACCCGATCGGCGTCAAGGTCGGGCCGGGCATGACCGCGCAGTGGCTGACCGAGCTGCTCGACCTCCTGTGCCCCGACGACGAGCCCGGGCGGATCGCGCTGATCCACCGCATGGGCGCCGAGAACATCGCCGAGCTGCTGCCGCCGCTGATCGAGACCGTGCGCAAGACCGGCAAGACCGTGACCTGGGTGTCCGATCCGATGCACGGCAACACCGAGACCACCGAGGATGGGATCAAGACTCGGCACTTTGACAATATCCTGAGCGAGCTCGAGCAGGCCTTTGATATTCACGCGAAGATGGGCTCGACGCTGGGCGGCGTGCACTTCGAGCTGACCGGGGAGAACGTGACCGAGTGCGTCGGCGGGGCCCGGGGGCTCGAGCCGGCGGATCTGGGCCGGGCGTATCTCTCGCGGGTGGATCCGCGGCTCAACTATGAGCAGTCGCTGGAGATGGCGCTGTTGATCGCGCGCCGCGCTGCGCGGGCGCGCGCGGGCTGCTAGCGCGGCGATCTCTTTGGAGTCGTTGATGAGGCTGTGTCGTGGCCGTTGGGGTCCGCGCAGGGCCGGAGAATATCCGAGTTCGGGGCGTCGCCTCTCCATCTGGGATGCAGAAGGCTCTTGGTGCCGCCCTGCCATGTCGCTCGGCTGGGCGTCGCAGGTACTTTTCGTACGGCGATACCCCGAACTCGGACATCCTCCGGCCTTTTTGCGCTCGGCTCTTTGCGGGGGGTGACCCCGCTTCGACGAGCAGGCCACAGTCGAGCGCGCTCCTCAGGTCAGCCCGGTCAGCGGTCCCGTACCGTAGACCGGGTTGCCAAACTCCTCGACCTCGACGCCCATGGAGTGGAGCAGCGTGATCAACAAGTGCGTGTGCGAGGTGTCGCCGCCAAACTCCACGTAGCGACCGGTCTTGAAGAAGCCCCCAGCGCTGCCAGCGATCACGTAGGGCAGGTCGTGGCGGTCATGGTTGTTGCCCCGCGCCTGCTCGTTGGTCCACACGATCACGGTGTTGTCGAAGACCGTCCCGTCTCCTTCGGGGATCGCCTTGAGTCGATCGATCAATGACGCGAGCTGGCTCGCGAACCAGGTGTTGACCAGCGTGTTGTGGTGGACCTTCTTCGTGTCCTCATCGCCCTTGTGGGCGAGGCCGTGGTGACCGTCCTTGATCTCGGGATCCACGAAAGAGTACACGGCGCCGGATGTCGAGTTGGTCCACATGAAGGTCGCGACACGGGTGAGGTCGCAGGCGAGCGCCATGGCCAACAGGTCCATCTGGAGGCCGCCGATGACCGGCATGTTCTCGACCTTGTTGACGTCGATCACCTGGCCGAGATCCAGCGGCTGGCAGGCGCCGTCGAATTGGACCACGGCCTTGTCGAGTCGATCCCGGATCGCGTCGATGCCCAAGAGGTGATTGTGGAGCTTCTCCCGGTCTTCGCTGCCGAGCCGGTCACGCAGCTTCTTGTAGTCGTCAGCGACCACGTCGAGGACCGACTCGCGCCGCGCGACCCGCTGCGCGATCTCGACGGGATCGCCGAGCGAGTCGCCAAACAAGCGCTGGTAGGCGGCGTAGGGGCTGTTCTCTGGCGGGAGGGGCTGGCCCGGGCCGCGGTACGCGATCCGGCCCCCGACGTTGGCGCCCATCACGGCGACGCCGAGCTCGAGCGAGCGATAGAGCGTGTCCTGGCCGATGTGCTTGGCGATCTCCTGGTCGACGGAGATGCCTCCGGCCCAACCCGCGGACTGCCCGCCGCCACCGAGGAAGTTGCCAGGTAGCAGCTCGGTGGCGGTCAAGCACTGACCGGTGCCCTTTTGGTGAGCGTCGCCGGGGTTGCTGCCGCCCTCGTTGGGCGCCATCGCCGAGAGCATGTCGACCCCGCCGACAATCAGCAGATCGTCCTTGTGCGCGGCGAGCGGGGCGAGGATCGGCGCGAGCTGAAAGTCGGTCTCCGATTTCACATTGGTCGGCCAGAAGTTCTTCGCGATCGTGCCATTGGGCGTGTACATGACGATGAATCGCTTGGGGTACACGGGCGCCCCGGCGCGGGCCGAAGACCCGCGCATGGCGTCGAGCAGCGGAAGACTAATGGCGAGGCCCCCGAGGCCCCGCAGGACCGTGCGTCGTTTCATGGGCTTACGGCGAATGAGGGTCATGGTGAGTCCTCCCGGACCGCGTGGCGGTAGCGGAACGCGTCGGTCAGCGTGAGCGCGACGATCAGCTCCTTGATGTCGTAGTTGGAGGCGGCAAACGCCGCGTGGATCTCGTCGACGGTGCAGGCGTCCTCCTCGGTCTCGAACCGGCCATAGCCAAATCGAAACCACTGGCTCGCCACGCAGTCCTTGACTTGATCGCTGCTCGCGAGCAAATGGGCCAGCTCGACGGCGCCGTTGAACGCGCCATCGACGTCGGTGCCCTTGAGCTCGCCGGCCGCGTCGACGGGCAGCCCCCACTCGGTCGCGCGGTAGCGACCGAGGCCGTCGAAGTGCTCGAAGCCAAAGCCGATCGGATCCATGAGCGCGTGGCAACCTGCGCAGACCGGGTTCTCGGCGTGCTCGGCGAACTGCTCCCGGGTCGTCTGGCTCTCGTCGACCGCGGGCGGCTCGGGCACGTTGTCCGGCGGCGGCGGCGGGACCTGACAGAGGATCGTTTCACGCACGAACTTGCCGCGGTGGATCGGCGAGGATCGATCGGGCTTGGCGAACAAGGCCATGAGCCCCGGCTGGGTCATGAAGCCCGCGTACTTGCTGGGGTCGAGCTCGACGCGGGTGAACTCGACGCCCGCCGGGCCGTCGATGCCGTAGAACTTGGCGAGCTCCGCGTTCATCATCGTGTAGGGCGCCGTGAACAGGGCCTCGACGTTGGCGTCTTCCTCGAACACCAGGTGATCGATGAAGGCCTCGGTCTCGGACCGCCACAGATAGGGCAGGCCATCATAGAACTCGGGGTAAATGTCGGAGTCCTTTCCGCTGGCCAAGATCACCGGCTCGATCTCGTCGAGGTGCAGCCACTGGCGGTGGAAGTTCCTGACCGCCTCGCGGGCTCGCGGCGTGTCGAGCATCCGTCGGGCCTGGGCCTCGATCTCGACGGGATCGCGGAGCAGGTCGGCGTCGGCGGCCGCGAACAAGACCGCGTCGGGCATGGTGTTCCACAGCAGATAGGACAAGCGCGAGGCGATCTCGTAGGAGCTCAGCTCGACGACCTCGCCCCCGCTGGGGTCGGCCATGCCGAACTCGACGCGATAGAGAAAGTTGGTCGACTGCAACAAGGCCGCGACGACAAGCTGGACCCCCATGCTCGGCGAGTAGGGCGCCTGGTCGAGGGCCGTGCCCTTCGCGAACAGGTTGACGTAGGTCTGGACCTCGTCTTCGGTCAGCGGGCGACGAAAGGCGAGCTTGCCAAAGTTGCGAACAAAAGCCTCCGCATCGACCGCGCAGGCGGCCTCGTCGACCCCGCCGCCCTGACAGTTGGGCAATTGCTGCATCAGGGTCGGCGTGTGGGTCGCGGCGAGGTTCTCGGCGGCGCTCAGGTAGTTCTCGGCGAGCAGCGGGCTGACCACGAGCACATCGGCCTGGTTGTCGAAGCCCCCGGCCTCCTCATCGGGCGGAAAGGCGTTGGCGGGCTGGCTGTTGTCGCCAAACAGCTGGTAGACCGTGTTGTTGTACTCGACCCGGGTCAGGCGGCGGATCGGCGCGGGCCCCGGGTCCAGAGACGCCACGCATTCCCCCGACACTCCGTCCTCCTGCTCCGTCTCTGGCTCCACGTTGCAGGCGAGCACGGGCAGCACCGCGAAGGTGAGTAGGGTAATTCGTGATACCGACATGGTCATGGCCTCTGGTGGTTTGAGGATCACAGCGGCGGCAACTTGACGATGAAGCCGTCGCTGCGACCGACGTTCTCGAGCAGCCCGGGCGCGCCAAAGTCAACGTGCTTGCCGCGGCTGCGCCCGACTTGGACCACGTGGCCCGAGTCGGCCACGGCGATGTCGAGCCCGAAGTCCGAGCCCGTACCGCCAAAGCTCCAGCCGCCGATGTAGTCGCCGCTGGCGCTAAACTGGGCGTGGAAGGCGTCGGGCTTGTCGTTCATGGCGACCAGCGGGCTGTCGCCGCCAAAATTGACGACCCCGTAGAGCGAGCCGCCGACGTGGATGTCGCCGTTCGGACCGAGGGCAAGGGTCAGCCAGCTCTCGGTCCCGTCGGTCTCGAACTGGTCGAGGGCGTCGCCGTAGCTGGCGCTCCACAGGTGATTGCCCTGGCCATCGAGCGAGGCCAAGAAGATGTCGCGCACGCCGGCGCTGGTCAGGAAGCCGCCGCCAAAGTCGACGCTGTCGGAGATCGCACCGAGCAGCACGATGTCTCCGTTTTGCTGGAGGCGCAGATCGTGGACCTCGTCGACCCCCGAGCCGCCGAAGGACTTGGCCCAGAGGACCTGGCCGGCACCGTCGAGCCGAGCGACGTAGATGTCGAGCTCGCCGACGTGGGTCAGCATCTGATCGCCGACCTCGAGCGACGCGCCGAAGCGACCGGCGATGACGACGTCGCCGTTTTGATCAATGTCGACGCCGAAGCCGTAGTCATCGCCTTCTCCGCCGATCTGCATGGCGAAGGTGGGCGCGCCAGTGTCGCGATTGAGCTTGGCGACGAAGGCGTCACGCTGGCCCAACGAGACGAACTCGTCCACGCCGAAGTCTGTCGTCCCCGTGAAGGTGCCGGTGAGGATGATGTTGTTTTGCGCGTCCAGGGCCATCCGCGCGGCCCGGTCGGGCTCGTTGCCGCCGAAGATCTGGCTCCAGATGTGATTTCCCTCGCCGTCGAGCTTGAAGACGAGGATGTCATTCCCGCCGGACGCGTGAAGCTTGCCGCCGCCGACGTCAATTGTGCCGTACATGCGAGCGAGACAGATGAGGTTGCCCTCGCCGTCCATCACCATTTTCAGCGCGATCTGGGTGCTGCTGTCTCCAAACCTGCGGCTCCAGATCGGATTTCCGTAGAGGTCGTGCTTGGTCACAACGAGATCTTGCTTGAGCGGCTCTGACGGCTCCGCGGTCAAGGGCTCGGCGCCGAAGCTGACGGTCCCCTCGAAATCACCGAAGCTGTAGATGTCGCCGTTGGCGTTGTCGACGACCACCGAGCGCATCGCGTCGTCGTCGGGGTCGCCGAAGCGACGGGCCCAGATCTCGGTGCACGCGGGGGTCTCACCGTCGCAGTCCTCGTCGATGTCGGCGGTGAAGCAGTTCTCGCCGAGCCCGCGGGTCTCGCCCTCGCACTCGGTCCAGCCGAACCCGTTCGTTTGACATGTGTGGGTTCCGCTCTTGCAGATGCCGACGTTGGCCGTGCCCTCGGGCCCGGTGTAGCAGTCCTCGACCGCGCCCGGCTCGCACACGCAGTCCACGCACTCTTCAGCCGGGGGCACCAGACCGGAGATCCAATACTCCATACACGTCAGCTCATCTTCGCTCAGGGCCTCACCATTCATCGGCATGAGCACGCCGCACACGGGCACGCTGAGCTTCGTGTAGAGCAAGCTCGCCCGGGGGTTGGCGGGATCGGCGAGGACTCCGTTGCAGTTTGTGCCCAACGCACCCGAGACTCGATCTTCGACGCCCGGCGAGACCAGATCGAGGCCAGACGCCGGGGTCACGCCGTTACCATGGCAGGTTTCACCATCGCAACGCTGGACGAAGATTTCGGGAATATCGCACTCGACCTCCGACTCCGGCTCGTCCGGTTCGTTCTCCGTCTCGGGATCGAACATTATCTGCTCGGCGTCGGGCTTGCAGCCGAGCACGAGCAATAAGGTCGCCACAGGTAGAGCGGGCCCCTTACTAGCACGAAGAATCGTCATCGTACCTATTGGTAGTATCAAAAAATATGGCACTCAAGCTCAAATTTTGCGCGAACAATCGCCGACTGCGCCACAAACCTAGGAGCCAAGGGCGCGAATGGCCGTACATGAAACCACGCATGATTGCGCTCAGCGCATTGTGTGAATTCAGTGTTCGGCCCGCGCGCCGACGGGCGGGGCGCGACCGCCGATGCGAGGCTGGCATGCAAGGAGCGCGCTTGCGAGCACCCGACCTGCAAGCTACGTTGCCACCGGTCAGGTTTCAACATCCATACGACTATGTGCAGCTACCCTCAAACAATCAACGGTTTCTTCATGATCACCCTCGCGGGCACCTTGGCCTGCAATCAGCCCTCGCCGCCGCCCGGCGCCGACGAGAGCACGGGCGCGGTAACCACAATAGACGACGACGCGACCTCGAGCGCGGACGAGGACGGCGACGAGTCGGACACTGGCGTTGAGCCCGACACCGGCGACGAGTCGGACACCGGCGCCGAGCCGGACACCGGCGCCGAGCCGGACACCGACTCGGGGGGCGAGGGCCAGGGCGAGCTCGAGCTCGGCGATTTCGAGGGGGTGATCTACCCCCTCGCCGACGGCGCGACCTGGACCTACGCCAAGCTGACGACCCAGGGCCAATTCCTCGGTGACGAGATCGTCACGGCGAGCGAGATCGAATGGGACGACGAGCCGGCCTGGATGCTGAGCGACAACCCCAACGGGGACGGCGAGTGGACCGAGAGCGTGATCATCCGCGACGAGGAGCTGACGGCGCGCGTCCACAAGGAGATCCAGACGATGAGCGCGACGATGTCGATCGTCGACTACGATCCGGGCTTCCTCCGCGCCAACGATGAGTGGCTCGACGCCGAGGTCGGTGACGAGGAGGAGTTCCTCTACGAGCGGACCGAGACCGACGGCGAGGGCGACAACGAAGAGACCGAGCCCCGCGGTCACGTCTACACGGTCATGGCGGTCAACGAGCCCGTCGAGGTTCCGGCCGGGACCTTCGACTGCGTGAAGGTCATGCGGGTGCGCTCGGCCGGCGGCAAGGTCGGCGAGATCGTCTACTTCTGGTACGCAGAGGGTGTGGGCAAGATTCGGGAGGAGCGACCGGCTGACACCCGGGTCGAGGAGCTCGTTAGCGTGCAGCTCCCGGGAGGAGTCAATCTACCGTGAGTCCGATCGTGGCAGGCGCGCTCAATGGATGACTGACATATGGCCAACCCCCAACCACAATCAAACAATCTGGCCTTTGCGTCGCTGGCCCTGTGCTGCGTGGTGGCCTGCTACGGTGGTGTCCCCGACTCGGAAGAAGGCCCGGTGTACATCGGCGACGGCTCTTTGAGCGTCACCAGCGGCGCGATCGGCGACGGCGTCGAGAGCAGCGGCGACTCCGACCCGAGCGACACCGGAGGCTCGACTGACAGCGCTGCGTCCACCGACACCACCGACACCGCCGACACCGCCGACGCCACCGACACCGCCGACACCGCCGATACCGCCGACACCGCCGATACCGCCGACACCACCGACACCACCGACGACCCGGTCCCCGACCTCCCCGGCGAAGAGGTCGATCCCAACGAGCAGATCCCGCCGGTCGACGAGGACGGCTGCCACGCGATCTACGCTCAGGATCTGCTGCCAACCTTCGAGCTGACCATCCACCCTGTCGTGTGGGATCTACTTCAGTGGCAGTGGGACAACGGCGACAAACTCTACGACATGGGGTTGAACCCGAAGGAGTATCACCCGCTCGAGGAATTTCGCTACGGCGACATCGTCATCACCGACGCCGAGATCCGCCTGCGCGGCAACGCGAGCAACTGGGATCCGCTGCCTGGCGACAAGATGCAGTTTCAGATCGGCTTTCACCAAAATGACCCGGAGAATGGCCACTTCCTGGGGCTCAAGCGCATCCTCTTCGACGCCCACACCTCCAACCATCACCTGCTCCGTGATCGCCTGTCCCTCGCGGTCATGCGCGACGTCGGCATCGCCGCGCCCTGTGCCAACAACGCGCGCCTGAACATCAACGGCGAGTACTACGGCATCTTCACCAACGTCGAGAAGATCGACGAGGTCTTCGTCGAGCGGGTGTTCGACGACCCGACCGGCGACCTGTGGAAGCGCCACGGCTGGGAGCTCAAGACCAACAAGGACACCGCCAACGACGAGCGCCTCGAAGCGCTCAAGGACGCGAAATCGACGGAGGAGGTCTACACCTACTTCAAGTTCGAGCAGGCGCTGCGCGTTTATGCGGCCGACGCGGTGATCCCCAACGCCGACGGAAAGTGGGCGGGCGGGCTCAACTTTTACCTCTACGACCACCCGATCGACGGAAAATTCTGGCTCCTGCCCTGGGACATGGACAACACCTTCGAGCGCTTCAACGACGATCCCGACGGGCCCTTCCCGCTCAACCCCGACCCCGTGGTCTGGCAGCGGGAGACGAGCCACGGCCGGCCCTGGTACGACGCGGCCATCGCGGATGACATGTGGTTCGAGCACTACCTCGCCGAGATCGAAGACGTGCTGTATCAAGCCTACACGCCCGAACAGATGCACGCGCAGATCGACGAGATGAGCGCGCAGATCGAGGACTCCGTGCTCGAAGATGAGAACAAACCGTGGACCAACGAGAAGTACTTTGACGAGGTCGAGGAACTGCACGATCACGTCGAGTCGCGCTACGACTTCCTCGAGGAGTGGCTGCAGTGCTGGAAAGACGGGGGCGAGAAGAACGACCAGGGCTACTGCGAGCCCTAGCAGCCAGGGCTACTGCGAGCCCTAGCAGCCCGGGGTGCAATGCCTCGCGCCGCCTCGCTTGGCCTTTTCGCCGAGGACTTTGTCGCCAAAACTTGCAGTCTAGCAGCCCGTGGTGTGACCCCCGCGGGCGCGGAGCGTCAGGCCGACGCGCCCGCGTCGCGGCGCATGGCCTCGACGTAGTCCTCGAGGGTCACCGGCGGAGCCAGCTCGAAGTGCTCGGCCTGGGCGTCTACGGCGTCGAGGCGATCGAGGCGAAAATTGCGGAAGTCCTCGCGGAGCTCGCACCACGCTCCGAGGGTCCAGGTCGTGCCCCAAAAATACAGACCGAGGGGTCGCACGACCCGCGCGCTGGCATGGTCGTCAACGTCGCGGTAGCGCAGCTCGAGCTTACGGCGCTCGCCGACGGCCCGGCGGATCGGGCCGAGCCACTCGCGGACTCGCTCGGGCACGCGAAAGGACCGCGCGAACAGGGCCGTGTCGTCGATCTGTGAGCGAAGCTTGGGCGGGAGCATGGCCTCGGTCTTGTCGAGCACGCTCCTGGCCGCGCGGCGCAGCTCGTCGTCGCCCCAGGTCTCGACCATGCGAGCCCCGAGCACCAGCGCCTGGATCTCATCGACGTTGAACATCATCGGCGGGAGGTCGAAGTCCTTGCCCAGGCGATAGCCGACCCCGGCCTCCCCCTCGATCGGGACGCCCGAGCCCATGAGGTCACGAACGTCGCGGTAGATGGTCCGCTCGCTGACCTCGAGGCGCTCGGCCAGCCACGCCGCGGTCACGAAGCGGCGGCGGCGAAGCAAGGAGACGATCTGAAACAGGCGGTCGGCGCGGCGCATTCGAGCTCCACGCCGACCCTAGCAGCCCGGGGTGCATGGCTTCGCGCCCTCGGCGAAAAATCCGGCGCGAGGCGACACGATGCATTGCACCACGGGCTGCTAGCAGTTCGGGTTGGGAGCGAGTCAGCTCGGCGCCACCGCAGGCGCGGCGGCGACGTGGAAGAAGTCCAGGATCACGCCGTTGGGGTCGCGCAGGGCGTAGCTACGCCACCCCCAGGGCTTGACCTCGGGCTTCGAGACCGGCGCGAGCCCGCGCTCGCGCGCGCTCGCGTAGTGCTCGTCGGCGTCGTCAACGGGGACGCTGACGACCACCCCGGCGCCCGCGAAGCTCGGCATCGGCGAGGGGCCCGCGTCGGGTGCCATGAACGCGATCTCCGGCCCCTCTCGCTCGGCGCTGCGGACTTGGAGGTAGGCCTCGGTGTCGTAGCTCGCGGTCCAGCCGAGCTTGTCGACATAAAACGCCCTGGTCGCGGCGACCTTGTCGGTGATGAACATCGGGAACAGCTTGGTGGGGTTTTGAAGCTTGGTAGCCATCGTGGAGGCAAGCTACGCCGAGGCTCCTGACAGCGTGGTGTCAGGAGCGCGGAGCGCGGCCCGAGGCTCCTGACAACGTGGTGTCAGGAGTGAGCGACTCGGCCCTCGCCGGCCGTCAGGGGAGCAGCGAGCTGAGCGGGACCGAGAGGCCGAGGATCCCGAGGCACATCTCGTCGAGGGTGTCGTCGCCGAGGTAGACGTCGACCGGGGCGTCGAGGCCCTGCTCGGCGAGGACCTCGGCGACGAAGGGGTTGCCGAGGCTGTTGTCGTAGTGACAGCGCATGTAGATCCGGTCGGACGCGCTGAGCTCGGGGTAGTCCTCGAACGCCGCGTCGTAGGAGTAGCCGCGCTGCCAGTTGAAGTCCCAGCGCGGCGTGTGGATCAGGCACTCGGCTTCGTTGGTCTCGGCGTTGACCCGGCCCATCAGCATCTCGGTGCCGACGTAGTGCATGTGGGTGCCGACCGACCACAGCTTGATCGGCCCGCTGCCGCCGATGGCGTTGAGCAGGCCCGAGACGTTGACCATCTGCTCCTCGATGTGGTTGGGCTCGCCCGCGGGGATCTCGAAGGGCGGCGACATCAGGCCGCTGCCGTTGCCGTCGAGGTAGAGCAGCGCGACGTTCTCGGGCGGGATTGGATCGCCCTCGTCGTCTTGCAGCCACTCGATGTCGATCGAGGTCGAGTCGTCGACCTCCGCGCCCCCGCCGGTCGGATGGTAGTGGACGTTGATCACGATCTGGGTGTCTTCGGGCACGGCCATGCCCATGCCGTCGGGGACGATCGCCGGGACCGAGCCGGGCGCCCACGCGGCGAGCAGGCCCGTGATGTTGCCGGACGGGGCGCCAAAGCAGTCGTAGCGCCCGTCCTCACCGGTGTCGGGCTGGTTGGTCGCGGTGTAGACGAGGACGTGGTGGACGACGCGGCTGTTGCCCGGGTTGACCTGAATGCCCTTGAGGAAGCGGTAGCCGAACAGCCCCTCGCTGAGCTCCGGATCGACGACCCAGCACACGTGCTGATCGTCGTTGCCGTCGACGGTGATCGAGCCCGGGATCGTGTAGCGGTCGTGCTTGGTCGTCAGCTCGAGCGAGGGCGGGGCCGGGAGCGGGGCCGCGGTCTCGGGGTCGCCCTCGGGCGCGCCGGCTTCGGCCCAGACGCGGAGCATCTCGAGCTCCTCGTCGCTGAGCGTCGGGTCGTCCTCGAAGCCGTGCGGGGGCGTGCACTCTTCGGTGGCCTGGGCGAGGAAGGGCGGCATCTCGCGGCTCTCGGTCGCGGTCACGATCGCGTCGGCGAACTGGGCCGCGCTCGCGTACTCGGTCAGCGCGAAGGGGGCGATACCGTCGGCGGTGTGGCAGCCCGTGCAGCGCTCGTAGATCAGCGGCGCGACGTCCTGGTGCCAGGTCGGCGGCGGCGCCTGCTCGCTGCCGGTCTCGGACTCCCCGGTCTCGGCGACGTTGGGCTCCTCGGCGGGTGCGCACGCGAGCGGAAGGAGCAACAACAACGCAGCCGGAAGTCGACGAGACATGGGCCTCATCCTACCGCCTCGTCGCGGCCAGACCAGCCCCTAGCAGCCCGGGCTGCAATGCCTCGCGCCGCCTCGCTTGGCCTGTTCACCGAGGGCGTTGTCGCCAAAACTTGCAGTACGCCCGGTACAGCGGCGTTTTGGCTTCGCGCCCTCGGCGAAAATTCCGGCGCGAGGCGACACGATGCATTGCACCCCGGGCTGCTAGCAGCCCGGGCTGCTAGCAGCCCGTCGAGCGCCCTGCCCGGTCACGCTGGCTTCCGCTTCCAGTGGCGCAGCTCCCGGCACGCGTCGATGAAGGTCGTCGCCGACGCGTCCTCGTCGAGCGGGCAGTAGCCATCGTCCCGCACGGCCGGACCGAGCCCGGCTTTGTCGAGCAGCTCCGTGGCCGCCGCGTCGTGGGCGATGAACTTGCAGTGATTGTGGGCGTCGCTGACGAAGGCACGCGCGGCGGGCTTCATGGCCATCCGCTTGGCCCCAGCCTCCGAGAGCACGAGCGCGATCGCGTCGAACAGCACCGAAGGGCCGCCCTCGAGCTTCTCGGCGATCTCCAGCGTGTTGCCCTCGCTGTCCTCGACGCCGCCGCGGGTCGGACCGACCAGGGCCACCTCGGCGCCCTCGTCGTTGGCCGCGCGCACCAGCGCCGCGAGCATGTTCGCGTCGCTGCCCTGGTCGACGAGCACGCCCACGCGGCGGCCATGAAAGCGCTTGGGCCCGTTCCTCACGATGCTCAGCGCCGGGGACTCGTCGAGGTCGTCGCGGGGCGGGACGGCGGGCGGCATCGCCTCGGGCACGCGCGCGAAGCCCAGCCCCTCAGCCACCCGCGAGGCGAGCTCCTCGTCGACGTTGACCACGCTGGCGACGACCCGCTCACGGATCTCGACCCGATCGACCTTGGACAGCTCGAAGATCATCGCGCTCGCGATGTGGGCCTGCTCGACCTCGGTCTGGCTCCGGTAGAACTGCCGGGCCTGGCTGTAGTGGTCGGCGAAGGACTCGGGTCGTATGCGCCGCTTGTCGCCCGAGACGCTCGCGCGAAACGAGCGGTAGCCCCGGCTCGGATCCTCGCGCGGGCCCCCCTCGGCGCCCCACGAGTTCGGCTCGTAGTTGGCGCGGCCCTTGGGGTTTTGCATGGCCATGTGTCCGTCTTGCTGGAAGTGGGCGAAGGGGCAGCGCGGAGCGTTGACCGGGAGGAAGGTGAAGTTCGGCGACCCGAGGCGTTTGAGCTGGGTGTCGAGGTAGGAGAAATTGCGCCCCTGCAGGAGCGGATCGTTGGTGAAGTCGATGCCCGGGACCACGTTTTGGGTGCAGAACGCGACCTGCTCGGTCTCGGCGAAGAAATTCTCGACGTTCTGATCGAGGATCATCCGACCGATCGGCCGCACCGGGACCTGCTCCTCGGGGATGAGCTTGGTCGCGTCGAGCACGTCGAACTCGAAGCGGTCGGCGAAGTCGTCGTCGAAGATCTGAACGCCGAGCTCCCACTCGGGCGGGTCCCCCGACGCGATCGCGTTCCAGAGATCGCGGCGATGGAAGTCCGGGTCGGCGCCGTTGATCTTGACCGCCTCGTCCCAGACCACCGACTGGAGGCCGTACTTTGGTTTCCAGTGAAACTTCACGAAGCTCGAGCGCCCGCTGGCGTCGACGAAGCGGAAGCTGTGGACGCCGAAGCCCTCCATGAAGCGGAGGCTGCGAGGGATCGCCCGATCCGACATGATCCACATGACCATGTGCATGGCCTCGGGCATCAGCGAGATGAAGTCCCAGAAATTGTCGTGGGCGGTCTGGGCCTGGGGAAACCCGCGGTCGGGCTCGGGCTTGGCCGCGTGGATGAGGTCCGGGAATTTGGTCGCGTCCTGAATGAAGAACACCGGGATGTTGTTGCCGACCAGGTCCCAGTTGCCCGCTTTGGTGTAGAACTTGACAGCAAAGCCACGGACGTCGCGCGCGAGGTCGGGCGAGCCCTTGTTCCCGGCGACGGTCGAGAAGCGAACGAAGACCTCGGTCACCTCCCCCGCGCGCTGAAACAGGTCGGCGCAGGTGAGGTCCGCCAGCGACTCGTAGGTCTCGAAGGTCCCGCGCGCGCCAAAACCACGGGCATGCACGACGCGCTCGGGGATCCGCTCGTGATCGAAGTGGAAGATCTTCTCCCGCATCACGAAGTCTTCGAGCAGCTGGGGTCCCCGCGGGCCGGCGGTGAGCGTGTTCTGATCGTCGGCGATCGGCGTGCCGACCTGGGTTGTCATCGGCTCCTCGCCCGCGGGGCTGAGCTGGTGGGTCTCCCCGCCCGCGCCCCGATGGACCTCGACCTCGCCGTAGCGCAGCTTGGTCAGCTCCGGCGGGGTCTCCTCGCCGCTCGACTCTTGCCGCTCGCTCGTGTCTTCGGACGCCTTGGCCTTGTTGGTCGCTTCCGTCTCGCTCGGTCGGGTCATCTCGCCCCTCCTGGTCCAGACCAGGGATTAGAGCACTCGAATCGACATGAGCAGCACCACGGCACGCGAGAATCCTGCCGGATGCGAGCGGAGGGGCGCGCAGGGGTTTCGATGCGCCCCGATCGGCGTGTATACGCAATCGGTGACCGACACCGACCGCGAGCAGATCAACACCATCCTCGTCTACTGGTTTGGACAACTCGACGGCCCGACCGACGTCGACACCAGCAAGAACGCGCTGTGGTGGGCCGGCGACCCGACGACCGACGCCGACATCCGCGAGCGCTTCGGCGACGCCGTCGCCCGGGCCCTCGATGGCGCCCTCGACCACTGGGCCGAGTCGGCCCGCGGCGCGCTGGCGCTCGTCATCCTCCTCGATCAGTTCACGCGCTGCCTCGGCCGCGGCAGCGCCGAGGCCTACGTTGGCGACGCCGCGGCGCTGTGCATATGTCGGGGCGCAATCGAGCGCGGGCAGGACCGCGAGCTGCGTCCGATCGAGCGCAGCTTCTTGTACATGCCGCTGATGCACGCCGAAGACCCCGAGGTCGCGCGCCAGAGCGTCGAGGCCTTCGCCGAGCTGTCCAAGGAGGTCGCCGGGGTCGAGGGCTACCCAGACTTTAGCTCCCACGCGCGCGGCCACGCCGACATTGTGCTCCGCTTCGGTCGCTACCCCCACCGCAACGAGCTCTACGGCCGCACGCCGACCGCCGAGGAAGAGGCCTTCCTCGCCGACGGTGGCCCGACCTTCGGGCAGCGCAAGCGCTGACGAGCTCGGCAGCTCCGATCGCGCTTCTGTCCGGGACCGGCCGCCGCTACCATCGCGCTGATGCCTGCGCACTCGTCGCTCCTTCGCGCCACGCTCATCAGCGCCAGCCTGATGCTCGCGCCGCTCCCGAGCCTCGCGGCGCCCGAGCCCGCCGAGACCGCGGACGCCCCCTCGCTCGTGGGTCCCGAGCGCCCCCCGCTCGACGCGACGAGCGAGCCGCCCCCGGCCAGCGACAGCGACAGCGACGAGCCCGAGCCCACGCCCGCCGCCGAGCCCGAGGTCCCGCTGCCCTCGGTCGATCCGAGCGCGGACGCCGAGCCGGGCATCGAGTTTGCCGTCCCGCTGGAGGCCGAGCCCGAGTCGGTCGCCAAGCCCGAGCCCGAGCGGAGGCCGACCTTCCCCGACCCCGGCATCGCCCCAACCGACGGCGCCAGCATCCTGACCCTCAGCGTCACGACGATCGCGCTGACGCTGGGCGGTCTCAGCGCGGGCCTCGTCGTCGGCCTCAATCGTCAGACCCCGCTCGAGTGGCTGCTGCCCACGACGATCGTCCCGACCGTGGGGCTGCTCGCGTTCTCGGGCGGCGGCCTCTACCTCGGGATCCAGCGCGCCCGCGCCTACCGGAGGTGGGAGATCGGCTACCGGGTGATCGGCAAGCCCCAAGGCGGCGGCCTGATGATCGGCGGCGCGTTCGGGCTCCTGGCCGCGATCGGCTTCATCCCGTCCGGCGCCTTCGCGTTCCAGTCCGGTCAGGTCGAGCTCGGCGCAACCCTGATCGCGATCGGCAGCGCCGCGGCCGTGGCCACGCCGATCATGTATGGCGTCGGGCTTCGACGCCAACGCGAGCACCAGCGCACGGGCGGCTGGAAGCGCAAGCCGGTCCCGCCGCTGCCGCCTGGGGTGTCCGGCGCTCGCCTGCAATTGACGCCGATCGTCGCGCCGCTGCCCGGGGGCCTCAGCCTCGGCGCCGCGGGTCGGTTTTGACGGACCAGGGCCCCGTGTCATCATCGCGGCCATGAGCGAGCAGATCGCCAAGCAGCTCCACGAGGCCATCTCCACCAAGATCCCCGACGCCGTCGTCGAGGTCGTGGTCGGCTCGCCCGGGCACTACTCGCTCGACGTCACCTCGACCGAGTTCGCGGGCAAGAAGCCCGTGGCCAAGCAGCGCCTGGTCTACTCGGCGATCGCCCATCTGATGGCCGGGGACCAGGCCCCGGTCCACGCGATCGACAAGCTGATCACCCGCGACCCCGAGGCCTGACCCCGTCGCACGAGCCTGCTGCTCGAGCGTGTCGAGGCGCGCCTCGAGCTCGCGGAGGCGCTCACGCGCTCGCGGTTCTCGCCGTCGAGCGCCTAGCAGCCAACGAGCCTCCGTCGGCGGTCGGTCCCGCCGACCTCGAAGGCCGCGCGGACGTCCTGGGCGCTCGGCCCAATGTGGCGGGCGCCCTGCTCGTCGGCCCTGTAGCCCCAAATCATTCTTTTATTTCAATTCAGCGCTTGATTGAGGGCTCGCTGCGCGAGCGCCCACTGCGGATCGACCGGGGTGACGTCGCGCTCGAACTTGCGATCGCTCATTGAGCACATCGCGCTGCAGAATTTGGCGCCGGGCGGGACGCGAGCGCGAACTCCAGGGCCACCCCCGATTTGAATGCGCCAAGCGCCGGCAATGGCTGGCACGCAACGCCAAGCCCCCGAGCTTTAGTTGTGACACCCGCGGGGTTTGCAAGATCGTGCTGGAGAACTGCCCCACTGATGCGATAGACCCCGCTCAGATGTCAGATAGGTTGGTGTGTCAAATGTCCCGCTATGCAAACGTACCAAGAATAGGCGCATTTGCTTGACTGAATCATGCGTCTATGCGAGATCGAATTTATATGCGCCAAATACGTCATTGGTCCCGGAGTGTCATTCGGACGGAGGCGCAATACGCATTTCACGCAATCAGCAAATCATGGCACCGAGCTCCAATGTTGCCATTTAGATCATGATACGCAACCCACGCATCCCCCACATCGCGACTCCGTTCATTCTCGCCAGCCTCGTCGCTTGCGGCCAAAGTCAGGACAAAGTCACGAGCTACACCACCTTGGGTGGGGCTGAGAGCACCGGGTGGGGCGCCAGCGAGAGCGGCGACAACCAACCCGGAAACGCCGACAGCGACGATGCCGCGGATGACGACAGCGGCGACGGCGACAGCGACGGCGGTGGTGGTGATGACGGCGGTGCTGACAGCGGCGACGCCAACGGTGACGGCGACGGCGACGGGAGCGGTGACGGTGACGGCGACGATCCGCCCCTGCTCGGGACCCCGACCAAGGAGAACCTCCGCGTCGCATTCATCGGCGATCAGGGCCTCGGCGGGGACGCGGTTGACGTGCTCGACCTCATCAAAGACGAGAACGCAGAGTTCCTCGTGATCGCCGGGGACTTCGACTACGACGACGACCCGAGCGCCTGGGACGAGCAGACCGTGGACAGCCTCGGCGAAGACTACCCCGTGTTCGCGGTCGCCGGTAACCACGACGAAGACAAGTTTGACGGCGCAAGCGGCTATCAGTCGAAGATCGTCACGCGCATGCAAAATGCGATCGACGACGGAGCGACCTGCACCGGTGAGCCCGGCGCCAACAGCTCGTGCACCTACAAGGGCCTGTTCATGGCCATGTCCGGTGTTGACGTCATCGACGGCAAGTCCGAGAGCGCCGACTACTTGCGCGGGCAGCTGGCCGCCAACGACGCGATCTGGTCGGTCTGCGTCTGGCACAAGAACATGAACGACATGCAAGCTGGCGGAAAGTCCGACGACACCGGCTGGGGCGTGTACCAGGCCTGCCAGGACGAGGCCGGCATCATCATCACCGGCCACGAGCACAGCTACTCCCGGACCCTGACCCTGACCGACCTCGGCAACGAGGACGCTGGCCACGGCGCGACCGGCACGGCTGATCTGATGGTCGTCGGCCAGGGCAGCACCTACGTCAGCGTCGTCGGCCTCGGCGGCCGCAACATCCGCGACTACGAGGCAGACAAGCACGACGACGACACCTGGTGGGCGTCGATCTACACCTCGAACCTCTACTTGAAGAACGGCGAGCCCGTCGACGACTGGGAGACCGAGTCTGGCGCGCTGTTCATCGACTTCAACGTCGACGGTAATCCGAACAAGGCCCACGCCTACTTCAAGAACATCAAGGGCGAGGTCATCGACGAGTACGACATCACCCGGGGGGAGTGAGGCACAAAGCAGCGGGCGCGAAGCGCCTGATGTAAGAAAGTGCCAAATGTCGCGCCATGCATTCGCCGTGGGTGCCAACACCTCGACTTGATTGGGCAGGCGCACATGTGAGTTCAGCTCGCACGTGCGCCTGCCGCCAGCGATTGCTTACACCACGGGGCCCTCGGAGATGTCCCGCAATCCACGCACTCACGAGTTTTTATGTCCGCTCATCGTCATTGGCCTTCTCGCTTGCAGCGAAGCCGAGGGAGAGGGTCGAGATTTTGGCCCAACGTGGGGCAATGGCGATAGCACCGGCGAGGATGAAGAGGATGCCTCGCTCGAGAGCAACGGCGACGGCGACGGCGACGGGTTCGGCGACGGCGACGGCGACGACGACGGCGACGGGTTAGGTAACGGCGACGGTGACGGTGACGGGTTCGGCGACGGCGACGGCGACGGCGACGGCGACGGCGACGACGGCAGCGAGCCGCTGTCGGGGACCCCGACCGAAGAGAACTTGCGCGTCGCGTTCATCTCGGACCAGGGCCACAACAACAACACGACCGAGGTGCTCGAGCTCGTCAAGGCCGAGGGTGCGGCCTTCCTCGTGATCGCGGGCGACTTCGACTACAAGGACGAGCCGAGCGCCTGGGAGGCGCTGACCACGGCCACCCTCGGCCCCGACTATCCGATCTTCGCGGTCGTCGGCAACCACGACGAAGACGAGTTCTTCGGATCAGACGGCTATCAGTCGAAGATCATCCTCCGCCAACAAAACGCGATCGACGACGGGGCGAGCTGCACGGGCGATCCCGGCCGCAACAACTCGTGCACCTACAAGGGCCTGTTCCTGGCCATGTCCGGCGTCGGCGTGCTCGACGGCAAGGGCGACAGCGCCGACTACCTCCGCGAGCAGCTCGCCAACAACGACGCGATCTGGTCGGTCTGCGTGTGGCACAAGAACATGAACGACATGCAGGCCGGCGGCAAGAGCAACGCCACGGGCTGGGGCGTGTACCAGGCCTGCCAGGACGAGGCCGGGATCGTGATCACGGGCCACGAGCAGAGCTACTCCCGAACCCTGACCCTCACCGACCTCGGCAACGAGACAAGTGCTCACGGTGCCACGGGACAGCCCGAGCTCATGGTCGTCGGCCAGGGCAGCACCTTCGTCAGCGTGGTTGGCCTCGGCGGCCGGGCGATCCGCGACTACGAGGCGAAGAAGCACGACGACGACACCTGGTGGGCCACCATCTACACGACGAATTTTTACTTGAACAGCTGGCTGGAGGTCGAGGACTGGAGCCCCAAGCACGGCGCGCTGTTCATCGACTTCAACGTCGAGGGCGACCCGAACAAGGCCCACGCCTACTTCAAGAACACCGACGGGCTCATCGTCGACAAGTACGACATCGTCCGCGACGGGAACAGCGGCGGTTGAGCCCCGAGATGTCGGGGCGCAGCCCCGAGTCTTGGAGACGATAAAGACAGTCTCCCAGGACCTGGGGGCCGAGCGCAGCGAGGTTGTCGGGGCGCAGCCCCGAGTCTTGGAGACGATAAAGACAGCCTCCCAGGACCTGGGGGCCGAGCGCAGCGAGGTTGTCGGGGCGCAGCCCCGAGTCTTGGAGACGGTAGAGAACTTCCTGAGGATCTTCTCAAGTTCCTCTCAAACTCCCCGAGCGCGCTTGTGTCATGAGTCTGGCGTGCTCACCTCGACCCTGGTCCTGGCCCTCGCCTTGTCCCCGCCCGCCGCGGAGGCCAACGACGATCACCGTCACGGCGTCGCCGAGATCGCCAGCGCCGCGCTGAGCTTCGACGAGAGCCTCGGCGCGACGCCAGACACGGCCCGGGTCCGCGGGCTCGAGGAGTCGGCCGAGCGAAAGCGTGAGCTCGACGACGCGATCCCGGCGGTGACGGCCGGACCGAGCGTCCAGGTCATGCCCGGCGCCCGCGTGCACCCGAGCGGGGCGCGCGGGTTCGAAATTCAGATCACGGCCACGCAGTCGTGGAGCCTCGAGGGCTACGGGCGCAAGCGGATCGAGGCCGCGCGGGCCGAGACCGAGGTCCTCGAGGTCGAGGCCCGGGCCCAGGCCCTCGACCAGCGCCTCGCCGCCGCCCACGCGTGGATCCGGGTCCACGCGGCCGAGCTCGAGCTCGAGCTCGCCCAGGCCGAGTTCGCCCAGCTGACCGAGCTCGCGCAGACCCTCGAGCGCGCCCGCGAGGCCGGGGTCGGCACGCGGAGCGGAGTCGCCGACGCCCGCGCGCTCGTGGCCGACGCCGAGGGCCGGATCGCGGATCTGCGCGGCGTGATCCACGACCTCGGCCTCGTGCTCGCGCGCGAGACCGGCGGCGACACGAGCAAGCCCCTGCGGACCCGCGGCGACTACCCCGACATTCAGCTCCCGAGCGAAGCCGAGCTCCGCCGCCAATTTGCCGAGGTCGAGTCGCTGCCGCCGGTCGCCCAGCAGCGGCTCCTCGCTCGGACCGAGCGCGCGCGCGCTGCGGAGGCCAAGTCGGCCCGCGCCACGCGGATGAACGCCGGGCTCTCGTTTCAGCGCGAGGCGACCTCGGACGTCGTCCTGTTTGGGGTCATCGGCGCCAGCATCGGGGTTGGCGGGGGCGCGCGCGAGCGGGGCACGGCGGTCGCCGCGGCCCGGCGCGCCGAGGCCGAGGCCGAGGCCGTTGCGCTCGCGCTCCAGGCCACGCTGACGACCGCGCTGCACGACCTCAACCACAGCCAGGGCGTGGTCGAGATCCTCGCAGAGCACACGCTCCCGGCCCACGTCGAGCTCGTCGACAGCCACGCGCAGGCGCTCGAGCTCGGTGAGGGCACGCTGCCCGAGCTGCTCCGCGCCCGCGCGCGTCACAGCGCCGTCGCCCGCGAGTTCGCCGCTGCGCGGGCCGAGTGGGTCTGGGCTCGCGTCCAGGTCTGGCTCTACTACGAGGCCTTCCTCAGCGAGCAAGCGCTCGGTCAGGAGGCCAAATGAGCGGCGCCCACAACAGGCCCGCGCCGGTCGTGGTCGGGCTCGTCGCGCTCGCGCTGGGTCTCGCCTGCGCGGAGCCAGCGGGCGGAGACGGCAGCGACGCGCCCCTCGACGACGGGCCCCTCGAGCACGAGCAAGTCACGACCTGGGTCACCGTCGAGCAGCCGCAGGACGCGAGCTTGGTCGAGCTTCCCGCGCGGATCGTCGCCTCGGCCGACAGCCGCGCCCGCCTCGACGCGCCCCTGCGCGGGACCGTGGTCGCGGTCTCGGTCCGCGTCGGTGACCGCGTGGAGATCGGTGACCCGATCGTCGAGCTGCGGATCCCGGCGGTGCTCGAGGCCGCGGCGATCCTGGCCGGGACCAGCAAGCAGATCGGCTCACACAAGGCCCGGCGCGAGCGCCTCGAGGAGCTGCGGGCCGCGGGGCTCGTCGGCGCCGACGAGGTCTTCAGCGTCGACAGCGGGATCGGTCGGCTGTCCGCCGAGCGCCGCGTCGCGCTCGCGACCCTGGCCGCGGTAGGACTCGACGCGAGCCAGCGCGGCGAGGTCCTCAGCCGCGGCACGGTGATCTTGACCGCGCCCGTCGCGGGCGTGGTCGCCAAGCTCGAGGCGATCCCCGGCGACGTGATCGAGCCGAGCGAGAGCCTCGCGCACATCCTCGGCCGGGGCCCAGCCCGGATCGAGGTCGCGTTCAGCGGCGAGCTGCCCGAGCTCGCGAGCGCGACGTTGGAGTTCGAGGGCCTCGACGGCAGCCACTTCGTGCTCGCCGAGGCGCCGGTCGCGACCGCCGTCGAGCCGGGCCTCGGCCGTCAGCTCGCCTGGTACGAGACCGCCGAGCCCCTCGCGCTCGCCGACGGCGTCCGTGGTCGCGTGCTGCTGCGCAGCAACGACTCCAAGCTGCTCGAGGTCCCGCGCGCCGCCCTGCGCCTCGACGGCGGCCGCGCCTGGGTCGGCCGCCAGCCCAAGGGCGGCGGGCCCCCCAAGATGATCGAGGTCGAGGTCCTGCGCAGCGTCGGGAGCTCGGCGCTGATCCGCAGCGAGGCCCTGGCGCCCGGGGATCGCGTGGCCGCCGACGCAGGCACGGTCCTGCTGCTCAAACGCGACGCTCTAGAGCTCGGCGAGGGGCAGGCACAGTGAGCGCCGCGCCCGAGCCCCAGCCCGAGTCCAAAGCGCCGCGCGGCGACCTACTCGGAGCGATCGTGGCCTGGTCGGTCCGCCACCGGGCCCTGGTCCTCGCCGCCGTGTTCGCGTTCGCCGTGGCCGGGCTGATCACCGCGCGCGAGCTCGAGCTCGACGCGCTCCCGGACGTGACCGGCAACCAGGTCCTGGTCCTGACCCAGGGCCCAGGCCTGACGCCCAGCGAGATCGAGCGGACCGTGACGCGGCCGGTCGAGGTCGCGCTCGGCGGCCTCCCGGGCCTCGTCGAGCAGCGCTCGCTGTCGCGCTACGGCATCTCGTCGGTCGTCGCTGTCTTCGATGACGACGTCGACCCCTGGCTCGCCCGCCAGCAGGTCGCCGAGCGGGTGGCCGTGCTCGAGGATCTGCCCGAGGGCGTCGCGCGACCCGAGCTCGGACCCCACACGGGCGGCCTCGGCGAGGTCGTGCAGCTGTCGATCCGCTCGCGCGATCGCTCCCCGGCCGAGCTCTACGAGCTGATCCGACTCCAGATCGCCCCGGTCCTGCGCGCGACGCCGGGCGTCGTCGAGGTCAACCTCTGGGGCGGCGCGCGGCGGACCCTCGACGTCGTCGCCGATCCCGTCGCCCTCGCCCAGGCTGGCGTGAGCCTCGACGAGCTCGCCAACTCGCTGCGTGACAGCACCGGGGCCGTCGCCGGCTCGACGCTCCCGGCCGGCCCGGGTCAGGTCCTGCTCCGCGGCGTGTTTTGGCCGACCCGCGCGGCCGAGCTCGGGGCCGTCGCCGTCGAGGCCATGCGCGCGGACCCCCTCGACAGTGACCCGGGCACGCACGAGCTCGACGACCACGGGCAGACCCTGCGCGTGTCCGAGCTCGCCGAGGTCGTCGAGGGCGCGCGCCCACGGATCGGCGCCGCGACCACCAACGGGTTGGGCGAGACGGTCTACGTGATGATCCAGATGCAGCGCGACGCCAACGCGCTGGCCCTGACCGACCGCATCCACGAGCTGATGCCCGCGCTCGAGGACTCGCTGCCCGACGACATCGTGGTCGACATGGTCTACGACCGCAGCGTGCTCGTCGAGGCGACCATGCACACGGTCGCGACCAACTTGCTCGAGGGCGCGGCGCTCGTGGTCATCGTGCTGGTCTTGATGCTCGGCAGCATCCGCGCCGGGCTCCTGGTCGCGACCGTGATCCCGCTGTCGATGCTCGGGGCCATGATCGGGATGGTGTCCTTCGACGTGCCCGGCAACCTCATGAGCCTCGGGGCGATCGACTTCGGCCTGCTCGCCGACGGCGCCGTGGTCATGGTCGAGCGAGCCTTCCACGAGCTGCGCGGGACCTCCGGCGGCGAGGCCCAAGCGACAAGGTCCCGCGTGGTCGCGGCGATGCAGGGGGTCGCGCGACCGATGGCGCTCTCGGTCCTGATCATCGTGCTCGTCTACGTGCCGATCCTGACCCTCCAGGGCGTCGACGGAAAGATGTTCCGACCGATGGCCCTGACGGTCGTGTTCGCGCTCCTGACCTCGCTGGTCGTCGCGCTGACCTTCATCCCGGCGGCCGCGAGCTGGCTGGGCGCGTCGAGCCTGCCCAAGCGGGAGCCGGCCCTGGTCCGCCTGGCGACCAGGATCTACGAGCCCCTGCTCAACGCCGCGATCGCCCGGCCCCTGCTCATCGCGCTCGTCAGCGTCGCGCTGCTCGTGACCGGCGGCTACGCGTTCAGTCGCAGCGGGACCAGCTTCATCCCCCAGCTCGACGAGGGCGATCTCGTGGTCATGTCGACCCGCCAGCCCGACGTCTCGCTCGAGACCGCGATCGCCGAGGCCGGCAAGCTCGAGACCGCGCTCCTGAGCGTCCCCGAGGTCCTCGCCGCGACCAGCCGGATCGGCAGCCCCGAGGTCGCAACCGACATCATGGGCCTCGAGCAGGCCGACGTGTTCGTCGAGCTGCGCCCGCGCGATCAGTGGCGCGCGGGCCTGACCCGCGAGGCCCTGATCGCCGAGATCGATGCGGCCATCGCCCGCGACGCCCCCGGCGCCGACCTGACCTTCACCCAGCCGATTCAGATGCGCTTCAACGAGCTGGTTGGCGGCTCCGTCGCCGACGTCGCCGTCAGCATCTACGGCGAAGATCAGGCCCGCCTCCGCGCGACCGCCGAAGAGCTCCTGGCGATCCTCACCGAGGTCCCCGGCGCCCAGGACGTCAAGATCTTCGCCCCGCCCGCGGTCTCGCTGATCGAGGTCCGCCCGCGCCTGCTCGAGGCCCGGCGCCTCGACATGACGCCGGCTCAGATCCTCGACATCGTCGGCGCCCTGCGCATGGGCGTCGAGGTCGGCGAGACCTGGGACGGGCCCGTGCGCGTGCCGATCCGCCTGCGCCTGGCCCACGAGGGCGACGGCTTCACCCTCGATCGGATCCCGATCGCAACCCCGGGTGGGGAGGTCGTGCCGCTCTCGCGCGTCGCCGAGATCGTCCAGCTCGACACGCCCGCGCTGGTCAACCGTCAGGCCGGTCAGCGGCGGATCGTCGTCGGCTTCAACGTCCGCGGGGCCGAGCTCGGCGACGTCGTCGAGGCCGCGCAGGCCAAGGTCGAGGCCGAGCTCGACCAGGACTGGGGCGCGCGCCTGGTCTGGGGCGGGCAGTACGAGCAGCTCGAGGAGGCCCGGGCCCGGCTGGCCATGGTCGTGCCGATCCTGCTGGTCGCGATCTTTGGCTTGCTGGTGATCGTGTTTCGCCGCCCCGGTCCGGCCGCGGTCATTTTCCTGAACGTGCCCTTCGCCGGGGTCGGTGGGGCGCTCGCGCTGTGGAGTCGCGCGATGCCCGTCTCGATCTCGGCCGCGATCGGCTTCATCGCGCTGTCGGGCATCGCGGTGCTCAACGGCGTGGTCCTGATGTCGAGCGTGGTCGCGCGCGAGGACGCCGGCGCCGAGCCCCGCGAGGCCGCCCGCGAGGCCGCCCGCGAGCGCATGCGACCGGTCCTGATGACCGCGCTGGTCGCCGCGCTCGGCTTCGTGCCGATGGCCCTCGCTACCGGGATCGGCGCCGAGGTTCAGCGGCCCCTCGCGACTGTGGTAGTCGGCGGGCTCGTGACCTCGACCTTCCTGACCCTGGTCCTGCTCCCGGCCTTGTATCCTTGGCTGAGGCTCGCGCGGCGCCGAACCCAGGTCGCCGCCGCGGCGCCGAGCGAGGACCCGAGCTGATGCAGCTTTTGCTCGTCGAGGACGAAGACCGCCTGGCCAAGGTGCTGATCCAGGGCCTGCGCGAGGAGGGCCACCAGGTCGACCTGTGCACGACCGGCGAGCAGGCCTTCACCCAGGGCCGCGACATCGACTACGACGCCGTGATCCTCGACTGGATGCTGCCCGACCTCGACGGCGTCAGCGTGCTGCGCCGCTGGCGTGACGCCGGGCTGCGCACGCCCGTGTTGATGCTGACCGCGCGCGGGAGCGTCGGTGAGCGGGTCACCGGGCTCAAGGCCGGCGCCGACGACTACCTCGTCAAGCCCTTCGCCTTCGCCGAGCTGCTCGCCAGGCTCGAGGCCCTGCACCGTCGCGGCTCCGGTCAGCTCGACCTGTTCCGGGCTGGC
Source organism: Enhygromyxa salina (assembly GCF_002994615.1). GTDB lineage: Bacteria > Myxococcota_A > Polyangia > Nannocystales > Nannocystaceae > Plesiocystis > Plesiocystis salina_A. The sequence goes on along the minus strand of NZ_PVNK01000263.1, from coordinate 1,562 downwards.
CCGGTGTCCGTCGACGGCCGCCGACGCGTGCTCGTTGGGCCCAAGGGCGAGCTCGGCCTGACCCCGCGCGAGTACGCCCTGGCCTGCGAGCTGCTGAGCCACGTCGGCGAGGTCATCGCCCGCAGCCACCTGCTCAGCGCGGTCTGGGGCTCGACCTTCGCCGGCGATCCCAACGTGCTCGACGTCTACGTCGGCTACCTGCGCGGCAAGCTCGACCGCGTCGCCGGGGACGCCGTCAAGATCAAGGCCGTCCGCGGCGTCGGCTTTCGGCTCCTCGCGGAGGGCTCGACATGAGCGCGGGGGCGTCGGCTTGAAGCTCCGCACGCGGCTGTTGTTGTTTGGCGCCGCGGTCCCGATCGCGCTGCTGATCGTCGCCGTCGTGAGCTCGGGCCTCGCGTTTGGGCGCGTGCTCCTGGCCGAGCACGATCGGGCGCTGCTCGCCCAGGCCGGGGTCGAGGCCGTGAGTCTGTTCGACCGCGCCAACGCGCCGCACCTGCACCTGGTCGACTCGCCGCTCGACAGCCAGATCCGGCAGTTCGCCCCGCGCGGGGCGCTGTACGGGCCCGACGGCGCGCCGATCAGCCAATACCCCGAGGATGTAGCGATCCCCGCGCGCGTCGAGCCGACCGGGCTCGCCCGGACCCCGAGGCTCGAGACCGTCGTCTCCGAGGCCGGCCACGAGCGGCAGCTGTGGGTCCGCGTCGACAGCCCCGACGGCCTGCCCCACGCGCTGTGGCTCGCCGCCTCGCTCGAGCGCCACGATCGCGAGATGGGCCAGTACTGGCGCATCGCCGCCCTCGTCGTCGTGCTCGCCGCGCTGGCCCTGCTCGCGGTCCAGATCACCCACGCGCGCCGCCTGAGCGAGCGCGTCGGCGACCTGACGGGGCACATGCGGCGGCTCCGGGCCGGCAACTTCGACACGCCGCCGCCGCTGGATTCGCAGACCGACGAGATCGGCGAGCTGCGTCGGGCGATCGCCGAGACGACCGAGCGGCTCGCGGCCGCGCGCTCGAGCCAGGATCGCCTGATCGCCGACGCGGCCCATGAGCTGCGGACCCCGCTCGCGGCGATGCGCGCGGGGATCGAGGTCGCGCTCCGGCGCGAGCGGCCCGCGAGCGAGCTGCGCGAGACGCTGGACCACACCCTCGTCGAGGTCGCCCGGCTCACGGATCTGTCGAGCAGCCTGCTGGATCTGGCCGCGCTGCGCTCGAGCCCGATCGAGCGTAGGCGCGGGGATCTGGTTCCGGTCTTGATCGATGCCGTTGACGCTGCGCGGGCGCTGGCCGAGGAGCGCGGGTGCCTGGTCAGCGTGCGGCACCCGGGCGAGGCGTCGGCGGAATTCTCGGCGACCGCGGTCCGCCAGGCTCTGGACAACTTGCTGCACAACGCGATCAAGTTCTCGCCGGCTGGGTCCGAGATCGTCGTGGAGCTGCGCGGGGTGGGGTCTAGCTGGGAGTTTGGTGTTGTGGATGCCGGGCCGGGGGTGCCGGCTGAGGCGAGTGAGGCGGTGTTTGAGCCCTTTCATCGCCTTGGGCGCGATGGGCCGGGGGGAGGGCTGGGGT
>NZ_PVNK01000262.1 GCF_002994615.1 Enhygromyxa salina | reverse complement strand
CAATGATCTCCCGGACCTCCCCCCCCGCGACCGGCACCTCGGAGAAGTCCCGCAACATATGAGCGTGCCCGGCGAGGACCAGATCCCCACCTTGATGGGCAAATTCCCCAAGCGTGAGCATCGCCAGATCCTCCCGCGACCACCCGGCCCCGGTGATCTCGGCGTAGGGCGGGTGGTGCATGGCCGCGAGCGAGAACGCGGCGCCGTCGGCATCGAAGAGCTCGGGCAGGCGACCGACGACCGAGTCGGCGATCGACCCCGACCCGGTGTCGAGCATCGCAACGTGGACATCGCAGACATTGAACGAGTAGTTGCCCGGCCCGAAATTCTGATTGTAGAAGGGCAGCGTGGACGAATAGACGTCATGGTTGCCGGGCGTGAGCGCGAAGGGGACGGTCGCGGTCTCGAGCAGATCCGCGAACACGCGAAACTCGTCCTCGCTCGACGACTCGGTCAGGTCGCCGGGCATGACGACGCCGGTCAGCAGCTCCCCGGCCGCCTCGGCGTCGCTCGCCTCCTGCGCGATCCGCTCGATGATGCGCGAGAACTGCGTGGGGTTGGTCTGGACGTCGGCGAGCACGAGCACGCGGAAGCTCGAGGTGCAGGCCGCCGCGAGGCCGAGCCCGCCGCGGACCCAGGTCACGCCGTCGGCGGGCACGGTGATCTCGAGCTGGCGCTTCGTCCCGACCGTCGACAGCTCGACGAGCGCGGCGTCGGCCTCGAGCACGGCCCGCGGGTGGACGTTGTCCAGCTCGAGCTCGACGGTGAGCTCGGCGTCGGTCGTGTTGCGCAGCGAGAGCGCGAAGTCCCCCATGTGGGCGACCCGCGCCGTGAGCACGCCGCCCCGCTCGACGACGATGCCCTCGGCCGACCACGAGGCCGTGTCCTTCGTCGCGCCGGGCCGCTGAAAGCGAAGCTCGACCCCGCTCGAGCTCAGGACCCGCGCGAACCCGTTCTCGGCCAGCACGCGGCACTCGGCCCGGTTGAAGTCCGGGGTCGCGCACTCGGTCTCGGTGCAGCTCGTCAGCGCCGCGGCGACGCCCAGGGTCAACGCGAAGTTCATCGATGTGGTGTTCATGGTCGACCTCCGCCGCCGCGGCCGCTGCCGCCGCCACGGATATTGGGTAGGACCACGCCCACGCGCGCGTAGGGGCTCACGCCGCCGCCGATCCGCGCGCCGAGCTCGAGCTGATACGCGACCGGTGAGCCGAGCGGGCGCACGCGGATTGCGAACTGCGTGACGAGGTGGCCGAGGAAGCCGACGACCGCGCCAAAGTCGAGGCCCGGGCCCGAAAAGCGCGAGTGGATGTAGCCGAGGGTGTACTGGCCGACGACGGTGGCCCGCCTGGCCCGCACGAGCTTGACGATCGGCACGTCGAGATCGAACCACGACTCGCTGTAGATCGAGCCGAGCACGGGCGCGCCGAGCTGGACCTTGCCGGGCGTCCCGTGGCCGATCAGATCCCAGCGCGGGCCCATGTAGAAGGTGAAGCGCTGGCGCGGTGAGATGTGCCAGCGGAGCCCGAGATTCATCGGCGTCAGGGCGACGCGCTCGCTGACGCGCGGCTCGTCGCCGAGGGTCAGCGAGTCTTGGGCGAAGAACGCGAGCGGCTTGTAGCGCAGCTCGAGCTGACCGAGCTGACCGAACTTGGCGGGCCGTCGCGCGAGCGGATAGGGCAGGCGCAGGGCGAGGTCGAGGCCGAGCTCGAAGTCCCAGCTCTTCGACTCGAGCGCGGGCGCGAAGCTGCCGTCGGCGTTGGCGGCCTGCGGTCGTGGGTCGCGCTCGAGCTGAGTGCCGAGGGTGCCGCCAAAGCGACCGAGGAGGCGCAGGCGGCCGCGATCACGGGGAAAAGACAGGGTCGGCGCGAACGAGCCCGAGAGGCTGTAGGGGAGGGACTCGTCGGTCACGCTCGACCCGCCGAGGGCGAGCCCGAGGGCAAAGGTTGGCGGGGTGATGCGGTCGTAGAGCGTCGGGCCGTCGCCGCCGAGCAAGCTCATGGCCCCCCCGATCGTGGCCGCGCCGAGGGCCATGAGCCCACCCGCCGCGAACGAGTAGGCCGGGTCGCCGACGCGCTGGTGGTCGCCCGCGATGAACACGAGCGCGACCGAGGTCGCCGTGGCCACGGCACCGAAGGTCGCGAGCAGCAGGCGCGCGCTGGTCGTGCGATAGCAGGGCTCGGCGTCGGGCAGGCAGCGCTTGACTCGGGGGATCCGCGCGGGCTCGACGAGCGCGGGCGCTGGCGGCTCGACCGACGAGGCTGGCTCGGCTGGCTCGGCTGGCTCGGACTGCTCGGCTGGCTCGGACTGCTCGGCTGGCTCGACCGACGAGGCTGGCTCGGCTGGCTCGGCTGGCTCGGACTGCTCGGCTGGCTCGGCTGGCTCGACCGACGAGGCTGGCTCGGCTGGCTCGGCTGGCTCGGACTGCTCGGACTGCTCGGTGCTCACGGGCGGCGAGATCTCGACTCGCTCCTCGGGCACCTCCGGGGGTCCCGCGAGCATCACCATGACAAGCGCACCGACCATCGCCGAGTCGCTTGTTACCACGACTCGGCCCAGCGCGGCTCGGTTTGATTCGATCCGACTCGAAGATCTCAGCCGAAGATCTCGGCCCCGAATTCGCGCAGCTCGGGCAGCGTGTCGGGGGGCTCGACGTGGCGCGAGGCCGTCCACACGCGCAGGTCGTGGGTCGACGAGGTGATCGCCTCGATCGAGCGCTGGGTTCGTTGGGCGAGGGCGCGGGCGCCCGCGTAGGCCGTCCACACCCGATCGGCCTGGCTGGGGTCGGCGAGGGCCTCGTCGAGGCGCTCGCGCGGGGGCGCCTCGGGGACCAGGGGATCGATGCGGTTGAGCACGACTGCGTCGATGCGCAGGCCGTAGTCGGACAGCTGGGTCAAGAAGCCCTCGGCCTCGCGGACCGAGAAGGGCGAGGCGGTCGTGACCAGCAAGACACCGGTCGCGCGGCTGCGCAGGAGCTGCTCGAAGTCGCCCCCGCGGCGGTGGAATTCCTCGAGCACGTCGGCAAATTCGCGCAAGAAGGCGCCGAGATCCCCGATGAACTGGCCGCCGCCGATCGTCTCGAGCGTGCGGCTGAGCAGCGAGCTGCCGAGCCCGAGGATCTTCGCGCTGATCCGACCGGTGCCCGCGAGCAGCCGCGCGCCAGGGTTGTCGATCAGCTCGCGGACGCGCTTGGGCGCGTCGAGGAAGTCGATCGCGTTGGCCGTGGGCGGGGTGTCGAGGATGATCAGGTCGTGCTCGCCCGCGTCGACGAGCATCTGGACCCGGGCCATGGCCGCGAACTCGAGCGCGCCCGAGAGGCGCTGGGCGGTCGCGCGGTAGATGCGGCTTTGGAGGATCTTCTCGGCGGTCGCGCGGCTGCTGGCGTTGTCGCGCACGATGTCGTCGAAGACCTGGCCGCCGTCGAGGATCAGGGCGTCGAGGTGCATGCCCTCGTCGCGCACGACCGCGACGACCTCACCGGACGTGCTGGTCTCGAGCCCGAGGGCCTGCGCGAGTCGCCGCGAGGGATCGATCGTCACGACGACGACCTTGCGGCCCTCGCTGGCCGCGTGAAGCCCGAGCGCGGCCGAGCAGGTCGTCTTGCCCACGCCACCGGGCCCGACACACAGCACCAGCCGACGATCACTGAACACCGTGGACGCGCTTTGCGGTTTCACTTAGGCTCCTGCCTGCGATGACGCAGCGCCAGGGGTATCGCGTACGCGTGGGCGAGCGCGAGCATGAGGTCGAGATCGAGATCGACGCGGCCGGCGAGCGCCGGATCCTCGTCGACGGACAGGCCCTCGAGGTCGCCGACGCGGGGGCCCACGCCGTGCGCGTTGGCCCGCAGGGTCCTCAAGACGCCCGCCAGCTCGAGCTGACCCTGGCCGGCGAGCCGCGCCCGAGCGAGGCGTGGGTCGGGGTCGTCGGCGCCCGGGTCCAGGTCGAGGTTCGGACCGAGCAAGAGGCCCGGCTCGCGGCCGCGCTCGGCAAGGGCGCGTCGGGCTCGGCCGGCGGCTCGCTCGCGGCCCCGATGCCCGGGCGCGTGGTCAAGATCCTCGTCAGCGAGGGCGAGGTCGTGGAGCTCGGCGCGCCCGCGATCATCGTCGAGGCCATGAAGATGGAGAACGAGCTCCACACCCCGAGCGCGGGCGTCGTGCGCAGGGTCGAGGTCGCCGAGGGCGAGACCGTCGACGCGGGGCAGGTGCTGATCGAGATCGAGCCCGATCCGCCGGCCGACGAGTGACGCGCTAGCGCGGAGCATCGGCCGCGTCTCCTCCCGCTTCGATGGTCGCGAGCAGCTCGCGGAGTTGCTTGGGCCCCTCGAGGCCCCAGGGCCACCACGGGACCGTGATCAGATCTTCGTCGAGCTTGGTGTTGGCGCGCTCGTCGAGCCACGCGGACACGACCTCGCGCTGATCTCGACCGCGCTCGCCGATCCGATCGACGACCGCGAGCATGTTCGAGACCGCGTCGTCGTGCTCGCGCGGCGGCAGCGGCGGAAGCAGCGGCCACAGCTTGTTGACGACCAGGGTGCCCGCGCCCATGCCGATCTCCCGACGCAGGGCGGTCGCGAGCTCGCCGAGCTCGGTCAGCGGCCACGGCTCGGGCAGGCCGACGAGCACCGCCGCGCAGACCGAGGGATCCTGCAGCGAGTTGCGCATGGCCTCGGCCTCGGCGGTCAGCGGGCCCTCGGCCACGGTCTCGAGGATCGCCTGGGGCACGCCGAGGACCAGGCGCAGGTGACCCGAGGCCGGGCCGTCGAACACGATCGTGTCGTAGCTGCGCGCGCGCACGGCCTCGTGCCAGACCTTGCCGAGGATCGCGAAGTCGTCGAGGCCGGGGATCGCCCGCAGCAGCCTGCGGATGACCTTGTTGCCGAACACCATGTGCGACAGCCGCTGGCTGCGGGTCACGAGGGCGCCGTACTCCTCGACGCAGGTCGCGGGGACCAGGCGCTGGATCTCGAGCCCGGGCGCGATCTCGACGGGCTGGTCGCTGAGCTGCTCACCGCCGAGCATCCACGCGAGGCGATCGTCGTGGCCGGTCGTCGCGATCAGGACCTTGCGAGCGCGGGCGGCGAGCGCCGAGCCGAGCAGCGCGGCGACGGTCGTTCGACCGACGCCGCCCTTGCCGCTGACGATCAGGAGGCGACGGCGCTCGAGGTCCGCGAGCAAGCGGCTGGGGTCGCTGCGTCGAAGCTCCGGCACCGGGGCAGGAGCGTGGCACAGCTATGCTGGCATTGCGAGCGATCAGACCGGGATCAGCGGAGCTGTGGGGGCGGCCGCGGGCGGGGAGGGAGG
>NZ_PVNK01000261.1 GCF_002994615.1 Enhygromyxa salina | reverse complement strand
GCGCTGGGGCAGCTTCATGTGCAACCCGCCGCTGTGCATCACCGAGGCCCAACTGCGAGAGGGCTTCGAGATCATCGATCGGGGCCTCGACATCACCGACGAGGCCTTCGAAGGCTAGCAGCCCGGGCTGCTAGCACTGGGCCGTCAGCAACGTGGCCACGCACGGCCGCAAGCGGCCGGTCGCTCGTTCCTCGCTCGGATGGCGGCCGGGCGCGCGGAGCCCCGACGGGCACGACAGCCATCATCAACGAGCGCGAGGTGCCCGCTGCGGCCCCGAGTAACTGGCGTGGCGCCAGGATTCGTGCATGATCGAGACGTGGGGTCTCGAACCTGGCGCGATCGCGTGGTCACCATGGCGGGCATGGCGGCCATGGCGACCTTCGCAGGCGCGCTCGGCTGCGCGAGCCCAGGCTACTGGACCGACTACACCTCTGTCTCGGTCGGCCAAGCCGCCGGCGGCCACATCCATCGGCCCGTGGCCATGCCCAGGCGCGGCACCGGCTACAAGGTGCCCCAGACCTGGCGCGAGCGCGGCAACCAGTGGGGCACCGAGGAGCTGGTCGCGCTCATCGAGCGCGCCGCGGCCAAGGTCCGCGCGCAGCGGCGCGTGACCCTCGGCGTCGCGGACCTCTCGCCCAAGCGCGGCGGCAAGACCATGTGGCACTCCAGCCACCAAAGCGGGCGCGACGTCGATCTGATCTTCTATAGCGTCGACGAGCGGGGCCGGGTGCTGCCGCCGCCCGAGGTCGAGATGGTCCACTACGATGGCGACGGCGAGCCCTTCGTGCCCGCGTACATGCGCGCGACCGGCTACGAGGAGCCAACCTGGGCCGAGCGGCGCTTCGACGAGGCCCGCAATTGGGCGCTGGTCGAGGCCCTCCTGTCCGATCGAGCCGTCCGCGTCCAGTGGATCTTCGTCAGCACCAAGCTCGAGCGTCGGCTCATCTCCTGGGCCGAGCGCCACGACCGTCCGCGCTGGCTGATCGAGTACGGCCGCCAGGTCATGAAGCAGCCCTCGGCCCGGGCGCCCCACGACGACCATTTTCACGTGCGCCTGTACTGCTCGCGTGCCGATCGCGAGCTCGGCTGCGTCGACACCGGGCCGATCTGGCAGCACGAGAAGAAGACCTACAAGTACGCCGGGCCCGAGCGCTACGAGCCGACGGTGACCAAGGCCCTGCTCAGCCGACCACTGTTCTTCCTCCACGGTTGATCTGAGTTTTCGCGAATGGGGCTGCAACAGGTCGCCGCGCGGGCCGACGAGCAGCGTGTGTGCTGCCATCCCCGTCTCCTGTCCGCCGCCCCCGCGTCGCTTCTCGCCTCGGTCCTGCCCGTGTCCGCCAACGGTGGCCTTGCGGGCTGTGCCCCACGCATCGATTGAGGCGCGTTCCCAAGCGGAGTCTCATTTTGGGCCACCTCGTGCACAATCGCGCCAGCGCGGCCCGGTTGACATGTCCAGGCTCCGAACGCGAACCTTTTCGCCTATGAGGCGGTTGGGCGAGTACGAGCTGCTGCGCAAGATCGGCAGCGGCGGCATGGCCGAGGTCTGGATGGGCCGTCGGGCGGCGCTCGCAGGCGCGAGCAAGGCCGTGGCGATCAAGCTGCTCGCGCGCGACCTGCTCGACGATCCCGCCTACCGCCAGATGTTCATCGAGGAGGCGCGGCTGTCGATGCTGCTGACCAACTCGAACGTGGTCCAGGTGTTCGACGTCGGCGAGAGCGACGGCGAGTGCTACATGGTCATGGAGTGGGTCGACGGGCTCAACCTGTCCGAGATCACGCGCAAGATGCAGCGCGACGGTGAGGGCCTGCCGCTGGTGGTCGTGGCCCACGTCATCGGCGAGATCCTGCGCGGCCTCGCCTACGCTCACGGGCTCCACCACGAGGGCAAGAAGGCGACGATCGTCCACCGCGACGTGTCGCCGCAAAACGTGATCGTTTCGGTGTCCGGCGAGGTCAAGCTCGCGGACTTTGGCGTCGCGCGTCTGGCCCGCGAGGAGACCTCCGGGATCCACGTCAAGGGCAAGCTGCGCTACATGGCCCCCGAGCAGCTGCGCGGGCGCTCGCGCGAGCCGAGCGTAGATCTGTACGCCGTCGGCGCGATCCTGCATGAGCTGGTCGCGGGCGAGCGCTTCCGCCAGACCCGCGACGAGGGCGACCTCTACGCGATGGTCCTCAGCGGCGAGTATCCCGAGCTGGTCGTCGAGCTCCCCGCCGAGGTCGAGGAACTCCGCAGGCGCCTGCTCGAGCCCGATCCAGACAAGCGGATTCAGTCCGCCGACGAGGCCCTCGAGCTGCTCTACGACTGGCCCGGCTTCCGCAACAGCTCCCGCGAGCTCGGCAAGCTGGTCTGTCGGTGGGTCGGCGTCGGCGCCCCGCGCTCGGGCATCGTCAGCAGCGACATGCTGATGAAGGGGAACCCGTCGACGGCGAGCGCCGCGAAGACGGTCCCGGCCGAGACCCGAGCCGACGCCGCGGCGCTCGCTCCGACCCAAGGTCCTGGCTCCGACGAGACCGCGGTCGACTCGGTCCACCAAGAGAGCGGGCCCAGCGAGGATCGCGGCGTCACCCAGACGCACACCTGGATGTCGTCGGCCGAGCACGAGAGCGCGCCAACCTCGCTGATCACGGTCGGCCCGCAGACCCGGGCGAACGCGTCGTCGATGCTGATCGTGGCGGCCGTGACCTTGGCGCTGTCCTTTGGCGTGTTCGGCCTCGGCTTTCCGCTCGGCTGGTGGGGTGGGGGAGATGAGCCCGAGACCGTGGCGGCCACTTCGCCCGTCGCGCCGGGTGAGGGGGAGACTGCGGGGTCGGCGCGGCCCGAGGCCAAGGCGCCGCCTGAGCCCGAGCCCGAGCCCGAACCCGAACCCGAGCCCGAGCCTGAGAACCCGACCGAGCCCGTGACCCCGCCAGCCCCAGCCGTGGAGCCGACCGACGGTGGCGAGACGGGCGACGCGGAGGACGCAAAGCGCGACGAGAGCGAGGGATCGCAAGTTGCGATCGCACCTGAACCTCCGGTGAAGCCCCCGCCCAAGAAGCAGCCCGTGGACCGCACGCCAGCAGATGTCGAGTTCAAGCTCGGCGCCGGCCTCAACTTCGTCTGGGTAAAGGTGGGCAACAAGGTGCTGCCGCTCCAGCCGATCGGGAAGATGCAGCTCAGTCCTGGCCGCAAGCGGGTTCAAACGCGTGTGAGCGAGGACGACGACTGGGTCAAGGCCGGGACGATCAAGATCGAGGCTGGCGAGAGCTACAAGGTCTGGGTGCAGAAGACCGGTGGCCTGAAGACCGAGCGCCTGTAGCGCGGCGGTGTGAGCGCGTTGCTTTTGGCCGAAGGTACAGGTGTGCGCACTGCACACTGACTGCCATCGGGATGTTTCTGTCTTCCGGGTTACAGTATTTTTGTGTGCTAATAGTTGTCCTTTAGGTCTACTGAACAATCGCATCCTATTGCGCACAGTGCAGGCTGCAAATCGGTCGACACGATCGATTCAAGCGATCACTAATGGGATAGATGATCGCGTGGATCGATCGCGGAGTAGGGCACTCTGGGGCGTCCTAGCAAATTCCCTCTGCGTTTGTTCAGTCCTCTAAAATGCTGAATTCAGCCAGTTAGAGGGGTCTCAGGCCTGTGGATGACTTGTGGATTGTTGAACGCGCGGGATTTTCTGGACGAAAATTTGGGCGCGGCGAGATAAAGTGCTTCCTTGACTCCACTGAGTAGATTACACTCGGGCGCGGCTGAGGAAACAGACCACAAAATAGACTCAGCCCTACAGCCAGTGCCCGATCGATACTCTCTCTCCCTCTCTCCTCGCGCAACTCTCCTCCCGCGCATCCACACACCCGCTCGACCGCACGATCAAGGCCATGGCCGTCGCCCTATCCGAAGCGCAGCTGCGCGAGATCGAAGCTGCGAACGCCAACGGACTCACCTCGCAGGAGCTGGTCCGGGTGTTCAGCGACCATCGGGTCCGCTTCAGCGAGGCGAACCTGCGCCGCTACGTCCAGCTCGGGCTCGTGCCGCGCTCGCGCCGGATCGGGCAAAAGGGCAAGCACCAGGGCTCGCGGGGGGTCTACCCGATCCGCGCGGTCCGGCGCATCAACTTGATCAAGAAGTTGATGGCCGAGCGCTACACGCTCGAAGAGATCCAGTCGAAGTTCCTGGCCTTTCAGGATGACATCGAGACCCTCGACGAGGCGACCGAGAAGCTCGTCGAGGGCTTCGAGGGCCGCATCCTCGAGCTCCCGGCCGGCCCCCGCCGCGAGCGCCTGTTCACCGAACTCGACGGCCTCAAGCGCGTCGCCGCCGAGCTGCTCGGCGCGGTGCAGCGGCTCGAGAAGCTGTTGATCCCCGCGTCCGGTGCCCGCCGTCCTCGCGGCGGCGGCGTCGCCGACCCGACCGAACTTCTCTGAGCTCCCTCAACCTTCCCTGAGCTTCCCTAGATACTTCCCGCTTCGCCTGACGGCCCCTCGTCCCCAGACCGCCCCGCACCTCCGAATTCACCGCTCGCATTGGGATCCCTGCGCTCGACTCTGACGAGCGCGGCACGGGACTCCTGCGCCCGCGCCACCCCCACGACCCCGAGACCAAGACCATGCTCGAAGCCCGCACCGACACCCCTCGCACCCACGCCGTTCCGCCCCCCGTCCCCGAGATCATGCCGACCGACGGCGGAAGCATCCCCCCGATCAAGCGCCGCGTCCGGGCCAAGACGATCGCGATGAAGCGCCTGACCAAAGAGGAGCTGCGGATCGGCGCGCTCTTGTACCCCGAGAAAACTTACTGGCGCCCGGCGACCCGGGGCGAGTGCGCCAACGTCTCGCGCCCCTGCCCCTACGTCAGCTGCAAGTACCACTTGTACATCGACGTCAACCCGCGGACCGGGAGCATCAAGATCAATTTCCCGGATCTCGAGGTCTGGGAGCTGCGGAATTCTTGCGCCCTCGACGTCGCCCAGCAAGGCGGCATCACCCTCGAGGAGGTCGGCGAGATCCTCAACCTGACCCGCGAGCGCATCCGTCAGGTCGAGGTCCGTGGGCTCCTGAAGCTCAAGGACGCCGGCGGCGACGAGCTCATGGGCTACCTGATGCGCTCCTAGCAGCCCGGGCTGCTAGGGGCGGGCGGGGGCCCGCCGACGCACGCGCACGCTCGCGGCCACCGAGGTGTGGTTGGTGCGGGCCGCGACGCGCGAGCGAGCGAGGCCCTCGGCTGGTCGCCGCTGTTCGGGTGTGGTACCGGGCGAGCGTGCCGACCCCAGCGCCCTTGCGTCGCGCGCTCGTCAGCGTCAGCGACAAGTCCCAGCTCGACGTGCTCGCCGAGCTCCTGATCGCCCACAAGGTCGAGGTCCTCTCGACCGGGGGCACCCACCGCGCCCTCGCCGAGCTCGGCGTCGCGGTCGTCAAGGTCTCGGAGTTCACCGGGGCGCCGGAGATCCTCGACGGTCGGGTCAAGACCCTGCACCCGAAGATCCACGGCGGGATCCTGGCGCTGCCGACCGAGGACCACGCGCGCGAGCTCGAGCTCCACCAGATCGCGCCGATCGACCTCGTCGTCGTCAACCTCTATCCCTTCCGCGAGACGATCCGAAAGCCCGGCTGCAGCTTCGCCGACGCGATCGAGAACATCGACATCGGCGGGCCGACCATGGTCCGCGCCGCGGCCAAGAACTGGGGCCGGGTCGGGGTCGTCGTCGACCCCAACGACTACGCCCGCCTCGCCGAGGTCCTCGCCGAGCATGGCGGCGCGCTGCCGGACAGCGTGCGCCGCTCGTTCGCGCGCAAGGCCTTCGCCCACACCGCCAGCTACGACGCGGCGATCGCCGACTACCTCGCGCGCCACGACGATGAGGGCCAGGCGATCGACGCCGCGGCGATCACCCCGGGGCTGTTCGTCAGCGGCGAGCCCCTCGTCGAGCTGCGCTACGGCGAGAACCCCCACCAGCCCGCGCGCTTCTTTCGGACCGACTACGCGGCCGCCGAGCAGACCGGCCTCGATCGGGCCCTGATCCACCAGGGCAAGGCGCTGAGCTACAACAACCTGCTCGACGCCGACGCGGCGCTGGGGCTGATTCGTGATCTCCACGCGGGCCTGCCCGAGGGCGGGCGCGCGGCCGCGGTGTTCAAGCACTTGTCGCCGTGCGGCGCCGCGCTCGGGAGCCGCGAGGAGAGTCTGGCCGAGACCTTTATCCGCGCCCGTCAGGCCGACGCCGAGAGCGCGTTCGGTGGGATCGTGTCCGTCAGCGAGGCGGTCGACGCGGCGACCGCCGAGCGCCTGGTCGAGACCTTCCTCGAGGTCGTGATCGCGCCGGGCTACAGCCCCGAGGCTCGCAAGATCCTGGCCAAGAAGAAGCGCCTGCGGGTGCTCGAGCTGCCCGAGATGTTCAGCCCGAGCTCGGGCCCGCCGCCGCTGCGCCTGCGCTCGGTCGCGGGCGGCGTGCTCGTTCAGCGCGAAGATCTGATCGGCGTGGCCGCCAAGGACGGCCAGGTCCCGACCGAGCGCAGCCCATCGGCGGCCGAGCTGACCAGCCTCGACCTCGGCCAGCGCGTCGCCAAGCACGTGCGGTCCAACGCGATCGTGCTGGTCCGCGAGGGCGCGACCGTCGGGATCGGCGGCGGGCAGACCTCGCGGGTCGAGGCCGTCCGTCAGGCGATCAGCCGGGCCGGGGACGCGGCCAAGGGCGCGGTCCTGGCGTCCGACGCGTTCTTCCCCTTCCGCGACAGCATCGACGCGATCGCGGCGGCGGGCGTGACCGCGGTCGTCCAACCTGGCGGCTCGATGCGCGACGCCGAGGTCATCGCCGCGTGCGACGAGCACGGCGTCGCAATGGTCTTCACCGGCGAGCGTCACTTCCGCCACTGAGCGGCCCCGGGGCGATGTTGTGAGCACGATACTGATCGTTGGGGGGGGAGGTCGCGAGCACGCGCTCGCGTGGCGCTGCGCGAGGGAAGGGCACCGCGTGGTCGCGAGCCCCGGGAGCGACGCGCTGGCCGAGATCGCCGACTGCTTCACGCTCGGGCCGAGCCACGCCGAGCAGGTCGCGCTCGCGCAGCGCGAGGGCGTCGAGCTGGCGATCGTCGGGCCCGAGGCGCCGCTCGTCGCCGGGCTCGGCGATGTCCTGCGGGCAGCCGGGATCCCGACGATCGGGCCGAGCGCCGCCGCGGCCGAGCTCGAGGGCAGCAAGGCCGCGGCCAAGGCCTTCATGAGCGCCCACGGCATCCCCAGCGCCCGGCACGTGACGGTCTCGTCGATGGCCGAGGGCCTCGCGGCGATCCGGAGCTTCGAGCGCCCACCGGTCGTCAAGGCCAGCGGGCTCGCGGCCGGCAAGGGCGTGACCGTGGCCGAGACCCACGCCGAGGCCGAGGCCGCCCTGCGCGCCTGCGTCGAGGGCGGGCGCTTTGGCCTCGCGGGCGCCGAGGTCGTGCTCGAGCAGCGCCTCCACGGTCAGGAGGCCAGCTTCTTCGTGCTGACCGACGGGACCCGCGCGGCGTGCTTCGAGCCCTGCCAGGATCACAAGCGGATCGGCGAGGGCGACACGGGCCCCAACACCGGGGGCATGGGGGCCTACGCGCCCGCGCCGATCGTCGACGAGGCGGTCCGCGGCCGGATCATGGATCGCGTCGTCGAGCCGACGCTCGCGGGCCTCCGCGGCGAGGGGCGGCCCTTCGTCGGCGTGCTCTTCGTGGGCCTGATGATCGACGAGGGCGGCGCCCCGCAGGTCATCGAGTACAACGTGCGCTTCGGCGATCCCGAGGTCCAGGCGCTGATGCTCGGGCTCGAGGTCCCGCTCGTGCCGCGGCTGCTCGCGGCCGCCCGGGGCCGCGGCGAGCTCGTCGACGAGCAGCTGCCCGGGATGCCGGCCGCGACCGTGGTCATGGCCTCGGCGGGCTACCCCGAGAGCTCGACCAAGGGGGTCGAGCTCGTCGGGCTGGGCGAGGCCATGCGCGTCGCCGCCGACGATCCGAACCTGGCGATCTTCCACGCGGGCACCCGCCGCGACGGCGCCCGCTGGCTGACCAACGGCGGCCGGGTCCTCGGCGTGAGCGCCCGTGGCGAGGAATTGCGCGCTGCGCTCACGCGGGCCTATGGCCTGGTCGATCGCATCACGCTCGCGGGCGGCCAGGTTCGGCGGGACATCGGCGCCCGGGCGCTGGCCTAGGAGCCCGTCGGCGGGGTATAGGCGACTGCCATGGCCAGGATCCGCGCCTTCAAAGGGCTCCGCTACGACTCGAGCAAAGCCGGGCCGCTCGGCGATCTGCTCGCCCCGCCCTACGACGTGATCGACGCGCGTCAGCGGGCCGAGCTCGCGGCGGCTTCGCCTCACAACTGCGTCCACGTGATCCTGCCGGAGGCGCCCGCGGGCGCCGAGGATCCCCTCGCCAAGTATCGCGCGGGCGCCGAGGCCTTCGCGCGCTTGGAGGCCGAGGCCCTGATCCGCGACGCCGAGCCGAGCCTCTACGTCTATCACCAGCGCTTCGAGTCGGAGGGCCAGACCTACGTCCGCAAGGGCCTCGTCGCGCTGATCGAGCTGACGCGCTTTGGCCAGGGCCCGGTCCTGCCCCACGAGCGGACCCTCGCCGGCCCCAAGCTCGATCGCCTCGAGCTCATGCGCGCCTGCGATGCCCACCTCGAGCTGGTGTTCGGCCTGTTCCCCGATCCCGAGCGCCGCTGGCAGGCGGCGGTCGAGCCCGCGCTCGCCGAGCCCGATCTCGAGCTCGACTGGGGCGGCATTCATCACCAGCTGTGGCGGGTGGCCGACCCGGGCGTGGTCGCGACCGTTGAAGGGATCCTGGCCGACAAGAACATCTATATCGCCGACGGCCACCATCGCTACGAGACGATGTGCAGCTTCCGCGACGAGCTCGAGGCCGCCGGACGCGGCGACGCGGCGCGCTGGGGCATGATCTACCTGTCGAGCCTCGATGACGAGGGGCTCGTGGTCCTGCCCACGCACCGCCTCGTCCACGGCCTCGCGAGCTGCGAGCTGCCCGCGCTGCTCGAACAGCTGAGCCCGTGGTTCGAGATCACGCGCGCGCCGATGCCCAACGACGCGGCCGCGCTGCGTCAGCTGCTCGTCGACGCGGGCGCCGAGCGGGCCGCGTTCGCGCTCGCGGTGCCCGGGGCCGACGCGCTCGAGCTCGTGACGCTGCGACCCGACTTCGATCCGGCGGCCGCTGGCCTCGGCGAGCTCCCGGCCGCGCTCGCGCGCCTCGACGTCGCGCTGCTCCACGAGCTGGTGCTCGAGCGCGGGCTCGGGATCACCAAGCAGGCTCAGGCCGACAAGACCAACATCCGCTACGAAAAATCGACCGCCGCGGCGCTCGCCGTCGCGCGCGGCTCGGACCCGGGCGACACCCAGCTGGTCTGCTTCATGAACGCGACCCCGGTCCGCGACGTCGTCGCGGTCTGCGACAGCGGCGAGGTCATGCCGCAAAAGAGCACCTTCTTCTATCCCAAGATCCCGACCGGGCTCGTGTTCCGCACGATCGCTGGGCCCGGGCCCACCGCCGACTGAGCGCGCCGCGATGTCGAAGGCGAAGGCCAAGCCCCGGGTCGCCGCGCAGCCCCAGCCGGCCAACCCCGCGATCGTCGACGCGAGCGTGTTCAACCCGCTGCCCGTCGGCGCCCGCGATCTACTCCCGGCCGCGGCGAGGCGGCGGCGGGCGCTCACGTCCACGCTGCTCGCCGGGTTCGAGCGCTGGGGCTACCGCGAGGTCACGCCGCCGCTGATCGAGTACTTCGAGGTCCTCGGCCGCGGGCTCGGGCCCGAGGACCGTGAGCGCTGCGTTCGCTTCATCGAGGCCGGGACCGGCGGGCTGGTCGCGCTGCGCTCGGACGTGACCCCGCAGATCGCCCGGATGGTCGCGCAGCGGGTCGGGGGGACGGTCGCGCCCGACGATGGCCTGCGCCTGTGCTACGCGGCGACGCTCGTGCGCTTGCCGAGCGGCCGCCACGATCGGGCCGAGCTCCATCAGGTCGGGGTCGAGTACGTCGGCGACGCGAGCCCGACCGCCGACGCGGAGCTGGTCGGCCTCGCCGACCAGCTCCTGATCACGCTCGGCTCGAGCGACCACCGCTTCGATCTCTCGCACTCGGCCGTGGTCCGCGACGCGCTGGCCTTCCTCGCGCTCGCGCCCAAGGTCGAGCGCGAGCTCCGAGACCGGCTCGCGCGCAAGGATCGGGACGGGCTCGCCGAGGTGCTCGCGCGCGTCGGCGTCGGCGCTCGGGCGGCGCGGGTGTTCGCGTCGCTCGCGGATCTTCACGGTCCGCCCGCGCTGCTGGCCTCGGCGCGCACGCGGCTCCGGGAGATCGGCGCGGGCGCGGCCGTCGATCGTCTGGCCGAGGTCGTCAGGGCCATCGAGCTCGAGCACCCGCGCAGCGCCCCGCGGGTGCTCGTGGATCTCGGCGAGGCCCGGGGCTTCGACTACTACACGGGCGTGCGCCTGCGGGTCTGGGCGCCGGGGGTCGGCGGGCCGATCGTCCGCGGGGGTCGCTACGACGATCTGGTCGCCCGCTACGGCGCCGCGCTGCCCGCGACCGGCCTCGCCTTTGATCTGGACGCGCTCGAGCAGGCCCTCGCAACCGCCGGGGCGGCCATCGACGGGGCCGAGCAGGCGTCGGCGCGGCTGGTCGTGACCGCCGGAGCGCGCGTGCGCAAGGACCTCGCGGCCGGGCTGCGCAGCGCCGCGGTCCGCGAGGCCGCCGACGCGCGGAGGCGAGGGCTGCGGGCCTGGATCGATCGCGAGCCCAAGCTCGAGCAGGCCCAGCGCTCGGCCGAGCGCCACCGGGTCGAGCGGCTCACGTGGCTGTTCGTCGCGGGCCGCGGCGCCGCGGCCGAGATCATTCGTCAGCGCTGGCGCCGAGGCGCGAAGGGCTGGCGGCAGGAGTCGGAGACAACCATGAGCAAGCAAGGCAAGGACCCGTCATGAGTACTCTCGCGGTCGTCGGCGCGCAGTGGGGCGACGAGGGCAAGGGCAAGGTCGTCGACGTGCTCGCGGCCGAGGCCGATCTCGTCGCTCGCTTCGCAGGTGGCAACAACGCCGGGCACACCCTCGTCGTTGGCGGCAAGAAGATCATCACGCACCTGGTGCCCTCGGGCTGCACCTACCCGGGGACCCGGTGCTTGCTCGGCGCCGGGATGGTCATCGATCCCGAGGTCTTCGCCGAGGAGATCGCCGAGATTCGCGCCCACGGGTTGCTGCAGGGCGACGAGCTCCGGGTCTCGCTCGACGCCCACGTGATCTTCCCCTTTCATCGCGAGCTCGACGGCCTGCGCGAGGACGCCTCGGCAGCGCAGAAGATCGGGACCACGCGGCGCGGGATCGGCCCGGCCTACGAGGCCAAGGTCGGGCGTCGCGGGATCCGGGTCCGAGACCTGCTCAACCCGGCCAGGCTCCGCGCGCGGCTCGAGCACAACAAGAGCGCGCTCGAGCCCGAGTTCGCGCGCCTCGGCGGCGCCCGACAGATCGACGTCGACGCGCTGTGCGAGGTCGCGGCCGGGTGGGCGCAGTGGCTCCGCCCGATGGTCTGTGACGCGAGCGCGGAGGTCCTCGACTATGTCGCCGCCGGTCGCCCGGTGTTGTTCGAGGGCGCGCAGGGAGCCCTGCTCGACGTCGACCACGGCACCTATCCCTACGTGACCTCGAGCTCGACGATCGCCGGGGGCGTGTGCACCGGCCTCGGTGTTGGGCCCACC
Source organism: Enhygromyxa salina (assembly GCF_002994615.1). Classification (GTDB taxonomy): domain Bacteria; phylum Myxococcota_A; class Polyangia; order Nannocystales; family Nannocystaceae; genus Plesiocystis; species Plesiocystis salina_A. Next base: position 51,756 of record NZ_PVNK01000261.1, on the reverse strand, counting down.
CTGATCGACGGGGTCTGGGGGATCACCAAGGCCTACACGACTCGGGTCGGCGCGGGGCCGTTCCCAACCCGGCTCGACGGCGAGCAGGGCGAGCGCATCCGCGCCGCCGGAGGCGAGTACGGTGCCACGACCGGGCGGCCCCGCGACTGCGGCTGGCTCGATCTGCCCGCGCTGCGCCTGGCCGCCCGACGCAACGGCTTGACGGGCCTGGTCGTGACCAAGCTCGACGTCCTCGCCGAGCTCCCCGCGATCGAGGTCTGCACCCGCTACCAAGACGATCTCGATCCCGGCCGCGACGGATTTGACGACGCCGTCCCGGTCTTTGAGCCCGTCCCCGACTGGGGCGATCCGAGCTGGGGCGATCGCGTGAGCGCGGCGCGCTCGGTCGAGGATCTGCCCAAGCCAGTGCGCGCTTACCTCGATCTCATAAGCGAGCACGTGGACGTGCCCGTCACGATGATCTCGGTTGGGGCCGATCGCGAACAAACCATACGTCTAGGGGCCGCGTTCTGAGCCCCGTGCGCGTAACCAGCGGCCGCTTATCCCCGTTTGCGAGCCCCTCGAGCCTCTTGGTGGCCGTCGCCGGGTGGCGCCCGCGCCGGGTAACCTGCCTGGCACATCCGGCTCCTTGGGCCCCCGGACGAGGGCTGAGGGGCGCTCGGAGGGTGTCCACGATCGCTGCGGTTTCACCGCAGCATCATGAAATGATACGGACCTCGAAGGTTGTCGGTGATGGCTTGGTTCCATATACTGACGCACCGCTCGCGCGGGGCCGGCGTGGCAAACAACTCACCCACTTCGGCGTACGCGCGCTCCCGTCTCCCATGACGTCTCGGTTCACCTCAGGTTTGGGTTCAGGTTCGCGGCCCGCTTTCATGGCCGGACCCGCGGATCATCTTGTTTGGGAGCAACGTGCTCAAACGTCGGGATCATCAGGATCATCAGAGGGCGTCCTATGAGAATTGAATGTGACAAGTGCGGCGCGAAGTACTCGATCGCGGACGAGAAGGTTCGCGGCAAGACGTTCAAGATCCGCTGCAAGAAGTGCAGCAACGTCATCATCGTCCGTGACAAGGCGGTCGCTGCCGGAGAGGCAGAGGCGCCCGCGGGCGAGGCTGCATCCGAAGAGCCGCCCGGTTGGCACCTCGCGATCGACGGCGACACGGTCGGACCGCTGCCCGAGGACGAAGTCCGTCGGCGCTACGACGCCGGTCAGATCGACAAGTCGACCTCGGTCTGGCAGGAGGGCTTCGAGGACTGGCTCGAGCTCGGTCAGATCGAGACCTTCGCCGATCTGCCCGATCGCGCGCCCGGGGCCGCCATGGGTGGCGGGATCGCGGCGGGGGCAGCGGCTGCGGCTGACGATCCTTTCGCCAGCGCCGGATCGGACGACGCGTTCGCGGCGGGCAGCGGTGAGTTTGGTGGTGGGGCCGGTTTCGGTTCCGAGCCTGAAGCTCCGCCCGCGGCCGCGGCCGCGCCGGTGGACGAGTCACCTCGCGTCGACTCGCTGACCGGCCAGCGCAACGAGAACTCGGTCCTGTTCTCGCTCGACAGCCTCAAGGCGATGGCCTCGACCTCGAAGCCTGCCTCGGCGGGTCCCGTGCGTCAGGCACCGTCGACGACCGCGCCCTCTTCCGAGGGCTCGGGCTTGATCGACATCCGGGCGATGGGCGCGATGATGGACGCGCCGAGCGCCGATGCCGGTGGCGGCGCGAGCGGTGGCGGTGGCGGTGGCGAAGAAGAGATGCTGCCGAGCTTCGGCGGCGGTGGCCTCGGCGGTCTGTCCGTCGAGCCCCTCGTCACCGAGCCTCCACCCTCGGCGGCGCCGGTCCAGGCCGAGCCCCAGCGGTCCAACACCCCGATGTACATCCTCATCGCGCTCCTGCTCGTCGGGCTCATCGGCCTCGGCGCGATGATCCTGCTCGATAAAGACGAGGAGCCTCAGGTCATCAAGGAGGTCGTCACCGTCCCCGGCTCCGTCGAGGAGAAGAAGGACGACGACGGCGACGAGGACAAAGACAAGGACAAGGAAGACAGCGACGGCGACGATGAAGCCGCCGAGACCGGGGGCGAGACCGGGGGCGAGACCGGCGCAGAAGAAGCCAGCACGGGCAACAAGCCCTCGGGCAAGAGGAAGAAGAAGACCGGCGGCAGCGGCGGCAGCGTCGCGGGTAGCTCGTCGGGCTCGGGTGGGTCCTCCGGTGGCAGCTCAGGCGGCTCCTCCGGTGGCTCCAAAGAGAAGGATCCCGACGTCGACTGCCTCCTCGATCCCAACCTCGCCAAGTGCAAGGGCGGCAGCAGCGGCAGCAGCGAAAGCAAGGCGGCGCCGGATCCCAGCCTGCCCAAGAAGCTCGGCGCGGCCGAGATCAAAAAGGGCATCGACGGAGTCAAGCCGGCGGCCAAGAGCTGCGGCACGGGCACCACGGTCGCCGTCAAGTTCTCGGTCAAGGGCTCGACCGGTTCGGTCATCTCCGCGAAGGCCCTCGACGAGCACGCTTCGAGCTCGGTCGGCAAGTGCGTGGCCGCAGCGGCCAAGAAGGCGAAGTTCCCCAAGTTCCAGGCGGACCAGCAGGGCTTCACCTTCAAGTTCCGGATCTGACTCAGGGATCCCGTTCAAACGCAGAGGGCCGCCATCGCGCGGCCCTCTCGTTTTGGTTTCGGGTGCTGTGCTCGAGCTTCAGCCGAGCACGGATCGGATCCACTCGATCGCCTGCTCGATCGCGTTGTCGTCGACGCCGAGGTGCACGACGAGCCGAATCTCGGCGTACTTGTTCGGGTAGCAGAGCACGCCGGCCTCGCGCAGCGGCGCGCACAGGAGATCAGCGTCGCCACGATCGGGGAGCTCGAACAGCGCGATGTTGGTCTCGGGCTCGATCGCCCGCCAGCAGCTCAGATCGGACAGACCCTGCCACAGTCGACGGGCGCGGCGGTGATCGTCGCGGAGCCGCTCGACGTGGTGGTCGAGGGCGTGGAGCCCGGCCGCGGCGAGGATCCCCGCCTGACGCAGCGCGCCGCCGAACGCGTGTCGGCTCGCGCGGGCGCGGGCGACGAACTCGAGCTCCCCGCACAGCAACGAGCCGACCGGACAGCCCAGGCCCTTGCTCAGGCACACGCTGACGCTGTCGGCGACGCTCGCGAGTTCGGCCATCGAGCAGCCCGAGGCGACGTGGGCGTTCCACAGGCGCGCGCCGTCGAGGTGGAGCGGGCGGGCGTGGGTGCGCGCGAGCTCGGCGATCGCCTGCATCTGCGCGAGGGGCCAGACCCGCCCGCCGGCGAGGCCGAGGGTGTTCTCGAGCCAGACCAGGCCCACGCGCGGCCAGCCCCAGCGCTCCTCGGAGATCCGCTCGTCGAGGTCCGCGGCCGAGAAGCCGTGGCGATCGCCGATCTCCATGGCCTGAACCCCCGAGAGCCGAGCCGGCGAAGCGTCTTCGTGGACTTGCACGTGGGCCTCGACCATGCAGGCGAGGGCGTCGCCCGGCCGCGTGTGGGTTGCGACGGCGAGCTGGTTGGCCATGGTCCCCGAGGGCACGAAGAGCGCGGCGGGCTTGCCGAGCAGCTGCGCGACGCGGCGCTCGAGCTCGTTGACGCTGGGGTCGTCGCCGTAGCAGTCGTCGCCGACAGCGGCGCGGGCCATCGCCTCGCGCATCGCGACGGTCGGCTTGGACACGGTGTCGCTGCGCAGATCGATCGCCTGGGCGCTCATGGGTCCTGGGCCGGGGGAAGCAGCGGCACGGAGTGGTCGTCTTCGGGCTTGTCTTCCTCGGCCGGAGGATCTTCCTGGGGCGGGGGAGGGGGAGGCGCCGGCTGTCCGCGCTCGGCGCGAACCTTGGCCGTGATGCCGTCGAGCATGGCGTTGGGCAGGTGGACCGGGCCTGCGCCCGTGTTGACCCCGATGCTCACGCTCGCCCGTCCGGCCGGGTCTTCGGTTGGAAACATCTCGATGCTCCCGCTGCCGATCCGGTTCCCGTCGAGGGGGAACTCGAACAGGATGTAGCCTGCCTCCTGATCGCGGTCCGTGATCGAGAACCCGCGATCGATGCGGAGGTAGCGGATCGCCGTCGGCCAGACCTGATCGATTGGATAGCTCAGGACCCGTCGGTTCTCGAGCAACGCGAGCGGGCGGGCGACGACGGCCGCGGTGGCCTCGTCGCTTGTCTGGCTCGCGCGCGTCTCGATCGCTGGCCCCGCGACGAGCGTCAGCGCGATCACCCCGAACGCGCTCCGCGGACCGAGCCGGCTGCGCCGACCGAGAGGAGCGGAGGGAAGGGTAGCTATGTTGGCCTGAGAGGGGCCGGAAGAGGTCATGTCAGCACGCTAGGAAGGGGTAGCGAAATAATCAAAATTCCGGCACTTTTGATCTGGCTCATCCTGAGCGTTCAGGGGTAGACCAGGAGTAGCGGTGGAGCGTTTCGCCCGAAGTCCGTGCTCCCCGATACCAACTGGTCAACGAGAGCAAGTCCTTCACCCGTCGCAGCCGTAGTCGTCGCCCGTCCCAGCGGAGGTCCCCAGAAATGTCACGAGAAAACTCAGCCCTGATCGCCCTCGAAGAGCTCAAGAACCTCGAGGCCCAGCGAGTCCAAACCGTCGAGGAAGAGGCTCGGGCCAAGAGCGAAGCCGAGCGGCGCGCCAAAGAAGAGGCCGAGCGCAAGGCTCGCGAGGAGCAAGAGCGGATCCAGCGCGAGCAGGAGGAGCAGGCTCGTCTCGCCCAGGAAGAGAAGGAGCGCAAGGAGCGTGAAGAGCGAATTCGCGTGGCCGAAGCCGAGGCTCGCAGTCGCGCCGAGCAAGAGGCGCGCCTGCGCGAGGAGCAGATGCGACTCGACGCGCAGGTCAAGATGGCCGAGCGCAAGAAGACCCCGTACTGGCTCTACATCACCGCTGGTGTGCTCGCGATTGGCCTCGGCGTCGGTGGCTACGTTCTGGTTCAGAAGAACAAAGAGAAGGAAGCGACCGAGCTCGCCAAGCAGGAGACCGAAAAGCAGCTCGCCGCCGAGAAAAAGGCGCGCGAGGAGGCCGAGGCTCAGGTCGCCGAGCTCGAGGCCAAATCGGCCGAGCTCGCCGACAAGCAAGCCGAGCTCGCCGCACAGCTCGAGGCGGCCACGTCCGAGGCTGAGCGGGCCAAGATCCTCGCCGAGCAAAAGAAGCTCGACGAGGAGCAAGCCTCGATCAAGAAGAAGATCTCGGCTGGCCGCAAGAAGGGCAGCGGCAATGGTGGTGGCGGCAGCAGCAGCAGCAGCAGCTCGAAGAAGCCCGCGACCAAAGAGCGCAAGGACAAGCTCAGCATCGGTGGCGGCGACGCGCCGCTCGGCGGGCTCTAGCCGCGAAACTGGTCTCGGGGCCAGGCCGGGACCAGCCCGGGAGAACGCCGACGCGGACTGCCGCGTCGGCGTTCTTCGTTTGCGCTTGCGAGCACTCGCAGGCCATGTTAGTTGACCGGCCCGCGGCACGGTGGCCAAGTGGTAAGGCAGAGCTCTGCAAAAGCTCTATTCGCCGGTTCGATTCCGGCCCGTGCCTACGAAGAGGGACCCAAGTGGGTCCCTCTTTTTTCTTTTTCTGCGGGCTGCGGGCTACGGCCCCCAGGCTACAGCGCGGTGCGGGCGGTCTTGGGCAGCTCCTTCCAGCGCAGGTAGCTCTGGGCCATCTGGTACTCGAAGTCACCCATCATCTGCTGATCGAGGACCTTGGTCATGAGCTCGAGGCAGGCCTCGTGGCCGCCTCCGCGCCAGCGCTGGAGGGCCTCATAGAAGAACGCCTCGGACCGCTCGCGGGGGCTGTCGGCGGCGGCGGCGAGGCCATCGTCGTCGAGCTGGCCGAGGCCGTAGCGGGCGAGCTTGCGCTGCCAGGGATCGCCGTCGTCGCTGGTTGCGTAGCTGCGCAGGAATTCACGGGCGAGCTTCGGCTCGGGCGCCCCGAGGCGCTCGGCGAGATCGAGGACCCACAGCGAGTAGTAGACCCCGAGCTCGCCGCCGCCGTCGCGGGCGAGGGCGGCCGCGAACAGCTCGGCGGCCTGGTCGAGGTGACCGTGGATGACCGTGAAGATCAGGGGCTCGGTGTACGCGTCGTCGCGATCGGGCGCGAGCCGCTGGGCGTCGCGGACGTCGTTCATCGCGAGCTCGATCTCGCCGAGATAGAAGAAGACTCGCGCGCGGCGCAGGCCGAATTCAGCGCGGAGTGAGTCGGCGAGGCCGGGGTAGCTCAGCAGGGTGTTGAGCTGGCGGAGGGCCTCGCGCAGCTGCTCGGCGCTGGCTTCGCGGTCGCCGGCGAGGGCCTCGACCTCCGCGAGGCTGATGTGCGCGCTGATCTGCCAGTCGTAGCGCTCGAGCTGATCACTGAGGGCTCCGGACAGCTTGTCGAGGCGACGAAGGTGAGCGCGGGCCTCGTCGAAGTCGCCCCGCCGCATCGCGATGACCCCGAGCAGCGACAGCGCGGCCGAGCGCGGCTCGAGGGCCACCGTCTGCTCCATCAGGGCCTCGGCGCGGTCGATGTGACCGGCGTTGAACTCGGCCACGGCCACGGTCATCCACGCGAGGGTGATGCCGGGCTCGATCGCGCGCTGGGGCCAGGTTTGGGCCGCGCGCTCGTGAAAGGCCTCCACGCGCTCGAGCATGGCGCTGGTCTCGCTCGCTCCGGACGCGGCGCGGGTCTCGAGCGCGAGCTGGTAGAGGGTCGAGAGCTCCGACCACGCGCGGTGGAGGTCGTCGCGGTCGGTCGCCCGGGTCTTGCCTGCGAACGCCTGCTCGTAGTGGACGATCGCGGCCTCGGTGAGGTTGCGCGAGCGCAGCACGCGACCGAGGGCGAGGTGGGCTGGGGGGTGATCGGGGAAGCGCGCGAGGCTTCGGCGGGCGAGGTTGTCGATGATGCCCCAGCTCTGGCGGACGATCTCGTCGGGCAGGCGGTGGTCGGGCTCGGGGAGGAACTCGCGCGTCAGCTGGTCGAGGTCGGCCGGCGAGCGGCCGCTGGCGCTCGAGTCTGCGGCGTCGCGGATCAGGTCGCGCAGCGCGGCGGTCGGTGCGTCGGTCTCGAGTCGATCGAGCGCGGCCACGGCGGCGTCGGGATCGTCCGCGCGCAGGTAGAGGCGCGCGAGCAGGTAGCCGGTGAAGGGCACGCGCGGATCGCTGGTGCTGGAGAAGCTGCCGCTGCGCTGGGCGTCGCGGTAGCGCCCGAGGTACACGCCAGCGAGCTGGTCGACCAGGAAGGGCGAGGGCAGCAGCGCGCTGACATCTTCGAGGAGGCGGTCGAGGTGATCGTTGAAGCGCGGATCGTTGCCAAACTCGGCCGTCCGATCGATCCAGTCCTCGAGTTTTGCGTAGTTCGCCCGGGCCTTGGTCCGCTGGCCCTCGTCGCCGAAGGCCTCGCTCAGGCCGAGCGCGAGCAGGGCAGGGCGCTCGTCGCCCGCTGGGGCCGTGCGCCCGTAGACGGCGGCCGCCGCGGCGGCGAGCTCGGGGTCGGGCGCGAGCGTGCGCAGCTCACTCGGGACCCAGAGTCCGGCGAGCTGCTCGAGGGCGTCGACCGCCGCGGGCGTCCTGTCGCTGGCGAGCGCGTGATCGAGGTAAGCGAGGAGGTAGGTCCGCAGCTGCGCGCGGGCGGCCGCGCGGCCCGGATCATCGACGGCCAGCAGCGCGTAGGCGTTGCGCGCCTCGCCGTAGTCGTCGAGATCGTTGATCGTGTCCGGGGCGACGAGCTGCGGGGTCTCGGCCCCGGGCCCTGTGGTCTTGGTGCAGGCCGGCGCGCACAGCAGCGAGCCCAGCACGGCGAGGGTCAAGAGGGGGCGTCGAGCCACCGACACAGTGTACGGAGTCGATTGCGCTCGGGCCAGTCGCGCCGCGCAGGTGTTTCGCAGGGGTGGGCTCAGAGCGACGCTCCGCGGCCGCCGCTCTCCCTCCGATTCTTCGGCAGCTCGCGGGCGCCGAAGCCACGCTCGGACCACCGGATGCCAAAGGTGATCGTGTGGACCGCACCGACGTAGGTCCCGGCGTTGCTCGGCAGCCCGCGCCCCGCCAGGACCGCGTCGGCGTAGGGCGAGTTGATGTCGGCGCCGCTGCGCTCGAACTCGATCGCCGCGACTGGATCGAAGGCCGGGCTCACGCCGCCAGGGCCGACGCGGGTCGGGACCAGAAAGTCGACGCCGTAGGACGGGACCAGCGACCAGGTCCCGTTGCGGCCAGGAAGATTGAAGCTGGCGCCGATCGTGGCGAGGATGGTCCAGCCGTCGCTGTTGGCCGCCGTCAGCGCGCTGGGCCGGACGCCGGGAGAGTTGAAGCCGCCGCCGAACAACAGGTCGACGCGCGGAAAGCAGCGCAGCTGCTTGCCCGTCTCGGGATCGACGCCCTCGCTCCCGCCGCTGCACAGGACCTTGTAGTAGGGCAAGTTGGCGCCGATGACGTCATCGAGGCGGTAGCGGGCCCACAGCTCGGCGCCGAAGATGTCCTTGAAGCCGCGATAGATCGGGGTCTCGGGCAGGGTCGAGGCGTCCTGATCGAGGCCGACGAGCTCGAGCGAGCGGCTGTCGCGTCCGTCGCACCCGCCGTCGGGGTCGAAGCCCGGGCAGCGATCGATCCAGTAGAGGTTGGCGTCGAGCGCCCAGTTGCCCAGCTCCCCGGCTGCTCCGATCGCGAACTCCCGGGGGATGGTCTCGGACAGGGTCGCGTCGATCGGGGTCGCGCCCTCGCAGGCCGGCAAGCTGCTGTCGTCGACGCTGCGCTGATCGGGCAGACAGACCGCAGCCGAGCCGTTGAGCGTGACCTCGCCGCCCGCGAGCAGCGGCTGGGTCCGGTAGCGCAGGCCGATCGTCACGCGATCGCGGATGTCGAAGGCGACGCCCAGGGTCAGCGCGAAGTCGAGGCGCGTCCCGTTGGGGTTGAGCCCAAACCAGCGCAGGCGCGTGCTGCCGCGGAAGCTCAGGCGCTCGGCGCAGGCCGGGTTCTCGACCGACGCCGACTGCGGGTCGCAGCCCGCGTCGGCGTTGGCTCCGGTCAGGACCGAGTCGACGTCGCGCGCGAGGTAGGTGCGCTGGCGTGGAAAGTGGGCGGTGGCCCCGAGGCGCATGAAGTGGAGCGCGTTCCAGGCCAAGGAGAGATCGAAGTCGGTCCGCATCTCGAGCATCCCGCCCTTGCGCAGACGCGGGCAGATACGCGAGCCATCGATCGCGCAGCCGATGTCGGTCTCGGACAGGAGGTGATAGTTGAGGCTCGGATCGCTGTCGATGCGGTAGCGCGAGTCGAAGGTGTGGACCGCGACCCCGATAGCGATCGGATCGAGCAGGAAGCTGGCGCCGATGAAGTAGTCGAAGGCCGGGTTGACGAGGTTGATGCGGTCGCCGAGGGCGTCGATCGGCGCGCCGTTGACGTCGACGCCGAAGCGTCGGATCGCGAGGTGATCGATCCCGGCGCGCAGCGTGGCCTCGAAGGTCAGGCCCGGGAGCGAGCCGAGCATCGCGGGGTTGTGGTAGATCGCGGTGACCGACGAGGAGGCTGGCCCCTGGGCGCTGGGCCCCCCGAGGCGCTTGGCCACGCCCGGTGTCGCGTGGACCGTCGCCGGCAGGGCCAGGACCGCGAGCCCGCCGAGCCACCTTGCCGCCCACCGCCGGGCCGCCCGGCCGGATCCGAGAGCACGCGCGCGGGTCGTCGAGATCCGGCGGCCGATCTCGATCGGGCGAAATGCGAGTTTGACCGCCACAGGCGTCGCAACTCTGCCACGCACTGCCGCCGCGCGTCAGGTCGCTCGAGCGCATGTCTGAGGCGATTTACGCGCTGCGGGGGGCTCTGTGGACACAGGATCGGCGAGTGATCCGACGACCGCGGGGGACCCCAGCATGTGAGCTGGCTGTCGGCGCCGGGGTGCTGATCACCCGTCTCGCGGGGGACGCGGGCGGGGCGAAGCTCAGCGCGGGTTGACCCTTCGCCGAAGCTAGCCCTAGGATCTGCGCTGGCGCTTGGCCGAGAACCAAGCGTCGAGAGCCGCGCCACGCGGCTCAGGAAACGGCATGAACAAGACGGTTCACCAGTTCGAGTGCCGAGACGACATCTGGAAGCGAGTCGAGGCGCTCGCCAAGCGTCGCGGCGTGGCGACGGACGAAATCGTCCAAGCGGCGCTGATCCAGTTGTTCACGCGCAAGAAGTCTACGGCTGTATCCAGCGATGCGAACACTCCGGCCCCCGCGCCGCGGCCGAGTCCGCCGGGCGGGCCGCCGGGGCGGGGAGCACCACCTCGTCCGAGCGGCGCGGGCGGTCGACCCACGCTCCCGCGCCCAGCCAGCGGGGGAGGGCGCCTGCCGCCGCCGGGGGGACGTCCGCAGCCCCCGGGCGCGCCGCCGCCGGGCGCAGGCGCACCGCCACCTTCGGCCGCGGCCGAGGTCGTCGAGGATCGGCCGCTGTACCTGTTCTTCGAGGGCAACTGGTACACGGTCGACCAAGAGCAGTTCGTGATCGGCCGCGGGAGCAAGTTCTCGGATCTGCCGATCAAGGACGCGAACATCTCGCGTCGTCACTGCGCGGTCGTGCGTCGAAACGGCCAGTACTACATCAAGGATCTCGGGAGCACGAACGGCGTCGAGTTTGCCGGCCAGCGCGTCGACGATCACCTCGTCGAAGAGGGCAACGTGTACTACCTGTGTGATCACGAGCTGCGCTTCTCCTTCCAAGCGCCTTACTGACCGAGCTGCCCGTCGTGGATCTGGGCACGCTTCGCTGATGACCAGCGATCCTCTCGAGCAATTGCGGGTCGCGCTGCGCTCCGCGGCGGTCGATCAGTTCGCGGGGGTCCTGGCCGAGGGCCTCGGTCAGCGCCTGCGCGAGCCGACCGATCGTCTGCTCGCGGCTGGCGTTGGGCCGCAAGAGCGCGAGCTTCGGCATTTTCGGGGCGGGCTCGACCGCTTCGAGGAGCGCGGGCGTCAGGATCGCAGCCGGGTGGTCGCCCATGGCCTGCGCGTGTGCCTGGCGCTCAGCGCCGCGCGCTCCGACGTGGCCGAGGCCGGCAAGCCGAAGACCGGGCGGCGCAAGCAGGACCTCGGTCGACGGCTCGGGAAGTCGAGCGCGAAGGCGCAGGCCGGGGCTGACGCGTCGAGCTCCAAATCCGAGAGCGCGGCTCGGACGGACGACACGGCCGCGCCGACGAGCAAGAAGAAGACGGCGAGCAAGAAGAAGACCGCGAGCAAGAAGAAGACCGCGAGCAAGAAGAAGACCGCGGGCAAGAAGACAACCGCGAGCAAGAAGACGACCGCGAGCAAGAAGACAACCGCGAGCAAGAAGAAGACGGCGAGCAAGAAGAAGACGGCGAGCAAGAAGAAGACCGCGAGCAAGAAGACAGCCGCGGGCAACAACGCCGATCCCGAGCTCACGGCGCTGCGCGCCGCCGCCGAGCAACGTCAGGCGAGCGTCGAGCTGCTGCCCGGCGTCGGGGCGCGAACGCGAGACAAGCTGGCCGCGCGCGGGCTCGAGACGATCGAGGATCTCGCCTACCTGCTCCCGCTCGCCTACGAAGATCGCAGGCGGACCTCGTCGCTCCAGGACATCGAGGAGGGCGCGGCGGTCGTCATCGACGGCGTGATCCGGAGCTTTCGCCAGGGTTGGTTCAGCGGGCGCTACTCCGCGACCTTGCGCATCGAGCAGGTTCAGCGAAACGGCGCGCGCCTGGGCCTCGAGGCTCGGTGGTTTCACCCGGTCGGCGGTCTCGGGCAGCGGGTCACGACGGGCGCACCGATCCTGCTCGCGGGCGTGGTCAAGCGCTTCCGGGGCAAGCTCAACATGGTCCACCCCGACGTCCTCGACCCCGAGCACGGCCTCGGGATCGCGCTGCGCTACCCGCAGGTCGAGGGCATCGGTCAGCGAACCCTGGTCCGGCTGTGTCGGGCCGCGCTCGAGCGCCTGCGCGCCGCCAAGCTGGCCGAGCCGCTCCCGCCCGCGCTGGTCCGCGAGCACGGGCTGCCCGGTCAGATCGAGGCTCTGAGCGCGCTGCACGATCCGCCCGACGATCTGCCCGAGCCGGCCCTCGAGGCGCTGATGCGGCGCGACAGCCCGGCTCATCGGCGTCTGGCCTTCGAGGAGTTCTTCTTCTTGCAGCTCGGCCTGCTGCGCCAGCGCGGGGCCTACCGCTCGGTCCCCTGCGCGCTGCCGCCCCTGGCCGAGGGCAGCTTCGACAGCGAGCGGCTGCGCGCGTGCCTGCCCTTCGAGCCGACCGGCGCCCAGTGGCGGGTCATCGCCGAGATCGAGCGCGACCTCGCCCGGTCCAAGCCGATGCTGCGGCTGCTGCAGGGCGACGTCGGATCGGGCAAGACCGCGGTCGCGTTCGCGGCCGCGCTCGCGGTCCTCGACGCCGGGGCCCAGGCGGCGCTCATGGCCCCGACCGAGATCCTCGCCGAGCAGCACCTGCGCAGCCTGACGCCCTGGTGCGAGAAGGCCGGGGTCCGCATCGCGCTGCTGACCGGCTCGACGCCCCGGGCCCAGCGGACCAGCCTGCTCGCGCTGCTCGCCGCGGGCGAGATCGATCTGCTCGTCGGGACCCACGCGCTGCTCGTCGAGGGCGTCGACTTTGCCCGGCTCGCGCTCGTGATCGTCGACGAGCAGCACCGCTTCGGCGTCGAGCAGCGCGGGGCCCTGCGCGACAAGGGCGCGGCCCCGCACCTCCTGGTCATGACGGCCACGCCGATCCCCCGCAGCCTCGCGCTCACGGCCTTCGGCGAGCTCGACGTCTCGGTCATCGACGAGCTCCCGCCGGGCCGGGTCGGCGCCACGACCAAGGTCTTCGCAGGGGCGCGCTCGCTCGGGCGGGCCCGCGCGGCCCTGGTCGAGCGGGTCCGCGCGAACGAGAAGGCCTATGTGGTCTGTCCGCTGGTCGAGGCCAGCGAGGCGATCGACGCGTCCGACGTGGAGGCGACGGCCGCGGCCTTGCGCAAGCTCGTGCCCAAGACCGAGATCGCGGTCGTTCACGGCCGGATGCTCGGGCGCGAGAAGGACGCGGTCATGCAGCGCTTTCGGGCTGGCGAGGTCCGGGTGTTGGTCGCGACGACGGTGATCGAGGTTGGCGTCGACGTGCCCGATGCTCGGGCGATCCTGATCGAGCACGCCGAGCGCTTCGGCCTCGCTCAGCTCCATCAGCTCCGCGGTCGCGTCGGTCGGTCTCAGGGCCAGTCGCTGTGTCTGCTGCACACCGCCAGCGCTCGGGACTCTGACGCGGGCCGGCGCCTCGAGGTGCTCGAGGCCAGCACCGACGGCTTCGTGGTCGCCGAGCGCGACCTCGAGCTCCGCGGGCCGGGCGAGCTGTTTGGGACCCGGCAGTCGGGCATTCCGCGGCTGCGCTTCGCGAGCTTCTCGGGCGAGGGCATGAAGATGTTGGTCGCTGCGCGCGAGGCTGCGTTGAAGATCATCGACGAGGATCCGACGCTGGCGCGGCATCCGGCGCTGCGCCTGGAGCTGCGCCTGCGGACCGGCGACACCCAGCTGTGGGCCGGCGAGTCGGGCTGAGCCGACCGATCCAGCTCGACGAGCGGCGAACCCAGCCCGATCCGAGCGCGCGCTCGGGTCGGTCGCGCGTGGCCGCGAAGCCCGGAGCCGAGCTCAGGGGTTCGCGCCCGCGGCGATCCACTCGCGGACCAAGGCCACGCTCCGGTCATCGAGCAACACCGGCGAGTTGCGTGGCATGTGCCCGACCGTCTCGCCCTCGCCCGTCTGCGGCTCACACTTGGCGAGGACCTGGTACAGCCACGACGCGTCCGGATCGCCAGGCTCGACCAGCGACGCCCCCGGATTACCCACGACCTCGTGGTCGAGCAGCTCCGCGAGCAGATCCACCGCTTGGAGGTTCAGCCCCGCGGCCTGGCCGGAGACCCCGTGGCAGGCGTTGAACATGCACGAGGGCTGAAACACCGCGCCGAACACGTTGGCGAGGGTCGGCTCGAGATCCGGCGCGACGCCAGGATCGTGATCGCTACACTCGGGCACGGGCGGGATGCTCTCGTCGCCGCTCTCGGGCACGTTGAAGGGCTCGTCTTGCTCGGCGGAGGTCGGCATGCTCTGGGCCGGGTTCTTGGGCACCGTCAGGATCCCGCAGGGCCCCTCGAACTCGAGCACGCCGTCGTTCTCGCCCACGGCGACCGTCCCGCCCGTGACCGACAGATCCATCATGACCTTGGTGTCGACGAGGGCGAGCATCACACACATCTCCTGATCGCCGATCCCCCAGCCAACGTTGACGTCGCGCCAGTTGTCGTAGCCGCAGGTGTAGCGCAGGCCCTCGACCCCGGTCAGATCGAGGGGCGGGTCGAACACGCCGCCGTTGGCCTCCCCGTCGAAGCCGTCGACGGTGAACACGCTCACCCCGTCGAGCGGACCGCCGGTGAAGCTGAGGTCGAAGTGGTTGCCGAGGTAGTGGTAGTGCGGCAGCACGTAGTGCAGCTTCATGTCGAGCGGCGTGCCGGTCGAGTCCTCGTAGCGGGCGCCAAAGTCCTCGCAGACCCCGGTGAACTTGCTGACCGCGTTGGCCGGGATGTCGAGGTCGAGGTAGCTCGTGCGCAGGGGCGTGAGCACGACCTCGACGTCCTTGGGGTGGATCAGCTCGAGGGTCATGAACAGGTCGGTCTCGATCGCCGCGGGCCCGACGTTGAGCATGTGCAGATCCGACACGACCTTGTGACGCGGCGGGATCTTGATGACCGCGCCCGCGCCCGTGCGCTGCTCCTCGACGAAGGACTGGGTCGACTGGGCGAAGAGCACGGTCCCGGCCGTGGCCGCGCCGAGCTCGTTGAAGCCGCGATCGCTGCACTTGTAGTAGCCGTCGTCGCCCGCGTAGAGCTCTTCGGGGACCACGAACCAGTTGGAGTGGTGGAAGTAGCCGAGGTTGCTGAGGGTGACGGCCTGGACGTAGATCGGGGCCTCGTTGTCGAGGGTCCACTGGACGCAGGGCTCGGTCTCCTCGAAGGGCGCGAGCTCGCGGGTCCCGAAGCGGTGGGTCAAGATCGCCGTCTCGGGATCCTCGCCGCTGGTGTCGGTGCCCGCGTCTCCGTCGCCGTCGCCGTCGCCGTCGCCGTCGCCGCTGCCGCTGGTGTCCGCGTCGGCGCCCTCGCTCTCGCCCTCATCGGCGTCGTCGCCCTTGCAGCCGAAGGCCACGACGGGGCTGGTCAGGAGCAGGACCAGGGCGACCCGAGCGCGGGCGCGACCGTCTGCAGCTCCTCGGCCGAGGCGACTGGGAGTTCGACTGGGAATTCGACTGGGATCGTGCGTCATGCTGACCTCTCGCGGGCGTGTCGGCGCCGCACCAGAACCAAAAATAGAGCCCAAAAGGGGAGCGCTCGTGGGGCGCCAAAGCGGTCCAGCTTGCCACGGCGCGGGTCGACTGAGCAGCGGCTGCCCCCGCCTGAGCTTGGGTCTGCGCCCGCGCTGGTCTCGGTGCCCGTGTCTGAGCCGGTGTCCGTGTCGCCGTTGGCCGAGCCGCCGTCGCCGTCGCCGTTTCCGTCGCCGTCGCCGTCGCCGTCGCCCGGGTCGGCGAACACGATCAGGGGAGCCAGGCCGTGGCCGACGTAGGCGTCGCCCTGCGGCTGCTCGATCGTGGCCCGAAGCACGAGCGTCTGGCCCCAGCTCGACTCGGGCGGCGAGAAGGGCACGAGCAGCTCGCCGGGCCCGTTGAGCCCGGTATCGAGATCGATCGTAGCGAGGGTCGACCACTCGAGCTGCGCGGGCTTGGTCGAGGCCCAGGCGAGCGCCAGCGTCGAGCCGGGGCTCGCGTCGACGCAGATCTGCAGCTCGAGGAGCTCCTCGCCATCGAGGGAGTCGGCCGTGTCGGCGATCGTCGCGGCGGCCTGCACGGGCTCGGTCGGCTCGGCCTCGTCGGTCACGCGCACGACCCAGGGCGCCCGCATCCAGAGGTTGTAGGGCGGCTCCCAGGTGTAGCCGGCGACGAGCCAGGTCCCGGCCGGGACCTCGGCGCTGGCCCAGATCACGGGGTCGGCCGCGGCGGCGTAGGTGATCGGGCGGCGCGCGTCGTCGGCGGTGATCCGCGTCCAGCACCCGGCCCAGGCCGCGCTGGTCTCGAGCGTCGACTCGGGATCGTCGAGCAGCTCGGGCTGCTCGAGCCCGGCCTCGACCGAGCGCTCGAGATCGAAGGTCGAGATGTAGCGAGGCGGCGGGCGACCGGCGGGCCACTGGCGGCAAAAGCCGATGAATTGGTGGGTCCGGCTGTCGTCGAATTCGTCGACCGAGAGCAGCGTGTCCTCGGCCGGGATCTCGTAGCTGAAGGCGAAGTTCGACTCTGCGCTGCGGTCTACGGTCTGGATACACGGAGCATCGGGCCACAGTACCGGCGTGCGTGGGTGCACGGTGTTGCCTGCGCGCGCGTCGGGCACGTGGGCGAGCGTGGCGATCAAGGCGAGCGGGGGCCCTGCGCCGAGCATGAGTTTCCAGACGGGCATCCGAGCAGCCCTGATCATATCAGCTCGGCGCGGCGACGATGGCGTCAGCGCTTGTGGCTGCCCATCGGCGCGCTCTGCCGACGGCCCCCCGCGTCATCGACCAGCTCGTCGAAGAGCGAGAGCTGACGCAGGGACTTGGGCGCCCGACTGCGGGCCAGGTCGCGCCGCGCCTCCTGCTGGAGCAACACGCGGATCGGATCGTGGCAGCTCTTGCAGCCCGTGCCGGCCTCGCAGTAGCGGCCGACGGCCTCGAGCGAGTCGGCGCCGGTACGGATCGCGTGCACGACCTCGGCCTCGGAGACCGAGAGGCAGTGACACACGAGAGGATCCTCTTCGCGCATCTGGAGATGTTTTAGCACCAACGCGCAACGACGTGGGAGCCGGGCCGAGACCAGGGCATGCGAGCTTCGAGCAAGGTCCCGCCCTTGGCCGCTGCGGTCGCCCTGATTGCGTCCCTGGCGGGGCTGTGTCCGGCCCCACCCGGCCTCGGCTCGAGGCTCGCTTGCGCCCGCGCGCAGCTGGTCGAGGGGGAGCTGCGCTGCGACCGGGAGCTGCTCGAGGATGTCGGCGAGCTGTGTGAGGCCGCGGAGCCCCGCGCGCTCGGGCCTGGCGACGCCCTGCCGCCCGCTGCGTGCGTGTGCGCGGCCGCGGCCGCCTTGCCCCTGCGCGAGCTCGGCCTCGGGTGCGCGCCCGCGGGCCGGATGCCACCGGATCAGCTCGCCGCCCTCGACCAGCCCGTGAACGTCAACCTCGCGTCACCCGCCGAGCTCGCGAGCTTGCCGGGGATCGGACCGAAGCTCGCCGAGCGGATCGTCGCGGGTCGGCCCTACGCTCAGGTCGGGGACCTGGCCGAGGTCCGCGGGATCGGGCCGGTGCGGCTCGCCGCGCTCCGGCGCCGCGTGCGGATCAGCCCCGCGCGGTCCCGATGATCTCTTCCAGCGCCCCGATCGCCTTGGGGACCGCGGCGGTCAGCCGCGTGCGGATCAGCCCCGCTCGGTCCCGATGATCTCTTCCAGCGCCCCGATCGCCTTGGGGACCGCGGCGGTCAGGACCTCGGGCCCCTCGGGCCGGATCAGCACGTCGTCCTCAATCCGGATCCCGAGCCCACGAAAGCCCTCGGGCACGTCTTCGGTGTCGGCGGCGATGTAGAGGCCTGGCTCGACCGTCAAGACCTGACCGGGCGTGAAGGGGCGGGGGGTGCCGCCGATCGTGTAGCGCCCGGCGTCGTGGACGTCGACGCCGAGCCAGTGGCTGGTCCGGTGCATGTAAAAGCGCTTGTAGAGGTCCTTGGCGCGGATCTCCTCGGCGCTCGCGTCGATCAGGCCGAGCTGTGCGATGCCCTCGCACAGGACCTCGAGGCAGGCCTCGTGGATGAGCTCGATGTTGCCGCCGACGACGGCGCGCTCGATCCCGGCGAGGTTGGCCGCGAGCACGACCTCGTAGACGGCCCGCTGCTCGGGCGTGAACCGGCCCGAGACCGGCCAGCTCCGGGTGATGTCGCCGCTGAAGTAGTCCCACTCGGCGCCCGCGTCGATCAAAATGACCTCGCCCGCGCGGAGCTGATCGCGGTTGTCGACGTAGTGGAGGATCGTCGCGTTGTCCCCGCTGCCGACGATGCTGCCGTAGCCGGGCCCGGAGCTGCCTCGGCGGCGAAATTCGTACTCGAGCAGGGCCTCGAGCTGGTACTCCCACACGCCGGGTCGGCCCTGGCGCATGGCCGCGAGGTGACCGGCGGCGCTGATGTCGATCGCGCGCCGGAGGCTGTCGAGCCCCGCGGCGTCCTTGATGATCCGGTCCTCACCGATCAGATCTGCGGCCTCGCCGTAGCGCAGCGGTGGGGTCGTGCCCTCACGGTTGCGACGACGCAGCGAGGTGACGGCGCGGGCGAGGGTCGCGTCGAGCTGCGGCCACCGACCGACGGGGAGGTAAACGGTTTCACAGCCGTCGAGCAGGCCGGGCAGGCGCTCGTCGAGCTCGTCGAGGGCGTAGGCCTCGGTCGCGCCGTAGCGCTCGCGCGCGCCCTCGGGGCCGACGCGCCGACCACTCCAGATCTCGGCGTCACGGTCGTGAGGCCGCACGAACAGCGTCAGGCGCGGTGGGCTTGCGCCGTCGTCCCTGCCAGGTCGGAGGAGCATGACCGCGCCGGGCTCCTCGAGCCCGGTCAGGTAGTGGAAGTCGGAGTCGGGCCGAAAGCGGAATTCAGTGTCGTTGGCGCGAGTCTGGAGCTCGCCGCCAAACAGCAGCAGCCCGGCCGACTCGGCGCGCAGCTTTGTAGCGAGGCGTGCGCGACGTTCGGCGTAGGCCTCGACGCAGGGGCGGGGACCGGCTGACATGTCCGACAGTGTGTCACACCTGCGATCGGCCGCGTCCGCTGTGTCGCCCTGTGAATGTGAATTCGCGTGGCCGTGGGCCCAACCCCGAGCGCTCGGTACCGCCTGGTCGGGTCGGTGAACTCGGTGCGCCAGGATCTTGCCAAGATCGCGCGCGCGGACCATCGTTGCGCCGATGTCTCCGCGCGAGCTGAGCACCCGACGAATCCACGAAGTCCGTGACTCCCTGGCCTCCTACCAACCCAAGTTGGAGGGCACGGACGTCAACCAGCTGTCGCGCCTGTGTCAGGCTGTGATCTCGGCGATCGATGTTCGCGATCTGCGGGACACGACGACGGTCGAGTTGATCGAGCAGCTCGAGCTCGTGCTCGACACGATCAAGCAGCGCAAGACCGGCGAGATCAAGACGGCGGTGCGCCGCCGCGACACCGACGTGATCGTGTTCGAGAGCTGCGTCGACGACCAACCATTTTTGGTCTCGGCCGTCCGGGCCCTGGTCGCGCACGAGCGCTTCGAAGTCCGGACCTCGCTCAACGCGGTGACCAAGCTGCGCCGCGATCGCAGCGGGGCGCTCGTCGACTTCAACTCCGGCACCCGCGAGTCGATCATTCGGATCGAGGCCCGGGTGCCCGAGGGCTACGCGACCCGCGACAGCGACCTCGAGCGCCTCCGCGAGCGCCTCGAGCAGCGCCTGCGCCTGACCTCTTCGATGGTCGGTGACTTCCAGGCCATGAAGTCGCACATCCGCTCGCTGGCCGACGCGCACGCGAGCGCGGCGGCCATGAGCGCGCCGGAGCTGTCCGTCGATCTGCGCGAGGCCGAGGGCTTGCTGCGCTGGCTGTGCGACGACAACTACGTGATCTTCTCGGTCGAGGAGTACAGCCGCGAGGGCGAGAACCTCGTCGCGCTCGGGACCGCGGCCGCGGGCCTGCCCGCGCGCGACTCGGAGATCCTGCGCAAGGCTGGCGGCGAGGTCAGCCGCCTCGTCCGCTACCAACGCAGCCGCGAGGAGTCGCCGGTCCACCGCGCTGGCAAGCCCGGGCACTTCGTGTTCACGGCGGTCAACCGCAGCGGGGAGCCGAGCGGCGTGACCGTGATCGACGGCCTGTTCACCTACAAGGCCCTGCACACGCCGCCCGAAGAGATCCCCTATCTGCGCTCTGCGCTCCGCGATCTGCTCCGCGATCGTGAGGTCTCGGTCGACAGCCACCGCGGCAAGAGCATCACCAACGCGTTCAACTCGCTGCCGCTCGAGTTCCTGCTCGCCGAGTCGCGCGACAACGTCTGGACCCTGACCGATCGGGTCCTGCGCGCCGAGGAAGAGGGCGGCAGCGACGTCCACATCCAGGTCGGCGAGACCGGGCACTTCGCCTTCGTGTTCGTGTCGCTGCCGCGCGAGCAGTTCTCGGAGGAGCTGCGCATCGAGCTCCAGGATCTGCTCCTCGCCGAGCTCGGGGCCAGCTACTCCGACTACGGCGTGTACCTCGACCGCTACGAGAACGCGATCGTCCACTTCTACGTGACCGCGCCGGGCCAGCTGCGGATCATCGACACCGACAGCCTCCGGGCCAAGGTCCACTCGATGGCCAAGGGCTGGAGCGAGCGGCTCCGCGAGTCGCTCGAGAGCTACGTCCGCGACTACCTGCCCGACGTCGAAAAGGCCGACGAGCGCGTCGACGAGCTGTTCACGGTCTACGTCAACGCGTTCAACGAGGAGCACCGCCGCCGGGCCGCCGACGAGCGCCTGATCGGTGACCTGCGCTGCATCGAGAACCTGCGGGCGGGCGCGCCGCTCGACTGTGATCTGTTCATCTCGCGGACCGGTGACTACCCCGGGAGCCTCAACCTGCGCGTGTTCTCGCGCGATCCGCTGACGCTCAGCGCCCAGCTGCCGGTCATCGACAGCTTCGGCTTCGAGGTCATCGATCAGTACACGCGCCTGCTCAAGCTACCCCACGCGGTCCAGTACGAGATGCACACCTTCCGCCTCAACGTCCGGCGCGAGCGGCACCGCGGCGTGCTCGGGCGCGTCGGCGAGATCACCCGGGGCCTCCGGGCGGTCTACACGGGCAGCGTCGGGCTCGACCGGCTCAACCGCCTCGTCGTCGCGACCAACCTCAGCATCGAGGACGTCGCGACCTTGCGCGCCTACGTGGCCTACCTTCATCAGCTCGGGGTGGTCTGGGACCGCGATCTCATCCAGCAGGTCCTGGTTCGGCACTCGACCGTCGCGGCGGGGCTGCTGACCTGGCTGGCGGCGCGCTTCGATCCGCGCGAGACCGGCCTCGACGCCGCGGGCGCGGCCGCGGCCCTCGACCACGAGCTGCGCGCGGTCACCGACTACACCGCCGACCGCGTGCTCCAGGCCCTCGCGCGGGTCGTCCGGGCGACGGTGCGGACCAACGCCTTCGTGGCCCCCGAGGACGCGGCGCTCGCGTTCAAGGTCGACGGGCCCGCGGTCGGCTTCGGGCCCGAGCCCCGGCCGTTTCGCGAGATCTGGGTCTACCACCCGCAGCTCGAGGGCGTGCACCTGCGCGGCGGTCGGGTCGCCCGCGGCGGGCTGCGCTTCTCCGATCGCCCCGATGACTTCCGCACGGAGATCCACGGCCTGATGGCCACGCAGATGGTCAAGAACGTGCTGATCGTGCCGATGGGGGCCAAAGGTGGGTTCGTGCTCCGCAACCCGCCGGCCGACCGCCGGCGCCTGCGTGAGGCCGGCGATCACTACTACCAGGTGTTCATCCGCGCGCTGCTCTCGGTCACCGACAACGTCGTCGACGGCGAGTACGTCACGCCTGAAGGCATCGTCCACGAGGAGGACCCCGATCCCTACCTGGTCGTGGCCGCCGACAAGGGCACCGCGCACCTGTCGGACACCGCCAACGGCATCAGCATGGACCAGGGCTTTTGGCTCGACGACGCCTTCGCCTCGGGCGGGTCCAACGGCTACGACCACAAGAAGACCGGCATCACCGCGCGCGGGGCGTGGGAGGTGACCAAGCGCAGCTTTCGCGAGCTCGGCGTCGACGCCGAGCAGGACGTGATCACGGCGATCGGCGTCGGCGACATGAGCGGCGACGTGTTCGGCAACGGCCTCTTGCGCAGCAAGTCGGTCAAGCTGCTCGCGGCCTTCAACCACCTCCACGTGTTCATCGATCCCGATCCGGATCCGGCCGTGTCCTTCGCCGAGCGCAAGCGCCTGTTCGAGCTGCCGGGCTCGAGCTGGACGGACTACGACGCCAAGCTGCTCTCACCTGGCGGCGGCGTCTACGGGCGCAAGTCCAAGGAGGTCCCGCTCTCGCCCGAGGCCCGGGCGCTGCTCGGGATCGACGCCGCGGCCACGATCAGCGGTGACGAGCTGATCCGCGCGGTCATGAAGCTCGAGGTCGACCTGTTTTGGATGGGCGGGATCGGGACCTACGTGAAGGCCCACGACGAGACCCACGCCCAGGTCGGCGACAAGGCCAACGACAGCGTCCGCGTCGACGGCCGCGAGCTCAACTGTCGGGTGTTCGCCGAGGGCGCGAACCTGTCGATCACCGATCGCGGCCGGGTCGAGTTCTCGCGCAAGGGTGGGGCGGTCTACACCGCCTTCCTCGACAACTCCGGCGGCGTCGACACCTCGGACCACGAGGTCAACATCAAGATCTTGTTCGCGCCCTTGCTCGCGGCCGAGACGATCTCTCGCGCGCAGCGCAACGACGTGCTCGTCGAGGTCGAGAGCGAGGTCTGCGAGATGGTCCTGGCCAACAACCGGTCCCAGAGCCGGATGGTCAGCTACGACGTGCGCCGCTCGGGCCCCGACCTGTGGCGCTACGCCCGGACCATGGCTCTGCTCGAGGAGGAGGTCCCCTTCGCGCCCGAGTCCTTCGCGATGCCCAACGAGGACGAGCTCGCGCAGCGCCGCCGCAAGGGCGACGGGCTGTTCAAGTGCGAGGCCGCGGTCCTCGGATCCCACGCCAAGATGCTGGCCT
Organism: Enhygromyxa salina; assembly: GCF_002994615.1. Taxonomy (GTDB): domain Bacteria; phylum Myxococcota_A; class Polyangia; order Nannocystales; family Nannocystaceae; genus Plesiocystis; species Plesiocystis salina_A. Next base: position 29,059 of record NZ_PVNK01000261.1, on the reverse strand, counting down.
ATCGCGAGCTGCTCCGCGACGAGCCGCTGCCGACGGCGATGGCCGTCGAGCTCGTGCGCGAGTACTTCCCGGCCCGGGTCCGCGAGCTCGCCGGGGAGTCGGCGATCGCCGACCACCTGCTGTTCCGCGAGATCGCCACGACCATGGCCGTCAACCGGATCGTCGACGCCGCGGGCTGCAGCCTGTTCGCCGAGATGACCACCGTCACCGGTCGCAGCTACCGCGACGTCGCCGTCGCCTACCTCCAGGCCCTGGAGATCGGCGGCGTCGACCGGCTCATGAGTGAGCTCCACGAGCTCGAGGACAAGCACCGGCAAGAGGGCGTCTACCGGGCCATGGAGCGCCTCGGCTTCGCGCTCGAGGACGCGACCTTCTACCTGCTCGGGCCGATCGCCGAGGGCGGCAAGATCGATCCGGTCAAGACCCAGGAGCTGCTCGCGTCGATCCTCGACTACCTCCCGCCGACCTCGCGCGATCGCTCGCGCCTCGATCGCCACGTCCGGCAGCTGACCGAGGCGGGCATCCCCGACGAGCTCGCGCTGGCCGTCGCGCGCACGCGCTTCTTGTTGGTCGTGCTCGACGCCCTCGAGATCAGCCGCGCGCGCGGCATGGCCCCCGAGGACGTCCTGCGCCTGCGCCTCGCGGTGTCCGACTCGATGCGGATGTCCGAGCTCCAGTCCGCGATCTCGCGGATGAAGCTGGCCTCGACCTGGGACGGGCCGGCGGTGCTCTCACTCGCCCGCCAGCTCGAGTTCCACGCCCACAAGATGACGCTGCTGGTCGAGGACGGCGACATCGACGCGATGATCGAGGCCTACGGGCTCGGCAAGGTCCAGACCTTGATCGGCGAGTACCTCGAGGGCGACGTGACCGTCGCGAGCCTGGTCATGCTCGACAGCCAGCTGCGGCGGCTGCTGCCGCCGATGCGCGGCGGCTGAGGGGTCAAGAGGGGCAAGAGGGCCAAAACCGCGGAGTCCCCTGGTCTGAAGTTCCGCGAGGAACTTCAGACACAGGGGACTCGATGCGCGGTTTTGGTGCGAGGGGGTTCAGCGCGCGAGCTCGAGCCCGCTGAAGAAGTAGCCAATCTCGAACGCGGCGGTGTCCTCGGCGTCCGAGCCGTGGGTCGCGTTGCGCTCGATGTTGGTGCCGAACTGTCCACGCAAGGTGGTCGAGGGGGCCTCGGCGGCGTTGGTTGGACCCATGAGGTCACGCCAGCGCTTGATCGCGTCGTCGCCCTCCAGGACCATGGCCAGGATCGGGCCCTCGGTCATGAATTTGACCAGATCCCCGAAGAAGGGCCGCTCGGCGTGGACATGATAAAAGCCCTTCGCCTGGCGCTCGGACAGGAGCAGAGTCTTCATGGCGACCACCTTCAGGCCCGACTCCTGAATGGCCGAGATGATCTTGCCCTGGAAACCTGCGGCAAAGGCGTCGGGTTTGATGACGGCGAACGTGCGTTGCATGGCGGCCGGAAGCTAGGAGTTCGTCCTTCGTTTGTCCAGCATGACGAACCTCTGGCAAGATCTCTGCATGACTCGGTGCCACCGCGCAGGGGGAACGGACGCGGGGCGGACCCGAACAGGGTGGAGCGGCCTCGGAGCCAACGTGATGTTGCTCGCGGCCGCGCTCGGGGGGAGCGCCGCGGGCTGCGGGCCCGATCAATTTCCTGGCCGAGAAGGCTTCACCGACGGCGGGACCCTCGGCGAGACCGGGACCGGGACCGAGACCGGGACCGAGACCGAGACCGACACGGAGACCGAGACCGGTGACCCCGAATGCCCCGAGCTCGTCAACACGGGCAACGTCTCGATCGGCGATCTCGACACCCTCGACGCGCTGGCCGGGGTCACCAAGATCGACGGCGACGTCGAGATCACCGGCGAGTTCGGCCTGCTCGACAACGGGCTCGAGCCGCTCAGCTGCCTCGAGGAGATCACCGGCTTCGTCCACGTCCACGACACGGACCTCTACAACTTCGTCGGCCTCGAGCGCCTGCGCAGGATCGGCGGCTACTTCTACATCGGTCAGACCTTCAACCTCGTCGATCTCAGCGGACTGAGCGCGCTGCGTCAGGTCGGCGCCTACTTCCACCTGAGCGAGAATTTCGGGCTCGTGTCCTCCGCGGGCACCGACCTGCTCGTCGACGTCGGGACCTTCGTCTACGTCGACCACAACCCGCAGCTGCAGGACCTCGACGGACTCGCCTCGCTCCCCGGGACCAACGGCCTCCTGCGGATCGAGAGCAACGCCGCGCTCACCAACCTCGACGGCCTGTCGAGCATGATCGGGGTCAGCGGCGATCTCGGCATCATCAGCAACCCCTCGCTGTCCGACACCTCGGGGCTCGCGGGCATCGAGGCGGTCGGCGGCGACGTGCTGTGCCAGAGCAACCCCGCGCTGCCCTCGCTCAACCTCGACAGCGTCGAGACGATCGGCGGCTCCTTGTTCCTGACCGACCTGCCGAGCCTCGCCTCGCTCGACGATCTCTACGGGCTGATCGGGATCAACAACTCGCTCTACATCTGGAACACCGGGCTGAGCAACGTCGATGGGCTCATCGATCTCGAGTTCCTCGGCGGCGCGATCTGGATCGAGAACAACGCCAACCTCGGCGACGTCGACGGGCTGCTGTCGCTGACCGAGACCTTCGCTTCGGTCCGCATCGATCAAAACTTCGGGCTCGTCGACGCGAGCGGCCTCGCCAACTTGGAGGTCGCCAACGGCGGCCTGTCGCTGTGGGGCAACCCGAACCTCGCGGTCGTCGGCCTCGACAGCCTCGAGCTCGTCGGTGACTACCTCCGGGTCGGGTTCTCGTCGCTCGACGCGCTGACCGCCCCGCAGCTCCAGACGATCGGCGGCGATCTGCTCGTGTTCAACAACGCCAGCCTCGCCACGGCCGTCGGCTTCTCGCAGCTCCAGACGATCGGCGGGCGGCTGTACTTCCGCGAGAACCCTGGGCTGAACAGCGTCGGCTTCCCCGCGCTCACGCAGGTGCTCGGGCGCGTGCAGTTCATCGACAACGACGCCCTCGTCAACCTCGACGGCCTCGGGGCCCTGCAGCTGGCCCAAGAGGTCAACATCCGCGAGAATTTCATGCTCAACAGCATCTCGGGGCTGTCGAAGCTGAGCGAGGTTCCGGGCTACTTTCGGGTGGTCGAGAACGAGGGCCTGTCGGTCCTCGCTGGCCTCAACCAGCTCAGCGCGGTCGGCGGTGACCTCCAGATCCGCGACAACTTCAACCTCGAGCTGATCAGCGGCCTCCAGGCCCTCGACGCCGTCGGCAGCGACGTGACCGTGACCGGCAACATCGACCTGCCGACCTGCGCGGCCGAGGGCCTGGTCGAGGGCATCGCGTTCATCGGCGGGGCCGTCGACATCAGCGGCAACCTGCCCGACGGCTGCGGGGGCTAGCCCGGGGTGCTAGCTCCTCTCGCGTCGCGGCGCTCGCGGGCTGGATCGCGGCCGCGGCCGTGGTCGGCGTCGGCGGGGGCTGTCCTCGAGCGGTGACCCGGGCCGACCCGGGAGTGCCACTTTCGCGCGCTCTCACCTGGCGCCCCGAGCACGTGAGACTGACCCGGCCCTGGAGATCTCACGCACGTCGACTCGGACGCAGAACGGCGTTTAAGAGGCTTCCAGGTCATGACCCAGCCTCGCGAGGGGGGTACGCTGCGCACATGTCCACGGACCTCACGGGCGACGCGTCCGGCGTCGACGATTTCGCGCATCTGCACCTCCACACGCAGTACTCGCTCCTCGACGGGGCCATCCGCATGAGTGATCTGTGTTCCAAGGTCCAGGCCCGCGGCATGAAGGCCGTGGCCATGACCGACCACGGCAACATGTTCGGGGCCATCCAGTTCTACCAGACCGCCAAGGCCCACGGCGTCAAGCCGATCTTCGGCTGCGAGGCCTACATCGCCGACGGCGACGCCGAGGCCAAGTCCGACCGCAAGAACTACCACATCGTGCTCCTGGCCAAGAACGAGGTCGGCTACAAGAACCTCCAGCGCCTCGTCAGCTACGGCCACCTGCGCGGCTTTTATTACAACCCCCGGATCGACCGTAAGGTCCTGCGTGAGCACAGCGAGGGGCTGATCGGCCTGTCGGCGTGCCTCGGCGGCCACGTCTCGCGCCTGATCACCAGCGGCGACATGGACACCGCGCGCGAGCGCGTGCGCGAGTACGCCGACATCTTCGAGCCCGGCCAGTACTTCTTGGAGCTCCAGCCCAACGGCCTCGAGGCTCAGGAGCAGGTCAACGCCTCGCTCGCCCAGCTCGGCCGCGACCTCGGCGTCCCGCTCGCCGCGACCAACGACTGCCACTACGTCGATCGCAGCGAGTCCTACGCCCACGAGGTCCTGATGTGCATGGGCATGGGCCGGACGATCAACGACGAGAAGCGCCTCAAGCACGACTGCAGCGAGTTCTTCATCAAGACGCCGGAGGAGATGTGGGGCTACTTCAACCGCTACCCCGAGGCGATGGAGAACACCGCCCGGATCGCGCAGATGTGCAACGTCGAGCTCGATCTCGGGCGCCCGGAGCTGCCGGACTTTCGCCTGCCCGAGGGCATCGAGGACGAGGTCGAGTACCTGCGCCGGGTCGCCTATCAAGGCCTCAATGAGCGCCTCGCCGAGCTCCGCGTGCTCGGGCGCAAGCCCAACGAGGACGCCTACCGCGAGCGACTCGAGCGCGAGCTCGGGATCATCATCGACATGAAGTTCCCGGGCTACTTCTTGATCGTCTGGGACTTCATCCGCCACGCCAAGCAGATCGGCGTGCCGGTCGGGCCCGGGCGTGGATCGGGCGCGGGCAGCCTCGTGGCCTACAGCATGCGGATCACCGACATCGATCCGCTGCAGTACGATCTGCTGTTCGAGCGCTTCTTGAACCCCGAGCGCGTGTCGATGCCGGACTTCGACATCGACTTTTGCATGGATCGCCGCGAGGAGGTCATCCGCTACGTGACCGAGCACTACGGCGTCGAGCGGGTCGGGCAGATCGCGACCTTCCACAGCCTCAAGGCCCGCGGGCTCCTGCGCGACGTGTGCCGGGTGATGGAGAAGTCACCGGGCGAGGCCAACGAGCTGGCCAAGATGATCCCCGAGGGGCCGAAGGTCTCGCTCTCGCTGTGCATGGCCGAGCCCAAGGCGATCCGGGCCAAGATGAAGGCCGACCCCGACAACGCCGCCAAGCTCGAGGGCAAGCTCCAGATCGCCGAGGCCGCGAGCAAGCTGCGCAAGCGCTGCGAGGTCGACTCCGGCGTCCGCCAGATCGTCGAGATCGGCTGCTCGCTCGAGGGCCTCAACCGTCACGCGGGCATGCACGCGGCCGGGATCGTGATCGGCAACCGGGCGCTGACCGAGCACGTGCCCTGCTTCAAGGCCGACGACAAGATCGTCACCCAGTACACGATGACCGACGTCGAGCGGGCCGGGCTGGTCAAGTTCGACTTCCTCGGGCTCAAGACCCTGACCGTCATCAAGCACGCGGTCGATCAGATCAACAGCCTCCCGCCCAACTGGCGGCTCGATCCGACCTCGCAGGGCGCAGGGGAGGGCACGGCCTTCGACATCGACAAGATCCCGATGGACGACGCCGCGGTCTACGAGATGATCTCGCGCGGCGAGACGACCGGCGTGTTCCAGCTCGAGTCTTCGGGCTTCAAGAAGCTGCTCCAGAAGCTCCGGCCCGACAAATTCGAGGACATCATCGCCGCGGTCGCGCTCTACCGACCGGGTCCGCTCGAGGGCGGCATGGTCGATCAGTTCATCGACTGCAAGCACGGGCGCAAGAAGATCACCTACCCGCACCCGCTGCTCGCCGAGGTCTTGCGCGAGACCTACGGCGTGTTCGTCTACCAGGAGCAGGTCATGCTCGCGGCCCAGATCCTCGCCGGGTTCTCGCTCGGCGGCGCCGACTTGATGCGCCGCGCGATGGGCAAGAAGAAGGCCAAGGAGATGGAGCTCCAGCGCAAGCTCTTCGTCGACGGCTGCGCGACCCAAAACGACATCTCGGCCAAGAAGGCCAACGAGGTCTTCGACTTGATCGACAAGTTCGCCGGCTACGGCTTCAACAAGTCGCACTCGGCGGCCTACGGGCTGATCACCTATCAGACCGCGTACCTCAAGCACCACTACCCCGAGTGCTTCATGTGCGCGCTGATGACCTGCGACAAGGACAAGAGCGAGAACGTGGTCAAGTTCATCGCCGAGGCCCGCTCGATGGGCATCATGGTCCTGCCGCCCGACGTCAACGAGTCGGCCTCGGACTTCAACGTCGTCGTCCGCGCCAAGCCGGCGACGCCAGCGGGCGACGAGGCCAAGGCCAAGGCCAGGCCCAAGCGCCGGTCTCGCAAGCGCGAGCGCGAGCGGGTGACGCCCGAGGGCGAGATCGTCGCGATCCGCTTCGGCATGGGCGCCGTCCGCAACGTCGGCGGCAACGCGGTCGAGTCGATCCTCCACGCGCGCGCCGACGAGGGCCCGTTCGTGAGCCTGTGGGAGATGTGCCGTCGGGTCGATCTCAAGCGCGTCAACAAGCGCACGATCGAGGGCCTGATCCACGCGGGCGCGCTCGACTCGATCGCCCCCGAGATCGGCCGCGCGACCCTGGTCGCGGCGATCGACTCGGCCGTCGACCAGGGCCAGAGCAGCCAGCGCGATCGCGACAGCGGCCAGACCGGCCTGTTCGACATGTTTGCGAGCGAGGAGGTCTACAACGAGACCTACCCAAACACGCCGGAGTGGACGCCCAAGCAGCGCCTGGTCAACGAGCGCGAGGCCCTCGGCTTTTACCTGACCGGCCACCCCCTCGACCGCTACCAGCAAGACGTCGACAAGCACGCGAGCGTCCGCGTCGGCGAGCTGCGCAAGGATCTCCAGGGCAGCGAGCTGGTCCTCGGCGGCGTGGTCTCGGAGCTGCGCGAGGTCACGACCAAGGCCGGCAAGACCATGGGCTTCTTCCAGCTCGAGGATCAGTTCGGTCGCGTCGAGGTCGTCGTGTTCCCGCGGACCTGGGCCGAGGCCGTCGACGCCAACGACGAGACCTCGCCGAGCTGGGGCGAGTGGCTGCAGGGCCACGGCGAAGATCCGGTGTTCGTGACCGGCAAGCTCGAGGCCGATCAAAACGACGCCGGCGAGGTCACGCGCTTCAAGCTGCTCCTGGCCAAGGTCGAGCCGATCGCCACGGTCCGCGAGGCCCGAACCCGGGGTGTGCGTCTGCGCCTGCGCGCCGAACAGCTCGATGACGCGCGCATTCTCGCGCTCAAGCACCTCGTCGTCGACCACCGCGGCGGCTGCTTGATGGAGCTCGCGGTCACGGTCCCGGGCCGCTACCAGACCAAGGTCGTGTTCGGCGACGAGTTCAAGGTCTCGGCCGACGACTCGCTGTTCCTGGCGCTGGAGAAGCTGTTCGGCGAGCCCGTGGCGGAGCTCGTCTGATCTGCGCCAGGCGGCCGCTGAACAACCCCGCGCGGCCCACAGTGGGTCCCTGGCCTTCGAGGCCGTGAAGCCAAACCGAAGCTGTGTCGGGCAGGCTTCGAGCTCCTGGCGAGCAGGGGCGTGCTCTGGGTTGTGGTGGGTTTTTCAGCAGCCTGCTAGCCTCGGTGCTCATGCAGATCCATGGATACGGCGAGACCGACGTAGGCCGGAGCCGGACCCACAACGAGGACTACATCCTGGTCGAGCCCGACCTCGGGTTGTTCCTCGTCTGTGATGGGATGGGCGGACACGCGGCCGGCGAGGTCGCGTCGGAGACGGCGGCCAAGGCCGTGCACCGCCACGTCGCGAGCCAGAGCCACCTGCTCAATGGTTTCGACGGCAGCGAGGAGGCCTGCGAGGCCGTCGAGGCCCTGCTGCGGACCGCGATTCAGGCGGCCTCGGCCGAGGTCTTCGATCTCGCGCGCGGCGGCCAGGGTCGCCACGGGATGGGCACGACCTGCATCGCGCTGATCGTCGTCAACGGCAAGGGCTTCATGGGCCACGTCGGGGACAGCCGCATGTACATGGTCCGCGGCGGGCGAGTCTGGCAGCTCAGCCAGGATCACACCTTTTTTAATGACGCCGTCCGCAACGGGATGATGAGCTACGAGGAGGCCCGGGCGAGCCCGTGGGCCAACATGGTCACCCGCGGCGTCGGCATCCAGCGCTCGGTCGCCGTCGACACCCTGGTGTTCGACATCGTCGAGAACGACACGCTGCTGCTGTGCTCGGACGGGCTCACGGCCTACGTCCAGGATCACCACGAGCTCGTCTCGGTCCTGGCCGATCCGGCGCTGCCGGGCCTGCCCAAGAAGCTGGTCCGCGTGGCCAACGAGCGCGGCGGGGGCGACAACATCTCGGCCGTGGTCGTGCGCGGGGTCCCCGAGATGCCCGCGCGCCCGTCCGACAGCGCGCGCCGGGTCAAGGTCACCCAGAACCTCAAGACACTGCGCCACATCGCGCTGTTCATGGATCTGGGCGACCCGGAGCTCGTCCGCCTGTTCAACAAGTTCAAGTCCTTCGAGCACCCGCCGGGCACGGTCGTGATCGTCGAGGGTGACGACACCGACTCGATGTTCGTGATCGTCGAGGGCGACGTGCAGATCGCCCGCGGCGGCAAGGTCGTCGCAACCTTGACCCGCGGGGCCCACTTCGGAGAGATGGGGCTGCTCAACCAGCGCCCGCGCTCGGCCACGGTCACGGTCACCTCGCCGACGCAGATCCTGGTCCTCGAGCGGGGGGCGTTCAACGAGGTCCTGCGCGAGGACACCGGCCTCGCGGCCAAGCTGCTCTACAAGCTCGCGCAGATCTTGAGCCTGCGCCTCGACGAGAGCTTCAACGCCGACGGGTCCGAGCAGGCCGAGCGCAAGACCCTCGAGCTCGGGGTCCTGTCTCCCTTCCGTCCGCGGCGCTGACTCGGGCTCGGGCCGCTCGCGGCCTCAGTCCTCGAGCGGGTCTTCGGTCCGCTTGCGGGCCTTGGACTTGGCGTCGAGCTTGGGCTTGGCGTCGAGCGCCGGCTTGGGCTTGACGACGGACTTGCGCTTGGCCGGCTTGGGCTTGATCGGCGTGGCCGCGGTCTTCTTCTTGGCCGCGGTCTTCTTCTTGGTCGCGGTCTTCTTCTTGGCCGCGGTCTTCTTCTTGGTCGCGGTCTTCTTCTTGGCCGCGGTCTTCTTCTTGGTCGCGGTCTTTTTCTTGGCCGCGGTCTTCTTCTTGGCCGTCGAGGCTTTCTTCTTGGCTGCGGTCTTCTTCTTGGCCGTCGAGGCTTTCTTCTTGGCCGCGGTGCCCGCTCGAGGCTTGGTCTTTGCCGAACGCTTCTTGGCCGCAGGCGGCTTCGCGCCAGACTTGGCGGCGGCTTTTTTTGCGACCGGGGCGCTCGTCGCGTCGCTGTCGCGGGGGCGGAGGCGGGGATCGCCGATGATGGCGCTCCACTCGCTCGGCGGCAGCCCGAGACGCTCGCGGCGGGTGTCGTCGTAGCCGAAGAACACGGCGAGCTCGTCGAAGATCGAGAGCTCCAGCTCACGATCGAGCTGGGCCGACTCCCGCGCGAGGCGCAGGAGGTTGCGGCGGTACAGCGCCAGCCCGGTGAGGGTCGGGGCGCCCTCGACCTCGCGGATGCTGCGGGCCGCGAGCGCGAGCGCCCGCGCGCGGGGATCGACACCCTCGAGGACCAGCTCGAAGGGCGGGGCCTCGTTGACGACGACCACGAAGCCGGGCTCGCGGGCGAGCGCGCGCAGCTCCGGGTCGGGGCAGTTGACCAGCAACTCGACGACCTTGGCGTGGAGATCCGCTGGCTCTGGCGACCAGTCTGGCGCGGGCTGACGGGCGTCGAGCTGCAGGACCTGGAGCGCTGCGTGGGCAGCGCGGACGGGCTGGCCGGCCATGTAGGCGGCCTCGTTGCTGAGATACCAGACCTCGGCGTCGTCGCCGAAGCGGTGCAGGAGGCCGTCGAGCCAGGGCAAAGCCGCAAGTGGGGCGCCGAGATCGAGGTGGAGGCGGGCGACCCGGACGGCGAGCTGGACGACCCGGCCCATGAGCTGCTCGACGTCGTCGGTGTCGAGCTCGAGGGGGTCTCCGGCGAATTCGCGCAGGAGGCGAGCGAGCTCCTCGCGCTCGGTCTCTGGGTCGAGGAGCTGCTCGATCACCCACAGCTCGGCGAGCTGATCGAGCCGCTCGGCGGCGCTGTCGCGGTCGCCAAGCGAGACCAGCGCCTCGACCTCGAGCAAGCCAAAGTCGAGCTGATCGGCCGGGGTGGCCTCGTCGAGCTCGCGAGCCTGGGTCGCGCGGGTCAGGGCTCGCTGCGGCTCCTCGAGATCATAGAGAAGGATCTGGGCGGCCGCGAGCTGGGCGTCGACGTAGTCGGCGTCGGCCTCGATCGCGCGCTCGTACCACTCGAGGCTGCTCTCGGGGTCGGCCTCGGCCAGGCTGATCGCGGCCATGAGCATCGCGGCGTCGGGGACCCCCGGACGCAGCTTGAGGGCCTGGTGCGCGGAATTCCGGGCGCGCTGGAAATCCCCGCGGTCGAGCAAGGACCAGCCTCGGTCCAGGTGCGCAGTGAAGCGACTGGCCTCGCCGAAACCTTCGTCATCTTGGTCGTACTGGCGACGGGGCACTCGCTTCCTATACCACTGTCGCGTCGCCCGAGGCGACGCGGCGGCGGCTTTTTGGGCTCGGGCGGAGCCGCGCGTACACTCCGGCGCGTGGGTGAGCGTCTCCACCATCGAGCGTTCGTGCGCCGAGCGCTGCGCGTGACCCTTCTTGCCGCGCTGCCCTCGGTCGTGAGCTGTCAGACCTCGCGCGCGGGGCAGGGGAGCGAGGGCGCGCTCGTCGATCCGGCCGAGGTCCCGCCGCAGCTGCGCTCGCAGTGGCAGGCGCTGGTCGACGCGCAGTCGGGTGACCCGGGCTCCGCCGCCGTCGACGAGGCCGCCGACGCGCTGCTCGAGCAGGAGCCGCCGCCCGAGCTGCGCGCTGGCGCGCTGGCGGCCAAGGCCGATCGTCAGTACCTGCTCGGAAACGACGCCGAGGCCATCGCCCTGGCCGACGAGGCCGCGGGCTTGCTCGGGGCCGGCGACGCGCGGCCCCACTCGAAGGCCCACCAGCAGTTGGTCTCGGCGATCCACCGGGTCCTCGCGCTCGCCCACACCCGCGGCGGCGACCCCGACCGGGCGCTCGCGGAGCTCGAGCAGCTCGAGGCGTGGGGGGAGATGGAGCGGGTCGAGCTGCGGGGCGCCCGGGCCGTGGCCCTCGACCGGAAGGGCGACAGCGCCGCGGCCCTCGCGGCCTTCGTGGCCTGGCGGGAGCTGCTCGCGGAGCAGACGCCGGACGCGGGCTACGCCGAGGAGCGCATGCACGCGCTGGCCGAGCACCTCGACCGGCCGACGATCGAGGCGCTGGCCGAAGCCGCGCCCGGGCCGGACGCCGCCGACTGCCTCCACGCCACGCTCGGCCGCGACCCCGGTGACCACGCGCCCGCCTGGGTCAGCGCGTGCCGCCCGCTGCCCGCTCGAATCGGGATCTTGTTGCCGCGGACCGGCAAGCTGTCTGCGCTCGCCGACGGGCAGCTCGCCGCCGCGGTCGCCGCGGTCACGGTCCTCGGACGGACCCGTCCGGTCTCGGTCATGTGGCGCGACAGCGGCTCGACTCCCGACACCGCTCGGGCGGGCGCGGATCGACTCGTCGCCGATGGCGCCGAGGTCATCATCGGCCCGGTCGGCACGAGCAACGTGCGCGCCGCGATCTCCGCGGTAGGGGACGATCGCTTCCTCCTGCCTGGCGAGAGCAGCGCGAGCGCGCGCGGTGTCGCGCCGACCCTCGAGGAGCGGACGCTCGCGCTGATCAACTTTGCGCGTGACCAGGGCGCGACCGAGGTCATCGTGTTGACGCCCGAAAACGGCTACGGCCGGCGCGTCCAGAAGGCTGAGAAATCAGCTGACCTAAAGTCAGTCAAGTCATTGAAATTCATCACTTATCCGTCTTCGACAACGAGCTTCTCGCCGATCGTCAGGCCGCACCTCGCGGCCCTGCGCAAGGGCGCGGCGCTCATCATCGCGGACGCGCTCCCGCGCACGGATCTGATCGTGCGAGAGTTGCGCCGCGAGCAGCTGCGGGTCCGCGGCGGCCGGGTGGACAGCGAGGGTACTGAAATTACGGTTCTAGGTACTGGTGAGGGACTCTCATCTAGCGCGATAGGCGCCAAACACGCGAGCCTCGACGGCGTCGTGCTCGCGCCTGCGGCGCATCCTGACCCCAGCTCGCGCGCCTTCGAGGACGAGTACTTCGCGCAGCAGCAGCAGCGGCCGGACGACCAGGCGCTGCTCGTGTGGCGCGCGCTCGAGGCGGCCTGGTCTGGGGCCTCGGCGACGCACGAGCCCGAGCCGTCTCTCGTCCGGATCCAAGGGAGCAGCCTTGTCGCGGTCAAAGCGCCCTAAGCGGGGTCGAGGCGCTCGCAAGGGGCCGCGCTTGCTCCCCGGCCAGCACGGGGTGCCCGGAGAGCGCGCCGTGCTCGAGCTCCTGCGGGCCGGGCCCGGGCGAGTCCAGCGCCTGCTGATCGAGACCGGGCGCGAGTTCCCCGCGATCGCCGCCCTGGCGGCCGAGGCCGAGGTCCCGATCGAGCTCGTCGAGCGCGAGCTCCACGAGGACCTCGTCGGTCCAGGCCTGGCTCGCGGGGTCCTCGCGGTCGCAGACCCGCCGCGCAGCTGGGACTTCGACGATCTCCTCGAGCGCGAGGACGGCCCGCGGACCCGTCGAGGCCACCGTCTGATCGTCGTCTGCGACGGCATCGTCGACCCCCACAACCTCGGGGCGGTGATCCGCAGCGCCGAGTTCTTCGGCGCGGCCGGGGTCGTGTGGGCCCGGGACCGGTCCGCGCCGCTGTCACCGGCCGCCGTCCGGGCCTCGGCGGGCGCCAGTGAGCGCGTTGCGCTGTCCCAGGTCACCAACCTCTCGCGGGTGCTCGAGCGGGCCAAACAAAGCGGCGACTGGTGGGTGATCGGGACCGTGGTCGACGCCGGCGCGGCGCTGCGCGAGCTCGCGGTCGACCCCCCGGGCCAGATGTTGTTGGTGCTTGGCAGCGAGCAGCGAGGCCTGCGTCGGCTGACCCGGGAGCGCTGCGATTTTTTGGTCACGATCGAGCGGGCGGGTTCGCTCGGCTCGCTCAACGTCTCGGCCGCGGCCGCGGTCGCCCTCGCGACCTTGGGCTGAGCGCGCGCGGGCCCAGCCCCGTGACCCGCCCGCGCGGTCGAGAAGCTCGCGACATTTTCGCCACACATCGGCGCCGCGAATCGGGTACCGTGTGGCGGCCGCAGGCTGAACGACGCGATGCTCGAGGCGTCCGCGTGTCGTCGGCGTGCCGCCGCGCGTTCGTCATCTGCTGCCAACACGCCGCGTCAAATCGTCAAAAGCACCGCGTCGGGCACTAGTACCGCGCGACGCGAATCGCTACCCTTGGCCACCGTTTTCGAAGGCGCCTCGATTGCCCCTCTGCGATCGCTGCGCCTCGTCGACTCCCGCGCGCCGACGCGGACGGGTCGACCGCAACCAGGACACGACATGGCCGAAGTTCGCTCCGCTCTCCTCTCGTATCTGCGCTCGACCGACGACGCGACCCACGCTGCCCTAGCCGCCGCGATCGAGTCGACGGGACAAGACCTCGCCGCCGCCTCGACGGCCGTGCGCGACGACCCGAGCAACGTCGAGGCCGCCGCCGCGGCGCTCGGGCACCTGGTCCTCGCGGCCCACGGCAAGGACGACGCCGACGGGTCCGCGATCGTCGATCGGGCCAAGACCCTCGCTCAGCGGGCGCCTCGCAAGGCCGAGGGCACCGGCGTCGCGCTCTTGTGCGGTGAGGTCGTGTGGCGTGTCGGCGGCCAGCCGCGTCTGGCCGAGCCCTACTTTCGCCGGGTCCGTCGCAACGAGGCCAGCAACCCCGAGGTCGTCGGCTTCTATCGCGAGCTGTTCTCGGGCCCGTCCGACGGCAGCCAGCTGATGCAAGTCCTGGTGCAGGCTCGCCGCGCGAGCAAGGATCCCGACCGCCGCTTCGAGCTCGCCGAGGAGATGGCGACCCTCGCTCAGGACCGGCTCGGCAGCACCGACCGCGCGATCGAGGTCTGGCGCTCGGTCGTGCGCGAGGACGGCAACGACCTGCGGGCGATCGCCAACCTCGAGGGCCTCTATCGTGAGGGCAAGAAGTGGACGGCGCTCGTCGAGCTGCTCAAGGATCAGTTCGACACCATCGCCGACAGCGAGGAGACCAAGCAGGAGCGGATCGACAAGCTGCTCGAGATCACCGAGCTGTACCGCAAGGAGCTGCGGCTCGAGGCCATGGCCCTCGCGACCTTGCAGCGGATCCTCGACATCGAGCCGCGCCACCAGGGCAGCCTCGAGGTCCTCGCCGACACCTACGCCAGCGGCAAGCGCTGGAACGACCTGCTCGGCGTCTACCAGCGCCTGCGCGACGCGGCCCAAGAAGACCAAGACAAGACCGCCGAGGCCGACGTCCTGCGCAAGGTCGCGGCGATCTGGGTCGAGAAGCTCGGCAACCCTCAGCGCGCGCTCGAGCCCCTCGCCGAGCTGCTCGAGCTCCTGCCCGGTGACCGGGGCGCGCGCGAGATGATGGCCAAGATCCACGAGCAGCGCCGCGACTGGCGGGCGCTGATCGCCCTGCGCCGCGAAGAGCTCGCCGAGCGCGAAGGGGAGGAGGGCCTCGACCTGCGCCTCGAGCTCGCGCGCCTCGCCGAGGACAAGCTCGGGGATCGCCGCGAGGCGATCGCCGGGTGGAACGCGGTGCTCTTGCATCACGGCGAGCACGAGAAGGCCCTCGAGGCCCTCGCGCGGCTCTACGAGCGCGAGTCTCGCTGGGCCGAGGCCGCCGAGATCCGTCACCGCCAGGTCGCGATCGCCGACTCGGTCGGGCGCGCGGTCAAGCTGCTCACCGACATCGGGCACATCTACGCCGAGCGGCTCCGCAACCCGCGAGACTCGATCCGCGTGTGGCGAGAGATCGCCCGCCTCGTGCCCGGCCACGACAAGGCCCTGCGGACCCTGCGTGACGCCTACGTGGCCTCGAACATGTGGGACGAGCTGACCGAGCTCTACGTCGCCCAGGGCCGGGTCTCGGACCTCGTCGACGCGCTCCAAAGCGCGGCCGATCGGGTCAGCGCGACCGACGAGCGGGTCGGCCTCTACCGGCGCGTGGCCCAGCTGTGTCGTGAGCGCCTCGGTCAGCCCGAGCGGGCCGTCAAGGCGCTCGAGCGGACCCTGGCGATCCAGCCCAACAACCTCGTCGTCGCCCGCGAGCTCCTGCCGATCTATCGCGAGCAGGGCAACTGGGCCGCGCTGATGCGGACGATCGGCGTGCTGCTCGAGGCCAGCGACAAGGTCGACGACAAGCTCGAGCTGATCGAGCAGCTGCGCGAGGTCGCGGCCGATCGGCTCGCGTCCCCGCAGCTGACCTTCCAGTGGGCGGCGCGGGCCTACGAGCTGCGTCCGACCGACGAGAGCTTGCGCGCCCAGCTCGAGGCCGCCTCGGCCTCCAGCGACAACTGGGACGAGCTCACGCGGATCTTCGAGCGCCGGATCGCCGGCGAGCCGGTGTCCGGGGCCGAGAGTGAGACCAGCGGCGAGCTCTCGGTCCAGGCGGTCAAGCGGGCCGAGCACGACGAGCAGCTGATGCTGCTCGAGAAGTTGGCCGTGATCGCCCGCGATCACCTGTCCAAGCCCGACGACGCCCAGCGCTACTTCCGGCGCATCATCGAGCTCGATCCGACCAACGAGGGCGCGATGTCGGCGCTCGAAGACATCTACACCTCGACGCGGCGCTGGGACGATCTCAGCGAGGTCTACCGCCGACGCCTCGACGTCGCGCCCGACGACGCCGCCCGGCTCGCGACCTTGCGTGGGCTCGCGCGGCTCCAGGAGGGCCACCTCAAAGACCTCGACGCCGCGGTCGAGACCTACGACAAGATCCTCGAGCTCGAGCGCGAAGACCTCGCAACCCTCGACGCGCTCGCGGACATCTTGCGCGGGCGCGGGGAGTGGCAGCGCCTCGCCGACATCCTCCAGCGCAAGCTCGAGATCCCGGCGGGCGAGGGCGACGAGGCCCGGCCCTTCGAGCCCAGCGACATCCCCGTGCTGTTCGAGCTGTCCCACGTCCGCGCCGCGCGGCTCAACGAGATCGATCGCGCGATCGCGGGCTTCTTGAAGATCCTCGAGCTCGAGCCGACCCATCGCCCGGCCGTCGACGCGCTCGAAGAGATCTATCGCTCGGACCCCGCGACCGCGGTCACGATCATGCGCGGGCTGCTGCCCTACTACCGCCGCGTCGGCGATCGCAGCCACGAGGCCGAGGCCATGGAGGTGCTCCTCGCTGCGGCCGAGAGCAGCGAGGGCGAGGGTCAGGACCTGAGCGACCCCGCCGTCCGCGAGCAGCGGCGCGAGCAGAAGTCGCAGCTCGCCGCGATCTACGAGCAGATGCCCGAGCGCCGGGGCGAGGCGCTCAAGATCTACGCCGAGCTGTTCGAGGGCGACCCGGCCGACTGGGAGGGGCGCCAGCTGCTCCAGCGCCTCGGTCGGAGCCTCGCGCAGATGGAGCTGGTCGCCGAGTCCTACAAGAACGCGCTCGCGGTCATCGCCGCCGCCGCGGCCGCGGCCGAGGCCGAGGGCAGGGCGCTCGAGCGGGCCGAGGCCAACCTCCGCCGCGATCTGCTCCTCGAGCTCGGGGCGATGTGGCGCGACGATCTGCTCCAGCCGCTCGAGGCCGAGCGCGCCTACGCCGAGATCCTCGAGCGCGACGAGACCCACCAGGCCGCCTACGAGGCCCTCGAGTCGCTGCTGCGGGCTCGCACGGCCCACCAGGAGCTGCTCGAGCTCTACCGTCGGCGCGTCGACGTGGTCTTCAACCAACGCGAGCAGCGTGAGCTGCTCGGGCGCATCATCGAGATCGCCCGCGAGGTCCTCGGTGATCGGGAGACGGCGGTCGTGACCGCCGAAGAGCTGCTCGATCTGATCCCCGACGATCTCCCGACGATCGAGCTGCTCGCCCAGATGTACGCCGAGGGCGGCGAGGCCGACGACCTCGACAAGCTCGAGGAGCTGCTCGGTCGCTGGGCCGAGCTCGCCAACGATCGCGAGCTGCGCCACGAGCTCAACTGCAAGCGGGCGTCGCTCCGGGTCCAGCACCAGCAAGACGCGTTCGGAGCCGTCGATCTGCTCGGCTCGGTCATCGGCGAGAACGGCGATCACGAGCAGGCCCGGGCGCTGCTCGAGGATCTCCTCGACGTCGCCGACATCCAGCTCCAGGTCGCCGGTCTGCTCGAGCCGATCTACCAGCGCCGCGGCGACCACAGCGGGCGCATCCGCGTGCTCAGGGTCCGGCGCAACAACGCGGCCGCGGAGATGCGCCGCGACGACGCGACCTCCTACCTGCTCCAGATCGCCAAGATCCAGGAGCAGGAGCTCGGCGACAACGAGCAGGCCTTCTCGTCGCTGCGCGAGGCCTACCTCAGCGATCCGCGGCGGCTCGACTCGCGCGAGCAGGTCGAGCGCCTCGGCCGGGAGCTCGGCAAGGAGCGCGAGCTGGTCCAGATCTGGTCCGAGGCCCTCAACAGCGAAGAGGCCAGCGACAAGACCCTGCGCATCGATCTCGTCCACCGCGCGGCGATGCTGCTCGACGATCGCCTCCACGACTCCGAGGGCGCGCGCAAGGCCTGGCTGGCCCTGCTCAACCTCGATCCGCCCGACGCCGCGCTCGCCCACAAGACCGTGCGCGCGCTCGTGCGCCTCCACCTCGAGGCCGGTGACTTCGCGGCCCTCGTCGACGCCCAGCGGGCGCTGCTGCGCTTCACCGACGCCCACCACGAGCAGGTCCGGATCCGGCTCGAGATCGCGACGATCCAGCTCGAGCAGCTGATGGATCGGATCGGCGCGGCCCTGACCTGGGCCGAGGTCGTCGACATGGAGCCCGCCAACCAGATCGCCCTCGACGCGCTCGAGCGCCTCCTGCTCGAGGAGCAAGAGTGGCAGCGGCTGACCGAGGTCCTCGAGCACCGGATCAGCGTCGCCGAAGAGCCGCGGGTCCAGGCCCAGCTGTGGCGGCGGATCGGTGACATCCGTCGGGTCGAGCTCGACGACGCCCAGCTCGCGATCGAGGCCTTCCAGTCGGTCCTCGATCTCAAGACCGGCTACGAGGACGCGGTCTACGCCCAGACCCAGCTCGTCGAGCTCAACCGCCAGCTCGAGCGCTGGCCCGACGTCGAGGAGGGCCTGCGCCGGCTGATCATGCTGGCCGACACCGACGACGAGCGGGTCCGGCTGCTGGCCGAGACCGCCGAGGTCGTCGGCAAGCGGCTCGGCCGCCCCGACGACGCCCTCGATCTGCTCAAGCGGGTCTTGGATCTGGCCCCGACCGACGCCCGCGCGCGCTCGATGGTCGGGAGCTTCCTCGAGCCCGACGAGACCCGCGAGCGCTCGATCAAGATCTTGACCCCGCTCTACGAGGCCGAGCAAAACTGGGCCGCGCTGCTCGAGCTCCAGGAGCTGCAGGCGCGCAAGCAGCCCAGCGGTCGCCGTCGGCTCCAGGCGCTGCTGCGCGTCGCTCGGACCCAGGAGGAGAAGCTCGAGGATCCGGCCCGCGCGTTCGCGGTCTTGTGCGAGGCCATGACCGAGGCCGGCGACCAGCCCGAGCTCTCGGAGATCCTCGACAAGGTCGACCGCCTCGGCTCGGTCCCCGAGCGCAGCGAGGCGCTCTACGAGTCCTACAAGCGGACCGTCGATCACATCCTCGACTCCGATCTTCAGCAGCGAGTACTGCGCTCGATGGGCGAGGTCGCGCTCGCCCGGCTCGGGCGGCTCGACGACGCGCGCGGGGTCTACGAGCGCCTGCTCGAGACCCGGCCCGACGACGACGAGGCGACCGACGCCCTCGAGCAGATCTACGTCCGCCAGGACGCCGACGAGGCCCTCGCCAGCCTCCTGGTTCGCAAGGTCGATCGCACGAGCGCGCCCGACGAGCGCGACAACCTGTTGATCCGTGCGGCCGAGATCCATCGCACGCGCCTCGACGACGCCGACGAGGCCATCCGCCTGTACGAGCGGCTGTCCGACGCCGGCCTCCAGCGCGAGGACGTCCAGCAGGTGCTCGAGCCGCTCTACGAGGCGACTGGCCGGTTCCGCGAGCTCGCCGCGCACCTGACCCGCAAGCTCGCCCAGCTCCAGGGCAAGGCCGCCGTCGACACCCACCTGCTCCTCGGTCGGCTCTACGGTGAGCACCTCGACGACTCCGAGGAGGGCATCCGCCACCTCGGCGCCGCGCTCAAGGCCGACCCCGATCACGCGGTCGGGACCGACGAGCTCTCGCGCTATCTCCAAGATCCCTCGATGCGCAGCCGCGCGGCCGAGATGCTCGAGCCCGTGTTCCTCGCGGTCCAGGACTGGGAGCGCCTGCTCCAGATCCAGGAGGTCCGCCTCGACGAGGCCGAGGACCACGGCGAGCGGGTCCAGATCATGCTGCGCATGGCCCGGATGCAGGAGGAGCAGCTCGAAGACCTCGACAAGGCCTTCGAGGCCTACACCCGCGTGTTCAAGGAAGATCCGAGCAACACCCGCGTCCGCGACCACCTCGGCCGCCTCGCCAACGTGCTCGCGACCACCGACCGCTACGCCGAGATCCTGACCGAGTACAGCGCCGCCAACCCCGACGACAGCTCGGACTCGATGCTCGAGATCGTCCACGAGTGCGCGCGCTTGTGGTCGGGCTCGCTGCGTCAGCCGGCCAAGGCCGTGGCTCTCTACGAGCGCCTGCTCGAGGCCCGGCCCGACGACCGCAGCGTGTTCTCGGAGCTCGAGTCCGCCCTGAGCATGGGCGAGATGTGGAAGGAGCTCGCCGACGCCTACTGGCGCGAGGCCGAGGACAGCCTCGACGAGGACCGGCAGATCGATCTGCTCATGCGCCTGTCACGGGTCGCCCTCGACGTGCTCGACGAGCCCGAGTTGGGCGCGAAGGCCTTCCGCCGGATCCTCGACACCCAGCCCGACAACGACCGGGCCCGCGCCCAGCTCGAGCAGGTCTATCAGATGACCGAGAGCTGGGAGGAGCTGCTCGAGCTCCTGCGTGACCGCCTGTCGCGGAGCTTCGATCAGGACGACCGCACGCCGGTCTACCTCCAGATCGCCGAGCTCCAGGAGGGTCCGCTCGACGACGCCGAGGGTGCGCTCGACTCGCTCGAGAGCCTGCTCGGTGAGGTCCCCGACGAGATCAACGCCGTCTCGGCGCTCGAGCGGATCGCCGACGCGCGGGTGCCCCAGCGCGAGCGCGTGTTCAACATCCTCCAGCCGATCTACCAGGCCTCGGGCAACACCCCGCGCCTGGTCTCGGTCTGCGAGTGGCGGCTGACCGTCAGCGAGGATCCGGCCATGCGCCACGAGCTCCACCTCGAGCTCGCCCGCCACCTCGAGAGCATCCCCGACGGGGCCCAGTACGCGTTTCGGGCCCTCGCCCGGGCGCTGCACGAGCCCGGCCCGAGCGACGCGCTGATGACCCTCGACGCCGAGATCGAGCGCCTCGCTAGCTCGGTCGAGATGCCGGGCGCGCTCGCCGACGCCCAGGTCGCCGCGTCGGACAGCGAGCAGCTCGCGAGCGACGTCGATCGTCGGCTCGAGCTGCTGATCCGCGCCGCGCGGATCCGGAGCGAGGACTCGCCCGAGATCGCCGTCGAGATCCTCCGGCGCGCGCTCGAGCTCCGCGACGATCAAGACGAGGCGCTCGCGCTCATGGACGGCGCCCTGGTCCGCCTCGGCTACCACGAGGAGCTGCGTGAGGTCCTCGCCCGGCGCGTCGAGGTCGAGCCCGACGACTCCGAGCGCGTCGATCTGCTCCGCCGCCTCGCGACCTTGTTCGAGGACATCCTCGCCAACCCCGAGGAAGCCGAGAAGGCCTGGCGGCGGCTGCTCGACATCGAGCCCAACGACCTCGAGGCCCTCCAGCGCCTCAGCCGGGCCTACGCCGCGAGCGGCTCGACGAGCGAGCTGATCGAGGTCCTCGATCGCCGGATCGACTCGTCGAACGACGGCGAGGAGCGCCGCTCGCTCCGCATGCAGCTGGCCAGCATCCACCGCGAGTCGGCCAAGAACCGCGAGGCCGAGATCGAGGTCCTGCGCTCGCTGCTGGCCGAGGCCCCGTCCGACGACGACGCGATGGCGGCCCTCGCCCGGGCGCTGCTGGCCGAAGAGCGCCACGCCGAGGCCGCTGACGTGATCCAAGATCGCGCCACGATCGCCTCGACGGCCGAGCGCAAGGCCAGCTTGATGCTCGACGCGGCTCGGCTCTACGCCGGCCCCCTCGATGATCTGCTCGGCGCCGTCGAGCGCTACGAGCAGGTCCTGCAGCTGCTCCCGGGGCAGGAGGGCGCCGTCGCCGACCTCGTCGAGCTGAGCAAGAAAGAAGAGGTGTCCGAGGCCGCCGCGACCCTGGTCCGGCCGCACCTCGACGCCCACGGCCGCTGGCAAGAGCTGGCCGTCGTCATCGACGCCCGCGCGACGCTCTCGCAGGATCCCGACGAGGTCCTCGTCTCGCTGCGCGAGCTGGCCATGGTCCGGCACGAGAAGCTCGGCGACGCGACCGGGGCCCTCGACGCGACCATGAAGCTGGTCGACAACTCGCCGGCCGACGAGCTCGCCGATCCGCTCAGCGCGGTCATGCGCCTCGCCGGTGAGCTCGACGGCCTCGAGCCGCTGATCGACGAGCTCAGTCGGCGCGCCCAGGACGAGGGCCGCGACGCCGAGGCTCGGATCACCATCGCGCTCGCGGCCGCCCACGCCGCGTCCGACTACATGGGCGATCCCGACAAGGCCCTGGCGGTCCTCGTGCCGCTGCTCGACGCCGAGCTCGCCGATCTGCCGACCTGCGAGCGGATCGAGGAGCTCGCGCTGCGCAAGGACGACACCGCGCTGATCGAGCGTGCGCTGTGCGAGGGCTCGCGCCTCGCGGTCGGGACCGACGCCCAGGTGCCGATGCTCGTGCGCCTCGGCGACGCCCGGGTCGCGCTGTCGAACTGGCCCGAGGCCGTCGAGGCCTTCCGCGACGCCCTCGACATCGAGCTCGGGCTCGAGCCGGCGATCCGCGGGCTCGAGGCCGTGCTGACCAACAGCCTCGGGGACGAGGGCCAGGGCGAGCCGCCCGACGGGCTGCTCGACGCCCTCGAGACCGCGTACCAGTCGTCGAGCAACTCGGCGGGCCTGGCCACGGTCACCCGCGTTCGCTTGCGCGAGGCCGAGGGCTCCGATCGGATCAGCTTGCTTCAGAACCTTGGCGGGCTGATCGAGCAAGGCGGCGGCACCTCGCTCGAGGCGCTCGAGGCCTGGGGCGCGCTCCTGGCCCTCGACGGTGACTCGAGCCAGGCGCTCGAGC
The DNA here is from genome assembly GCF_002994615.1 of Enhygromyxa salina. GTDB lineage: Bacteria > Myxococcota_A > Polyangia > Nannocystales > Nannocystaceae > Plesiocystis > Plesiocystis salina_A. The sequence goes on along the minus strand of NZ_PVNK01000261.1, from coordinate 6,685 downwards.
GGACCCTCGCGCTCGCCGAGCAGTCCGAGCTCGCGCCCCGGGCCGGGGAGCTGCTGGCGGCGGCGGTCGAGGCGGCGGTCGAGGCCGGTCGGGTCAGCCCGCCGTGCTGCATCGCCGCCACGCGGGTCTGGCTGTCGACCCTCAACGCGCCCGATCGGGCCATGGCGGTGCTCAGCCCCTTGCTCGAAGAGCAGCCCGAGCACGCCGAGGGCCTCGCTTTGCTCGTCGAGACCTCGCGCGCGCTCGGGGATCCCAAGGGGCTCCACGAGGCCCTGACCCGGGCCGCCGCCGCTGCGTCCGATCCCCTGGTCGCGGCGGGGCTGTGGCGCGAGGCCGCGAGCGTGGCCGAGTCGCTGCTCGCCCAGCCGGCCGTGGCGATCGAGGATCTGCGCCAGCTGATCGAGGCTGACGAGTCGGATCGTCCGGGCTGGACCCGGCTGCTCGCGCTGCTCGCTCAGGCCAACGATCGCGAGGCGCTCGTCGACGCCCTCGGGCGCCGGGTGATGATCACCGACGACGACACCGAACGTCGCGAGCTTCGCTATCGCCAGGCCAACCACCTCGTCGACAAGCTCGAGCGCTTCGAGGACGCGATCATCGTCTACAACGACATGCTCGGCGCCGATCCGGGCGACATGGTCGCGCTCAACGAGCTCGAGGTCCTCCTGCGTCGGCTCGAGCGCTGGCAAGATGTCCGCGACCTGCTCGAGCGCAAGCTCGAGGTCGTCGAGGGCGAGGCGCGGATCGCCGTGCAAGAGGAGATGGCGCGGCTCGCCGAGGACAAGCTCGAGGATCCGACCGACGCCGTCGAGGTCCTTCAGGCGGTCGTGCTCGAGTACCCCGATCGCGACGCGACCCGGGCCTGGCTCGAGCGCCTCTTGACCCGTGAGGAGCGCTGGCACGATCTCTCGGATCTGCTCGGGGCCCGCATGGATCGCCTCCGCGACGTCGGCGACACCGACGGCTACCGCGAGCTCGCCTCGCAGCTCGCCAGCTTGCTGGCCGAGAAGCTCGACGACAGCGATCGCGCCCAGGAGATCCTGACCGAGCTGCTCGAGGTCGATCCGAGCTACGTCCCGGCGATCCTCTCGCTGGCCTCGGTCTACGAGGCCCGCGGCGACGACGAGGCCATGCAGTCCACGCTCGAGCGCGCGGCCGCGCTCGAACCTCAGGGCTCGACCGGTGCCCGGCTCCAGCTTCGCCTCGCGCACCTGGCCGAGGACGCCGCCGGCCGTCGGGGCCACCTCGAGAAGGCGCTGCAGCTCGATCCATCCAACGCCGAGGCCGGGCGCGAGCTGCTCGAGCTGTCGAAGTCCGAGGAGCGCTGGGATCAGGTCGTGTACCTGCTCGAGATGGCCGTCGGTCGGGCCAAGACCGACGACAAGCGGCGCGAGCTGCAGCTCGAGCGGGTCGACGTGATGACCGCCAAGCTCGAGGACAACGAGGGCGCGCTGCGGGTCCTCGCCAGCATCTACGAGCACGTCCAGGACGACGTCTCCGTCAACCAGCGGATCGCCGACGCGCTGTTCGCCTCGGGCGGTCGCAGCGAGGAGGCCGGCGGCATGTACCACTGGCTCGTCGAGGTCACCGCCGGCAAGCGCAGCAAGAAGCGCGCGCACTACCTGACCCGCCTCGGCCGGATCGAGATCGAGGCCGGCCAGGCCGAGACCGCCCAGAAGCGGCTCGAGGAGGCCTACCGCCTCGACACGACCAACGTCGAGACCCTCTTGACCCTCGGCAAGCTCCACGAGCAGAACGAGCGCTGGCCTGACGCGCTGAAGATCTATCGCTCGATGCTGCTCCAAAACGCCGACAAGTCGGGGCTCCTGCGCCGCGGCGACATCTACCTGCGCCTCTCGCAGGTCCACCTCGGGCTCGGCGAGAAGCCCAAGGCCCAGGCGATGCTGCGCCGCGGCATCGAGGAAGACCGCGACCACGCCGGGCTCAAGGCCGCCCTCGAGGCGATCGGCGGCTAATCCGCTCGGCGCGCGAGCGCGAGACAGGCCAGTAGGCTCACATCACGGCGGGCCCCGCGGGCGGTCGCTTGGGTCTATACCTGGCCCCGGTGGATCATTCGCGGACCAGCCTCGTGATTGGCATCGCCGGTGGCAGCGGCTCGGGCAAGAGCACGGTCGCCGACGCCCTGGCTTCGGCCCTGCCTGTCGACTCTGTCGCGACCTTGCGTCATGACAGCTACTACCGCGACCGGCCTGACCTCAGCCTCGAGCAGCGCAACCGGGTCAACTACGATCACCCCGAGGCGCTCGAGACCGATCTGCTCGTCGAGCACCTCCAGCACCTCAAGGCCGGCAACCCGGTCGAGGTCCCGGTCTACGACTTCAAGACCCATCGCCGGCTCGCGACGACCCTGCGCCTCGACCCCGCGCCCGTGATCATCGTCGAGGGCATCTTGGTCTTCGTCGACGAGCACCTGCGCCGCGAGATCGAGATCAAGATCTTCGTCGACACCGAGCCCGACATCCGGGCGATCCGCCGGATCCGCCGAGACATGCGCACTCGCGGCCGCGACTTCGAAGCCGTCCGCAAGCAGTACTACGAGACCGTGCGCCCCATGCACGTGCAGTTCGTCGAGCCAAGCAAGCGCACCGCCGATCTCATCATCCCCGAGGGTGGCGAGAACCGAGTCGCGATCGACGTCCTCGTCGCCCGCCTCCGAGCCGCGACGTAGTGTCGTGGACCCCCGCAGGCGTCAGCAAAGTTGCTGACGCCTGCGGGGGCCTAAATCACTTGATGATGCCGGCTTTGCGGGCTTCTTCTTCGGAGATGCAGTCTTCGTCGACCGTGTTGTCGCAGTCGTCGTCGATCTTGTTGCAGATCTCGACCGTGCGCACGTGGCTGGGCATGCACTGGATCGATCCGGCCACGCACTGCTTGACGCCGTTCGCGCAGGCCCCGGCCTGACCGGTCTTGCACGCGGCCCCGGTCCCGTCGACGTCGCCGTCGTCGATCTCGCCGTCGCAGTCGTTGTCCTTGCCGTCACAGACCTCGGTCCCGGGCGCCTTGGCGGTGGCGCTGCACACGGACGCGGAGCCGTCGGGGCTGCACGAGTAGGTGCCCGCGGTGCGGCACTCGCCCTCGCCGGCGAAACACTTGGTCCCGTCGCGCTCGAAGCCGTCGTCGACGCGACCGTTGCAGTCGTCGTCGATATTGTTGCAGAGCTCGACGGCGGGGAGCACGGCGCCCTCGCAGGCCTGCCAGAAGCCCTCGGCGTCACACTCGCGCTGGCCCTCCTGGCAGATGCCGCGGCCGACGGTGCCCTCGGGGCCGGGTTTGCCGTCTTCGACGAAGTAGCAGGGCTCTCGGCTGCCCGGGTAGCACTCGGCGGCGGTGCGCTTGTTTGCCTGCTTGCGGGCTTTGGCCAATTCCTTGTCGACCTCGCTCATGCCCTGCTTTTGGCAGCCGAAGCCGAGGCCGGCGAGGAAGGCGAAGCTCAGCGCGAGGGAGATCTTCGGGGCCCGGGGGGGACGCGCGGACATGGGGGGGAGAGTACAACGTCTGCGTCCACATGTGGACCGCCCCGTCGCGGGCCGTGCTATCTTCCGCCGGCACCGTGTCCGTCCTCGGCAGGGTATATCTGGGCGTCAGCCTGATCATCTTCATCCTCGGGTTGATCTGGTTCACGCTCGTCCTTCAGGAGAATCGCGCCTGGGTCGAAGTCGTGCTGCTCGTGCCGCGCGTTGACTTCGTCGATCCGCTGGTTCGCAAGCGCTTCCAGATGAACGTCGCGGCGATCATGGCCGGCTGGGGCGGGTGCGTGAGCCTGCTGCTGCTCATGGGCATCGTCACGCCCTTTCGGATCCGCAGCATGGCCCTGCTCCAGCGGCGCCTGCGTGAGCTCGAGCGCGAGATCCTGGAATTGCGCACGCTACCTCTGCGCCAGCAAGAAGAAGACGAGATCTTGGCCGCAGAGGCTCACCTCGACATCCGCGCAAAGAAGGTCATGACCGAGAAAATGCGCCGCGATCGGATGCTGCGTGAAGGAGCGGAGCGGGGCGACGAAGCCCACGCTCCGCTCGACGGCTTTCGCCCGCCCAGCTCCGCGCGCGGCACGGGCCGCAACAGCGGGGGACGGGGGGGGGCAGCATGAGCTTCGTGCTGATCGCGCTGGTCTGCCTGGCGATCGGGTTTGGGGTCGGCTGGTGGTACGTGAACCCGCGTCGTCTCGACCGCGACAACGTCGCGCGGCGCAACCGGGTGCTCTACGAGCTGGCCGAGGGCGACCGCGAGAACGTCGCCCAGGAGCTCGAGCAGATCTGCGAGTCCGAGCCGGGTGATCCCACGGTGTTCCTGGCCCTGGCCGCGCTCGACCGTCGCCGCGGTCGGATCGAGCGGGCCAAGGCGGTGCACCGCACCGTCCTGGCCTCGGCCGATCTGCCCTCGGAGCAGCGCGTCGCGGCCCTCGTCGGGCTCGGCCGCGATCTCCTCGCGCAGGGCAACGAGCGCGCCGCCGTCGGTGCGCTGGTCCGGGCGGTCAGCCTGGCGCCGCGCAGCGTCGCGACCCTCGAGACCCTGGCGCGGGCGCTCGAGCGCGCGGGCGCGTGGGAGCGGGCGGCCGCGGCCTGGGAGCGGCTCGAGAAGCAGGTCGAGGGCCGCCGGGCCCAGGACGCCCGCGCCGGGCGCGGCCACTCGGTCGCCGGTCAGGCCGCCGAGGCGCTCGAGGACGGCGAAGAGCGCAAGGCTCGCAAGCTGGCCGAGCGCGCGGTCGATCTGGCCCCGGACAGCGGGCACTGCTGGGCCGTGCGCGCGCGGGTGGAGTCGGCGCTCGGTGATCCGATCGAGGCGCTCGAGTCGTGGCAGCGGGCCTGGGAGCTGAGTCCCGTCGGCGCTCGGGTGCTCGTGCCCGAGGCCTGGGACTGGGCGAGCGAGAACCGCCGCCAAGGAGATCTGATGGAGCGGATGCTGTCGAGCCTCCGCATCGCCCGCGAGGCCCAGCTGGTCGTGGCCCTGGCCGAGAGGGTCGCGCGCCAGCACCCCGAGCAGGCCGCGGGCGCGCTCGAGCGCGTCGCCGATCGCAGCCCCTCGGCTCAGCTCTCGCTCGTGCGCCTGCGCCTGGCCCGGGGTCAACGCGAGGCCGCGCGCGAGGCCGCGATGCGCCCGCCCAAGAGCTCGGGCCTGCTGTGCATGCGCTGCGGAACGCAGATGGAGCGCTTCGCGTTCCGTTGTGGCAGCTGTGGCGCGTGGGACTCGGCCGCCGCCGCTGGCGTCGAGGCCTGAGTCTCCCGCGGATGCTGTTAGCATCGCGGGGTGAGCGACGAGGGCGAGGGCAGCGGGGTTCAGTCGGCGGGCGGCGCGGCGAGCGAGCGGCTGCGTCGAGCTCGGCCGCGCGACACCATGCTCACGGTCCTGCGCACCTTCTGGCGGCTGTGGGGCTTGCTGGCCTTCCTGCTCCTGCTGTTGATCTGGTTTCGCGGCATCGTCTTGCCCTTCATCTTCGCGACCTTGGTCGCGTACCTGCTCGAGCCCCTGGTGCGGCGCATGGCCCCGCGGCTCGGCGATCGGCGCGGGCTCTCGGTCGTGCTGCTCTACCTCGCGCTCGTGACCTTCGGGTTCGGCTTCCTCGGCGGGGTCCTGCCCGGGGTCGTGTCCGATCTCTCGACCCTGCGTGAGTCGACGCCCTCGGCGATGGCCAAGATCAACGAGGAGTGGCTGCCGCGGGTCAGCACGTGGTTTGAGGAGACCTTTCCGGGGATGCTCGGTCCCGAACCCGAGGTCGAGCGCGAGCAGGTCAGCGAGCTCATCGTTCAACCCCAGCCCGACGGCAGCTACCGCGTCGATCTGAGCGGCGCCCACCTCGAGGTCCACGAGAGCAGCGGGGGCTGGGTGATCGAGACCTCGCCCAAGCAAAAGGCCAACATCGCCGAGCTCCTGCGCGACATCATCGCGAGCAAGGGCGACGAGCTGACCGAGGCCGCGACCGAGGCGGTCCGCGCGGTGATCTCGGGCATCGCCTCGTTCGTGACCGACCTGATCATCACCTTCTTGATCGCGGGCTTCATCCTCGTCGACCTCGATCGCGTCAAGCACTTCGTGCGCTCGCTGGTCCCCAACAATCATCGCGCGGACTTCGAGAACATCGTGCGTGGGATCGACGAGGGCATGGCCGGGGCGATCCGGGGCCAGCTGCTGATCTGCCTGGTCAACGGGACCCTGGCCTTCATCGGGCTCTACGCGTTTGGCGTCCGCTACTCGCTGCTGCTGGCGATGGTCGCGGCGGTTTTGAGCATCATCCCCGTGTTTGGGATCTTGATCTCTGCGATCCCCTTGCTCGGCGTCGCGCTGGTGTCGGGCGACGCCGGGCTCGAGGGCCTCGAATTTGGCAAGTCCGCGGGGATCCTCGGCTGGATCGTCGGCATCCACCTGCTCGAGGCCAACTACTTGAACCAGCGCGTGATCGGGACCGCCGACATCCACCCGGTGATCCTGATCTTCGCGCTGCTGGCCGGGTGGGAGGTCTACGGGCCGATCGGCGCGGTCCTGGCTCTGCCGGTTGCGAGCATGATTCAGACGGTGTTCCTGTACGCGCGCAAGCAGTCGACCCTGGCCGCGCGGGAGGCCGAAGGGCGAGACGCTCGCGACGCGAACAGCTCCGACGCGATCCGCTTCGATACGGCCCGCCATCGTGCGCTCAGCCGGTCCGAGGATGACGGGGACGAGGGCTCCTAGC
>NZ_PVNK01000260.1 GCF_002994615.1 Enhygromyxa salina | reverse complement strand
GAAGGCTGCGGCGGAGAAGAAGGCTGCGGCGGAGAAGAAGGCTGCGGCGGAGAAGAAGGCTGCGGCGGAGAAGAAGGCTGCGGCGGAGAAGAAGGCTGCTGCGGAGAAGAAGGCTGCTGCGGAGAAGAAGGCTGCGGCGGCGAAGAAGGCTGCGGCGGCGAAGAAGGCTGCGGCGGCGAAGAAGGCTGCGGCGAAGAAGAAGGCTGCGGCGGAGAAGAAGGCTGCGGCGGAGAAGAAGGCTGCGGCGGAGAAGAAGGCTGCGGCGGCGAAGAAGAAGACGGCGGCGGCGAAGAAGAAGGCTGCGGCGAAGAAGACGGCAGCGAAGAAGGCTGCGGCGAAGAAGAAGACGGCAGCGAAGAAGGCTGCTGCGAAGAAGAAGACGGCAGCGAAGAAAAAGACAGCGGCTGCGAAGAAGAAGACGGCTGCTGCGAAGAAGACGGCTGCGAAGAAGAAGACGGCGGCGAAGAAGGCTGCGGCGAAGAAGAAGGCTGCGGCGAAGAAGAAGGCTGCGGCGAAGAAGACGACGGCTGCGAAGAAGAAGACGGCGGCGAAGAAGAAGACGGCGGCGAAGAAGAAGACAGCGGCGGCGAAGAAGACGGCTGCGGCGAAGAAGACGGCTGCGGCGAAGAAGAAGACGGCAGCGAAGAAGACGGCAGCGAAGAAGGCTGCGGCGAAGAAGGCTGCGGCGAAGAAGGCTGCTGCGGCGAAGAAGAAGACGGCGGCGAAGAAGAAGCCTGCGGCGAAGAAGAAGCCTGCGGCGAAGAAGAAGCCTGCGGCGAAGAAGAAGCCTGCGGCGAAGAAGAAGACTGCGGCGAAGAAGAAGGCGGCGGCGAAGAAGACGGCGGCGAAGAAGAAGACTGCGGCGAAGAAGAAGACGGCGGCGAAGAAGAAGACGGCGGCGGCGAAGAAAAAGCCGGCGGCGAAGAAAAAATCGGCGGCGAAGAAGAAGACGGCGGCGGCGAAGAAGAAGACTGCGGCGAAGAAGAAGACGGCGGCGAAGAAGAAGACGGCGGCGAAGAAGAAGACGGCTGCGGCGAAGAAGAAGACGGCGGCGAAGAAGAAGACGGCGGCGAAGAAGAAGGCTGCAGCGAAGAAGAAGGCTGCAGCGAAGAAGAAGCCGGCAGCGAAGAAGAAGGCTGCGGCGAAGAAGGCTGCGGCGAAGAAGAAGCCCGCGGCGAAGAAGATGCCCGCGGCGAAGAAGAAGGCTGCAGCGAAGAAGAAGCCCGCGGCGAAGAAGAAGAAAGCAGCCGCCAAAAAGCGCCGCCGGACCTAGACCTAGACCTGGAGCGGCGACCAGTGTGATCGCCGCACTAGCACCGCGACGTAGTTGCTGGTGCGCGCTGGAGCATCAACACCGACGGGGTGATGCGCAGACGGCGTCCGGGTCAGCCCCGCCCGCTTGGCTGCGCGAGCTCCCGCCACAGACGCAGCTCACCGCGGCTCAGCCGAACCCACAGCGCCAGCAGCCCGGCCCCCGCGAGCATCGCGGCGAGTCCGATCAGCCCCGCCTCGGGGCCAAACGCCCCGCCCGTGATCGATGGATCGCCGCCTTGAACGACGTCGAACACCCGCACCTCCATCGGGTTGCCGCTGACCGGGAAGCCGAACACGTTGCCCTGAAAGAAGTTCCAGCTCAGGTGGAGGCCGATCGGCAGGGCGAGCTCGCCGGTCCACAGCAGCCCGAGCGCGAGCATGCAGCCGGCCAGGCCGACGTTGATCGACGAGATCAGCGTGGCGTTGTTGTTGCCCGCGTGCATCAGGCCGAACACGCTGGCCGCGATCAGGGTGGCCAAGATCAGCGCCAAATTGGGCCCGAGCTTGGGGCCGAGCCGCGCAAAGTGGAGCCCCTCGGCGAGGTTGCGCAGGTGGTAGCCGCGGCTGAGCAGCTCCTCGTAGAAGGCCACGGCCACGAAGGTCAGCCACGGGTCGACGAGCGCGAGCGCGAAGGCCTGTCCCGGGGCCGCGCCGACGTAGCGGCCCTCGATCGTCAGCCACCCCGCGCCCAGCTCGACCACGAAGATCGCGCTCATCAAGATCGCGCCGATCGCGAAGCCGACCGCGAGATCCAGCCACCAGCGTGGCGTGAGCCGGAGGCCGAGCTCCGCGAGCTCGCGGCGATCGAGGGCCTGCGTGCACAGCCACGTAGCGAGCCCGACGACCACCGCGGCCATCGACGCGCCCACCGCCGACAGGCCGCCGAGCGAGCCGCCGAGACCGACGAGCTCCAGCGCAATCGAGAGCGTGATCGCGACCAGGACGAGCGCGAGTGTGTGCAGGATCAGCCGCCACAGCGCGCGCACGCGCCGATCGTCCTCGTTCCAAAACAGCTCGCGTAGCCAGGTCATCGGCTCTCCTCATCGTCTCCCGACCTCGGGGCTGCACCCCGACACCCTCGCTTCGCTCGGGCTCCAGGGGCTGGGAGACTGCCCTGACACCGGTACAACAAAAGCGCTCAGGGCACCACGAGGATGTCGCTGCGCGCCGCGGTGACCAGCTTCTCGGCTGTGGATCCGAGCAAAAAGCGCGAGAGGTTGGACGAGCCGTGGGTGCCGACCACGATCAGCTCGGCCAGCAGCGTGGTCGCCTGCGACGCGATCGTGACCGCCGGATCGCCAAACACCACCGCCTGGGTCACCGCGTCGGCCTCGGCCCCGGCCTCGCCGAGGTTCTTGGCCACGAAGCTCGTCAGCCGCTCGAACTGCTCGTCGCGGAGCTGATCGAGGCTCTCGCTCGCGTCTCGTTCGTGGGCGAAGGCGCGCATGTAGGGCACGTAGGGCGAGTCGATCACGTGGAGGACCGAGAGCAGGCCGTCCTGCTCTTCGTAGAGGCGCGCGGCCAACATCAGCGCGCGCGCGCTGTTCTCGCTCCAGTCGACGGCGGTCAGGATGCGGGTGGGCGGGGTCATCGAGTGGGGCCGCTTGATGACCATGACCGGGACCTCGGCGTGACGGATGACCCGCTGGGCCGTGCGCCCGAGCAGCCGCTCCGTGGCCCCGCCGTGGCCCTGACCCCCGAGCAGCGCGCCGATGACCTCGGGCTGGCACAGGTGCTCGTCGATCCGCGCGTGCGGCCGACCGCGGACGATGATCTTGTTGGGCTCGAGCAAGGTCGGCTGCTCCGAGTCGCCGTGGGCGACCGCCAGCTCGGCCCGGATCCGGGTGATCTCGTCGCTGAGGTAGCTCTCGATCGCGCCGTCCTCGGGCACGTACTTTTGGGTCAGGACGTTCGTGTAGAGGTCCTCGTCGACGACGTGGAGCATGTCGATCTCGACGTCCAGGCCGAAGGGGAAGCCCTGCATGGCCAGGGCGCAGGCGCGGCGCGAGTGGGGCGAGAAGTCGTAGGGGACGAGGACCCGGTTCATGGCGGCATCCTAAACTCGTGCGCGCGACCACGCGACGGGGACGCACGACTTGCGCGGGTTGGTGGCCGAGGACGAGGTCACGGGGGGCTGCCGTCGGTTCGGACATCGGGGCGCTGACGCGCCAGGGCGGCCGTCAGCAACTGTTCGAAGCGCTCGACGCTGCCGCCACATGTCTCGAGCTCGTCGGCGCCAAGCAAGATCTGAAGGCGGACGCCGTCATCGATGAGAACACAGGGCGTCCGCCCCTCGCTCGCGCTGCGCTGCTCGGGGCTGCGCTCGTCGAGATGCAGCAGCGAGATCGGCAACCCCAGCCGCTGTTCGAGGGCGACGAACTCTGGCTTCTTTCGGACCGAGCCGTGGGTGATGTCGCACAGCGCGCAGTGCCGCCTGCCCAGGGCCTTGCCGACGACGTAGCGCAGCTCGCCGAGCAGGGTCCCCTCGGCCTCGTAGATGCCGACGAGTCGTGGAGTGTCTCGCACGGGAGCACTACGCTGGTCGAAGGCGAGTTGTCACACCCGCGGCGTTCGAGCCCCCAGTCGCCAAGAGTCGAACTCTGCCGGGTAGAGGCCGCGAGGAGAAATCCCTGGCCTGCGAGCCTCCCCAAACTGCTATATTGGCGAGATGACAGCGATGAGCGCGAGGTGTCGTGGCTGTAACGAGGCGCTCGACCCCAGGTGGCGCGTGTGCCCGCTGTGTGGCCTGGCGATCGCCCGAGGCCCCGTCAGACAAGCTCCCCCAACAACCGCCTGGCAGCTGTGGAACCGCTACCAACGCCACGTCCGCGACGACCTACGCCCCTTCCTTCTCGGGGTTGCAACCGCGGGCAACGAGGAGCTCGCCGTCAAGGTCGAGGCCTGGCGCCCGGCTCGCTACATCGACGCGATCGCGGCTGCGATGCGCTGTCTGACTGAGCTCGGCGAGGACACACGCCTGCCTGGCGAGTTTCGCCGCGCGCTGACGGAGCTCGGTCGCTTCGAGCACCACGAAGCCAGCATCGCCCAGACCCTCGCCCCGGCCACCCTAGGGGTCCAGGTGGCCGTGCAGGCGCTGATCGAAGCTGGCGACATCAACCCGGGGGTGCTCGACAGCCTCGCTGGCTACCTCGAACGCCGCGATCAGGCGAACACCTTCGCCGAGATCGGCGCCGCGGTGACGGGCCTCGACTTGAGCATGCTGCGCATCGTCGGCCGAATGTTCGCGGGCTGGCTCGCGGCCTCACGCGCGACCGCCCGCGAGGAGCGCTGGCAGGCCGCCTGCATCGAGCTCGCTGGCGCTGGCGATCGGCTGATCGACCGGGTCTGGGATAACCTCGCGAGCAGGACCCGCGACAACGGCCTCGCGCTGCCCACAGCCAGAGACCTGCGCGCGCTCGAGGCCGAGGCCGATGCATGCTGGCAGACCCTCGCCGAGCAGCAAGACGAGCTCGACGGCGGCTTCGAACTCAGCCTCACCCACGCTCACGCCCTCGCCAGCGCCCACCCCGACGCCTACCCGATTCAGCAGCTCGTGCGCCACGCCGACCTCCTCGCTGAGGTCCGCGCCCAGCTCGTCGGTCACTGGACCTCGCGCATATGCATCGGGATCACCGAGGGTGTCCGCGAGCGCGCCCAGCAACACTTCTTGCGTCTGTTGCCTGGCGACGGCGTGCTCGCCTTCTTTCCGACCACGGTCTTCGGCCAGGGCAAGGCCGGGCTCGCGCTCACGACCTCCTCGGTCCAGTGGCTCGGAGACGATCAGACCCAGCGCTGGTGCGGCTACGCCCGGTTGCACAGAGCACCGATCCGGTGGCAGGACGAGTACCTGCGCATCGGCGGGGAGAGGATCGGGAAATTCCTCGCCGAGGACGCCGAGGGGGCCGGCCGGGCCTTGCGGGCTTGCATTGAGCTGTCGGTCGCCCGGCCGGGCCCGGCCGTGTGTCCCTGTGGGGCGCCGGGCCACTGGCTGCACTTCCAAGCCGAGCAGGCTCGCTGTCCGGGGTGCGGCGGGGCCGTGCACTACGTATGACGACGGCGCCGGTCAAGACCTGCCGCCGGGCCCGATCTGTGGGCCAGCGCCGCGCTCGGCGTCGAGGGCGAAGAGGCGAGACGACTCGCGCCGCTCAGCCGCCGAATTCCGCGATCGCGCTCGAGAGGTGGTTCCAGGTCTGGCAGTCGTCGAGGGCGAAGAACTTCAGCTCCGGATCGATCACGTAGACCGCGGGCACGCAGGGGTTCATCACGTAGTCCGGCAGCATCGGGACCTCGTCCTCGACGATCACCGGGATGTTCTCGTGGTGGTACTGCATGTCCCACGCGGCCGCGTCGGCCACGGTCCCGGGCCCGCCGACGGAGTCCTCGGTCAGGGCGGTGATCCAGACCATCTTGCCCGTGTCGATCATGTCGCGCAGCTGCGGCCCGAGGCCGCTGAAGGGATCGCCGCCGGCCCCGGTCGCGAGGTAGGCCGAGGCCGCCTGACAGGGCTGGCACCAGACCGCGGCGACGTCGAGCGCGATCGCGGTCCCGCTCCACTCGCACAGGTTGACCGCGTTGCCCATGTGGTCCTTGGCGGCCACGTGCTTGACGGCCTCGCCGACGGCCACCGTCCCCCAGCCTGGATCTGCGCCGCACATCACGGGGTCGCCGTCGCCATCACCATCACCATCACCATCACCGTCGCCGTCCCCGTCGCCATCACCGTCGCCGTCGCCGTCGCCGTCGCCGTCGCCGTCGCCCGGGTCGCCGTCGCCATCACCGTCGCCCGGGTCCCCGTCGCCGTCCCCATCCGTGCCGTCCGCGCTGAGGGCGGTGTCCATGAGCTCGTCGCCACCTTCCTCGTCGGTGCACGCGGCCGGACCGAGCGCGAGGAAGAGAGCAGCGAGGGGCGTGGCGATCTTATCGAGGTTCATGGCAGGGCGAGTTTACGTGAGCACCCGAGGCCATTCTCACTTTTTCCGAGCTCACGGCGACTTCGAACCAGACCGCTCAAAACAGCATACAGGCACCGATCCGACCAAAACTCGGCTGTCGCCGCCCGTTTGGGGCGGACGCGCTCTCCGCACAGCCTGTGCTTTCTTTTTGACCCCCGCAGGCCGCCCCACCTACCGTGCGGAGATGCTTCGCATGACGCCTGCCCGCCTCGCCCCCGCGCTCGCCCTGCTGTTCGCACCGCTGGCGTGTAGTGACAACGCTCCCGCCGAGGACACCGCAGGCACGGGCGAGACCGCAGGCACGGCCGAGACCGGCAGCGGCGACGCGCTCTACAACGCCAATATCCGCCGGACCAGCCACGGCGTCGCCCACGTCACCGCCGACGACTGGGGCAGCTTGATGTTCGGCCAGGCCTACGCGTTCACCGAGGACAAGGGCTGCCTCCTCGCGGATCAGCTGGTCAAGGTCCGCAGCGAGCGATCGCGGTGGTTTGGGCCCGGTGAGGACAACGCCAATCTCTACAGCGACTTCGCGTACCTGCACCTGCACGTCTACGCCCTCGCCGAAGAACAATTTCCGCAGCTCAGTCCGCTCGTCAAAGAAGGGGTCATGGGCTACGCGGCCGGCTACAACCAGGCCCTCGCCGACGGCAAGATCGGTGGGAGCTGCGACGGCCAGGACTGGGTCCCGACCCAGATCGATCACATCGATCTGCTCGCGTACTACATCGACCTCGGCTTGCTCGCGAGCGGCCGCCAGCTGATCTCCGCGATCGGCTCGGCCCAGCCTCCGGCCGGCGACGCGCCGCCCGATCCAGCCCCGCACTACTCGACGATCAGCGCCCACCGCGGCAAGCTCGGCAGCAACGGCTGGGCCTTCGGCAGCGACGTCACGGCCAGCGGCGGCGGCATGGTCATGGGCAACCCGCACTTCCCGTGGGAGGGCGAGCTGCAGCTGTGGGAGAGCCACCTGCGCATCCCCGACGAGTTCGAGGTCTACGGCGTCGGGCTGCTCGGGGTCCCGGGCGTGTTGATCGGCTTCAACGACTCGGTCGCGTGGACCCACACCGTGTCCGACGGCCAACGGCTCACGGTCTACGAGATCACTTCTCCGCCCGGCGAGTCGACCAAGTACGACTACGACGGCGAGGTCCGCGACATGGAGTCCGAGCCGTTCACGATCGACGTGCTGCAGGACGACGGGACCCTCGGCTCCGAGACCCGCACGATGTGGCGGACCCACCATGGCCCGATGTTGGCCCTCGATCCCTTCTACTGGACCAACGCCCTCGCGCTGAGCTACCGCGACGCCAACATCGACAACTTCATGCTCGTCGAGCAGTTCCTGCGCATGAACATGGCGACCAGCCTCGACGAGTTTCAGCAGGTCCACATGGACGTCGCGGGCATCCCGTGGGTCAACACCATGGCGGCCTCGGCCGACGGTCGGGCCTGGTACATGGACTCGACCCCGACGCCCAACCTCTCGCAGGCGGCGATCGACGCCTGGTACACGCGCAGCGAGTCGGGCTTCACCAAGGCCCTCGCCGATCAGGACGTGTGGTTGCTCGACGGCAGCGACAGCCGCGACGAGTGGCGGGACGACCCCGGCGCGCGCAGCCCGGGGCTGATCGCCCCGGCCAACCTGCCGCAGCTCGAGCGCACCGACTTCGTGTTCAACGCCAACGACAGCTACTGGCTCAGCAACCCGCTCGCGCCGCTGACCGGCTACTCACCGCTGCACGGCTTCGCCGACGACGCCCGGTCGATGCGGACCCGCATGAACGCCCAGACCCTGCTCGACATCGCGGGCGGCGGCGGCTTCGCGGGCGCCGACGGCAAGCTCGACCTCGACGAGCTGACCGAGGCGGCGCTCTCGAACGGCGGCTACACGGCCGAGCTGCTCCGCGACGAGCTCGTCGATCGCTGCACGGGCGTCGGTGTCTGGGAGCTCGACGGGCTGCTCGTCGACATCGCCGAGGCCTGCGATCTGCTCGCGGCCTGGGACACCAAGCTCAACCTCGACAGCGTCGGCGCGATCGTCTGGCGCGAGTGGGTCGGCGACTTCGAGGACGTCGCGTTCGAGGACGCCGGGACCCTGTTCGCGACCGGCTTCGACATCGAGGCGCCGCTCGACACACCCAACACCCTCGCCGATGGCGACCGCGCCCTCGACGCCCTCGCCGCGGCTGTCCTGCGCCTCGACGAGGCCGGCATCCCCCTCGACGCGAGCCTCGGCGAGGTCCAGTTCACCCGCAAGGGCGACGAGACCATCCCGGTCCACGGCGGGGGGCGAGCTGAGGGCATCACCAACTTGATGATCTACAGCCAGCTGCGCAGCGACCTCGAGCCCGAGGTCCCCCGCGCCGAAGAGCTGTGGGAGCCGACCAGCCTGAGCGCCGACGGCTATCAGATCAACTACGGGACCAGCTTCATCATGTGCATGGAGTTCAACGACGAGGGGCCCGAGGGGCGGGCGCTGCTGAGCTACTCGCAGTCGGCCGAGCCCGACTCGGGCTGGTATCGGGATCAGACCGAGATGTTCTCGCAAAAGCAGTGGCGACCGATGCTCTGGCACGAGGCCGACATCGTCGCGGATCCGAATTTGATCGAGTACGACGTCGCGGGCGGCGAGGGCCAGGGCTAACCGGGGCTCGCCGGAGCGCAGCGCAGGAGAGCCACGCGAGGAGTGGAGGTCGACGATCGTCCCATCGGTAGTCGCGGTTTGTTCGTCCGCGCGCCCAACAGCAGGTCTGGGACTCCCGTGTTACCAGGATGAAGACTTGGGTGACCTCCGCGAGCGCGCCAAGCAAGCCGGCGGCCTGTCGAGGTTCGTGGCCGACGAGTTCGAGGGTCAATTCTCGAACACGAGCTCGACGGGGCCGCAGCCGGCCGTCCACACGGCGTCAGCGGTCAAGCTGGGGCCGACGTCGGGGAGCTCGAAGAGCGAGCAGCTGCCCTCCTCGTCGACCTCGCAGGTGCAGTCGACCGTCATGCACTCGGAGGCGTAGGCGGCGACCGCCTGGGCCTGGTAGTCGCCCGGGGGCGGTGCGATCGGCACACTGCAGGCTTCGCTCGCGCCCGACGAGCTGCACGCGGCCGGGAGAGTGAGGTCAATAGCGACCCAGGGATCCCAGGTCGTGCGCCAGCGCCCCCCAGGTTCGATGTAGATCGGGTGGTAGAGGGTGTCGCACCCGAGACAGATCACGCTCGGTTCCATGTAGAGCTGGCAGGCCGGCCAGTCGCTGGCGCAGCCGCTGAGCGGGAGCTCGAGGGTCCGGCCTTGGTGCTCGCCGACGAGGGAGAACGGGCGCGCGGGCTGATGGCAGCCGGAGCTCTGATCCAAGACGAAGATCGCTTCGTCCGTCTGATTCACCACCACGACCTCACCTGGGCCCCAGACAGGGCCGTCCGGGATCACGTAGCTGTCGCAGGTGTCGGGGTCCGCGAGGGGCGGAACATGCGGGGAGTCGACATCGTCGCACGCGCCTTGGCCACCACCGCTCTCGGTGGAGGATTCCTCGGCGGCTTCCTCGGCGGCTTCCTCGGCGGCTCCTGGTTCGACCGCGCAGGCGAGCGAGAGGCAAGCGACGACGCTCGCGAACCACGGGGTCGTGCGGGACATGGCGAGCATGGTGAAGCGTATCAATCTTCGAGCGGCGCGCGCGGCTGATTACCAGATCCAGCAGAGCCCGAGCCGCCGCGCTCGAGCAGCTGCTCGATGACGGCCAACGCCTGCGAGTCCTCACCTGCGGCTCGGGCCTGGGCGACGTCCTCGCCCGCGCGGCCGACGATCCGCGCGCGCAGGCTCGGGCTCCGCTGGAGCGCGCCTTCGAGGGCGAGGCGAAGGCCGGGCGACACGATGATCAGGGAGAGCTTCGGTCCGTGTCGCGCTCGAGCACGCGCAGGAGCAGGTCGGGGTAGTCGGTGATGATCCCGTCGACGCCCAGCTCGATCAGCTCGCGCATGCGGGCCTCCTCGTTGACGGTCCACGGGATCACCTGCATGTCGAGCCCCTGCACGCGCTCGACGAGCTCGGCGGTGACCAGCTCGTGCTTGGGCGACCAGATCTGGGCGAATTCCCGGGCATGGACGATCGCCTCGAAGTCGCCCTGCTTGTCGAGGATCGCCGCGCGAAAGGCGAGCGCCTCGCCGTAGCGGTCCCGGGCGTGGCGAAGCGCCGACCACTCGAAGCTCTGGAGGGTCAGGCGCCCGTCGAGGCACCCGCCACAAGTCGCCTGATAGGCGAGCAGCGCCTGGACGTAGACGTCGGCGTCGGCCTCGGTCGGGCGCTTGAGCTCGAGGTTGAGGGCGACCTCGCGGTCGAGGTCGAGGGCCGCGGCGAGCGGCGGCGGCGGCTGGATGCCCTCGAGCTCGAGGTGGCAGTCCCAGCTCGAGACCTCGGCCGCGAGCTGCTCGGAGATCAACGGCGAGGATGCGTCGCCCGATCCCGCCCACGCGCAGCCGGTCACGCGCAGGTCGTCGTCGTGGCCCATGACGACCGCGCCGTCGCGGGTGATCTGCATGTCGGCCTCGAGGGTGTCGACGCCGAGCGCGAGCGCAGACTCGTAGGAGGGGATCGTGTTGCCCGGCGGGACCTTGCCCCGGTCGCCGCGGTGGCCCTGGACGTCGAACTCGGCGCTCGGCGCGGCGGCGAAGTACACCAGCCACAGCCCGCGGCCGCCCTTGATCAGGAACAGCGTGGCGAAGAGCGGCAAGATCACGCGCGCGACCTTGTCGGTGTTGGCCTCGATCCAGTTGCGCATCTTCTCGAGCCACGCGTCGGCGCGCTTGGGCACGAGGGCGTAGATCAGCAGCGGGCACAAGAGCCCGGCGCAGAACACGACCACGGTCAGGACCACGCAGAGCCCGGCCTCGGCCGGGGTCATCGGCGTCGCGGCGATGACCGAGATGGCCGAAAAATAGATCGCGAGGTTCTTGACGTTGAGCAGCGTGACGACCACGCCGAAGCCGAAGGCCTTGACCGGGGTCAGGGTGTCGACGGCCTCCATGAGCTTGGGCGGCGGCGCGTCGGGGTCGGGCGGGGTCAGCCACTTCTTGGCGGCCAAGAACCACAGCAGCAGCCCCATGGCCACGAACAGCGCCGAAGCGAGGGGCGAGGGGCCGCTGGCCTCGTCGAGCTCGACCAGGCTGCGGCCGAGCCAGACCGTGGTCAGGCCCATCGTGAGGTAGGAGCCCGAGTAGCCGAGGACGTAGGCGAGCGAGGCCCGCACGCCGGCCTTGCTGTTGAGCAGCAACAAGACGATCAGCAGCGAGCCGAGGGCGGACAGGCCACCCATGGCGATGACCAGCGCTTGCAGGAGCGCGAGCTTCACGTGGGCGCCGCCGGACCGCCGAAGCCGTTGCCGTGCATGGCCGGAGCCTACCAAGTCGACAGTGAACCCCGGTTCATCTAGGTGAACCTATTTTTTTGATTGGGTACCCGTGGGACCTGAGAGATGAGCACTGTTGAGCCTTCAAGTTGTTGAAATTATGAGGAAATCAAAAATGTTGCCGATTGGTGCCTTGACATGAACCAAGATTCATCTCATGAATCGCCACCGAGAACCTTGTTTCTTGCGGCTGCCACAGCGGCAGCCCGGGAGTCCCGATGGCCAGTTCCTCCAAGCCCAAGCGTGAGCGCCGATCCGTCCGCGAGGAGAGCCGCGCCGCCTACCGCGAGGCGATCCTCGAGGCCGCGATGCGGCTGTTCGGGCAGACCGGCTTTCACGAGGCCAAGATGTCCGAGATCGCGACCGAGGCGGGCGTCGCCACGGGCACGCTCTACAACTACTTCTCGAGTAAAGAAGAGATCTTCCAGTCGATCCTCGACAACGGCCGCGCGCAGCTCGTGTTCGAGGTCGAGCAGCTCGCCGCGGTCGAAGATCCGCTGGCCCGACTCGCTGAGATCGTCCGCGTGATGTTCGCTTTCCTCGAGGAGCACGGCGCGCTGTTCACGGTCTACATGCAGCTCGGGGGCGACCCAACGAACTTCCGGCGCGCCAACAACTGCGAAGACGAGCAGTTCCACCATCACTTCTTGACCTTGCTCAGCGCCTCGATCTCGGAGGCGGGCGATCGCATCCGCCAAGACTACCCGGCCGAGACCCTCGCGTGGGTCTTTGGCGGGCTCATGCACGGCGCGATCACCCAGTGGATCTTCGGCGGCTGCAAGCCCGGTCTACGCGAACAGAGCGATCTGATCATGGACATGTTCTTGAACGGAGCGACACCACGATGAAACCCAACCCTTGGTTGCTGGCCCTGTCACTTGGCGTGGGGCTGCTCGGTTGCGACAAGCAAGACGCCGACTCCGGGCTGCCCGACGCGACCGGTGAGGCCGCGCCGGAGCGCGTGGACATGCCGACGCCGGCCAAGGCCGCGGCGGGGGAGGGCGCGTACGAGACCGCCAGCCACCGCTGGGTTGGCAGCGTCCGCGCCAAGCACCACGTCGAGCTCGCGCCTGGCATGACTGGCGTCATCGCCAACATCGCCGTGGAAGAAGGCGACACGGTCGAGGCTGGTCAGCAGGTGTTTCGAATCGAGGGCTCCTCGGTCAAGCTCGCGGTCAGCCAGGCCCAGGCCGGGGTCGCGGCCGCCGAGCTCCAGCTCGCCGAGGCCGAGCGCGAGACCGAGCGCACGCGCAAGTTGGCCGAGCGCGGAAGCGTTGGCAGCGCCAACCTCGAGCGCGCCGAGGCCCAGGTCGCGGCCGCCAAGGCCGGCGTCAAGCAGGCCAGGGCCGCGACCGCGCTCGCGCGCTCCCACACCGCCGACCTGACCGTCGAGAGCCCGATCTCGGGGGTCGTCACCCACAAGTACAAGAACGTCGGCGAGGTCGCGACGATGATGCCGCCGACGATCGTGCTGGTCATCGACGACCTCTCGACGATCGAGGTCCGGGTCCGCGTGCCCGAGCTCAAGCTGCGCGAGCTCGACGTCGGGTCGCCGGTCACGGTCAGCTTCCCGGCCCTCGATCGAACCCTCGAGGTCCCGATCACGCGGATCGGCAACGCCGTCGATCCCCAGACCCGGACGATCGAGCTGATCATCGACGTCGACAACCCCGATCTGCGCATCAAGTCCGGGATGTCGGTCGAGGTCGAGCTCGACCGCCCGCCCGAGCCGAACGCGGCCGAGGCCGAAGCCGAGCCCGAGGCCAAGGCCGAGGCCGAGGCCGACGCCGAGGCCGAGCCCGACTCCGACCCCGTCAGCCCGACGGCAATGATCGCCCCGAAGCCAACGCCCGGCTGAAGCGAAGAAGTCTGCCATGAAACTCGTCGACGTCTCGGTCAAGCGCCCGATCTTCGCGGCCATGATGATCATGGTCATGGTCGTGTTCGGGCTGTTCGCCTACCCGCGCCTTGGCGTGGATCTGTATCCCGCGGTCGACTTCCCGGTCGTCACGGCCACGGTGATCTATCCCGGCGCCGATCCGCTGACGATGGAGAGCAAGGTCGCCGAGCCGATCGAAGAGGCGATCCAGGGCATCTCGGGCATCAAGCGGATGACCTCGCGCAACCTCGAGGGCGTGACCATGGTCGTGGTCGAGTTCGAGCTCGAGGTCGAGTCGGGCGACGCGCTGCAGGAGGTCCGCGACAAGATCTCGGCGATCGAGCGTGACCTGCCGCCGGGCATCGATCCGCCCGTCGTCCAGCGCTTTGACACGGGCTCGGCGCCGATCGCCTCGGTCGCGCTGGCCTCGAACCTGTCGCCGGCCGAGCTGACCCGGATCGCCGACAAGGTCGTCAAGCAGCGCCTCCAGCAGATCCCCGGGGTCGGCAGCATCGACATCATCGGCGGGCGCGAGCGCGAGATCCGGATCGAGGTCGATCCCGCAGACCTCGTCGGCTACGGGCTCGCCGTCGACGACGTCGCCCAGGCGCTCCAGGCTCAGAGCCTCGATCTCCCGGCCGGTCACGTGACCCAGGGCGCGCGCGAGTTCACCGTCACCACGCGGGGCGAGGTCCACTCCGTCGAGGAGATCCGCGCGATCGTGATCCGCGGGCTCGGCGGGGCCGCGGTCCGGATCGGCGACGTCGCCGAGGTCCTCGACGACATGGAGGAGGCGCGCTCGAGCAGCTCCCTCAACGGCCAGTCGGGCATGGCCCTGGTCGTGCGCAAGAAGTCCGGGGCCAACACGATCGCGATCGCCGATCGTCTGCGCGAGGAGCTCGAGGAGCTCGAGCCGCGCCTGACCGATCTCGGGGTCACCTACGCGATCCCCAACGACAACTCGACCTTCATTCGAACCGCGATCGAGGACGTGCAGATGGATCTGCTGATCGGCGCCGGGCTGACGGTCCTGATCATCCTCGTGTTCCTCCACGACTGGCGCGCGACCTTCATCTCGGCGCTGGCGATCCCGACCTCGGTGATCGGGACCTTCGCGGTCATGGACGCGCTCGGCTTCACGCTCAACAACATCACGATGTTGGCGATGTCGCTGTCGATCGGCATCCTCGTCGACGACGCGATCGTCGTGATCGAAAACATCCATCGCCATGGCCAGATGGGCAAGCCGCCGATGCAGGCGGCCCGCGAGGCGACCAACGAGATCTCGTTCGCGGTCATCGCCACGACCCTGTCGATCGTCGCCGTGTTCGTGCCCGTCGCGTACATGTCGGGCTTGATCGGGCGCTTCTTCTTCGAGTTCGGCATCACCGTCAGCGCCGCGGTCCTGATCTCGATGTTCGTCAGCTTCACGCTCACGCCGATGCTCGCGGCGCGGATGACCAAGCACGAAGACAAGCCGCACGAGAAGTTCGCCCTCGCGCGGGCCTTCGATCGGGCCTTTGGCGGGTTCGAGAACGCCTACGCCTGGCTGGTCCGCAAGGCCCTGCGCGGGCCGTGGATCACGGTGTTCGCCGCGCTCGGCACCCTCGCGCTCTCGGTCGTCGTCGTCAGCCAGGTGCCGGGCGAGTTCATCCCCGCCGAAGATCGCTCGGAGTTCGCGGTCTCGATCGAGATGCCGACCGGGACCTCGCTCGACGCGACCACCGAGATCGCCGAGGCCGTGGCCAAGGACATCCGCGAGAACCTGCCCGGGGTCCGTGACACCTTCACGACCGTCGGCGCAGGCTCGGCCCAGGTCAGCCAGGCGCGGATCAACGTCGCGCTCGACGGACCGCGGGCCCGGGGCTGGGACCAGCTCCGGGGCATGGCCTGGACCCGCGAGCGCTTCGCCGACCTCGCCGAGCGCGACGTCACCGTCAAGGTCGAGATGATCGACCCCTTCGGCGGCGACGGCTTTCGTCAGCAACAGATCCAGTTCACCTTGCGCGGCGGCGACATGGACCAGCTCGCTCGCTCGGCCGACGAGCTCGCCGAGTACATCCGCGAGATCGAGGGCTTCGTCGACGTCGACACCACCTACACGGGCGGCAAGCCCGAGCTTGCGATCGAGATCGACCGCGAGCGAGCCGCCGATCTCGGCGTGCCCGTCGCGCAGATCGCCGGGAGCCTGCGCTCGCTGATGTCCGCCGATCCGGTCGGCACGCTCAAGGACGGCGGCGACGTCTACGACGTCGTCGTCCAGCTGCCGCGCGAGCGTCGTGACGCCCTGCGCAGCCTCGACGGCATCACCTTGCGGGCCTCGACCGGGGCCCTCGTCGACCTCGCCAACGTCGTCCACATCACCGAGACGACCGGGCCAAGCGAGATCGAGCGTCAGGATCGCCAGCGGCAGATCGTCCTGCTCGCCGATCTCGACGGCCTGGCGCTGGCCGAGGCCAAAGAGATCATCGAGAAGAAGGCCGCCGAGATCCTGCCGTCCGAGATCGACACGGGCTGGATCGGCAACGCCGAGATGATGGAGGAGTCGTTCGCCGCGATGCTCGCCGTCCTCGGGCTCGCGGGGATCCTCGTCTACATGATCCTCGCCGCGCAGTTCGACAGCCTGAGCCAGCCGCTGGTCATCATGGTCTCGCTGCCGCTGTCGGTCATCGGCGCGTTCGGAGGCATCTGGGTCTCGGGCATGACCCTCAACATCTTCAGCTTCATCGGCGTGATCATGTTGATGGGCCTGGTCACCAAGGCCGCGATCTTGCTCGTCGACTTCGCCAACGAGGAGCGCAAGCAGGGCCTGAGCCTCGAGGACGCCCTCGTCAAGGCCGGGCGCGTGCGCCTGCGGCCGATCTTCATGACCGCGGCGGCGACGATCTTCGGCATGCTGCCGATCGCCCTCGCGCTGTCCGAGGGCGGGGCAACGCGGGCGCCGATGGCCGTGTGTGTGATCGGCGGCATGATCACCTCGACGCTGCTGACCCTGGTCGTGATCCCCGCGGTCTACCTGATCTCCGAGCGCATCCTGGCCCGGCTCTCGGGGGTCTGGCGCCTGTTCGGGCACAGCGTCGAGGCCGAGTCGGCCGAGTCGGACGAGTCGGGCGAGCCGACGGCGTGACGCAACCCGAGCACCCTGATCGTGTCGGACTCTCGAACTGGTGCGGCAAAGCTCCGGCGCCGATCCGCGCCGAGCCTTCAACGTGGCCGCGCTCGAGCGCCCGGAGCCGGCACCGGTCTTGCCCTTCGCACTTCAACCACCCTGGAGACTATGGAGCTTGTGATGAATCGTTCGCGTGGACTGCTGATCCTGCTCGCCTCTGCGACCTCGGTCGCGACCTCGAGTGTGAGCGCGAGCCCGGCCTCGGCCGCGCCCCCGACCGGTGGTCCGGCTCAGGTCGCGCTGGCCGTCAGCCCGCCGCCGAGCGCCGAGCCTCCCGCAGCTGCGCCCCCGAGCGACGGCCCCGGCCCGGTCGAGGGCCCCGCGCCCGAGGTCGCCGAGTTCGATGATCCGATCGTCGCCGCGCTCCAGCCCGTGTCGGGCGGGCTGACGTCCAAAGACGTCGCCGAGCGCAGCGTCGCCCGCTCGCCGATGCTCGCCGCCAAGCAGGCCGAGGTCGAGGCCGCCGAGGCCCAGCTCGACCAGACCCTGTATCAGTTCATCCCGCGGGTCGAGGCCAGCGCCAGCTACGTGCGCCTCTCGCAGGCGCAGCTCAACTTCGACACCGGCGGCGAGGGCTTCATCGTCGGCGCGCAGAACGAGGGCATCCTCGGCTACGGCCCCTGCGGAGACATCCCGCTGCTCAATTGTGTCGTCGATCAGGAGGGCGAGCCGGTCGCCGCGGTGCCCCTCGAGTTCGACATCGAGGATCCGCCGCTCAACGGGATCACCTTGCAGGCTCAGCTCGGCGTGCCGATCTCCGACTACATCGCCCGGCTGCCGACGGCCAAGAAAGCCGGCAAGGCCCAGATCCGCGCGGCCGAGTACGCCGCCAAGGCCGAGGAGCTGACGACCCAAAAAGACGCGCGCCTGGCCTACTACGACTGGGTCCGGGCGGTAGCGAGCAAGGTCGCCCTGCAAGAGTCGCTCGAGCGGACCGAGGCCCGCCTGCTCGACGCCGAGGCCGGGTTCGAGGCCGGGGTCGCGTCCAAGGCCGACGTCATGCGCCTCGACGCCGCGGTCGCGACCTTGACCGCGGCCACGATCCGGGCCGAGAACTTTCAGATCCTCGCCGAGCAGGCCCTCGCGATTCAGATGGGCGACGACAAGTTCGAGCGCTACCAGATCGGCGAAGATCTGTTCACGGCCAAGGCCCCGCTCGCGGACGTCGACGATCTGCCCACGATGATCCAAGAGAGTGAAGATCAGCGCTACGAGATGCGCGCGTTCGCGGCCAGCACCGAGTCGCTCGACTACGCGATCAAGACCACCCGGGCCGGCTACTACCCCCGGCTCGACGGCTTCGCCGAGGCCACCTACGCCAACCCCAACCAGCGCTTCTTCCCGCTCGAGCCGGTCTTCAACGGCTCGTGGAGCGCGGGCGTCTCGCTGACCTTCGTCATGAACGAAGCGATCAACGCCTCGGCCAAGGTCAAGGAGCTCGAGGCCAACCAGCGCGGCCTCGACGCCCAGCGCGAGGCGCTTCGTCGCGGGCTCGCGATCGAGGTCGCGTCGGCCCACGCCGAGCGCCAGAGCGTGCTCGCCGAGCTCGAGTACATCGAGCGCGCCAACGAGTCGGCCGCCGAGGGCTACCGGGTGGCCGTCGATCTCTACCAGGTCGGCGACGCGACCACGACGGATATCCTCGACGCCGAGTACGAGCGGGTCGACGCGACCTTGCGCAATATCAACGCGAAGATTGACCTGATCATCGCGGACATCAAGCTGATGTATGCGATCGGTCGGCTCGAGCCGGTCGGCGCGTCGGAGGGGTAGCTGAGCGTCGCCGGGCGCTCGCTCGCCCAGGGAGCATCGCTTGCTCGGGCCGGAGCTCATGTGCGACGGTGAGTCGCCATGAAGCTGCCTCCCTCGATGCGACTGCTTGTGCTTCCGCTCGCCCTGGCCTGCCACGACGATGGCGAGACGGGCGACGCCTCGAGCGGGTTTGGCGGCACCGAGCAAGGTGAGGGCGTCGGCGACAGCGACAGTGACAGCGAGAGCTCGGGGGACGGCGACGGCGACGGCGACCCCGCCTGCATACCGGGGGAGCTGAACTGCGAATGCAACGGCGGCCTGTGTCTCGGCGACCTCGAGTGCGTCGACAATACTTGCGTGCAGAGCTGCATCCCCGGGGAGCTCGGGTGTGAGTGCAACGCGGGGCTGTGCCTCGGTGACTTCGAGTGTGTCGAGGGTGTGTGCGTCGAGGACGACTGCAGCCCGGGGGAGCTCGGGTGTGAGTGCAACGGCGGGCAGTGCCTCGGTGACCTCGAATGTGTCGATGGCCTGTGTGCGGAGCGCGGTGGGGGCGAGGTTGACTGTGCGCAAGTCGATGTGTGGTCGCCGCCCAATTTGGTCGCGCAAAATTATCAGTATGATCACCCCTATGCCGGTGGCAATCAGGTGGCCATGCCCGGCGTCAACGGTTTTGGCGGGCCGTTTTTGCACCCTGACAACACCACGAAGCAGATTATCAATAGTATAGACCCGGAACAGCAATATATAGTGTTGAGCAATGTTCAGGTTCCTGAGTCTGACTTTGACATTAAGTTTTCGTTCACGAGCTCGCCAGGCTATGGCGAGCAGGGGGCAACGACCTTCTCCATGAGCGAGTGTCCGGGCGACTTCAATCCGGCAACAGCGCAATGTGTGGGTGTGATAGTTGCGAATAACGTTCTCCTGAGTAACCGTGAGGCCGTCATGAATTCAGCTTATGGTGACGCTCCTAATTTTTGCGCCCTGGAAAAAGGTAAAGCTTATTACTTGAATTTCGTCTTCGCTCAGCCCTATGACGGAACCAGCTTCAATGGTCAAATTGCAGGAATTGGCGAAGAGTGTAACGCGGCCTTTTTTGGTAAGTGTGCCATCTTCTGGGGTGAAAAAGCGTGGGATCCCGGCTTGTGAACTCGAGATGCTGAGCCTGGGCGGGCTGCGTGGGTTGCGTGGGCTGGGCGGGTCCAGTGTAGAGTAGAACTTTACACTCCCCTGGAACCACGCCACACTGTCGATCGTGGCCGCCGCGTCAGCCAAATCGACCGCCCCCCGACGTCGCTTCAAGCTCGTCCCCCGCGTCCTCGAGCCCCGCGTCGGCCAGCTCCGCCGGGACCTGCGTGTCGTCCTCGCCAACCTCCGCGGCGAGCGAGCGCCCGCGTGGCTGGCTCGCGACGGCTCGCGCTACGCGGGCGCCCCCGCCGGCCTCGCAACCCGCGAGCTCGAGATCAGCGAGGTCATCCGCGAGACCGCCGACGCGGTGAGCCTGGTCCTGCGCGACCCCAGCGGCGCCTCGTTGCCGCCGATCCGGCCCGGCCAGTTCTTCACGCTGCTCGTCGAGCTCGACGGCGAGACCCTGCGCCGGGCCTACTCGGTCAGCTCCGACTGCTCGATTCGCGACCGCTTCAGCGTCACGATCAAGCGCGTCCCCGATGGCCGCGTGTCCACCTATCTCAACGATCACGCGGCTCCAGGCATGCGCCTGCGCGCGCTCGGCCCCTCCGGCGAGTTCGCCCGCGAGCCCGCGCGCAAGCTCGTCCTGATCGCGGGCGGCAGCGGGGTCACGCCGATGATGGCGCTGCTGCGCACGCTGCTCACGCGCGAGCCCCAACGCGAGCTCGCCCTGATCTACGCCAACCGCAGCCAGGCCGACGTGATCTTCGCCGACGCGCTGGCGCGGCTCGCCGTCGAGCACGGCCCGCGCCTGGCGGTCCTCCACGCGCTCGAGCAGCCGCCTCCGAGCTGGTCGGGCGCCGTCGGACGCTGCACGGGGCCGACGCTCGCGGGCATGCTCGACGACACCCCGCTCGCGTCCGACCCCGACAGCGAGTTTCTGCTCTGCGGCCCGACCCCGATGATGGACGGCGCCCGCGAGCTGCTCGGCGCCCGCGGGGTCGCAGCGGCCCGGATCCACAGCGAGAGCTTCCTGGCGCCGCAGCTCCAGGCCAAGGCCGCCGCCAAGGTCCGCGCCCCGCAGGCGGTCACGATCGTGACCGCGCAGCGCGAGGTCGGCGTCGTCGTCCAACCGGGCCAGACCCTGCTCGAGGCCGGCCTCGCCGCGGGCCTCGACATGCCCTACTCATGCGCCATGGGGGGCTGCGCCGCGTGCAAGGTCGAGCTCGAGCGCGGCGAGGTCATCATGCGCGAGCCCAACTGCCTCGGCCCGACCGAGCGCGAGGCCGGCCAGGTCCTCGCCTGCGTCGCCTGCCCCAGCGCCCCGTGTCGAGTACGCGTGCGCGAGCGGGGGGAGGCCTGAGGTGCCGCGCGCGAGCTCCCGCAAGCCCGCGGTCGACCGTCAGCGCTGGCCCTACCGCATGAAAGATCTGTGCGAGCACACCGGCCTCGATCGCCAGACCGTCCACTTCTACATCGCCAAGGGCCTGATGCCCGAGGGGCACAAGACCAAGGCCAACATGGCCTACTACGGCGAAGAGCACCTCGAGCGCCTGCGCCTGGTGCTCGAGCTCAAGAACGAGCGCTTCTTGCCCCTCGATGCGATCCGGGCGGTCCTCGACGGTGAGGACGAGGAGTTCAGCCCCGAGCAGCGCGCGCTCTTGGTCGAGGTCAAAGAGCGCGTCGCCGACGTGCTCTCGGCCAGCCGCGAGTCCGGCAGCACGGTCCCGATCGCCCCGCTCCTGCGCAAGCATGGCCTCGATCGCGGCGAGCTGCGGGCGCTCGAGGGCCTCGGCCTGCTCGGGACCGTCAAGATCCGCGGCGCCCTGCATGTGCCCCAAGATGACGTGTGGGTCATCGAGCTGTGGGCCGGCCTGCGCGAGGCCGGGTTCACCCGCGAGCTCGGCTTCGACGTCCAAGATTTGGCCAACTACGTGGGCGCGCTCGACGAGCTGTTCGAGCGCGAGCTTCGCGAGCTGACGCCGCGCCTGGCCACGCTCCCGGCCGACCAGGTCGTCGAGCTGTTTCGCCGGGGGCTGCCGCTGATCAACAGCTTCTTGGTTCGCTATCACCAGGCCAAGGCGCGCGCCTTTTTCGCGCGGTTCTGATTGCGAGTTGGGGGGCTCTGTCTAGTTCAACTAGACACTCTGCCTGGGGCGTGGCACGCTGGCTACGATGCTGGACAGCGAGCGATTGACCAACCTGTTGCCGACCCGGATGCGCAGCCAGGTCGACAGCTACTTCGAGGCGCTGTCGGTGTTCATGGAGATCCGCGATCCCAAGGTCCTGCGCTCGCTCGCGCCCTCGGGCGTCCGTGGGATGTTGCTCCAGCGCGGCAAGCAGGGCGAGCCAACCAAGATCTCCTGCAACTACGAGGCCCACTTCGATTGGACCTACCCGGCCGATCAACCCGAGATGGCCGAGCTCTACCGCCGCGCCAAGCAGGGCCAATGGGACTCCGACTCGCTGGCCTGGAACACCGACGTCGATCCCTTCGACTACGAAAACCCGCTCCTGCCCGACGACTTCCTCGATCCCCACACCCTCGCGGCCGAGCTCGGGACGACCTTCACCAACAAAGAGCTGGCCGAGTTCCGCTTTTCGCTCGTGTGCTGGCTGCTCAGCCAGTTCCTCCACGGCGAGCAGGGCGCGCTGTTCGCCGCCTGCCAGGTGACCGAGGCCGTGCAGTTCTTCGACGGCAAGCTCTACGGCGCGACCCAGGTCATGGACGAGGGCCGCCACGTCGAGGTCTTCAACCGTTACCTCGATCAGAAGCTCGGCCGCCTCTATCAGATCAACGACAACCTGTTTGTGATCATCGACTCGCTGATGACCGACTCGCGCTGGGACATGAAATTTCTCGGCATGCAGATCATGGTCGAGGGCCTCGCGCTCGGGGCCTTCGGCGTGATCTACAAGGTCACTCGCGAGCCGCTGCTGCGCGCGCTGCTCGAGATGGTCATCCAAGACGAGGCCCGCCACGTCCACTACGGCGTGCTCGCGCTGCGCGAGCACATCACCAAGGAGCTGTCGGAGCGCGAGCGCCAGGAGCGTGAAGACTGGGCGTTCGAGGTCGCGCTGCTGATGCGCAACCGCTTCATGGTCTACGAGGTCTACGAGGAGTGGTTCGAGGGCCTGATGACCCGCGAGCACTGGCGCCGCTTCATCTCCAATGCGCCGGGCATGAAGATGTTTCGCCAGGTCATGTTCTCGCGCCTGGTCCCCAACCTGCGCGCGATCGGGCTGATGAGCGAGCGGATCTTGCCCTACTACGAGAAGGTCGGGCTGCTGCAGTACTTCGACGGCGTCGCGGCCGACGGCCTCACGGCCGAGCAGATGCTGCGCGAGCTCGATGGCGCCGTGCAGTACTGAGCTCGGCGCCGTCGGCTCACAGCTTGGTCGGCGTCTCGACGGCTTCGGCGTGCGGTCGAAGCTGGGCCAGCGCGGCCAGCACCTCGTCGATCGAGGGCAGCGTCGACTCGCCTGGCATGCCCTCTTCGGTCGCGACTTCGACCTGCCGGACGAAGTATTCGAGGTCGCGCAGGCGGTGAAGCTTGGTCTGACGGTCGAGGTGAGGATCTTCGGCGATCTGCCAGGGGTTCGAGTCCGCTGCCAACCGCTCGGTGCCGGGATGTGCCGTTGCGGTCATCGCCCAAGAGTGAAGCACCGCTCGTGGCGTTGCCCACCGGTTCCGTCGGGCAACAATTGCGCTCGCTCAGTTCGCCTGCGCGGGGAGGCCGGGGGACGACGCCAGCATCACGGCCCCAGTATCACGGCCCCAGTATCACGGTCAGGATCACGACTGGCGTGATGACGCGTTGGACAGCTGCGAGAGGCAGGCGCGCAGGGCGTCGCCGAGGTCGCGGTAGACCGGCACGTCGTCGAAATCGAGGTCCATGTCGACGAGGATCTTGGCGGTCCGGGGTCCGATCCCGCACAGCACTCCCTGGCCGCCGATCAAGCGCAGCGAGCGAGTCATGCGGGCGAGGTACTGGGCCGTGTCGGCGCGAAATTCGGCCCCGGTCAGATCGAGCACGGTGAAGCGAACCGCCGTCGCCGCGACCCGCTCGAGCAGGGCGCTGGTCATTCCGGTCGCGCGCTCTTCGTCGACGGCGCCGATGATCGGCAGGCACAAGATGTCCTTCCACACCTGCAAGATCGGCACGCCGAGCGCGCGGATCGTGTCGGTCTGGATTGCAATGAGCTCTTCGTTGCGCAGCCGCTCCCGCTCGCGGAGGTGGCGCTCGGTCACGTCGGTGTGGACCCCGGCCATGCGGGTGGGCTCGCCATCTTCGGTCCACACCGCCTGGCCGCGGGCTTGGATCTCCAGCCAGGACCCGGACTTGGTCCGCATGCGGAAGTCGACGGCGTAGGGCTCGCGCGTTTCGAGGTGGAGGTCGACGGCGGCCTGGACCCGGGCGCGATCTTGGTGGTGGATCAGCTCGAAGTACGCGGCGATCGTGTTGGCGATCTCGTCGTCCGCGTAGCCGAGGACCTGGCTCCAGCGGCACGAGTACACGGCCTCCTTGGTGCGTAGGTCCCAGTCCCAGACACCGTCATTGGCCGCCTCGAGGACGAGGGCGCCGCGGGTCTCGAGGGCGTCGAGGGCAGCTCGAAGTCGCAGGTTCTCGGCCTTCAGGGCCGCGACCTCGTTGCTCACCGCTGATCCTCGCGCGGGCCTCGGCCGAGCGGTGTGCCGAGGAGGAACTCGTCGTCTTCGGCGTCACGCGAGCGACGACTCCGCGTGATGCCCATCTTGCCGAGGGCGTCCTCGAGCGTGGCCACGGTCTCGATCCCGGGGAGCTCGATGCCCATCGCCTCGAGGGTCATGGCGATCTCGGGCTTGATGCCCGAGAGCACGGTGTTGGCGCCCATCATTCGGGCCGCGAGCGCGAGGTTGGCGAGGACCGAGCACAGGTGACTGTCGAGGGTCCAGACGCCCGACAGGTCGACGAGCACGCCGTAGCACTCGTCGGCCTTGATCCGCTCGAGGACCTCGGTCACGAGGTGCTCGGCCTGTTCGTCGCTGACGTCGCCGTGGAGCGGCACGAGCAGGCAGTCCCACAGGGGGATGCAGGTCACCTGGTTGATGTCGTCCATGCTTTTCCTCGTCCTGCGTCGCGGTCTCCGCTGCTGCCCCCGCGGCTCTTGCGGCTCCCGCTCCCCCTGCTCCCCCTGCCGCCGTAGTCGAAGGCGACCCGGACGGTGGTGCCGGCGGGCGCGGTCTGGATGTCGAAACGGTCGGCGAGCTCGCGCGAGCCGAGCAACCCGCGACCGAGCCCGGTCCGGCTGCGGTAGCCGCCGGAGAGGATCTCGTCGAGGTTGGTGATCCCGGGGCCGTCGTCCTCGGCGACCACGATGATCGACTCGGTCAAGGTGTCGACGCGAAATCGGATCCGGCCGCCGCCCGTGTAGCGTGCGATGTTGCGGGCCAGCTCGCTGACCGCGGTGACGATCTTTTGGGCCTGATAGCCGCGGATCTCGACCAGCTTGCAGGTCTCGCGGGCGATCATGCGAGCGTGGTTCAGATCCGACTCTCGCCGGATTGGTACGACGAGCTCGTCATCGCTGTCCTCGGCTAGTCGCATGGCGAGTTCGTCAGCCCATCCCGAGAGAGGCTGCAGAACGCAGTCTACTACAATTTGTCGCGGAAGAAATAAGTGATCGAGAACGCGCCAGGGCGCATAGGTCGCGGTTTAGGGCCTGATCTTCGGATCGTGTGCGAGGCCATCCTCGACAGGCTTCTGCGCGATGCGGAGTTCGCTCAGATCGAGCCCGACACCTGGTGCGACCGCGCCTGGGCGATCTCGCTCCACGGCTGCGAAGTTGCGCCACGAAATCGCCCGCGCTCAAACCCGCGCGGGGATCCCGGTGGTCGATACCGCAACCGCGCAGCTGATGAGCCGGCTGGTCGAGGTGGTCGTGGTCGGGGTGTCACCCGAGAGCGCGCGGATGATTGTGGATCTCGGGATTGTATGGACACTTGGCGACGGATCACGTACTAGTATTTCACTGGGAGTTTTTTGAGTGGATAAGAGGGAGTACAACGGCGCCGCGCTCAACTCGTTCATCCTCGCCCTGGGTCACTCGAAGGGCGTCGTCAACAAGCTGCTCGCCGCGGTTGGCGTCGACCGGATCGATCCTGAACGCTGGTACGACTTCGCTTGGGCGAGCGCGCTATACTACAAGATTGAAGCCGAGCTCGGTCGCGTGGCGGTCATGAAGGTCGGCAGGAAGATGGTCGAGGCCGCCGACTTTCCGCCCAATATCGATGGCATCCAGACGCTGCTGATGAGCCTCGACCACGCCTATCGGCTCAACGCGCGCGGAGCAGGCGTGGGTGAGATCACCTGCGTGCTGGAAGGCGAAGACGGTGCCGTGCTCACTTTTACGCCAAGGTTTCCGTGTGCGCTCCACATGGGGATCGTCGAGGGGTCATGCTCCCGCTACGGCGAGCAAGCGCTGGTCGAGCATGGCGAGGGTTGTATGGACAAGGGCGATTCAGCTTGTACGTATCACGTGAGCTGGTAGAGTCGTCGCGCGATGCCGTTCTCTGGGCTCGAACGCGTACAAGAAGGGCTCGCCGACGCCATCGTCGAGCACCTCACCGGACGTGTAACCAGCGCCTTTTCGCGTATCGGCGAGGAGAGGTGTCGCGGTCACGTCGAGGCGACGCTCGGTGCCCTGGCTGCAGACATCCAGGCGAGCCAGCGCAAGGCGATCCGCAAGGTGGTCCAGGGGCTGATCGAGACCTTGTCGGAGGTCGGGCTGACCTTCTCGGATCTCCGCTTCTTCGCCCAGACCCTGCGCAAAGAGGTCCGCAGCGCGCTCGGGTCCGAGGACGGAGGCGAGGCTCTGCGCGAGGCGGTCGAGGAGTGGTTCTTCGAGTTTGTCCTCGTCTGCACGATGCGTTTCACCGTCAAGCGCGAGACCGAGCTCCAAGAGCGCGCGGTCAAGCACGAGCTCGAGCGCCTCGAGTCGCAGCTGGTCGAGCTCGAGTCGGCTCTCGAAGAGAAGACCGACCTGCTCGAGATGATTCGTCAGGCCTCGACGCCGATCGCTCCGGTCGTCCGCGGGATTCTCGTCGTGCCCCTGGTCGGGACCTTCGACACCTTCCGAGCCGAGCTCCTGACCGAGAAGCTCCTCCACGAGATCGCGCGCCTGCAGACTCGGGCGACGATCATCGACATCTCGGGTGTGCCGGTGTTCGACACCGCGGCGGCGCAGCTCATCATCCGCCTGGCTCGGGCGGTCCGCCTCCTGGGCACCGAGGTCTTCCTCGTCGGCATGTCGCCGAAGACCGCCCGAACCATCGTCGCGCTGGGGGTTGACCTCTCCAACCTCCACACCCTCAGCACGCTCCAAGACGGCCTGGCCAAGGCGCTGGTCCTCCAGCGCATGAAGATCGTCCGAACCTGAGAGCCCCCACGAGCGTCCAGCCCTGCGCGCCCGCGGGGGCCCAAGACAGCCCCCCGACGCCCGCGGGGGTCCTGGACAGCCAGCCCCCTTTCGGGGGCCATGGCAAAGTAGCTGACGCCTGCGAGGTCCTCGACAGCCCCTCTTAGGGCGTGTCCCAGGGGTCGGCCGGATCGCTGTGGGCGATCAGCTCGTCACCGTCGCGGAAGCCGTCGCCGTCGCGGTCGACGCCGAGGCGGAGGCCGGAGCCCGGCGGGGTGCAGGTGAAGGTCAGCGGCGAGGCCTGGGCGAGGAGCAGGACCTGGAAGGCGCCGAGATCTGGGATCGCCGAGAAGCTCGTCGTGTACGCGCCGTCCGTGTAATAGAGCCCGAACTCGACGGCGCCGAGCCGGGTCTTGACGATGAGCTCGCACTCACCCGCGTCGGCGCGGGCCTCGAGCAGGTCGATCCGCGACCAGACGTCGCCGAGGTTGTTCTTGGTGAGGGTGACCTGCTGGCCGACGATCGGCTTGAGGTTCGAGTCCATCGCGTACACGAACTCGGCGACCTTGCGCATCTTGTCGAAGTCCTGGAACCCGTCAGGGGTCAGGGCGAAGGCGTTGAAGAAGCGCATCGGCGTGTCCTTCGAGCCGTCGTGGGTGAAGCCGAACGAGCGGATCTGGTCGCCTTGGTGGCTGGGGTCGTAGAAGGGCAGGCTGGGTTGGTTGAAGAAGACGTCGTTGTCGGGATAGCCGAAGGTGCCGACCTTCGTGTAGAGGTTGCGCAGGTGCGGGACCTTGAAGGTCTGTGAGAACTCGGCCTGGACGAGCTGGCCGTCGCTGCCGAAGAAGCCCGGGCGCTCGACGCCGTACTCCGCGTTGCCCTCGGGGTCGATCACGTGGCAGTCCGCGCAGGTGAAGTCGACGTCGTTGACGAAGTTGTTGAAGGTGAGGTTGTTGTTGAAGAAGTCTTCACCCTCTTGCTGGTCGGCGTTGAGTGAGTTGTCGAGGGCCCGGATCGGGTTGGGCGGGTACACGATCTGGAGCGCAAAGTCGGTGAAGGCCTGCATCTGCGCCACGGGCAGCTCCTGGTCGAGGCCGACGAGGCCCGGGAAGGCGATGTTGAAGGTGTTGAACGCGGCCACCTCGCTGTACGCGCCGTCGTTGGGCTGCGCGGGCGGGCCGAGGTGCTTGCCGTTGCGATCGCCGCGCCAGTGCATCGGCCCGTGGTTGTCGAGCCCGCGCAGGCTCTGGGTCGTCATCGGCCCCTTCATCGGGTGATAGTCGCTGTGGCCGACGCCGAGGTTGTCGAGGACGTTGGCCGGGGTCGAGCTGATGTCACCGTCGGGGTCGCCGAGATCCCAGGCGAGATCGTCCTTGTCGCCGAAGATGTGGCATGAGGCGCAGGACTGATCGCCGTGGCTCGAGGTCAGGGCCGCGTCGTAGAGGAAGCGGCGCCCGGCGATGATCGAGGCCGGCTCGGGGTTGTGCATCGAGAGGTGGTCGACCTCCTCCCGGAGATCGGTGTCGACGATCGAGATCCCGTTGTCGAAGCGGGTCATCACGTAGAGGCGGTCGCGGGCCTCGTCGAGGACCACGCCGGTCGGGCCGCCGCCGCTGACCGGGATCTGATCGGCGACGTCGGGGTAGAACATGTCGTCCTCGAGCTCGGCCGTGTAGTAGATCGCGACCTTGTCGTTGCCGAGCACCGCGGTGTAGAGGACCTCGCCGTCGGAGGAGATCGCCATGCCGAGGGGCTGCGACACGCTGAGCTCGGTCTCGGCGTTGGGGACCGGGGCGCAGCAGGTGCTGTAGTCGACGTGGGGGTTGAGCAGGCGCGGGTGGACGCCGTCGTCGTCGAGCACGGTGATGCGGTTGTCGACGAGGTGGCCGCGGACGGTGGTGTCGGCGAAGATCCCGGGGCCCTCGAAGCGGACGTGGTTGAGGGACTCGGTGTTGGTCACGTAGACCTTCCCGTTGACCGGGTTGACGGCCATGTTGAACAAGGTCGTGCCGACGTGGGCGAAGAAGCCGTCGTCGCCGGGCAGCAGCTCGGGGGTCGCCGCGTTGGCGTCGATCACGAACACGTCCTTGTCGGGCAGGTTGAACTTGATCTTGTCGTCCCAGGTTCGCCCGAGCTCGTCGACCCAGTGGCTCCCGTCGTACTTGACGATCAGGCTCATGTCGGGCTCGGGGGCCCCGCCGTGGTGGACGTTGGGCAGCGGGATGCCGCCGTCGGCCTCACCGGTGTCCGGGATCAGGGCGAGCGGCACGAGCGCGGTCTGGTTGCCCGAGTTCAACGCGGCCGCGTAGACCGTGTCGCCGTCGGGGCCCACGGCCAGCGCTCGTGGTACGTCACTAAACAGGTTGACGATCGACAGCGGCGTGCCGCCCGGTCCGGCGCCGAGGTCGTTCGCGTCGAACACCCAGACGTCGGCTCGACCGACGCTCGGCGTGGTCAGCTGCGGATCGAAGGGCGCGTTCTGGCCCCGGTGCGCGGCGCTGATGAAGGCCCGCGACGAGCCCGGGCCAGCGAACACGATGTCGTTGGGCTCGTCGCCGACGTAGAGGGTCTTCTTGACCCGCGGGGCCAGGCCGCTGACGGCGACGACGCTGACGCTGTCAGACAGGTGGTTGACGACCCAGACCTCGTTGTTTGACCGAACCGCGACCGCGACCGGCTCGAGCCCGACGGGCACCGACGCCCGGTGCTCGAGCCCGCTATCCGTGACCTTGTAGATCTCGAGTCGGTTGTCGGGGGTGTTGACGACGAACAGACGCTTGCCATCGGGCGAGAGGGCGAGGGGGCGCACGTGTCCGCTCTCGAATGCCGTGAACGGAGGTGCAGCCTGTGCTTCACCGGTGGTCGTACCGAAGAGCAAAGCCGCCGTCAGGATCGGGAACAACAGAGCGCGATGTGTCATCGCTCAAAAGGTATCGACAATGGTGTAGTTTTTCTAGCTCGATTTTTTTGAGGGGAGAAGAAGCGGAGTGCGACGAATGCGGAAGCGTAAAAGGGGCGTAATCGCGCCACCGGTATTAGGCATACTGCGTGGCCCGCCCAGGGGTCAGGCCGCGGGGGTTGCCGCGAATGTTCCAAATATCCACACTGAGGACAAAAGCGCCACTGAGGTTAAGGGGACCACTTTGGTCAGTTTTGGCCAGTTGGTGATCTTTTGGACATGTAGTATGGCTTGGCACGCTGGCCGGACCGCGCAGTCGGGATCAATATTGGTACCGATGGTGAGGTCGAGCGTGGGCGCTGCCGCCCCGCGTTTCCTACGCGGATTGTAGATTGCAGACAGCAGACTGCTATTGAAACTTTTCACACACGCTCAGTCGCGTGTAGCTGCTGTTGTCGATGCTGTTCCAATGGGTGCAGTTGTCCACGCCCTGACAGCCGAGGCACGGACCGGTGTAGTAGTTGCTGTTGCCGTCGGAGAAGTGCCAGGCGTTGTCCCCCCCGCCGCAGCTGTCCTCGTCGACGCAGCAGCTGGCCACGCCGCCACACCTGGTCGCGTAGCCGTAGTCGGCGCGGTACTTGGCGGTCACGTCCTCGCAGTAGCCCTGGTTGAGCCACTGATCGTAGGTGATCTCCTCCCAGCCCATGCAGCTGTCGCACCAGTTGGGCCCGGCGTCGCCGGCCCGGCACGAGAACCGGATGCAGCGGCCCGAGTCCGTGAAGCAGCCGAACTCGCCCCAGCAGTCGTCGCCGCACTCGGCGATGCACTCGGCGTCGCAGCCATCGTCGCTGACGTTGTTGCCGTCGTCGCAGGTCTCGAAGCCCTCGTGGACGAAGCCGTCGCCGCAGAAGGCGTCCTGGCAGCTGCCGGGGCACTGATCCGAGTCGTCGAGGTTGCCGTCGTCGCAGCCCTCGACGCCCTCGTGGAGGAAGCCGTCGCCGCAGCTCGCGGGCACGCAGGTGACCGGGAGGCAGGCGTCGGTGTCGATCTCGTTGCCGTCGTCGCACTGCTCGACGCCGGCTTGGGTGTAGCCGTCGCCGCAGTAGGCGAGCTGGCAGGCCGGGCACTCGTCGCTCGTGTCGCGGTTGCCGTCGTCGCACTGCTCGCCCGCTTGCACGACCCCGTCGCCGCAGGTGCCGGGCAGGCACATCGTGTTGCAGCCGTCGGTCTCGTCGTCGTTGCCGTCGTCGCAGTCTTCGACGCCGGTCTGGACGAAGCCGTCGCCGCAGGTCGCGGCGACGCAGCCCTCGACGCACGCGTCGGTGTTGTCGCTGTTGCCGTCGTCGCACTCTTCGAGGCCCTCGTAGACAAAGCCGTCGCCGCAGGTCGCGATCGTGCAGTTTGGCGTGCACTGGCCCGTCTCGGCGTTGTCGGGCCCGAGGTCGCACTCTTCGCCGCTATCGACGACCCCGTCGCCACAGCTGGCGCCGCCCGAGTCGGTGTCGCCGGTCTCCGCCGGATCGCCGTCGCCGTCGCCGTCTGCGTCGCCGTCCCCCGCGGTCTCGCCGCCCGAGGTCGACGAGAGCGTTGCGAAGGTCCCAAACCCGCTGTCGGCGTTGTTGGTGCCCGGGCAGGCCGTCAAAATCAGGGGGCTAGACAGGGCGAGGGCGACCAAGCGAAGGCGAGACATGAGCGGAGGGTATCACGCAGGCCCTGGCCGCTATCGTGACGCTCGGCCTCCGACGCCCACCGCTCGTTGCGTCTGCTCGGTGGCCGTGTCATGTTCCGCGCCGTTCGTGGTCCGGTGCTTCGCTAGCTACACCGAGCTTGCCGCGGGCGACTCCTAACAACCTGTAATCGATGGCTAGCAGCCCGGGGTGCAATGCCTCGCGCCGCCTCGCTTGGCCTTTTCGCCGAGGGCTTTCCGGCGCGAGGCGACACGATGCATTGCACCCCGGGCTGCTAGCATGGCTCCGCCGGGCGCTGCCCGGCGGGGACAATCGAGGCCGAGGTCCTGCACCCCGACAGCGGCGAGCCCCACGTCGGCAACGATCACGACGCGGTCATCATCAACGCGATCGGGGTCGATCCCGAGTCGGGCATCTACGTGCGCGATCGGGCCACGGGCAAGGTCCGCCTCGTCCGCGGCGAGGTCAGCTACCTCGTCGATCCACGCAAGGAGGAGCACGTCGCGCGGCGGGTCTCGGTCAAGGACTGGAACCTGTGGATCGGCGCGACCCAGGCCCACCGCATGACCTGCGCGGAGGTCGAGACGCCGTGGGCGCTGTCGATCTACGTGCCGACCAACCACGCGGCGCTGGTCGCCTCTCGCCACGGCCGCCGGGTGATCGTCGGGCCCGCGAGCGAGCTGCTCGGCTACGACGAGCAGCTCACGGCGCGAGCTGGTCGACGCCGTCATGCTCGACTCGTCCCGGGCCTAGCAGCCCGGGGTGCAATGCCTCGCGCCGCCTCGCTTGGCCTTTTCGCCGAGGGCTTTGTCGCCAAAACTTGCAGTACGCCCGGTACAGCGGCGTTTTGGCTTCGCGCCCTCGGCGAAAA
>NZ_PVNK01000259.1 GCF_002994615.1 Enhygromyxa salina | reverse complement strand
TTTAGCCCCCCACAGCCATCCTGCACTTTGCCACGCACGGCCGCTCCGCGGCCGGTCGCGCGCTCGTTTCACTCGCCCGCTCGGTGGGCTCTCATGCGCTACGCAGTGGCTCGCGTGGCCCCCCAGAGGGGGGCTCTGCCGCTTCAGGACATCTGCGCTACGGAGACGGCGCGGCGCATGTTGACGGAGACCAGCTTCGAGACTCCGCGCTGCTGCATGGTCACCCCGTAGAGCCGGTCCGCGATCTCCATCGTCCGCTTGTTGTGCGTGATGATGATGAACTGGGTGCCCTGCGCGAGCTCTGCGACGAGGTCGGAGAAGCGCCCGACGTTGGCCTCGTCGAGGGGCGCGTCGACCTCGTCGAGCAGGCAAAAGGGGCTGCTCTTGATCAGGAAGATGCCGAAGATCAAGCTGACCGCGGTCAGGGCCTTCTCGCCGCCCGAGAGCAGCTCGAGGCTCGAGACCTTCTTGCCCGGCGGCTGGGCGAGGATGTCGACGCCAGTCGTCAGCATGTCGTTGGGGTCGGTCAGCACGAGCTTGGCCTGGCCGCCGTTGAACAGGCGGGGGAACAGCCGCTGGAACATCTCGTTGACCGCGACGAAGGTCTCGGCGAAGCGCTCCTTGGTCGTCGCGTCGATCCGATCGATCGCCTCTTGCAGCTGCAAGGTCGCGTCTTCGAGGTCCTGGCGCTGGGTCGTGAGGTACTCGTAGCGCTCCGCGACCTCCTCGTACTCGGCGATCGCGGTCAGGTTGACCTCGCCCATGCGCGAGAGGATGCGCTTGAGCTCACGGACCCGCTCGTGCTCGGTCTGGGTCGCGAGCCCGCGATCGTGGAAGTCGACGAGCAGCGTGCGCAGGTCGGCGTCGAAGCGATCGCGGATGTCGGTCTCGAGGTGCTGACGCTCGAGCACGAGCTCGCGGAGGCCGAGCTCGACCTCCTGGAGCTGCTCGCGCTGCTCCTCGTGTTGCTGACGCAGGCTCCGGATCGACAGCTCGAGCTCGTCGACGCGCAGGACCGCGGCGTCGTGGGCCTCGGCGGCGTCGTGCTTGGCGGCGGTCCGGACCTTGTGCTGCTCGAGGAGCACGGCGTGCTCCTCGGCCATGGTCTCGATCTCGGTGCCGAGCTCGACGACGCGGACGTCGGCCTCGTCGGCCGCCTCGCCGAGACGGCGGGCCCGCTCACGCTCGCTCGCAACCTGCTTGGTCAAGCGCTTGGCTGTGGACGCGAGCGCGTTGCGCTGCTCTTGCCAGCTCGCAAGCGCGACCTTGACCTCGGTCAGCTGGCCGCTGACCCGCTCGCGCGCCTCGGTCAAGACCTCGACGCGCTGCTCGAGCGCCTCGGCCTCGGCGTCGAGCTCGGGCGTCCGCTCGCGCAGGCTGACGAGCTCCTCCTCGAGCACGATCCGCTCGCTCTGGCGCTGGTCGAGGGTCGCCTCGAGATCGGCGCGCCCACGGGTGAGCTGCTCGAGCTGCCGATCGAGACGCGCGCGCGCCTCTTCGATCGCCGAGACCTCCCGGCTGGCGGCGATGCGCGCCTTCTCGGCCTCGAGCACCTCGGTCTCACCGATCTCGCGCCCGCGCTCGACCTCGTCGAGGCGCTCGGCGAGGCCCTGGCGCCGCTGCTGGGCCGACTCGAAGGTGGCCTCGAGCTCGGCGACGATCGTCTGAAGCTCACCGATCTCGCGCTTTTGCTGGAGCAGCGCCGAGTCGATCGCGTCGGTCGAGCCGCCGACGACCACGCCGGTCGGCTCGATCCGATCGCCGTCGAGCGTCACGAGGGTGTGCGGGACCCGGGCCCGGGCCGGGAGCTCGCGCCGCAGGCCGTGCCACAGCTCGAGCGCGCGCGAGAGCTGATCGACGACCACCGTCTCGCCGAGCAGGAGCTCGACGAGATCACGCAGCTCGGGCTCGACCTCGACGAGCTCGCTGAGCCGACCGACCACGCCCTCGAGGTCGCGGAGCGCGGCGAGGGGGTCGGGAGCGGGCGCGGCGAGCTCGGGCGGCAGCGCGACGGCGACCTGGCGCACGGCGAGCTCGCCGCCAGCCGCCTCGGCACCCGGCTCGACCACGGTCGCGCTGGGTGCGTCTCCGGCATCCGCGCTCGGCCCGGCGACCTCGCCGCTGAGGTCGGCCGCTGCGACCTCCCCCGCGGCCGGGCCAGCTTCGCCCACACCACGGTCGCCCTCGGGCGCGACGGGCTCGGCTTCGCCCGCGACAAGATCGGCCTCGCCTGCGACACCGTCGGCCTCGCCCGCGACACCCTCGGCTTCGCCCGCGACACCCTCGGCCTCGCCCGCGACACCCTCGGCTTCGCCCGCGACACCCTCGGCCTCGCCCGCGACACCCTCGGCCTCGATCTCTGCGCGCAGATCGACGACCTCGATCGACCCGCCAGTCCCGCGCTCGGGGGCACGCCACCCGAGCGGACGTCCCTCGCGCTCGGCCGCTCGCTCGACCCCGGCGTCGAGGCCATAGGACATCGGCAGGAAGGTCGTCCGGCCCTCGCGCAGCTGCTTGAGCAGCTCGACGCCGCTGGCCCCGGTGACCGGCGCGTCGACGACGACGCCCTGGAGGCGATCGCCGAGCACCGCCGAGACCGCGGACTCGAGGTGCGCGGGGGCGGTGATGAAGTCGGCCATGATCCCGTGAACGGACGGGCGTCCGAGCGCGCTGCCGCCGGCCTCGGGCCCGCTGAGCCCGGCCGAGGCCGACAGCTGCGCGCCGACCTCCGCGAGCGCCTCGCGGTGCTCCATGACGACCTGCACGCCGCTTTGGCAGGCCTGGTAGCGGGTCTGGATCTCCTCGAGCGACTGGAGGCGGGAGCGAGCTCGGAGCAGCTCCTTGCGCGCGGTCTCGACCTCGACCTCCGCGGAGCGCAGACGCTCGCGCAGCTCGACTCGCTCGCGGTCGAGGGCCTGGCGCCGGGCGCGAACGGTCTCGAGCTGCTGCTCGGCGGTTGCGAGCTGGGCCTGGACCTCGTCGAGGCGGCTCGAGTCGCTGTCGGTGCTCTGCTCGAGCGCCGCGGCGTCGTGGGCCATGGCCTCGACCCGCTCGCGCAGCTCGATGACGCTCTCGGTCCGCGACAGGATCGTGGCCTCGAGGGTCGCGCTGCGCTGCTGGGCCGTGGCCCACTCGCTGCGGCAGCGGTCGAGCAGCTCGCGCTCGCTGCGGAGGCTGGCGGCGGTCTCGTCGAGCTCGAAGCCGAGGCGCTCGACCTGGGCCTCGAGGCCCTGCTCCCCCCCGCCCTCGCCGAGCGTCGCGCGCTGCTCTTCGACCTCCACGAGCTCGGCAGAGAGACCCTCGAGCCCGCGGACCACGGCGTCACGCTCGGCCCGGCTGTGGTCCGAGGACCTGCGCAGCCCCTCCTGCTCCTGGAGCTTGAAGCGACGATCCTGCTCGATCAGCTGGATGCGGTTCTCGAGCTCGTAGAGGGCCTCTTGCTCACGCGAGAGCTCGGCCTCGACCTCGCGCAGGGCCACGCGCTCGGCCTCGAGCCGGGCCTCGCGGGCGGCGGAGTCGTGGCGCAGATCCTCGACGCGCTCGTCGAGCTGGGCGCGGCGCTGCTCGAGCACCCGCGCGGTCGCGCGCAGCTCGAGCAGCTTGTGGCTGGCGTGCCACAGCTCGAGGTCGCGCAGCTCGGTCCGATATCGCTTGTAGCGCTCGGCCTTCTGGGCCTGGCGCTTAAGGGTGCCGAGGCGCCCCTCGAGCTCGCCGATCACGTCGGTCACCCGCAGCAGGTTCTGGCGGGTCTGCTCGATCTTGCGCTGGGCCTGAACCTTTTGGTGCTTGAACTTGGTGATGCCCGCGGCCTCGTCGATGACCTGGCGCCGGTTCTCGGGCTTGCTGGTCACGATCTGCCCGACGCGGCCCTGCTCGATGATCGAGTAGCCGCTCTTGGCCGAGATCCCGCGGCCCATCAGCATGTCGTTGATGTCGCGGAGGCGGCACGGGACCTTGTTGATCAGGTATTCGCTGGTCCCGTCGCGGTACAGCCGCCGAGTCACCGCGATCTCGGCGAACTTCAGGTACGCGCCCGGGCTGTCGCCGCTGTTCTCGAATACGATCGTGACCTCGGCCATGCCCGCGGGCCCGCGGGTGCTCGAGCCCGCGAAGATCACGTCGGACATGCCGCCGCCGCGCAGGTGCTTGGCCCGCTGCTCGCCGAGGCACCAGCGCATCGCGTCGACGATGTTGGATTTGCCACAGCCGTTGGGACCGATCACGGCGGTCACGTGATCGTCGAGCGTCACGACGGTCCGATCGGCGAAAGACTTGAACCCGACGACCTCGATCGTTTTGATGCGCATGGTGGCTGAGCTGTGCC
Organism: Enhygromyxa salina; assembly: GCF_002994615.1. GTDB lineage: Bacteria > Myxococcota_A > Polyangia > Nannocystales > Nannocystaceae > Plesiocystis > Plesiocystis salina_A. The sequence goes on along the minus strand of NZ_PVNK01000259.1, from coordinate 21,317 downwards.
CACCGCGGCCTCGCGGCGCGCGGGTACGGGGCTCTCAGTTAGCAGAGTCCGCGGCCGGGGGAAAAGGGCTCGGCGGCGACGAGGCGCGCCACGAGCGAGCCTTGCGGCGCGAACTCACGGCCGCGATCTTGGGCCCGTACCCTACTGTCTCGGGACGATCCCGAGCTGGGGTCGCCACCTGGGTGACCAAAGATCGGTATTCGGCCCACCCGTGACCCCGCCGATGGAGATCTTTCCTGACGCGATCTCCGATGAGATCTGCCTCTAGGCTCACGATGAGCTCCCAGCGTTGACGAGTCGGTCAGCTGGTGGCCTACTGCGCGCCAGAAGCCGCGATGGGACCCGGAGATATCATCATTATTGTCGTCCTGGCGATCGCTGCCGGGGCCATCATCTGGTTGGTCGCGAGGCCGAAGAAGGAGCTGCCGCCGGCGAAGACGGCGGACGCGCTCGGCCCCAGCGCACCGGACAAAGCGTCCAAGGCGCCCGACGAAGACGAGGCCGCCCCGAAGGCGAAGGCCGCTCCCGACGACGAGGACGAGGCCGAGGCCGCTCCCGACGACGAGGACAAGGCTGCCCCCGACGACGAGGACAAGGCCGAGGCCGCTCCCGACGACGAGGACAAGGCCGAGGCCGCTCCCGACGACGAGGACAAGGCTGAGGCCGCTCCCGACGACGAGGACAAGGCTGCTCCCGAAGACGGAGAAGAAGCCGCCGACAAGGATGAGGCTGCCCCCGAAGACGGAGAAGAAGCCGCCGACAAGGATGAGGCGGAGCCAGAGGCCCCGTCGGAGCCCGATTCGGACGCCGAGAAGCCCGCGGACAAAGCGCTGCCTCGCTTCGCTCCGCCACCGACCTTCGCGCCGCCGCCAAGCTTCAAAAAGGCGCCCAAGGTCACCCCGCCCAAGGTCGCCGAGCCCGAAGCTGAGAAGCCCGAAGCTGAAAAGCCCGAAGCTGAGAAGCCCGAAGCTGAGAAGCCCGAAGCTGAGAAGCCCGAAGCTGAGAAGCCCGAGCCCGAAGCTGAGAAGCCCGAGCCCGAAGCTGAGAAGCCCGAGCCCGAAGCTGAGAAGCCCGAGCCCGAAGCTGAGAAGCCCGAGCCCGCGGCTGCCGCCAAAGAGCCAGAGCCAGAGCCAGAGCCAGAGGCGCGAGCGCCGGTTCCGATGCCGGTCGACAAGCCCAAGGTCCCGACCCGCGAGGAGCGCGAGCAGGCCGAGCTCGAGGCCAAGAAGGGAGAGCGCGAGCGCCTCCGCAAGGGCCTCAAGAAGACCAAGGGGGGCTTCATCGCCCGGCTCGCGCGGCTGTTCAAAGGCAAGCCCAAGGTCAGCGAGGACCTCAAGGACGACATCGAAGAGGTCCTGTTCACGGCCGACATCGGGGCCAAGACAGCCGAGGCCTTGCTCGAGTCTGTGACCTCCGAGCTCGACAAGCGCGAGGTCGCCGACCCCGACGCGGTCTGGGCGGTGATCCGAGCCAAGGCCCTCGAGATCCTCGAGATCGACGCGGGGCCCCTCGAGTACACGCCGGAGGTCGGCCCCTACACGCTCTTGATGATCGGGGTCAACGGCGTCGGCAAGACCACGACGATCGGCAAGCTCGCCGCGCGCCACGTCGACGCCGGACGCAAGACCTTGATGGTCGCCGGCGACACCTACCGCGCGGCGGCGGGCGAGCAGCTCGAGATCTGGGCCCGCCGGGTCGGCTGCGACATCCACATGGGCAAGGACGGCGCCGATCCGAGCTCGGTCCTGTTCGACGGCATCACGCGGGGTCGAAAGGAAGGCTACGACGTCGTCTTGTGCGACACCGCGGGCCGCCTCCACACCCGCAAAGAGCTGATGGACGAGCTGGAGAAAATGGGTCGCGCGGCATCCAAGGCGTTGTCCGCTGGGCGTGACGCCCTCGAACCCCACGACACCTTCCTCGTGCTCGACGCCACGATCGGCCAAAACGCCCTCGCCCAGGCGCAGATGTTCAAAGAGACGATGCGCTTCAGCGGCCTGGTCCTGACCAAGCTCGACGGCACCGCCAAAGGTGGCGTGGTCCTCGGGGTCGTCGACGAGCTGAAGATCCCCATCCGCTACATCGGCATCGGCGAGGGGGTCGATGATCTGCGCCGCTTTGATCCCGAGGCATTTTGTGAGGTTCTGTTTCAGCCGGACGAAGCCGGCGCCGATGCCAACGACGGTGACGAGGAATAATGCGCCTTACCCGCCAACCTCCACCCGAGTGCGGGTTTTGCACCACGCCGCCCGACGAGATCGGCCCCGCCGCGATGGCCTTTTTCATATGCGAGTACGCTTACAGCGCCGCTTCGCCGCCGAGCCCGCCATCGGGGCCTTTTTGCAATGAATTCAAATAGTTACAGCGTACTTGACGCGGTTACTTCCGCCGCGAACACCGGTTGTGAGACGGCTTACCCTATGTTACCGTCCGCGCCGAAATTCCAAGGTCTACTGCCAACGCCTGGCAGGGGGTCCCAGCAAAGCGCAACCTGCGCACACTTGCAAAGTGCCCCATCAGACCGTCCTTCGAGCCCTTTCGAGCCGGCCGCGACTCCCGCACTCGGTTCTCCCCCGCCCTTCTCTTCTCCAGCGAGTCCTCTCCAGAGGTGAGCATGCGACGATTCTTCACTGGCCTCACCGCGCTCGCGGTCTTGGCCTACCCCCTCCCGCTCTTGGCGTCCGAGCCGCCGGACGAGGGTGAGGTCATCGAAGACGACGATGAACTAGTCCTCGACGACGACGACATGAACGCCGTCCCCGATGAGCCCGCGGACGACGGCCCGGCTGACACCAGCTTCCTCGACGGTGACGAAGACGACGACAGCGCAAGCACCGAAGTCGGCGCGACCGGGTCGCTCGGCGAAGCGAGCGAAGGCACGGCGTCCCTGACCGAGGAAGACCAGCGGAAGATCGACGAGAAGGAGATCACGGTCATCCAGCCGCAGGCGTTCCTCAACGTCTACACGGACTCCAACACCGGCAAGAAGAAGCGGCGCATCGAGCTGATGCCCCAGGTCGGCCTGACGATCAACGACCCCTTCGTTCGCCACTGGGCGGCCGGGGCCGAGATCAACTTCTGGCTGACCAACCGCATGGCGTTGGGCATCAACGGCACCGCGTTCTTCGGATCCAAGACGGCGCAGTACGACCGCATCCGGTTCCAGGAGGGCTTGCTGCTGACCGCCAACAAGACCCTGTGGCAGGCCAGCGTCGACTACCTGTACGAGCCCTTCTACGGCAAGATCGCGCTGTTCAATCGGCTGCTCTTGCACTGGGAGTCGTACCTGCAGATCGGTGGCGGGGCGATCCACACCCAGAACCTGCCCCGCTTCCAGGCCGTTCACCCCACGCCCTACAACCACATCACGGGCCAGGTGAACTTCGCCGTCGGCGTCCGCTACTACATCCAGAACCTCGACTGGTTCTCGGTCAACCTGGGTGTCCGGACCTTCGGCTTCTTCGACGCCTACGAGCCGCAAAACCGCGGCGTCAACCCGGCGTCGGGCGACAACCCGAACCTCGACGATCCCGCCGCGGCCTACGAGGCTGCGAAGAGCCAGCCCCTCGGCGAACGCCTCGCCTTCAACGTGCTGTTCTTCGTTGGCGCGTCGTTCTACCTTCCCCCCAAGTTCGATTACTCCTACCGGCGCTGAGTGACCCGTGACCATGAAGAAGACGCTAAAGCTCTCCCTCACGGCCGCGGCAATCTGCGGAGCCGGGCTGTGCCTGCTCCCCAGCGAAGCTCAAGCCAAGAAGCCTGGTGTGCTGGAAGGCAAGCCAGTCGTCGTCGATCGCCTCGAACTGCGGAAGCTCCGGTTTCAGGTCGTGCCCCAGATCGGCGTCAGCCTGTCCCAGCCCTTCGTCCACAAGGGCCTCGTCGGCGCCAAGCTGCGCTTCGACTTCACCGACTGGATCGGTGTGCGCGCCTCGTTCATGTACGGCGCCGTCGACGTCGAGGGCAAGCTGCTCAAGGCCCTCAATGACGGCGGCCTCCCGCGCGGCATCGACAACGCCTCCGGCGACATCGACATGGCCTCCGGCGAGGGTCCGTACCGCCCGCAGGGCGAGCTCGACAACCCCTCGGCGCTGCGCCATGACTTCCGCGCCGGCCTGACCAAGCTCCAGCTCCAGGCCAGCCTCGACCTCGCGTTCACGCCCTTCGCCGGCAAGCTCGGCCTGTTCTCGGCCGTGTTCACCGAGTACGACATCTACATCTTCGGCGGTGTCGGCTTCGTGAACTGGGTCCGGCACTACCCCGAGGGCGAGCTCGGGTCGACTTCGACCTCGGATCTGCTCCAGCTGCCCAACTCGACCGATCCCTCGCTCGACAACTACTGCGAGGATCCGAACACCGGCGCGGCCAACTCCGAGTGCCTCCTGCACCCGGTCTCGCCCGACACCGGCTTCCGCGTTGGCGGCAGCTTCGGCGCCGGCCTCCACCTGTTCATCACCGACTGGATGAGCATCAACCCGGAGGTCCACGACATCGTCGTCGCCCACAACGACGCCGGTCTCAACGCCACGATCGCCGACGTGCCGCCGCAGGTGACCAACGGCGGCAGCGGCAGCGACCGCGTCGCCCGTCACAACGTCAGCTTCAACCTCGGCTTCGCCTTCTACCTCCCGCCCAAGGCCAAGCGCAGCCGCCTCGAGCAGAAGCTTCGCGACCAGAAGGCCAGCGACGCCGCCGCCGCTGGCGGTGCGCTCTCCGTCGACAGCAGCTCCGAGCCGGCCGAGCCCGCCGCCGAGCCGCCCGCCAGCGACGCCCCCCCCGAAGAGGGCGGCGGCGGTGACGACACCGACTTCCTCGAGTAGTTCGACGAAGTCCCTCAGACAAAAAAGCCCGCGGCACTCGCCGCGGGCTTTTTTCTTGTAGGCGAAGCTGACGCCCGCGGACGTCTAACCAGCCAGCCCACCAAGGAAGGGAGCGCAGCGACGCAGCGGCCGTGCGTAGCAGAGTCGCTGACGCCCGCGGGGATCTGAAACAGCCACGCTGACGCCCGCGGGATCTAAACGAGCCCCCTTCTAGGGGGCCACGGAGGCGATGGCGAAGCTCATCCCAGCCCACCGAGGGAGAGAGCGCAGCGAACGACCGACCGGCCGCGCAGCGGCCGTGCGTGGCAGAGTCGCTGACGCCCAAGGGGGTCTAAAACAGCCGCGCAGCGGCCGTGCGTGGCAGAGTCGCTGTCGCCCAGGGGGGTCTAAAGGAAAGGACCCAGCCCCCCCTAGCAGCCGGTCGTCCACTTCTCGAGGCACACGCAGGCGCCCTGCTCATCCATCGCCGAGCAGGTCGGCTCCGCGCAGGCCTCCGCGCCCTCGAACAACACCGCCTTGTAGTTCACGGTCGTCGACTCCTCGCCGTCGACACCATCGACGAACCAGGCCTCGAGGCAGTTGTCGTTCACGTCGAGCAGCACGTCGTAGACGGTGAACTGCATGCCCTCGATCCCGACGAAGTAGCCGCGCGCGGTCCTCTTCTCGTGGAGGAAGGCCTGGGTTCCGGGCACGTCGAAGCCGAGCGGGACGTTGCCCTCGACGTCGATGTTGATCAGGACCTCGTCGGCGATGCTCGGCGGCGGCAAGGGGATCGCGATGCCCCGCAGCGTCGGCGCCGGGATCAAGAAGCGCGGCTCGTTGCAGGCGACCGTCGTGGCGCAGACTGCGAGCAACGCGGCGAGCATGACCCACCCGCGCCCCCCGGCGCCCCTCTTGCTTGGCTGTTCGACGCTGGGCACGGAAACTCCGGTCAGAGTAGAGCAAGTCTTGTGCTGGGTTGAACTCATGTAATTTCAAGCACTTGAGGTAGAAACTCCGCAACTATGTTGCCAGATGGGAGGGAGCAGCGCCAACTCACTTGGCTCGCTCGGCGTCAGCCCTCTTCCATACGCTTGAGCTTCTTTTGCAGTCCATAGCGACTGAGCCCCAACAGCTGGGCTGCCTGGGTCTGGTTGCCGCGGGTCCGCTCCATCGCGCGGGCGATCAACTCGCGCTCGAGCCGATCGATCCGCGGACGCAGCTCGAGGTCGTCGGGATCCTCGACGTCCACGCTCGAGCCCTCGATCGCCGGCGAGAGATCGTCGGGCATGACCCGATCTTCACACAGCGCGAGCCAGCGCTGGACCTCGTTCTCGAGCTCGCGGACGTTGCCCGGCCACGGGTAGCGGGTCAGCTTGCGCAGCGCGCTCGCGCTGATCTGCAGGGGCTCGTCGCCCTCGCGCCGATATCGGCCGAGGAAGTGCTCGATCAGCGCCGGGACGTCCTCGCGACGATCCCGCAGCGGCGGCAGATCGAGCTTGACCACGTTGATGCGGTAAAACAAATCCTGGCGGAATTCTCCGGCCCCGACCATGGCGTCGAGGTCACGGTTGCTGGCCGCGATGACCCGCACGTCGACCTTGCGCGCCTTGGTCTCACCGAGGCGCCGGATCTCGCCCTCTTGCAGCACACGCAGCAGCTTGGTCTGCATCGCCGGGCTGGTCTCGCCGATCTCGTCGAGGAAGATCGTGCCCCCGTCGGCGGCCTCGAACAGGCCCGGGCGTGGTCCGTGGGCGCCCGTGAAGGCCCCGCGGACATGACCAAAGAGCACGCTCTCGAGCAGGGTCTCGGGGATCGCCCCGCAGTTCTCGGCGACGAAGGGCATCTCGGCCCGGGCGCCGGCGTCGTGGATCGCCCGCGCGACCAGCTCTTTGCCGGTCCCGCTCTCGCCGTAGATCACGACCGGGACGTCGGAGTCGGCGAGGCGATCGACGAGGCGAAAGACCCGCTGCATCGACTTGGCCGAGCCGACCATCCCCCGATAGACCCTGCGCTCGGGCGCGGTCCGGACCTCCTCGCGGAGATTGACCAGCGCGACCTCGCGGCTCTCGAGCAGCTGCGCGAGCTCGGCCCGCTGGCGCTCGAGCTCCTCGGCCTGCGAGCGGACGGCCCCGAGCGCGCGCGCCTGGGCGACCGCGAGCGCGGCGAGATCGGCGAAGTCCTCCATGTGCGAGAGATCGGTCGCGTCGAAGTTTCCGCGACGGAGGCGATGGTCGACGTAGGCGGCGCCGAGCAGCTCACCGCGGAACACCAGCGGCACGGCGAGGACCGAGCGGAGGCTGAGGTGGCTGATCGAGCGCGAGCCGTCAAAGCGATCGTCGCTGGCCGCGTCGACGCTGAGCAGCGGCTCACCGGTCTTTAGCACCTGATCGATGACCGAGCGCGAGAAGGTCACGCCCTCGCCCGCGGCCGCGAACTCGCGCGCGACCTCGATGCGATCGTCGCCCTGGCCGACGCACACGACCCCGCGCTCGGCGTCGGTCAGCTCCATCATCGCCTCGACGATCTGCTCGAGCAGGCGCTCGAGGCGATCGTGACGAGCGAGGCGACGGAACAGACGCAGGAGCTGCTGGAGGCGCGCGGTCTCCTGATCGCGCTCGCGTCGACGCTCGGTCGGCGCGGCAGCTGGCGCCGCGCTCACGGGCGCGTCGGCCCGCGCGATCGGGGCCCGGGGCTCGGGCGCGGCGGCGTCGTGCTCGGCGACCTCGAGCTCACGCACGAGCTCGCGCAGCGGCGCGGCCTCTCCGGCCTCGGACAGCAGCGATTGACGAAGGGAGCGGCGATCGAGGGGGGGTGCCTTGGTCATGAGTTCCTCCAGGTGTCGAAGCAGGCGGCGCGCGACCGAGCTCGCCGCCGCGTCGCCGACCGAGCCGTGGCGATGCAGGACGCCGAGCAAGGTCCGGTCGTAGGTCCAGGCCAGGAGCCGCTCGCCGCTGGCCCACAGCTTGGTCGGCGCGGGCAGACGCGCGAGCTCGGCCGACGCCTCGCGCAGCTGCTCGGCGTCGCGCGCCTGGGCCAGGGACTCGAGCGCGAGCCCGAGGGCCGCGGCGAGCTCGGGGTCTTGCTCGGACTCGCTGACGACCCGCCGCGCGGCGTCGAGCTCGGCACGCGCGGCGTCGTCCCGACCCGCGACGCGCAACAACGCGGCCGCGCTCAGGTAGGCCCCGGCCGCCTCTCCCGTCGCGCCCGCGTCCGCCAGCGCCGCCGCGCACTGCGACAGCTCAGCCGCGAGCTCGCGGCGCCAGGACGGCGGGCGGGTCGCGGGCCCAGCTTGGGGCGCGCCGAGCTCGAGCTCGAGCTCCGTCCGCCACAGCCGCGCCCGGGCCAAAGGCGACGCCACCGCGCGCTGGCCCCCGGCCATGACCACGCCCCGGACGAGCGCGTGAAGCCGGCGGCCCTCGTCGAGGGCTCCGACCGCGACCAACATGCGCACGAGGTTGAGGCAGACCGCGGGCAGGGTCTGGACCTGGGCCCGAGCCAGGAACCACCGCAGCGCCCGACGACCGCGGGTCAGGGCCTCGTCGTACTCGCCCGCGTCGATCGCGAGCGAGGCCAGGCTGCCCTCGGCCAGGACCCGGCCGAGGCTCTCGCCGGCGAGCGCGAAGGCCTCGGCGGCCGCCCGGTAGCGCTCGCGGGCGCGCTCGGCTTCGCCCGCGAACTGAGCCAGGTTGGCCTCGAGCTGATACACCCGGGCCCGGAGGCTGGCGACGACGCGCGCCGTGCTCGAGCCGTGCTCGCCCTCGCACTCGTCGAGGGCGCGGTCGAGCCACGGCCCGGCCTCGCCGCCGCCGTAGAGCACCGCGAGCCCGCCCCACAACCACGCGACCGCGCGCCGCCAGGTTCGGCTCGCCCCGGGAGGCTGGGGTTCACCGTTGCGCTCCTGCGCCCAGCGCTCGGCTTCGGCCCGGGCCTGCGCGGTCTGGCCCGCGTCGACCAGGGCCCGCCAGCGCAGGCCGAGGGCGCGGTCGTGATCGGGGCCCGAGGTCCGCGGCAACAGCTGCTCGAGGGACTCGAGGGCCTCGCGCGGGCGCCCGAGCTGCTCGAGCGCGCGCGCGCCCTCGAGGCCCTCGGCCGGGCTCGGTGAGCCGGTCGCCGCGATCGCCTCGAGCAGCGCGATCGCCCGCTCGGCCTGACCGCGACGGATCAGCTCTCGCAGCGCCCGCAGCCGAAGGCGGGGACCGACACGCAGCGCGCCGCCGTGCTCGAGCCACGCGATCAAGTCACTGGGCAGATCGGCCTCGAAGCCGGTCGCGCAGCGCTCGATCGCGTCGGCGTCGTCGGCGTCGAGGGCCAGCGCCAGGGGAACCGCCCCGCCGACCTCTCGGACCTGCGCGAGCGTGGCCTCGGCCAGCGCCGCGACGGCCTCGCCGAGACCGACCCGCGCGGCCGCGACGGCGCTCGCCAGCGGCTCGCCGTCCCGCGCGAGGCTGGCCGGGAGCTCGGCGGCCAGGCCCCAGCGACGATCGAGGACCCGGCGGGCGGTCTCGGGATCGAGGCGCGGCTCGCTGTCCGAGGCCACCAGCGCGCGCTCGATCGCGGCCCGATCTGGATCCTCACCGCCGACCCGGGCGTAGGCTTCGATCGCGCGCACGACCCTCGCCGGCCACCCGCCCGTCGCCTCGTGGAGGGCCCGGGCCCAGCGAGACAGATCCTGGTCGTCGCTGGCGGCGTCCTCGACCACGCCGACCAAACAGCTGCGAACCTGCGCGACCGTCCACGGCTCGACCTCGATGATCTCGAGGCCCGGCTCCTGCGCGCGGGCTTGGGCCAGGAGGCGACCGAGCGCGGGCTCGACCGGGAGCAAGATCGCGTCGTGGCCGAGGCCGGCGCCCGCACGCAACACCGCAGCCTGAAGCTCGACCGAGGCGGCGAGCTGCGCCGGCCAGGTCGGGGCTTCGCTCAGGCCCCAGACCCGGCGCGCCTCACTCGATGGCTGGCCGGTCGCGACCCAGGCCTCGAGCCAGTCGCCGCCCGGGTCACCGCCGAGCTCGCGCGCGAGCATCTGCGCGTCGCTGAGCTGGGCCGCGATCCCGCGCTCGGGGGAGCGCGTGCGCGACAGCTGCAGCATCGCGCTCAGCTCCTCGATCACCCGACCGCGACCGCTGCCCAGCGGACCCACGACCGCGAGCAAGCGCGTCGCGCCGGTCTCGAGCGCCTCGGCGACCTCGCTCAGGCGCTGGCGGTCGCCGATGAAGGACCAGCGATTCGGCAGCCACCAGGCCGACTGTGCGCGCAGCAGCTCGCCGGCCGAGCTCGCCCGATGGAGCTGACGGAGGCGGGTGACGAGCAGCTCGGGGTCGGCGACGCGGCGGCTTGGAGAGGGATCGAGCAGCCGCTCGAGCAGCGACGCCAGCGGCCGCGGCAGCTCGACCTCCGCGGCCGCAGCCAGGGTCCGGATCCGCTCGCGGACCGCCCCGACCCCATCGACCGCGAGGAGCCGCTCGGGGCGCCGCCACGGCACCTGACCGAACAGGCGCAGGCACAGCAGGCTGCCAACACCAAAGCGGTCCGCGGCCGGCCCTCCCCCACCTGCCAACACCTCGGGGGCCAAGAAGCCCGGGGTTCCACAGCCGTGACTGCCCAGTTGGCCGAGATCCGTCAACACGACGCCGCGAGTCGGGGTCACGACCACGTTGTTGGCGCTGACGTCCCCGTGATGGGTCCCGAGGCCGTGGATCGCTGCCAACGCGAGCGCGACCCCCAGGGCCTCGGACAGCGCCTGCTCGAGGCTCGCAGGCTCGGCTGGGAGCGGCGCTCCCTCGACGTACTGGGTGACCAGCCAGACCCCGCCGCTGTCACGGTCGTCGATCAGCTCGAGCGCAGCGGGCAGATGGGGGGAGGACACCGCCCGGAGCACTTCAAAGGCTCGCGCCACGGTGCCACGTCGGCTGGCAGGAACATGCTTGAGAACGACCTGACGCCCGCCAGCATCATTGGCGATCCATGTGCCACCCTCGGCCCCGCTCCCGAGCCTTCGGACATCAGCAAACCTCGATGACAGGCTGCCAATTCTGTTGTCTTCAAACGGTGACATCCGACGTACAGTCGGACACCAGCGTAGGCGATCGTTCCAGTTATTACCAGTGAAGCCCGAGGTCGAGCGTCGCCTGCCACGCGTGACCGATGCTATCGTCTACAAAGTTGGCACGATAGAGCCCGCCGATACCCAGGGTCGTATTTCGCGTGACCCAGGCTTCGATGCCGATGCTGGCGCGGACCGTCCCGCCGAGCAGGATCGGCTGGTTGCGGGCCGGATCGAAGAAGGCCACGCCGCCCCCGACATCTAAATAAGGATCGATTCGGCCCCGAACTGGCGCATACAGACGCAGGAACGCGACATCCCAGGTGCTCAGGTGGCCGCGCCGGGTGATGACGGCCGGCGCCTCGGCGATCTTGTCGCGGTAGACCTCGTGAGGTTGGCGAGCGAAGCCCGCGCCAACTGCGATCCACTGCCGGATCCGCCAACCCCCCTCGGCGCCGCCGCCGAGCGAGATCACGGTTGGGCGGCCCGGGACCTCGCCGTAGAGCGGGCCCACGACGTGGAGGCGCAGCGAGAGCCAACCATCGCCGCGCCAGCTACCTCGTGGGATCGTTGAAGGCGGGACCGGTGGCGGCGCAGGTGGCAGCGGAGCCACGCCGCTGCTGCCGACCGCGTAGACACCCTCACTCGGGCGCGCCCGCGGGTCTGGAGGCTTCGCGTTGCTGCGGGGTTGGACCTGCCCCGGCGGCGGCATCGCCCCCGCGCCCGACTCGGCCGCGCTCTGGACTTGCTCCGGCGGCGGCACCGGGCCCGCGCCCGACTCCGCCGCGCCCTGGACCTGCTCCGGCGGCGGCACCGGGCCCGCGCCCGACTCCGCCGCGCCCTGGACCTGCTCCGGCGGCGGCACCGGGCCCGCGCCCGACTCCGCCTCGCCCTGGACCTGCTCGGGTGAAGGCACCGCGATGGGCTCCGGCTCCGGCCCGCCCGCGGGCGGCGACGAGATACTGAACAAGGTCGCGACGAGTGACAGGCTGAAGATCATCGGTGGCCCCGGTTGTGCAGCCGCGCCCCGCGACCGCCAGGCTGAACGATATCCGACTCGGCGACGCGGCGAAGCGCTCGCTCGGCGGCGGCCCGTCGCCCCGGCTCGTCTTCGTTGCGGGCGGCGAAGCGGAGAAAGCCGAGGGCCTCGGGTCCGCCGAGGCGGGCGAGCGCGTCGTAGGCCCGGTTGACCTGGTGGGTGTCGGCGAGATGGATGCGGTCGAGGAGGGTCGAGACGTGCTCGGGCCCGCCGATCTGACCGATCGTCTCGATCGCCAGCAAGCCGACCCGCTCGTCCTCGTGCTTGATCAGATCCACGACGCGATCGGCGACCGCGAGCGCCTGGTCGTGGCTCTCGTGATCCCGGACCCACTCGAGGGTCAGGATGATCAGCTCGGGATCCTCCGAGGCGAGCAGACGCTCGATCGCTCCGTCCTGGGCCCGGGCCAGATCGGTCCGCGCCTGAAGGATCGTCACGAGCTGGTCGCTCGCGAGTTGGAGGTCCGTGGAGAGATCGGCCTCGCCGGCCTCGCGCTCGAGCAGCACGGTGATGTCGAGACCCTCGGCGCCGAGGCGGTCGGCGAGCCCCTTGGGCTCCTCCACGGTCATCCGCACCATCAAGTCTCGACCGTGATCGACGGCATCCGGGAGCTCCCGATACTCGAAGGTGGCGATCAGGGTGTCGCCCTTGGCGCTGCCGCTGCGCTGATCACGCTGAGCCGGTCCGTAGCTCGGCGAGTTCTGAAGCGAGCGACGGACGATCGAGCGAACCCGATCCTCGGGCAGCGACGGGCCGCCGTGGGCGTCGATCGAGATGACCCGCACCTGGAAGGCCTCTGGCTCCTGCGCCTTGCAGCCACCGGCCGCGACGCCGATGCCCAGGACTGCGCCGAGAGCGGCTGTGAAGAGTAGAGGGTTGCGCCGGCAGACCACCGTGGGAAGCCAACATAGCAAAAAAAATCCGCCGTCACGTCCACTCCAGCTCGTAGCCAGCGCGCGCGGCAAAGTCGAAGGCCCACCGTCGGGCGAGCTCCGCCATCGGCGGCAGCGGCTCCGGGCGGATCGCCGAGACGCTGGTCATGCTGACCTCCGGCAGGCCGCAGGACACGAGCGCGCCAAACAGCTTGGGCGCGACGTCGACGTTGATCGACATGCCCTGCACGCTCACCCCTCGACTGATGTGCAGGCCGATCGAGGCCATCTTGGTCTGACCGCGCCACACGCCCGGGTGGTCCATGCGGAACTCGACCCCGTCGACGCCGAGCTGCTCGAACAGCGCGATCGTGACCTCGGCCATGCGCACGATGTGCTCCCGGATCCGCCGGCCGACCCGGATCACTGGGTAGGCGACCAGCTGCCCCGGCGCGTGGAGCGTGACCTCCCCACCCCGCGGGGTCTCGCACACCGCGACCTGCTCGGCCGCGAGCTGCTCGTCTGTCCAGAGCACGTCCTCGCGTTTACCGCGCCGACCGAGGGTCAGGGTCGGCGGGTGCTCGACCATGAACAGGATCTCCGGCCCGGTGCCCTCGATGATCGCGTCGCGCGCGCGAAGCTGCTGCTCGAGACATTCGGCGAAATCCTGACGGGCGAGCCAGCGGCCGACCAGCCGACGCGACTCGCCCTCGGTCAAGTGTCCAACCCGCCGACGGACTCGATCAGATCGGGATCGAGCACCGGTACCTGGATGCTCAGGTTGCGTACCCCGATGCCGCGGCGCAGCAGCCAGCGGACGAGGTCGGGCGCGAACACCACGCGCGTCTCGCCGATCGACTGATCCGCGGGTGGGTCACACATCGCAAACACCATGGTGTTCGCGCACCCGTTCCGCTCGGCCTCGCCGTCCCAGAGCTTGGGCTCGAGGCTGGTCTTGCGCGGGACGACCAGGACGAGGGTCCGGGCCTCATCCTCTTCGGGGTCGGGATCGTCGACGACGAGCTTGCCCAGGCCCCGCGACGGCGGCAGCGTGCCGACCAGCGTGAAGCCTTCGCGGGCCAACCAAATCCTCACCAAAGACTCGAGCGAACGGGCCCCAAGTGACTGTAACCACAGATGAAGTTGAGACTCGGTCTCGTTCTCGAGGCGCTGGACTGCGGCCCGCATCGCGTGCTCGGCCGCGGCGGCCTTCTCGGGCAGCCGGCTGCCTCGGAGCTGGTAGCGAGCGTCACCGCGGACCGCGAAGCGCGAAGCGTCGCCGCGGCGGTTGACGTCGAGCAACATCGCCGCGGTCACCGCCCGCTCGATCTCCGAGATCTCGCCTCCGAGCACGTCCTGCGCGGCGAGGCTCTCGGCGATCTGTCGGACGTGGAGCGAGCGGGAGCCAGCCTCGCTCAGGACCGTAGCGACGCGGTCGAGGAGCTCGTCGCCGCGCGCAGCCTGGGAGCGCTGGCCACCGGACTCCGACCACTCGACCCGGCGATTGCGGCGACGGCGACGGCGACGGCGGCGGCTGCCCCGGTCCTCTTCGCGGTCTTCGCGGCCACGGTCGTCACGAGCGCGATCGCTTCGCTCCTCGCGACCACGCCCCTGGGCTCGGCCCGTGCCCGAGCGCTTCTTGCGGCCAACCTCGATCACTTCGGGATCTGGAGTCTCGACTTTTTGCATGGCTTCGAGTTCTTCTCGCAGCTCGGGTCGCTCATCGACGAGGCGCGACATGGCGTTGGCCATGACGAGCGCGATGTCCGTGTCTCCCTCGAGCCCCGAGCCCTCGGGGCCGCGGAAGCGGACCTTGGAGGGATCGAGCTCGGGCACCGGGACCGAAGCTGGACCGTCGCCCGGCTTGGCCCCATCCGGCTTGGCCCCATCCGGCTCGGGCGCGACTTCGAGCTTCAGCTGCGAGTCGTCTGCGGTCACCGCCGGCTCGGACTTCGACGCGCTGCGGGATCGGCGGCGCGTGGTCTTCTTGGGCGCCGCGGGGGTCGCTTCGGCCGGTGCGTCTTGCGCCGCTACGGCCTCCTCGGACTTCGTTTTTTGTGAAGTCCGCTTCGAGCTAGTGCGAGCTTTCTTCTTGGTTTTACTGACTTTTTTCGGCTTGTCAGCGGCCGGTTTCTCGCTCGCCGCGGCCTCGGCGACCTCGAGCTCGGCGTCGGGGAGCGGCTCCGCTGACGACGGCGGCGGCGGCAGGTCCGGGACCGCGACGCCGGGGCGGAGGCGGTAGTGCCCAGGCTTGCTCCGCATCACGAGTCCGTCGTGAACCTTACTGCGCACGGCAGAGTTGAGACACGAACGCATCGCCGCCTCAGGGTCGCGGCCGACGTGTGACAGGAGCTTGCGCTCGACGGCGAGGCGAGCAATGTCGTTGAAATGAAGCGGATCCTCCGTGGATCGGAGGATCTCGATCGCGGCTTCGAGAAAGGTCATGTTGTCTCCGCTGCTCGCGCTGATTGCTGGCGGGCGCTCGGTGTGCGCTGAGCGGAAGGCACCTCGGCGGTTGGTCGCCGGGACTCCCGGGTCGCCTCGAGGGTGTGCGAGGCGAGCGTCGCAGGGCCGCTGAGCGCGGTGGGGATGAAACTATCAGAAAATTTGTGTGTGCTTGGCAAATCCTGCTAGCGGCCGAGTCATGGGTGCGCTCACGCTGGGTCTTCTCCTTCCCACGGATCCCACGGCTCGAGGCCCCCTCGACGCCTTCGAAAAGAGCTGCGCAGATTCCGCAGAACTCCCGTGGATGGCGCCTGTTCGGCAAGGAGCGAGTGATCTGTGCGAGGCGGCCCAGGCTTTGGGGCTGACCTGCGAGGTCGTCGCGGTCCCGGCACCCGGGAAGGTGTCGGATCTCGAGTTGGGGCCACTCAATCAATTGATCCGCCGCCGCCTCGCCGACGCCGACCGCGTGCTGGTCGTTGCACACGGCCAGCTCGGCGGCAACGGCCGGCTCCACGCGACCGCCCGGGCCTGCGGGCTCCCGGTCCTCGGGCCGAGTGAGATCGCCATCGCCCGCGCCCACGACAAGCTCTGGGCCCGCCGCCAGCTGAGCCACGCCAACCTCCCCGTCCCGCGCACGCTCGAGGTCAAGAACAGTCGGAGCGCCCCGAGTCTTGGAGACGATAAAGAAGCTCAAAGCTCGGACCTCGCGCGGCTGGGCTGGCCCTGCGTGGTCAAGCCCCGGTACGGAGGCACAGAGGCCGGTACCCGACGACTGACGAGCCCCGCGAGCATCCGCGAGGCGATCGCCGAGTCGAGCGCGGGCGAGCTGCTGCTCGAGCGCGAAGTGCACGGGCGAGCGCTCTCGGTCATCGTCATCGACGGCGAGGTCCTCGGCGTCGCCGAGATCGAAGAGAGCACCAACCAGCGCGGCCAGCGGATCGAGATCCTCAGCTGCCCGGCGCAGCTGAGCCGATGCCAGCGCGCCGGGGTCGAGAACTTGGGCCGCCGGGCGTGCGCGGCGCTGCATCTGAGCGATGGCCCGACGCGAGTCGATCTGATCCTGTCCGAGCGCGGCAACGAGGTCATCCTCGATGTCGAGCCCCTGCCCCGCCTCCACCGTGACGGGGTCGTGGCTCGGGTCGCCCGGGCCGCCGGGCTGTCCTACCCGCACCTGTGCGCGCAGCTGCTCGAACGACGCGAACCCTGCGAAGGTCGCGGAGTTCGTCCAGCTGGTGAGCTCGATGCCTGAGGCCGCGACCCCGCGCTCGTTCCCGCGCGCGATCGCCTGGTGCCTCGGCTTGAGCCTGACCGGCGCCGCGGCGGTCGGCCCGGCGCTGGCGGAGGCCCAGGTTCAGTCGCGCCTCCGCGAGCGCTTTGGCGTCGACGAGCGCTTCGCGATCGACCTCGACCTCGGCGGGCTGGAGCTGCGCGGTCTGTCGCGCGCGCTCCCGGGCGAGCGCGGCCACGTCAGCGCCGGGCACGTCCGCGTGCGCCCGACCTTCGACGGCCTGGTCATCGAGATCGAGGAGCTCGACGGCGTCGTCGGCCGTCGCCAGTCCAAGCCCGCGCCGCCCAAGTCGGCGACCCCGGTGACGCCGGCGGCGAAGACCGACGCGCCTGCGCCCAGCCCCGCCGATCCCGTCGCAGAATTCCTCCAACGATTTCGCGGCGTTCGGGTCGAGCTCGTGACCCGCGGTCGACTCTCGGTCGAGCTCGCCGATGGGGTGTCAGCGACAGCGCGCGACCCTCACTTCGTCCTGTCGGGAGACGGACAGATCCACGGCGACCTCGACCTCGACCTCGGCCCGTCTGGTGGGCCGACGTGGACGCGCGCGGCCATCGAAGTGCGCGCCGCAGACAGCCAGCCGCGCGAGCTCGAGGTCTCGGGCTCGCTCGCGCTCGGACGATCAGGCGAGGGCCATGAGCCGGCCACGGCCGACGCGGAGCTGGTGTTCAACGGTCAGATCTCGCCGCGCGCCGTGGCCCTCGACGTCCACCAAGGAGACGAGCATGGTGGCAGCGCGAGCGTCAGCGTGGCCCGCGGTGCCGGACAGGACCTCGTGCGGGTCGACGCCGACGAGCTGCCGCTGAAGCTGCTCGAGCCGCTCGCGCTGCTCTTTGGTCATCAGCTCGCTGACGCGCTCGGCGAGCGCGACGCCGAGCTCGACCTCGACGCGGCTCAGCTCAGCGGCGCGGTCGAGCTCGAGCGAGGCAGCGGGCGGACGCTCGCGCGCTTCGACGCGGTCGAGCTCCGCGGCCTGCGGGTCGACAGCTCGCTGATCGCAGGCCACCCGATCGAGCTGTCGAGCCTGACGCTCGACGGCCAGGTCGGGCGCGAGCACACCGAGTCGGGCCCGCGCAACTTCGGCGCGCTGGTGCTCGGCCACGGCGATGTCCAGCTCGGGGTCGAAGCTCAGCTCGACGCGGACGGGGTGTCCCTCGATCTGCGCCTGCCTCGGGCACCTTGTCAGACAGTCTTTGACGCCACGCCAGGCATCTCGCCCGTGCTCGCGGGCACCGAGCTCTCCGGTGAGCTCGACGCACACATCCACCTCAGCATCGAGTTCGCCGCGCTCGAGCAGGCCCGCGCCCGCTACCTCGGCGCGGACGCCGAGCCCCTCGAGCTCGAGACCTTCGAGGCCCCCGGCGAGCTGCACTTCGAGCTGCCCTACCTCGAGCGCTGCGCCGTCGATCGCCTCGGTCCGGGCACCGACATCGAAGGACTGCGCGGGCCCTACCACCACCGCTTCGTCAGCGCGGGCGGACGCGACAAGCGCCGCGTGCTCGCCCTCGGCGACGACGACTACGTCCGCCTGTCCCGGGTGCCGAAGGTCGCGCTCGCCTTCGTGATCCTCGAGGACGCCCGGTTTTGGACCCATGACGGCTTCGACCGCGAGCAGATCGAGCGCGCCTTTTGGTTCAACCTGCTCGAGGGTCGAGTGAGCCGCGGCGCGAGCACGATCTCGCAGCAGACCGCTCGCAGCCTGTGGCTCGGCAACGACCGATCGGTCGCGCGCAAGCTCGCCGAGGCCATGCTCGCCGCCGAGCTCGAGCGCGGGCTCGACAAGCGGCGGATCCTCGAGGTCTATCTCAACGTCATCGAGCTCGGCCCCGAGATCCACGGGATCGCCGAGGCCTCGCGCTATCACTTTGGCAAGGAGCCCGGCGAGCTCGAGCTGATCGAAGCCCTGCACCTGGCCAGCTTGGCTCCAGCTCCGGTCGCCTACTCCCGCCGCTTCGCCAGCGGACAGATCGATCAGCAGTGGCGCCAGCATCTGCGCCGACAGGTCCGACGGCTCCGGATCCGCCACCTGATCACCGCCGCCGAGGCCGAAGAGGCGATGCGCGTGAGCCTGGACCTCCAGACTCACTGAGCGCACGATCTCGGCCGCGCCCGCTACGCACCGCCCCTGAAAACCCTCCGCGGTCCCGCAGGATCGGGGCCGATAGCCGATCACTGATCCGAGGTTCACCCCTGTGTGTCCCGCCAGACCGAGAGGCTGGGCGGGCGACCGATCGCCAGCGAGCGGCCGCTGAGTGGGCTTGTCGGGCCCCGGCCGCGAGCCGAGCTGGGGTCCTGAGCAAGATCAACTTCGGGCCGACGCGCAACTCGCAACACCGCCGTCCATGGCTGCGATCGTGGGACTTGACGGGCCTACCCACGTACCAGTGAAATGAAGTCGAGTTTGGCTCCCCGCGCGCACTTCGAAGGCCGCCCCACCCCGCGCACCGATCACGCTCGGTGTGAGCAGCGGGGTCGCCGCCCACGCGGATCCCGTCGGGGGTCTGCGTGACTCGTGACGTCGACAAGCGTCGGGGCGCGCGGGTCCTCGTCGGCGCCGACTCGAAGCTCGCCGCGCAGCTCGTCGACGCCCTCGCGCAGGCGCCGACCTGGACCTTCGAGGTCAGCGTGGTCCATCCGACCGAGGTCAATTTCGATCGCGTCGATGACGACTTCGAGGTCTACCTCGTCGACGCGAGCACCCTCGACCCCCACGTCAGCCACCCCGACACCTCGGGTCGGCGGCCGGTCATCGCCGTGTGCGACGAGCTCGAGACCTCCCTCGACCGGGTCCGCGCGGCCGGGGCCTTCGATCTGCTCGGGCCCGAGGACATCAACCCCCGGACCGTCGAGCGGACGATCCGCCACGCGCTCGAGCAGGCCGGGGCCAACGCGTCGCTGCGCAACGCCAAGGCCCGTCACGACCTGCTCCTGCGCGCCGCCAACGACGGCCTCTGGGAGTGGAACCTCGACACCGACCTGGTTCGCTACTCCTCACGCTGGCGCCAGCTGTTTGGCCTCGTCGACGAGGACATCGGCGACAGCCGCGAGGCGTGGTTCTCGCGCGTCCACCATGACGATCTGCCCGGGCTCCGCGCCGACATCCGCGCGCACATCGACGGCCGCTCCGTCATCCATCAGTTCGAGCACCGGATCCGCCAGCGTGACGGCGGCTTCCGCTGGGTCCTCAGCCGCGGGCTCGTCCACCGCGATCGCTGGGGCCGGGCGGTCGCGCTGGCTGGATCGCTGACCGACATCAACCGGCGCAAGCGCGCCGAGGCCCTCGCCGCCCCGCACGCGCTCCACGACGAGCTGACCGGGCTGCCGAGCCGCCGGGTGCTGATCGAGCGGCTCGACCAGGCCATCGCGCAGACCCGCCGCGACCCCGAGTTTCGCTTCTCGGTCCTGTTCCTCAACCTCGATCGCTTCAAGGTCCTCAACGACAGCATCGGCCTCGACTCCGCCGATCGCATCCTCGCCCAGCTCGCCCAGCGGCTGCGCGGCTGCGTGGCCGATGGCACCTTGGTCTGTCGCTACGGCGGCGACGAGTTTGCGATCTTGATCGAGGGCCACGAGGAATTCGCCGAGGCCGACGCGCTCGCGCAGACGATCCACGACAACCTCCGCCAGCCCTTCGAGCTCGACGAGCAGACGATCTTCACGACCGCGTCGATCGGCATCACCAACAGCGCCCGCAACTACGAGCGCCCGGCCGAGGTCATCCGCGACGCTGGCGTCGCGACCAGCCGCGCCAAGCGTCGCGGCAAGTCGCGGAGCTCGACCTTCGACACGGCCATGCGCCAGGAGGCGCTCAACACCCTGCGCACGCAGATGCAGCTGCGCGAGGCCATCGTCCGCCAGCAGTTCGAGGTCTACTACCAGCCGATCGTCGCGCTCGGCTCGTGTCGCCTGACCGGCTTCGAGGCCCTGGTCCGCTGGAACCACCCCAAGCGCGGCATCATCGGACCGGTCGAGTTCATCGCGCTCGCCGAAGAGACCGGGCTGATCGTCCCGATCGGTCAGTTCGTGCTCCGCGAGGCCTGCTCGCAGATGGCCACGTGGCGTCGGCGCTACGCCGACGCTGGCGACGTGTCGATCAGCATCAACTTGTCGGGCCACCAGCTCGGCTCGCCGACGCTGGTCACCGACATCGAGCAGGTCCTCGAAGACACCGGCCTCGCCGCCAGCGCCGTCAAGCTCGAGCTGACCGAGAGCACCCTGATCGACGATCCGACCACCGCCACGCGCATCCTCGGCCGCCTCCGCGACCGCGGCATCAAGCTCTACATCGACGACTTCGGCACCGGCTACAGCTCGCTGAGCTACCTCCACCGCTTCGCGATCGACGGGCTCAAGATCGACAAGTCCTTCGTCGACATGGTCGGCCGCGACGACCGCAAGGCCGCGATCGTTCCGAGCATCGTCGGCCTCGCCCACAACCTCGGGATGGGCGTCGTCGCCGAGGGCGTCGAGACCCCCCAGCAGGCCCGCGAGCTGACCTTGCTCGACTGCGCCGAGGCCCAGGGCTACCTCTACTCGCGCCCGGTCCCTCGCGATCAGGCCGCCGCCCTGATCGAACGCCGCATCCTCTGCGACGGCGACTACATGCGGTAAGGTTGGGGGGGTCTAAAACCCCTCCCCCTCGTGCGTGGCAGAGTCGCTAACGGCCGGGGGGTCTAAAACGAGCCCCCTTTTAGGGGGCCACGCATCCGGTAGCGAAGCTCATGCCAGCCCACCGAGCGAGCGAGCGCAGCGAGGGAGCGACCGGCCGCGTAGCGGCCGTGCGTGGCAGAGTTGCTGACGACCGGGGGGGTCTAAAACCCCCCCCTCCCCCCTACCC
>NZ_PVNK01000258.1 GCF_002994615.1 Enhygromyxa salina | reverse complement strand
CCCCTCGCCCCTCGCCCCTCGGGCTGGGCATGAGCTTCGCCCAGGAGGGCTCACCTTCTCGCCGACGAGCGCTCGGGCTCATCGTGGGTATACTGCGCCGATGGAAGACTTGGTGGTGAACCAGGATCTGACGATCCCGGCGCGCGAGCTGTCGTGGACGGCCGTCGCCAGCGGCGGGCCGGGCGGCCAAAACGTCAACAAGGTCGCGACCAAGGTCCAGCTGCGCTGGGATCTGCCGAGCTCCGCGGCGCTGCCCGAGTGGGCGCGGCTGCGCCTGCTGAGCCTGGCCGGCAGACGCGTCGACGCGGACGGCTGCGTGATGATCACGAGCGCCTCGACGCGCAGCCAGGACCGCAACCTCGAGCTCGCCCGCGAGCGCCTCGCTGACCTGGTCCGAGAGGCGCTCGCGCGGCCCAAGCGACGCCGGCCGACCCGCCCCAGCCGCGCGGCCAAGCGCCGCCGCCTCGAAGACAAGCGGCGCTTGAGCCAGAAGAAGGCCGGCCGTCGCGGCGGGCGCGAGCACGACTGATCTCGCGGCTGCTCAACGAGCCGGGCGGCCGTCGAGCCACGCCGCGATCTCGTCGCGCCTGGTCGCCCGAGCGAGCGCGGGCGTGGCCGGGGCGCCAGCGCCTGCGCATTGACCGTCAGCGCGTACAATCCCGCCATGCGTCCGCGCGCCGCCCTCGCCCTCGCCGTCCTGATCTCGCTGCTCGGCTGCCGTCAGCCCAGCGCCGCGCTCGAGCTGCCCACGGAGGAGAGCGCCGAGCCGACGGGCCTCGACACCCCGGGCGTGTTCGTCGAGGCCGCGACCTTCACCGAGGCCCGCGTGCTCCTCGACTGGACGGAGGTCGACGATCGCTTCGCTAGTCTCGTCGACGGCGAGCGCTACCGCGTCGACTACGACGCCGACCACCCCTGGGCCGGGGCCACGACCCCGCTGGTCACGATCGTCGTGTTCTTCGACTACCAGTGCCCCTACTGCCACCGCCTCGACGACGCGCTCGCAGATCTGCTCGCGCGTTACCCCGACCGCCTCCGCGTGGTCTGGCGCCAGTTCCCGCTGAAGATGCACCCCCAGGCCGAGTTCGCCGCCGCCGTCGCGCTCGCGGCACACACCCAAGGCGCGTTCATGCCGATGCACCAGTGGCTGTTCGACAACGGCGGCTCGCTGTCCCCGACCGCCATCGAGCACCACGCCGCGAGCCTCGGCCTCGACGCCCAGCGCCTGCTCGCCGACGTCGACAGCGGGTGGTACGGCGGCCGCGTGAACGCGGACGTCGAATTCGGCGAGCGCTTCCTGGTCCGCTCGACGCCGAGCTACTTCATCAACGGCCGGCCCTTTCGCGGAGCCAAGAAGGTCGAGGAGCTCGAGCCCATCGTCCAGGACGAGCTGCGCCTGGCCGAGCGGATGATCGCCGCCGGGGCCGAGCCCCGCGAGGTCTGGGCCCGGATCCTGGCCGCGAGCGCCGAGCAGCGCGCGCCGGCCCCGAGCCCGACGC
>NZ_PVNK01000257.1 GCF_002994615.1 Enhygromyxa salina | reverse complement strand
GCCTTTTCGCCGAGGGCTTTGTCGCCAAAACTTGCAGTACGCCCGGTACAGCGGCGTTTTGGCTTCGCGCCCTCGGCAAAAATTCCGGCGCGAGGCGACACGATGCATTGCACCCCGGGCTGCTAGCGCCGAGGGCCACATCCGGATCTGCTTTGCGACCTCGCGAGCGGTGCTCACCGAGGGACTCGCACGCATCGCTCGCGGCCTCAGCGAGATGGCGTAGCTCCAATTTTCATGTGGACGGGGCAGCACACGTGGGCAATGCTGACCACGTGATCTTCCTTGGCGGCGAAGTCGAGGTTGTGGACGGGTATGTGTTCGTCTGCAACGAGTCCGTGCCGGACGAGCTCCGCGCACGGACGATCCTCGCCGCCGTCGACGATGCCCTCGCTCAAAGCGGCAGCCGCGGGGTGTTGTTCGACACCCGCGACATGCCGGCCCCGACCGAAGCGGTCAACACAATCCTCCGAACCTGGGTCGACGCGGGCCGGCTCCACGACAAGGTCGCGCTGCTGGTCCGGTCCGACCTCAAGCGCATCGCCAGCAACATGCGCGCGATCTCTGTCGGCGTAAAAATGCGCTCGTTTCACGAGCTCGCCGAGGCCGAGGCGTGGCTGCTCGAGCCGCTGCCCCAAGCCCCCGCCAAGGCCCAGGAGCAGCCGACGCCGGCCCCCGCGAGCGACGGCCCCGCGTGCCGCTGGCGCTCCCCGCTCCTGCGCGGAGTCGTCGGCTCGGGCAACGACAAATAAAAGCGCCCTCTTGGGGTGAAGACCGCAGTCGGTGACGAGAAAGTTCTGCGTCAGCGGCGCGACACCCCGTACCATCGGGCTCCTGTCCGCGCCCGCGAGTTCACGGCGCTCATGGCTCGCCTCCGGGACACTCGAGCAAGGAAGACCCCCATGCACACCAAGCTGAAGTTCCTGACCCTGAGCGCGACGCTGGCGACCGGCGCGGGCGCGTACCTCGGCGCCGCAGCCCCGGCCGAGGCCTTCTGCGGCTTTTATGTCGCGGGCGCCGACGCCGAGCTGTTCAACGACGCGACCATGGTCGTGATGATGCGCGACGGCCAGCGCACGGTCCTGTCGATGCAAAACGACTATCAGGGCCCGCCCGAGGACTTCGCCCTGGTCATCCCGGTCCCCGTCGTGCTCCAAGAGGGCGACGTCAAGACCCTGCCCCGCGAGGTCTTCGATCACGTCGACAAGCTCGCGGCCCCGCGCCTGGTCGAGTACTGGGAGCAAGATCCCTGCGAGGCCCGACGACGACAGCGCGAGCAGCGACGCGAGCGCTTCAAAGACGAAGGCAGCGTCATGGAGTCGGCCAGCGCGCCCGGCGACTTCGGCGTGAAGATCGAGGCCGAGTTCGTGGTCGGCGAGTACGAGGTCGTGATCTTGTCGGCCGAGGACTCGACCGGCCTCGACACCTGGCTGCGCAGCGAGGACTACAACATCCCCGAGGGCGCCGAGCCGGTCCTGCGCCCCTACGTCGAAGGTGGCATGAAGTTCTTCGTCGCCAAGGTCGACGCCCAGAAGGTCGAGTTCGAGACCCGGCCCGACGGGACCAAGCAGGCGATGCTCTCGCCGCTGCGCTTTCACTACGACAGCCAGGACTTCGCGCTGCCCCTGCGCCTGGGCCTGATCAACGCCAGGGGCCCCCAGGATCTCCTCGTCCACGTGCTCGCGCCCAAGGAGCGCTACCAGGCCGCCAACTATCCCAACGTCACGATCCCGACCAACCTCGTGGTCAAGGACGAGGTCCGCGAGCGCTTCGGCCAATTCTACGTCTCGCTCTTCGATCACACCCTGGCCCAAAACCCCAAGGCCGTCGTGACCGAGTACGCGTGGTCGGCGAGCAGCTGCGATCCCTGCCCCGAGCCCGGCCTCAGCACCGAAGAGCTGATCGTGCTCGGCGCCGACGTGCTCCCGCGCTACGCCGCGGGCTTCGACGACCAGGGCCAGCTCAAACAAGACAGCGACGTCCGCTGGCAGATCTCGGGTGACTTCGTGCTCACGCGCCTCCACGCACGCTACGACAAGGACACGCTCGGCGAGGATCTGGTGTTCGAGCGGGCCAAGGGCATCGCGGGGGGTCAGGGCATGCCGGTCAACGGCAAGGTCGACCCCGAGGTCCGCGAGACCGGCGACTGGAACAGCTTCCAGGGCCGCTACGTGATCCTGCACTACTGGGAGGGCGCCGTGCGGTGCATGCGGCCGCTGTGGGATCAATGGGGCGGGCCGCCGAGCGGACACGAGGGCCAGGGCCAGGGCCAGGTCGAGGTCGCGCGGCAGCTCGCGTTCGAGTCGCGCGACGCCAAGCTGTCGAGCTTCGTGACCAGCTCGGCCCACGCTGCCTTGAAGCTCGAAGGCGAGACCCCGCCCGACGAGCGCCCCAAGCGGACCCAGCGAGCCGAGGAGAAGGCCGAGAAGGCCGAGCAGACCAAAAAGGGCTGCTCGTGCAGCGCCGAGGAGCCGGCCCCGCTCGGCGCCCTGGCCAGCGTGCTCGGGCTCGGCTTGCTCGGGCTGTCCAGGCGTCGCCGCGTGGCCGAGGGAGGCTCGCTATGAGCCCCCGCGCCCGAGTGAGCCTGGGCTTGGCGATCGCCGCCGCGATCGGCGTCGGGGTCGCGACCGCCGCGCCTCAGCCGGCCGACGCCTTCTGCGGCTTCTACGTCGCGGGCGCCGACGCGCAGCTGCTCAACGACGCGACCATGGTCGTGATGATGCGCGACGGCAAGCGCACGGTCCTGGCCATGCAAAACGACTACCAGGGCCCGCCGGAGGACTTTGCGATGGTCGTCCCGGTGCCCGTGGTCCTCGGCGAGGACGACGTCAAGACCCTCCCGCGCGAGGTCTTCGATCGCGTCGACAAGCTCGCCGCCCCGCGCCTGGTCGAGTACTGGGAGCAAGATCCCTGCGCCCCCTGGGTCGACGGAGGTTTCAGGAAACCCCGGGGCAGCGGCGCCATGCCCACGTCCGCAGTGGAAGAGGAGAGCGCCGAGGACTACGGCGTCGAGATCGAGGCCCAGTTCACCGTCGCCGAGTACGAGATCGTGATCTTGTCGGCCTCGGACTCGACCGGCCTCGACGCGTGGCTGCGCGAGAGCGGCTACCAGATCCCCGCGGGCGCCGAGCCGCTGCTGCGGCCCTACGTCGAGGGCGGCATGAAATTCTTCGTCGCCAAGGTCGACGTCGAGAAGGTCACATTCGAGCGCCAGCCCGACGGCTCCAAGCGCGCGACCTTGTCGCCGCTGCGCTTTCACTACGACAGCGATCAGTTCGCGCTGCCGATCCGCCTCGGCCTGATCAACGCCCCCAGCAAAGGGAAGGGCGAGGGCGACGGCGCCGAGGCTGGAGCCCAGGACTTGCTCGTCCACGTGCTCGCCCGGGGCAAGCGCTACCAGGTCTCGAACTACCCCAACGTCCCGATCCCGACCAACCTCGAGGTCAAGGACGCGGTCCGGGATCGCTTCGGGTCCTTTTACGTCTCGCTCTTCGATCACACCCTCGCGCAGCACCCCAAGGCCGTGGTCACCGAGTACGCGTGGTCGGCCAGCACCTGCGACCCCTGCCCCGAGCCCGCGCTGACCCTCGCCGAGCTCGTGACCCTCGGCGCCGACGTGCTCCCGGCCTACGCCGGCCAGCTCGACGGCGAGCAGATCGACCCGAGCCTGGAGGCTCGCGTGCCCAGCGAGTTCGTGCTCACGCGCCTCCACGCGCGCTACGACCAGCGCTCGCTCGGTGAGGATCTCGTGTTCGAGGAGGCCCCGGGCATCGCGGGCGGGCGCGAATTCATGCAAGAGAATGGTCAGCTCGAGCGCGGGACCCAGCCCTCGTCGCAAAACCAGTTCCAGGCCCGCTACATCATTCGCCACCCGTGGACCGGCGCGATCGAGTGCGAGAAGCCCGAGCGCGGGGTCTGGGGCGGGCCGCCGAAGAACCCCAATCAAAAGCCGCAGCCGAGCGTCGCGCGCAAGCTCGCGACGGTCGACCGCACGGCCTCGCTCGGGAGCTTCGTGACCGCGGAGTCCGGCGCGATCCTGGGCGTCGCCGCGAGCGCGACCCCAGCTTCACCGAGCGCCGACTCCGGCGAGGGCGCAACCAGCCCCGAGGCGCCCGCAGACCCCCAGACCAAGCAGCCAGACCCCCAAGCTGCCGCGCCCGCCAAGGCCGACGAGGCCGACCCCGCGGCCAAGGAGAAAGCTGACGGCGGGAGCTGTCGTTGCGACGTCGACCACGACACGCCGCTCGGCGGCCTCGGCTTCGGCCTCCTCGCGCTCACGATCTTCGCCGGCGTCCGCCGCCGCAACCACGACTGAACACGCCATGACCAAGCTTCACTCGCTCACCGGCTCCCTCGTCGGCCTCGGCCTCGCCGGGCTCGCGCTGCTCGCCGCGCCACCTTCGGCCGAGGCCTTTTGCGGCTTCTACGTCGCGGGCGCCGACGCGGCGCTCTACAACAACGCGACCATGGTCGTGATGATGCGCGACGGCAAGCGCACCGTCTTGGCCATGCAGAACAACTACCAGGGCCCGCCCGAGAATTTTGCGATGGTCGTGCCCGTGCCCGTCGTCCTCGCCGAGGACGACGTCAAGACCCTCGAGCGCGACGTCTTCGAGCGCGTCGATCAGCTCGCGGCCCCGCGCCTGGTCGAGTACTGGGAGCAAGACCCTTGCTACGAGCCGCCGCTCGACAAGGAGAGCAAGCTCAGGTTTCGGCGCAAGACGATGGCGATGGCGCCGAGCGCCGCGGCCGAGGCTGCGACGGACTACGGCGTGACGATCGAGGCCGAGTTCACCGTCGGCGAGTACGAGATCGTCGTGCTCGGGGCCCAGGACTCGACCGGCCTCGACGCGTGGCTGCGCGACAACGGCTACAAGATCCCCGAGGGCGCCGGCCCGGTGCTCGAGCCCTATGTCCAGTCGGGCATGAAATTCTTCGTCGCCAAGGTCGACGTGTCCAAGGTCGCGTTCAACGAGCAGGGCCAGGCCCAGCTCTCGCCGCTGCGCTTTCACTACGACAGCGACGAGTTCAGCCTCCCGGTCCGGCTCGGGCTGATCAACAGCAACGGCGATCAGGACCTGCTCGTCCACATCCTCGGTCAGCACAAGCGCTACGAGGTCGCCAACTACGACAACGTCACGATCCCGACCAACCTCGAGGTCAAGGACGAGACCCGCGAGCGCTTCGGGCCCTTCTACGCCTCGCTCTTCGATCACACCCTCGCCCAGAACCCCCAGGCCGTCGTCACCGAGTACGCCTGGGCCGCGTCGACCTGTGATCCCTGCCCGGTCCCGGCCTTGAGCGGCCAGGAGCTCCGGGTCCTCGGGGCCGACGTGCTCCCGAGCCTGGCCCGCTACTTTGACGATCAAGGCAAGCTGACGGACGAGTGGGGCGTGACCTCGGAGTTCACCCTCACGCGCCTCCACGCGCGCTACGACAAGGCCTCGCTCGGCGAAGATCTGGTCTTCCGCGAGGCCCCGCCGATCGTCGGCGGGCGCGAGTTCATCCGAGAAGACGGGGTCCTCGAGCGCAGCTCACGGCCGGCCGAATACGGCGAGGACAACTTCCAGGCCCGCTACATCATCCGCCACTATTGGGACGGGCCCGTGACCTGCCAAAACCCGCAGTTTGGCCGCTGGGGCGGGCCGCCGGCCAACCACCAAAGCGAGGACGGCGGCGGCATGAAGGTCGCGCGGGACCTCGCCTTCGTCGAGCGCGACGCCAAGCTCGACACCTTCGTGACCGCGGCCACGCACCGAGAGCTCGGGCTCGGCGGCGCCGCCCCTGCCACCGAGATCCCCCACGCTCGAGAGCGCGAGCGAGCGGCCCAGGGCAACGACGGCGGCAACACCAACGAGGGCGGCTGCGCGCACTGCTCGACGGCCGACGACAACCCCTGGGGCGCAGGTGCGCTCGCGGCCTTCGGGCTGCTCGGGCTGGCCGGCCTGATCCGTCGGCGGCGATGAGCATGGCGATGGCGATCGAGCGCCAGCGTTCGGGCCTGGTCCTGGCCCTCGGCCTCGTGACCACGCTCGGGTGTCGGCAGGGCGAGAGCGAGGCGCCGCGCTCGGTGCCCGCGGACGCGGACGCGAGCGCGCTCGCGATCGCGGAGGTCAGCGAAGCCCCGAGCGAGGCTGGCCCCCTCGCCGCGCCCTTCATCCACGCGGCCGCGACCAGCTTCGCCCCGGCCTCGACCGACATCGCCCCGGGCGATCACCCGCCGACCGGGGCTCAGGTCGCCGACTACGACAACTGCGCCAGCTGCCACGAGGAGATCGCCGCGCAGTGGCGGATCAGCGCCCACTCCTTCGCGAGCTTCAACAACCCGATCTACCGCCGCTCGATCGAGCGCTTCCGGGACCAAGATGACGGCCCCGCGCGCAGCCGCTTTTGCGCGGGCTGCCACGACCCCGCGCTGCTCGTCGACCGGGCCATGGACGCCGAGATCCCCGCCGCCGAGCCCCGCGCTCACGTCGGCGTCGGCTGTGTCAGCTGCCACGGCGTGGCCGAGTCGACGCCCGACGGCAACGGCAGCTACACCCTCGCGGCGTCGCCGATCCCGATCCCCGAGCTCGACGACGAGGCCAGCATCGAGCGCCACCGCGACGCCATGGGCCCCGCCCGCGAGCAGTGCGGCTCGTGCCACCGGGCCTTCCTCGGGGTCGAGACCGGCCACCCGCACCACCTCGGCGGGACCGACGAGCTCGGGCCCTGGCGCGACTCGAGCTACGCGGGCAGCAAGCTGCGCCTCGACACGCCCGTGCGAGAGCGCCACTGCGCCGACTGTCACATGCCGCGCGAGGCCGCGCCGGGCGCGACGGACCCCGCGATCGGAGCCGACGGCAAGCTCCGCTCGCACCGCTTCATCGGCGGGCACACCTGGCTCGCGGCCATGCGCGGCGACGGCGAGACCCTCGCGCGGGTCCAGGAGTTCCTGCGCGGGGTAGCGAGCGTCGACGTCGCCGCGGTCGAGCTCGACGGCGCCCGGCACCTGCTCGGGGCCGGGCTCGACCCCGCCGCCCGCGGGCGCATGGTCGTGGATCTGGTCGTCCGCAACCTCGCCGTCGGCCACCGCTTCCCCGGGGGCACCCGCGACGCCCAGGACACCTGGATCGCCCTGCGGGTGCTCGATGATCAGGGCCGCGTCGTCGCCAGCCTCGAACAAGACAGCGGCGAGGTCCATCGCCTCCGCGCGGGCGTCGTCGATGAGCACGGCCAGCTGCGCAGCGCTCGCGAGATCGAGCGCTTCCGCGCCGTGGCCTTCGATCATACGGTCGGCCCGCGCGACGCCGTGGTCGTGCGCTACGCCGTCGAGCTCCCGAGCGACGCCGTCGGTCCCCTGCACGTCGAGGCCCGGCTCCTGCACCGCAGCCGCGCCCTCGAGCTTGCCGACGAGACCTGCCGTCAGTCCAAGACCAAGCAGGGCCGCGCGTTCCTGGCCGCGACCTCGAGCCTGATCGGCCAAGACCTCGACCCTTGCGTCGAGCTGCCGGTCACCGAGATCTCTCGGGCCGCGCTGAGCTTGACCGGCGGGGGTCGAGGTCAGCCGGGCCGCCTCGATCACGAGCGCCTGTGGGAGCTCGGCGTGGCCCTCTCGCACCAGGTTCAAGAGCGGCTGCCCGAGGCCCGCGAGGCCCTCGCCGCCGCCGAGCTCGCCCTCGAGCGAGCGGAGCTCCCCGAGGCCGAGCGCGACGCCGCCAGGGCCCGGATCCTCGCCGCGCTCGGGGCCATCGCCGCGCGCCAGGGTCGAGCCGACGAGGCCCTCGAGATCGCCGATCGGATCGCCAAGCTCGCGCCCGAGCACCCCTACCCCCACCTCCTGCGTGGGCGCGCGCTGGCCAAGGTCTGGCGCTGGGAGCAGGCCGTGCCCCACCTCGAGCGAGCCCTGGCCGCGAGCCCCGGCTCGCCCAAGCTCGCGGCCGAGCTCGCGACCGCGTGCGGCAGCGCGGGCATGCACCGCCGCGCGCTCGAGGTCTCGGCCGCCGCCTTGGCCCTGCGACCGCGCGACCCGGCCTTGCTGCGTACGCAGGCCCTCGCGCTCCAGGCCCTCGAGGATCCCCGCGCAGACGCGGCGCTCGAAGCCTATTTTGTCCATCGCAAACCCGACGACCAGCCTCACCTCGCCTCAGCCTGTGGCGAGCGGGACCCCGCGTGTGCCCGCGAGCGCGTGCCTGTCCACGTCCACGAGTGAGCGTTCGCGTCGCAAGCTCACGTGGTCGTGCCGCCAGGCCGTCACTTGGTGACAGGTGCCGTCCTGCGCTCAATGGACGCGGTGCGCCCCGCCGAATGTATGACCTGAGGATGACTTGGAGTCTGGATCCCCTTTTGCTATCTCGTGCGCGATGAGCACAACCAACTCAGCTCGAGTCTTCCTTCGGTCCACCGCGCTGGGCCTGAGCCTCGCCGCCCTGTCGATGTCGCTGAGCGCGTGCAAGGCCAGCCCGTGCAGCGACAGCAACGCCGAGCTCCCGCCGAACCTCGCCAAGCTCCCCATCCTCGACGAGACGGTGTCGGTCTGCCAGGGGTCGCCGACCGAACCTGGCGTCGAGAAGGCCATGGTCATGCGCTGGGGCGACGACATCTCCTCTGTCCAAACCAAGCTCATCCTCGAGATGGACAACGCGGGCTGGGCCCAAACGAATGGATGTGGGCTCGAGAACCAGCTCTGCTTCGATAAGGGCGAGGAGTCGCTCTCGGCGCTCTTCCAGGCCGGAAAATCGAAGCAGCTCGGGCTGGACAAGCCCGCGATCATCACGAACCTGACCTGGTACGGTCCCAAGACGAACCCCTAGCAGCCCGGGGTGCTAGCAGCCCACCATCGACGCTGCGCGCCCTGGTGGGTCCGAATCGCGCGGACGACGTCGGAGTTCTGCGCGAGCGCGGGCGCCGGCGCCAGCGTGCAGGCGGCGAGGAGCGCCGAGACGAGCCTGAGCTCCCTGCGTCTTCGACTCGCGGTCCCGAGGCAGCGGCTCGTCGTCCTCCGCCTGAGACGAGTCGCTCGACATCGCGCTCGGAGCCGCATCAGGTCGCTCTCCGCAGCGATATGCGAGCGGGTGGTCGGCCGTTCGTCGAGCACCGAGCGTGGTCCTCCACCCACACGTGTGCCTACGTTGGCGTGCCCGAGCGCAGCGAGGTCGGGTCGCTCTTGAAGCGCTGCCTCAACGCCTCGCTGTATCCGTCGGTCGCGCCAGGAGCGAGCTGGGGTAGGTGGGCCAGGGCCTGAGGGGCCTTGTTGGGGTGAGGCAGCGGAAGCTTGTGGAGCTTGCCCGCGTCGGTGCCGAGTCGCTCGTGGGTCCACCTCGCAACGTCGGCGATCTCCTCGTGAGTCGGAGCACCGAACTCGTCATCTCTCACGTACACGCCATCGCCGGATCTCCGCCAGCGGGACGGCGAACACCCCTTCGAGGACCTCGTCGCGGTTCGGGATGATCACCGACTGCGGGTCCGCCTCGTACTCGACGATGCACCAGTCGTCGAGCGCAGCCGCGGCGTCCGCGTCGGTCACGAGCTCCAGCAGCACGTCGTCCTGGAGCAGGCCCGCGACGGTCGCGTGTGCGTAGGCGGCGTCGTCCGGGAGTCGACGGTCGTTGACGTACTTCGCGTCACGGGTTTCGGAGGGCTGTCCATCTTGGCGGGTTCGCGAGAAGTCTCGAGCCATCGAGTATCCTCCAGGGTAGAATGATGAGGTCGACAGTATCGCGAATGCCACTCGGCCAAGCGAGCCTACCGACCCATGCGGACCCCTGCGCCCCACCCCCCGATCACCCTGGTCAAGGGCGGGGGAGCCTTGTTCTTCTCCGCTCATTGCGTGGGCCTGCTCGCGAAGTGCGGCTACGAGCCCGAGGACTTCGGCACCTGCGAGTAGGTCCAGCGCTGCAAGGAGGACAAGAAGCATTAGGGCATCCCACGGCCTGACACCGAGGGTGCTGCGAGCGTGGCTTCGGGATTTCGTCTGGTGACGGCGCCCCTGGACCGTCAGGGTCCAACTCGAAGTTCCCACGCGGAATCCGCCGTGTGACCTGGTACGCTTGGCCCCTCGGTTCGTTCGACGGGGGCATGAAGTACGACTACGCGGTACTGACTCTCGCAAACGAGTCGCGTTCCCCCGGGTGGGTTCGCTCGACGGCAATGGTGAATGCGGCGGCTACATGTACCATATATTCGGCGAGACTCGAGGTGCGTACTCGAACTACGTCGAACATTGGCTCGACACCCAAACCGGTCACAGCGGCGCACCGATGTACATCAGCAACAACGGGGATCGCGTCATCCACCTCGTCCACGTCAAGAGCTGCGATGACCCTCGGGATTGCGGCGCCGCCTAGCAGCCCGGGGTGCAATGCATCGTGTCGCCTCGCGCCGGAATTTTCGCCGAGGGCGCGAAGCCAAAACGCCGCTGTACCGGGCGTACTGCAAGTTTTGGCGACAAAGCCATCGGCGAAAAGGCCAAGCGAGGCGGCGCGAGGCGTTGCACCCCGGGCTGCTAGCGCCTCAAGTCGGGGAGCACGAGCTCGTTTACTCGTCTTCAGGATTTGGAGAGTTACTCGTATCGCCCATGCCCGGACCAAAACGGCATGCTCGCGGCCCACGCCAAGGACGGTGCTCGTGTGGTGCCGGGACCCGTACCCGAGCCCTCCGAGCCTGCGCATCTGGGGTTGGCCTTCGACGGCAAGGTGAAGAAGCTCGTGGTTGATGCAGCGAGTGTTCGCGCATGACTCGCCGAAACGGGAGTCGGGCCAAGGCCATCCCGGGACTGGGGTTTCTTGCGAGCGTCAACACCGCGCTTGCCATGGCGACTGTTGCCCGGTCCGTCGGCGCTTGGCCTGGCCTGGCAGGACCCTCGATCCGAATGCTCCTGGCTGCCGGGTTCGTGCGCGAGGGGTGTGCGCGCGAGTGTGTGCGCAAAAACGAGGGCTACGTGGACGAGCACGTCTTCGGCCTGCTGAGGCGAGAGTGGGAGGCGAACAGGCCCGAGCAAATTTCCTGAGCCCGTTGTGGTTCTCGCCGCGAGTTTACGCTTCACAGGGGTGACGCGCTGCGGCGCCAAATCGGAGACAAAAAATGCGCAACCCATCACGAACCCCCCTCATCCTCGGAACGAGTCTGCTGGCAGTCGGAATTTGCGCGGCGTGGCTGATCGCCCGAAGCAGCGCCACACCGCCGACGGCGAGCGCCAAGTCGGCGGTCGAGCCAAAGCCCTCCTCGAAGGTCGAAGCAACCCGCTCGTTGGCCGATTCCGCGCCGAAAGTCGCCGAGCCGGCGGTCGAGCCGACCCGAGCTGTCAAGAGGCCTGTCCCCGATCGCGAGGCCAGCGCGCGGATGCGTGCCGACATCCAGCGAGCGCTCGCCCAGCGCGAGATCGCTACTTCGAGCCCGTCCAACTCCTCTGCTGCGCGCCGCGAAGGTCCCGTCGACGTCACGGAGCTGTCTGAGCAGAACCGCAAGTACCTGCGCGAGCGGGTTCAGGAGGACCTTCTGCCGCCGATGGTCGACTGCTACAACACGGCCCTCAGCGCCGATCCCCAGCTCAGCGGTACGCTGGCCCTACAATTCGCGGTGATCGGCGACCCCGAGATTGGCGGGCTCGTCGAATACGCCGAGGTCGTCTCTGAGGAGAGCACGCTGATCAGCGAGTTCATGAGCGAGTGCGTGCGCGAGTCAACGTTGGCGATGACCTTCGAAGCGCCGCCCGAAGGCGGACGATTCGAGCTCAACTATCCAATCGTGTTCGAGCCCGACGACGAAAGCGAGTGAGGACGTTATCTTTGCGCGGCCGGCATCCAACCCAGGTCATCCTCAGACCGCGACCTTGCGGACGCCCGGGACGGTTACGAGCGCCATCGGCCCGAGGAGACTCTGCTCCACCAGACCGTCGAGCCGCGACCGTCGATGCGCCACGTGGGGAGCGCGCCGATGCGCTGGCACGGCTCAGCCGTCGCGTGCTCGAGTACCTGCTCGAGCACCCGGCGCCCAAGACACATGAGCGGTGGGTGGTCGGGAGATCGTTCGCACGACTAGCAGCCCGGGGTCGACGCGGCGTCCGGTGTGGTGCCCCGAGGTGCTCAACCCCTCGCCTGGGCCAACAAACCCAACCCTGTGTGGCCGTGAAAGCCGGCCTGGCCGTGAACTCGGGCGCTGTGGTGCCGGCCAACCACGACTGCCCCCACGGCGGACGCGGGGCTCGCGGGTCGGTCAGGCGACGAGCTCGAGCTCGAGCTGGCCAGGCAGCGTCGGTCGTGGGCGCGGTGGAGCCCTCGGCCCGAGCCCGAGCTCCGCGAGGGCGCGCTCGACCTCGTCGGGGCTGTTGGCGATCTTCACGAGTCGCATGTCGCCGCGGCAGCGTTGGAGGTCATGACGTCGACGGCGAACACGCGCTGGAGCAGCCACACCCACGGGTGCTACGGACCTTGGCTCGGGCCGCGAACACGCCGAAGTAGCGCAGCATGTTGAAGTGCGGCGGAGGGATCAGCGCGACGAGGCGCGCGATGAAGTCGAGAGGATCGAGCACGACGCCGTGGGCACCGCTTCGCCACGCGCGCTTGAAGCGGTGCACGACTTGGCCCGCCCCTGCGACCTCGAGGCGCTCCTGGCAGACGGGCGGGCGCGCCATGTACCGACACAAGCCCGACGGCGCATCCAACCAGGCAGATAATAAGTGCCGTCTTCGCGGCCCGCCCCGATCTTCGGTGGCGCGGGCTCGGGCCGGTACGCCTCATGGCCGGCGTCGAGTGACCTACAGCGATGGGTCCGCCACGCTGCCGAAGAACAGCAGCGCACCGCTGCTCGGATCGGTGATCGCCATCAGGTACGGCCGGTCCAGACGCAGCTCGAGCGGGTCCCCGAACCCGCCGGTGTCGCCGACGACGATGCCCGTGGCCGCGGCGGCCTCCGTGCCCTTCTCGTCCATCTTGACCACGACCTCGTGGATCACGTCGGTGATCGAGCCGGCGGCGCCGGTTCCGGTGAAGTCACCACTAGCGATGAGCCCCAACGTCTCGAGCTGCGGGAGGATGTTCGCCTTGAAGCGCGTATCGAGCTTGGGGACGACGAGGTCGACCATCCGCGACTCCGGGGTCACGAGCGCCTCGCCGAGCGTCGTAGCGTCGAGACCCCCGACGAACGCGTTGAAATCCGTGGGCAGGATGAACGTAGCCGCGAGGCCCGTGTGAAACGGGACGGTCACGGAGACGTAGTCGGCGTTCTCGTTGGCGGACAGATCGAGCCCGTAGGCGTGCATGGCGGGGACCTCGACGGCCGGGCCATCGAGCGTCGTGAACGAGATCGGCGAGGTCAACGACTCCTCGAAGGGCTCGAGCCACGGGGTCTTGAGGTAGATGGTGTTGACCAGGACCATCGCCGTCGTGTCGCGGATCTGGCCGGAGAACAGGTCGGGGATCAGCTCGTTCGTCTTCCACCCGACCCAGTCGTTGATCAGGTCCTCGGCCCCCATGGGGTCGCCGAAGAAGTCGATGGCGTACACGCCGGTGTCGTAGTGCAGCGCGAGCCGGTCCAAGAACGAAGGCTCGGGCGTGATGCCCTCGGCCATCCACACGGAATGACCGGGGATGATGATCGTCGGATCGTGTTCTTCGCTGCCCTCGTCCTCGCGCGCGACGAGCCTCTGGAACATCCAGTTGAACATCTCCGCGTTCACGTCGAGATCGGCGTCGAAGCCGAACACGCTGGCGAAGTTGTCCAGGGTCGAGTCCACCGCGCCGAGGTAGAGCAACGAAAACGCAGAGCGGACGGAGGTCGGTGAGAAGATCACGTTCCCCGGGCCCGAAGCCGCAGTGCGCAGCTCCCCGTAGAGCGAGACGCCGACGTCGAGCTCGGCCGCGCGCCAGGCGTCGCGTACCTCGGTGGAGGGAGCCGGATCGAGGTCCGGCTCGACGTCGGAGCGGATCAGCAAGTCCGCGGCCGGGTCACCGCCCTCGCCACCGGTCTCACCGCTGCCGGCCTCGGATCCGTCCGTGTCCATCGGCATGGGGTTTCCGCTGCCGCATGCGGGCAGCGCGAGGGCAGAGGCGAGGACGAGGGCGATGCAAGAGAGGCGCATGTCCTGAATGTGCCGCGGCGAGCCGAATCGATCACGCTGGGCGGGGAGGGGGCGCGTTTGGCGTGTGGGCGCGGATAAGGCAGACAGCCGCCACAGCCCCGCGGCGGGCTCCCATTGGAAGGAGACCGTCCCGTGTCGTACTCGCTCCCAAGCTGACGGTTGGTCTCGAGGATGTGGCGCCCGCCGGATGCGGGATCGGTACGGCACGGATCGCCAGATCACCTCTCGGGCCTCGGGGGCTCCAACAGTTCAAACAGGTCCTCGAATAGCGCGAGCCTGACCGTCGGCCGGCACGTCACCGTGTGCCAGCGCGTGCCCCGCAGCTCGTCGATCGATTCGTCGAGATCCCATGCCGTCAGCTCGGTCAATCCGCCACCTTCGAGCACCGCGGAGATCTCCTCGTGTACCGCCTGCTGTTCGGCGATGAATCCGAATCCATCCGACCCGCTCAGACTCGGCTCAGTGGCGTGCGGGTGGCGATTCTGCACAGCGAAGCGATGCTGCACGGTGAACAACGGTCCAAGGCGGCTGATGCGGACGGTCGTCCCATAATCAGCGATAAAGCCTCCGTCGATCCATCGTTGGACATCCACCGTGACCCGCGCGCTCGGGGCAATGCCCTCGGCGAAGACCCGGACCGATACGAGGTCATATGACGCGAGCCGCTCGACGAGCTGCTCCACGACGGGGAGCCTGCGGCGACAGGCTTCGAGATAGGCCGCCCTGTCCGGCTCGGGCAGCAGCACATCCAGCGCCGATTTCACCGCCATGTCCATGATGGCCCCCTCCGATCGAATATCATCTCACCCGCAGGTCATGTGACCGATCAGTATACGTCTTCCCGGTCCCGCGGTTGGGGCACATCAGCGGGGCGGTTAGGGCACATCAGCGGGGGTCAGCGGGGGTCGGTGGGGTCCGAGGAGGAGCGCGATGCCCTCAAGTGGTTGAGTGCGTGTTGCTGTGCAGGTCTGGGGCGGGGGCAGAGCGCCAAGCGACGCTTCCGCATGCGCGAAGTCATGCTCGACTAGCCGTCGCTGGCCGTCGCTGCGGCTATCGCTGCGCGAGCGCACGCGAGTTCCCGTCACGCCCTTGTGGCTTCGGATCGCGTCGGGCGTCGACGACGACTTCAACGCCGACACGGAACCGTGGGATGCTTTGCAGCCGGGCGCGGCCGCCGACAACAGCGTGCAGAGGGCCATGCTGGGACTCGGAGACCCCTGACGCTGAGACCCAAGACCCTGGACGGTGTGGCCGCCAAGATGAACTTCTTGACCCCTCGGCCCGCTGGCGATACGTTGAGACCTAGCAGCCCGGGGTGCAATGCATCGTGTCGCCTCACGCCGGAATTTTTGCCGAGGGCGCGAAGCCAAAACGCCGCTGTACCGGGCGTACTGCAAGTTTTGGCGACAAAGCCCTCGGCGAAAAGGCCAAGCGAGGCGGCGCGAGGCATTGCACCCCGGGCTGCTAGTGAGCCCAATGAGCAGCATGCCCACAAAGGACGACTGGGACGCGGTTGTGTCGGCTCTTGAGGTGGGTCTGGCAGCCTTCGGTATTCCGGCTCCGCTTACTGCGGCGAGGAAGGTCGTCGGCATGATCCAACGCCACGCGACCCAAAATGGTCGAACTGAGAACGAGCACTCCGAAATAGCGAGGCTTGATCTCATGGAGGAAGCTATCGAGCCCTTGGCTGGTGCCGCACTCGAGGAACTCGATAGACTCAGGGAGTTGGAGGATGGGCAGGAAAAGATTAGGCTTGGACAAGACCAGATGGTCGAACTTCTTCGCCGAGCTCTTCCCGATCTGGGCAAGCGTGCACGCGTCGAGACAGTAGCGTCTTTGGCTCCCCCGGGCGCCGCAGAGGACGACCTGCCGGAATTCGCCTTGTGGTTCCTCGTCCAACTCTACCGAACTTGGGTCACCGACCCAGCCATTAACACCTCCATCGGACACGGCAGCCTTCGAGCGTTCATGGAGCTTGAGGACCGAGGTTTGGCTCGACACGGTGGACGCCGACAGAGCGCGTTCGTCACCCGCGAGGGGAGGCGAGTCGTCGAAGCAATGCGCGACCATATGGAGCCACGAGTCGTTCGAGTGGAGTGGGTTCCCGGCGTGCCCGGAGGTGCAAATGTCCGTGAGGCCATCGGGGGCGCCCGATCACCTACACGCTGTAGGTCGAGACCGGCGTGGTCTGCCACCCACTGGGCGTCGTGTCCGTGCTGCCGCTGGCCATCAGCGCGCTCAGATCGTCATGCACGTCCTGCCAGGTCCAGCCCTGGCTCGCGACCAACACCGTGCTGGCCGTCGGCGCCTGCACGGTGGTGTTGCCCTTGACGGTCCCGGCGAGCAGGTTGTCGGTCTCGGCCACGCCCGCGCTCGTCGAGTAGTCGTAGAATTCGAACTCCGGCTTGCTGTACCCCGGCCCGTAGTAGACCGCGTACTTGTACTGCGGCGTGACGATGCAGCGAATGTGATTGACCGGGTTCATGTTGGTCACGAACCCATCGTCAAAAGTAAACAACACGGCGGGTAGCCCGCCGGTCTTGGTCGTGGTGTAGGGCGACCACGCGTCGGGATTCCCGAGCAGCAGATCCGAATAATCGCGACCTTGAAACGCCGGCTGCGCGGTCGATGGGACGCCGGTGATCGTCGCGAGCGTCGGCAACAGATCGACGTGTCCGACGAGCTGGTCGAGGACGACGCCGCCCGAGCCGCCCCGCCGCTGCTGGTAGTAGGCGAGCAGCTGCGGGTTGCTGAACACGACCGGGACGTTGAGGGTCTCGCGGTACGCGGTGTTCTCTTTCTCGCGCAGGCCGCCGTGGGCCTGGCTCATCTCGCCGTGATCGGAGATGCGAATGATGATCGTGTTGGCGAGCAAGTCCGACGACATTGCCCCGATGATGTCGCCAGTCAGGCTGTCAGCGAGGGTCTGGAGGTAGGCGTAGAACTGAACGTACTGCGTGTCGTAAGGCGAGGTCAGCGGTCCGCCCTGAAAATTGTCGAGCAGCGTGGCCTGGGTCGAGGGCTTGGTCGTCGAGATGTCCTCGGTCTCGGTCGAGGGCGGCGAGAAGCCCGTGAACGGGGCGCTGTTGATGACCTTTGGATCGTAGTTGGCGTCGTTCTTCTTGTCGTAACCGGGGAAGCTGGGATCGACGTTGGAGGGGTAGACGAAGATGTCGTGGGGGTTGGTCAGCGCGACGACGAGGCAAAAGGGCCCGCTCGGGTTGGTGCTTTGCTGGGTCAGAAAGTCGATCGCGCTTTGCTGGGTGGCCTGGAGGCCGTCGCCATGAACCACGCGCCAGTCGTTGGCGGGCAGGGGCGCGGGTTTGGTTCCGACGGCCGGGAGACCGCCGAGGGTGTTGAGGCTCGAGGTGTCGCTCGCGGTCGGGGTCGGGCCCGAGCTGAGCTCGGTGCCCGAGTCGGGCGAGGTCCAGGCCGACCAGCTCTGGGGCCCGGCGGCGGGGTTGTTGGGGTCGTAGCTGGGGTTAGGGGTCGTGTTCCAGCCCCAGCTCTGCATCATCAGGTTGTCTTCGTTTGCCGCGTCGGACGACGCGATCGGGCGGACCGTGGCGCTGGTGATGAAAGAGGGCTGCGACTCGCCGCCGACGTCGTAGCTGTCTTTGTGGAGGTGCCACTTGCCCTTGTAGACAACCTGGTAGTTCGCGGCCGCGAGCATCGACGCGATGTTGAGGGTGCCGGACGCGACGGTCGGGAGCTGGCCGTCGGTCTGCGGCACGCCGTTGGTCTGGGGGTAGGTGCCCGTCCACAGCGTCGCGCGGCTCGGCGAGCACGCGCAGGTGCTGGTGATCGCGTTGCTGAACGCGATCCCGCCGGCCTGGAGGCTGGTCAGCGTGGGCAGGTTCACGCTGGCCCAGGGCACCGAGCCGCCCGAGCCATCGCTGACCAGCGGGAAGTGCTGGACCGCGCTTTGCTGATCCGTGATCAGGATCAGGATGTTCGGTGGGCTCGTGAACGGACCCCAGCCCGGGTAGCTCATGGCTTCGCCGCCTCGAAGGGGATCGCCCACGAGAAGTCGGTGCGCGTGACGCTGTTAAAGCACGCGTTGAGCGGGCCCGAGTCGAGCGGGGTGTTGGTCCCAAAGCCGATCGGTTTGGCGTAGGGGACGGGATAGGACAGACCGGGGACGGACCTGGCCGTCGAGTTGACCGTGCCGATCCCGTGGCAGCTCATGCAATTGCTC
This sequence comes from Enhygromyxa salina, assembly GCF_002994615.1. Taxonomy (GTDB): domain Bacteria; phylum Myxococcota_A; class Polyangia; order Nannocystales; family Nannocystaceae; genus Plesiocystis; species Plesiocystis salina_A. Next base: position 41,621 of record NZ_PVNK01000257.1, on the reverse strand, counting down.
GACACGCCCGAGGGGGTGCCGTGGGTCTCGAGGAAGGGGTTGTAGCAGACGGTCAGCTCCGAGGGCTTGGTCACGTTGGGCTCGGCGTAGGCGGTACACATCGCGTAGTTCCTCCACTCGTCCACCACGTCCGAGGTCATGTCGCTCTTGCTGCCGGGGCAGCCGGTCGCGCCCGGGGCGTTGACGGTGACGTCGCCCTGGTCGTAGCTGCAGTCGCTCGCTGGCACGCTGTCGTCGGGCTGCCACCAAAAGGTCTGCCAGGTCCAGTTGATCGTCTCTTTGGTGTTGACGTGCATCGCGACGAGGACGGCGAAGTCCCCGGCCGCGGCCTGCTTGTTGCGCTGGGCACTGGCGAACGCGGCCGCCTCGGCCGCCGACATTGCAAAGTTGTAGATGACCGAGAGCGGGGCGTAGGAGTAGGTCGAGCAGCTCTGGGTCCCGTTGACGGCGGCGTTTTGCTGGGCCTGCTTGATCTGCTCGGGGGTCGCGGGGACCAAGGCGGTGTCCGAGGGCCCGGTGTTGGCGGGATCCAGGATCACGCAGTTGGTCCAGGTGCTCGGCGCGGGGCCGTCAGTCTGCTGAGTGCTGGCCGGGGCACCCGTGCACGCGAGGTGGGCGCTCGTGGTCTGTTTCTGGGTGATCGCGCCGCTGGTGACGGCGGTGCCGCTGTAGCCGCGCCACAGCGGAACCGCGGTCAGGCCGGTGGCCTTGACCAGGTTGAAGACCGGCTTGGTCTCCATCGCCGCCTCACCCTGGCCGCCCGAGCTCGGCGGAACATAGGGCGCCTGGACGACCGTTCGATCGATCGGCTTGGCGCTCTCGTTGTCGAAGGCCTGATTGAGCGCGGCGAGCGAGGTGGCCTGGGTGTACTCGAAGCTCGCCCCGCCCGGTCCAGGGTGCGCGGTGCTCAAATAGGTGGCCATCGCCGGGTTGAACTTGTTGAACGAGACCACCTGCGAGGGCGTGGCGCCGCCGTGGTTGGCCTGAGTCGGCGGCTTGAACGCGCGCGCCGGGCTGGTCATCGGGGCGGGCGTCTGCGTGGTGAACAGCTGCTCGTCGCCGAGCCAAGTGTCCCAGATCGGCAGGTTGATGCTGCTGTGCATCTCGCCCGAGTCCGCGGTCATGCCGGCCCAGACGTGCCAGCCGTGCTCGCGGATCTTGGTCAGCTCGCCGCCGGCGATCCAGGCCTCGATGTCCGCGCGCTGGGCCGGGAAGTCAAAGCCCGGTGGGATCGACTTGGGCGTGATCGTCGTCGCGCTCGGCTCGGTCACGCTCGGCTCGGTCGGGGTTGGATCGGTTGAGGGCTCCTCGGTCTTGGCCCCGGTCTTGGCCTTGTCGTCGGGCGGCTTGTTGCCGCCGCAGCTGGCCAGCGAGAGGATCAATGTGCCGAGGAGGGCGTGACGGATTCGAGGGTTGGACATCGAGCTACTCCTACAGTCGCGTCGGAGTCAACCCGACGTGACTTGTCAGGAGCAGAGCGCACAAAGATCGTCGCTGTCAAGCGACCGTCGAAACAGCGTAATGATCCAGTCTGTGGCGTGGAGTGATGTTTCCAGCCGGAGTCGTGGCGCACTACGACGAGCCCATATTGCTCCCCAAGCGGAAGCCGAACCAACGCGACCCCGCAGCCTGGGACGGAGCCGAGCTGGCCAAGCTGGTGCGCGAGCGGACCTCGGCTGATCCTCGTTTGGTGCAGGGCGTGGTCACGGCCGAGGATCACATCACGATGGATGTGGTGCTCACGACCTAACCTGATACAGCCACTCGCGGACCAGCCTGGTCGCCAGGCTCCGCGACACGCCCGAGAGCAACGGCTCGGTGCTCGACAACAGCGCGCTGGTCATGCTCCACGAGGGCGGCCACGGCTACGACCCCGCGTCGGCCTCGGAGAACAGCTCACACTCGACGGAGAACATGATCAGCCTGTGCGCCGGGCGTGCCGGCGGGCTGGTCGCTGGCCACCACATCCCGGCGCTTGGCTATCACCCCGTCAACGTGCTCAACACGGCGATGCGGGCGGTTGGGGTCGAGCAGGACCTCGGTGAGGTCGTGGGCACGATCGCCGGGCTGTTGGTCTGAGCGCTCACTGACGCTCACTGACGCTCACTGACATTGCAGGTGCACGTCGACGACCTCGCCGACGCGCAGCTGGCCGCCGCTGCGAAACTCGAAGCGCGCGCGCTCGCGGCCGCAGTTGGACCGGTCGTCGCAGAACTCCCGCACGAAGTAGTCGAGCGCGATCGACTCGACGCCGACCTCTGCGAGGGTGCTCAGCTCGCCGGGCAGCGAGGTCTTGTCGCCGTCCTCATCGCGCCAGACCAGGATCTCGCCGAACTGGGCGTCGCGGACGTCGATGCTGCCGTCGTGGTTGCTGTCGAGGGTGGCGAGGGCGATGAAGCCATTGTCGGCGCGCCGGCCCGAGCCGAGCACCGAGCCCGAGCCAAACAGCTCGTGGCCGCCGTCGACAAACCCGTTGTGATCGAGGTCGATCGCCAGCCACGGGTTGTCGGTCGCGGGCCAGTCGGTGTTGAGGCACATGCCCGCGCCGTCGATGTCGAACGACGCGGCGTTGCTCGCTAGCGCGACCGGGCCGGCGTCGAAGCTGAGCACGAGCGGCGTGAACGGGCACCCGGGAAAGTAGGGGACCCCGGCGGTGTCGAGCTGGCACGAGATGATGTCCCCGAGCTCACAGTCGCGCTGTTCACCGGGCAGGCACTCGTAGCTGGTCAAGCACTCGCCCCAGTAGTTGCCGAGCTCGGGGTCGAAGGCGCAAAACTGCTTGCCCTCGGCCTGCTCCGCGGTCTCGCAGGTCCGGGCCTCGCCTGCGGTCTCGCACGCTTGGATCTCGTCCTCGAGCGGGACGTCGGGGGGCACCTCGGCGTCGTCCATGTCGGCGTCATCCAGGTCGGCGTCGTCTGCACCGTCGTCGATCACGACGGTCTCGCTGTCACAGGCGGCGGAAAACACTGTGAGCCCGAGTACGAGCGGGAGCTGGATGAATCGTCGAAAATCGGTCATGGCAGCCTCTGTTGGTGATTCTGGCACAAGCTACCAACTCAAACAATAGTTTTGTTGCTTTTTAAATTCGCAGCGACTCGGGGTTGCGCAAACACCGCCCGCGGGCTTGTCGCAGGGCGGGCCGTGATGCCGCGCACGAGTGGGGGAGGACAAACTTCCGAAGCATCATCGGCGCTTCGCGTAACGGGCAACCGACTCCAAGGAGGTCGTCTCGATGCGAACCAAGACAATCGCGCTACTCACGTTTCTACTCATTCCTGCTGTCGGCTGCGAGGGCGCCACGCCGCAACCGGTGGTGAGCGATCAAGTAATCGATGTAGACGTCGGCCCAACTCATCTGTTGGGACGCTCGACTCGCTCGCCACAACGCGAGCGAGTCAAGCACATGTCTATCGTTCTCACCACGAGTCGCGCGCGAGAGCCCGCCCCCCGGTCGAGCTTGTCCCCAGTCCTCCAACCAGCGTCGCGGCGCCCACTCACCGTCGACACGCGCGCCCGTCGACGCTAGGGTGACCCGGCGATGAGCAGCGACGCAGAACACGATGACGAGCCGGAGGCCGGCACCCGCGAAGCCAGCCCCCTCGAGCTCCTCATCGAGTCGACGCCCGCGCGCGGCCCCGAGCCTGGCGTGCACTCGCTCGTGGGCATGTGCACCGACGCTCGGCACCCGACCCTCAGCGGCCGCGTGTGCGTGCGCTGGACCGACGCCAACGGTGAGCACCTGCGCTGGCTGCCGGTCCTGCACAACCTCGCGATCCGCGAGCGCGATCAAGTCTTGCTGCTGATCCCCGCCAACACCGACGGACCGGTCGTGATCGGCGTCGTCGACGGCTTCGCCAAGCGCCCGGAGCCCAGGTCGGAGCCCAAGCACACGGTCACGCTCAAGCCCGACGAGTCGATCCGCGTGGTCAGTGAAGATGGGACCGAGCTCGTTGCGATCACCCCTGGCGAGTCGGGCCCCGAGCTTCGCCTGCTCAGCGCCGACGCCGACCTGCGCCTGCCCGGCAAGCTGCGGCTGCGGGCCAAGGCCGTGACGATCGAGGCCGAAGAGGGCGGCGTCAACATCGAGGCCAACCACGACGTGAACGTGCGCGGCGAGATCGTCCACCTCAACTGAACCGAGCATGGGGTCATGAGCGCCCTCGACGAGTGGCAGCGAGGCGTCGAGAGCCTCGCCAAGCTGCTCGACGCGGCGCTGTGGTCGAGCGAGCGACTCGCGGCGGCGCGGCGCGAGCTCGCGTGCGTGAGCTCGACCAGCTGGCCCGAGCGCCGCGCCGTGGTCCTCGACGAGCAGTTCGCGCTGCTCGAGGTGCTCGCCACGAGTCCTCGCGCGACGGTGTTCGCGGGGCTCGAGCTCACGACCGGAGCCGACATAGCGATCAAGGTCCTGCTCCCGACCCCGGGCTTCGCCATCCACCGCCGCGAGCTCGAGCGCGAGCGCGAGCTGCTCTCGCGGCTGCGCCACGATCACGTCGTCGAGATGCGCGGCCACGGCTGCGCGGGCACCTTGCCCTACCTGGTCACGGGGCGCATGTTGGGCGGCAGCTTGGACGCGTGGCTCGGTCGGGCGCCAAGTAAATCCGAGCGACTCCAAGTCCTGCGAGACGCGAGCTCGGGGCTGGCCGCGGCCGCCTCCCTCGACCTCGCCCACGGTGACGTGAAACCCCAAAATGTGCTCGTCTCCCGCGAGGGTCGGGGCCGCCTGTGCGACTGGGGCAGCGAGCGCTACACGACCGTATTGTTCTCGCCACCCGAGCGGCGGGTGAGCACCCCGCCGAGCCCCGCCGGCGACGTGTTCTCGCTCGGGCTCGTCATCGCCTTCGCGCTGCGAGGCTGGCACGAGACTCCGGCCCCAAACGAGCGCGCCGACCCCAACATCTGGCCGGTGCTCGCAACCCGTGGCGTCGACGAGCCGGGCCTCGTCGAGCTGATCGCCCGCTGCGTCGACCCCAACCCTCGCGCACGACCGTCGGCGCGGCGGGTAGCGCAGATGCTCGCACCGCCACCGAGCGCGCTCGTGTGATATCGTCGCGGCCCCTTGAAGTTGACCAACAGCACACCCTTGGCCGCAGAGGTCGTCATCGGGGAACCCGAGCAGCCGGGCTTTCGAGCCGGGATGGTCGTGGCCAAAGCGACGTATTTGTTTGATCCGCAGGGCCGGACGAAGCTCGACGATCAGGATCCAATTCCGCTGCTGCACAACGACGAGCCCACCGAGGTCGGGCTGCTGCCTCGCGACGACTTCCCTCGCCAGGAGCGTGCCTTCGAGGTGATCTTCCTCGGCTGCGCCCACGCCCCAAACCAGATCCCCGTGCAGAGTCTGCGCGTGGTGCTTGGGCTCGGCGACGCGTGGAGCGAGCTGCTCGTCCACGGTGACCGAAGCTGGCTTCGGCGCGGCCCAGCCACCAGCATCAGCCCCGCACAGCCGTTTGTGCGCATGCCCATGGGCTGGGATCACGCGTTTGGGGGCAGCGCCGAGATCCTCATCGACGAGGGCGCGGTGCTCGAGGTTGGAGACCCGCACAACCGCATCGGCAAGGGCTTCGATCCCGAACCATCGGCCCGAGCCGCGGCCGCCGAGCTCCGGGCCCCCGCCCCCTTCCCGCTGTTCTCCCCCGAGCGCGCCCTGCCCAACATCGAGCGGCCCAATCTACAGATCTCGCGCTGGAGCGACGCGCCACCGCCAGCCTCGTGGGCCACGGTCCCGCTCGACTCCGCCTTGCAGGCCCTGCGCACCTTTGATCTGCCCGCCGATCACACCATGCCCGAGGACATCCAGGCGGCCTTGAGCCCCTCGCGCTGGTTCCGGGCGGTGCCAGAGTGGATCCTTCCAATCCCGCCAGCCGGGGCGATGATCTACATGGAAAACCTGTACCGCTGGGGCGCGCAGGTCCGGGTCCCGCTGCCGCAGCTGCGTGTCTTCGCCGACTACCAGGTTGGTGAGCGCGCCGGCGAGCTCGAGCTCGAGCCGCAAATGTTGGTGCTGATGCCCGAGCAGTCACGGTTTTGCTTGGTCTACCGCAAGATCTTCAACTTCTCGGACGCCGATGACATCGAGCGCTCGATGCGACTGCGCAAAGCCGACGGCTGGTTTAGCGCGAACGACCAAGGACAGGAGTCAAAGCGATGAGGTGCACGATCAATGTGGTCTGGGACGTGTCTGCTGGCGTGTTGACCCACAACGTGCTCGCGCCACCGGCCGTCCCCATGCCGACGCCCATGATCTCCGTCGAGATGATCTGCACACAGATGTGGACGCTTGGCTTCTTGCTTGGTCAAAACAAGCTCACGACCAAGGTCATGCACAGGTCGGTGCCGATCGTGCTCGACGGCCACGACTGCGGGACCATGATCCCCGACATCACGCCGCCGATCATGGCCAACCTCTACTACCTGATCGCGTGGCCCTTCTCGAGCCGCAAGATCGCGTTCGCGTCGAGTACGGTCAAGATGGACGGGACCCCGACCGGCTGCGCGCAGATCGGCCTGCCGCCGCTGCCGATGATGACCTGCGGCGATCCAGTCTCGGCTCCGACCTCGCTGGTGCTCAGCAATCAGTTCAATATGGTGACCGTCGGCATCAGCCTCTTCGATCTGTTCATGGGGATCCTCGGCATCCTGATCTCCATGGCGATCGACTTCGTGTTCGAGATGGCCTCCTTCAGCAGGGCCGGCGCGAAGGACGTCGCGACTTCGATCTTCGGGCGCCAGGTACTCAGCCGCGAGCTCATCGGGGAGTTCGCTGCGACAGCGATGCACTCGGTCACGCGAATCCTCGCCACCGAGTTCGTCAAGAAGCTGATCCCGACCGATGGCAAGGCCGTCCTCAAGCGCCTCGCCGGCGGCCTCGGCGGGCTGTTGACGAGCGGGCTGCAGGGCAACCCAACCTTCTCACTCGGCGTCGGCGGGCCCGGCTTGGGCGGCAAGGTCAGCGTCGGCGCGGCTCCAGATCCGACCGCGGCCGACCCCAACCCCTCGCACTTCTCGGCCGAGGGCCAGCTGGGCGGAGAGATCCGTGACACCCGCGGCGGCGGCTCGAGCTGGGGGCAGCCCCTGTGAGCGAGCGCCAGCCCGCGCGGCCAAACTACGACGCCGAGCTCGGCCTGGGCGGCACCACCGACGAGGGCCCCTTCGCCTACGTGCTCGCCAAGCTGACCTACTCGCTCGAGGACGGGACCCCGCGCCTGAGCGAGCCCAAGCCGCTGTTGCACGACTTTCGCGAGCCCGACAGGGATCCGCTCATCGTCGCCGGGACCGACTTTTGGTCGCGCAAGCTCGCCACCGATTTCGTGGTTCAGGGCAGCGCGTTTGCGTCACGGCCCACCCCCTACTTGTCGGTCACGGCCGCGATCGGTGAGGTCGTCAAGAAGATCAACGTGGTCGGTCGCCGCGTGATCGAGTGGCATCACGGCATCCCGCGCGTGCCCTCGCCCGAGCCCTTCGAGGTCATGCCGCTGACCTATGAAAACGCCTATGGCGGCCTCGATTGGCGCGTGCCCGTCGACAACGCCGAGGCGCCCGAGATGCAGTTCATCTTGCAGAGCGATCACCCCGGCATGTACCCGCGCAACCCCTTCGGCAAGGGTTATATGGCGGTCCAAGGCGAGGTCCCCGAGATGGAGCTGCCCAACCTCGAGGACCCCTCGGACACCTTGACCGACGAGCGCCTGATCGCCAGGGGCCCCGAGGGCTGGTACGCGCAGCCCCTGCCCTGGTGCTTTGACTGGGTCCACCCCTCGACCTTTCCGCGCTACGTCTACCTGGCCTACGACGTCGACGCGTGGTTCCCCGGCCCCGAAGACGCGCACATGCCCGAGGTCCGGCGCGGGTTCGTCCCGCCCAACTACCGCGAGCTGATGTCGCATCGCACGATGGAGCAGGGCCCGGATCCCCGCTATCGCCAGGGCGCCTCCCATGGCTTCGTGCTCCCGGATGTGCGCGGCGGTGAGCCGGTGCGGATCGAGGGCATGCACCCGAGCGGTCGGCCGCTCAACTTCCCGCTGCCGGTCCCGCCGGAGATCGAGCTGTTCATCGAGAACACCAGCAGCACCCCTCGGACCCGCGTGCACTCGATCGTCGTGCGTCCCGAGGAGCTCGAGCTGACCATGACCGTCGGCGCCTGGGCCCCCCTGCACCGCACCTTCCTCCCGGGCTTACACAAAACCATCCCGATCGCCGCGTCGATCGGTGGCGACGCCCCGATCGCCTATGACGCGCCAACGACCATACGAGATCGCATCGCCGAAGCCCGAGCCAACGCGACTTCCTGATCGCCCTGGCTGATCGCCCTGACTGATCGCCAGCGCCAGGCTATTTTTTAGCTCCCAGCGCTCGGGCGTCAGTCACCGCGACTCCCTTCGCCTGCATGGCCGCGAGCACCTTGTTGATCGTCGGCGCACGGAAGCCGATCACCTGTAGCGGCTGGCCCTGGCCGTGGATCATGACGCGCAAGCGCAGCTTCTTGGTCCGGCTCTCGGTGCCGACCATGACCTCGTCGACGTCGACGGACGCGAGCGAGGCCCAGGGGATCACGGCGCGGTCAACAAAGGGCAAGAAGGGCCGCATCAGCAGGCCCTCTCGATCGAGCACCAAGCCGGTCTGGAGCGCGCGCCAGGTCAGGAACAGCGACAGCGCGAGCGCGGGGACTCCGGCCACGTAGCCGTAGAAGATCCACAGCAGCGCGGTGACCAGCCCGCCGAGTTGTACGGTGATCACGGTCGGGGTGATCTGGCGAGCGACGATGCGGTCTTCCACGCCACACAGGGTAGCCGATCGACACGGGACGCCGCACCCCTGCTTGCAGGCCGTGGTCCACGACCTGCGAACGTTCTAGGAGCCCGTGGTGCAATGCATCGCGTCGCCTCACGCCGGATTTTTCGCCGAGGGCGAGGCACCGAAACGCCGCTGTACCGGGCGTACTGCAAGTTTCGCTAACACTGCCCTCGGCGAAAATTCCGGCGCGAGGCATTGCACCACGGGCTCCTCGCTCACGAAGCCCTCCCGACGCCGAGCCACCAGCCAGGCCTCGAGCTCATCGACGTTGGGCGCCGTCTCAGGCAGCGGGCTGCGATCCCTCGCCGCATCCAGGCGGGCCTCGAGCTCGGGCCAGCGCCCCCGCAGCTGCGTGGCCAGACTTCGGCGAGCGCCTCGTCGGGTGAGAAGAGCTCTCGGACCGGATGAACGAGCTTGCGGGTCTGCTCACCAGGCGAGGCCCCCTGTAGCTGGCGGTCGCTGACCGAGGCCCCGTAACAAGACGCCAGCGCTGGCTGCTCGTCGGCGAAGCCGTCGAGCGTGCGGCCATGTCGGGCGAGCACGCGAGCGATGGCCTCGTAGGTCCAGCGCGCGACCTCGGAGACTTGCTCGGGCGTCGGCTTGGGCAGCGCGTGGAAGCGGAGCTGACCGTCAGCCTCGCTAATGTAGACGCCGTCGAGGACGACGGGCAGAATCCCCGGCGCTTGCAGGACCAGGCCACGACCTGCGACTGGCCACAGCGGCGACAGGCGAAGTGGGCGAGACCGCCGGCTTGCTCGGCGCGCTCGCGGAAGGTCGGCCAGTGCTGCTCGACCACCTGGTGGAGCAGGGTCTCCTCGGGCCGACGACGCTCGTAGCCATCCGGACGCGAGGCCGCCGAGCACGCTGCGGACGCGCGAGCCACGACAACGACTGCTCAGCCGTGAGGGCACGGCGATCGGCTTCAACCCCAAGCGCAAGGGTGCGCGCAGCTACTACCCATTGTTTTGCGTGATCTCCCAGCTGGGTATGTTTCTCGACCGCTTGCATCGGCCTGGCAATGTCCACGACTCGAACGGCTCGGTCGACTTCATCGGTGAGTGTGTCGCCGCGGTCCGTGCTCGGTTGCCACGCGCCGTGCTCGAGTCGCGCCTCGACAGCGCGTTCTTCAACGAGCGGGTCCTCCTCGGGCTCGAGGAGCTCGGTGTCGAGTAGGCCGTGGCGGTGCCCTTCGCGACCTACCCGGGCCTGAAGCATCGCGTGCACTCGCGCGAGCGATGGCATCGCATCGACGACCGGTGGTCCTACTTCGAGCTCGGCTGGCGACCGAAGAGCTGGTCGGACAAGCGCCGCCTGGTCTGCATCTGTCAGCGCCGGGCTGGCCGCCCCAAGGGGCCGCTGCAGCTCGACCTGTTCGAGATCGTCGACCCCGAGCTCGAGTTCAAGGTCATCGTCACCAACAAGACGACCACGGCCGGCAACGTGCTGCACTTCTTCAACGGCCGCGGCCTCAACGAAGCGGTCTACGGCGAGGCCAAGTCCTTCGCTGGCCTCGACTACATCCCTTGCCGTCGCCGCGCCGCCAACGAGGTATTCACGCTCTCGACCATGCTCGCCCACAACCTCAGCCGCGAGCTGCAGATGCAGGTCGTCGAGCCCACGCGTCGCACGTCGACGACCCGGGCGCCGCACCACGAGCTCAAGACCCTCGCTACGCTCCGCCACCTCGTCCTTCGCCGGGCCGGGCGGCTCACGCGACCGCAGCGGCGGCTGCACTTGTCGACCGCGGCCAGCGGTATCGCCCGCGAGGAATTCGAGAGCATCCTCGATGCCCTCGCAGCCTGAACCATCACCGCATCACAACACTCGCTCTACGCGTGAATGTCCGCGTGTCTGCGGCGGAGATGTCGATGGCAATACTCTGCACGGCAAGAGGACGGGAAGGGTCCCTCGCGCGCGGAGTCCCACGGCTTGGCGATTCCGTCGAAGTGAAGCTGATCTATCGGCCTACTCGCGCGACGGCGAGGGCAGATCCGATGGGTGAGTGGCCTGTTTGAGCACGGGAGGGACCCTTCCCGGCCGCCGCGCTGCTCGACGTCACCGACGAACTCCAGCAGTCGCCGACATCCACTGGGCCACTCCCCATGCAACATCTGGGTTATGGCTTACAAGGGACGGGACAGGTCACCGATGAAGTCAGCATAGCCCAGGCCACACATGCAGGACATGATCGTGCTCAACTTGAGGCGGCCGGCCTCGACGTGGCTGATGGCAAAAATTACACCGACCCCAGTGGCACTGCTCCACCACAGCACCTCCTCGATGCCGTCACCGTCGATATCGACCACAGCCTCGGGCTCGTAGCTGGCCGCCCATGGAGTCGGTGTCTCGAGAACCTCGATCAGCCGTCCTCGTTCGTCGAGCGCCGCGAGGACCTGCCATCCGCCATCTCCTTCGTCGTCAAAACCAAACTGGAAGACTCCGATGGTGCTCGCAGCGCCAAACTGGCCCGGGAGCTCGGCCACGAGCTCTAAGCTCAGCCCAGGGGAGGCCTCCCCCTGGCGAGCCTCGAAGTCGGCTCGAACCGCCGCCCTGGTTCTCTCGTCTCGTTTTGTTGGACGGCGCATCGGCCGAGGCTCGAGGCGAGCGGCGGGATCGAACTGAAGGTCCTGGCTGATGAGCCACAGCTGGGAGTCGGCCGGCAGCGGGCTCCCCTCGCGGACCAGGGCCGTCGTCATCCATCCCTTCCCTGGCGACTGCGTCGTCGCCGTTGTCAGCCCGTCCCGCCCGAGCAGTTTCAACTGCTGCCCCGGCGCCGTACAGGGCATGGCGTTTGGATCCTCGTCGATCCAGTGAGCATTCGAGTCGCACACGAGGCTCATACCGAACCTGGCATCCTGAGAGAGAAAGACACCAAGGGCGAGATCGCCCTCGATCTTGGTGTTGGCCCCACTTGCGACGGCAGTCGGCTGGTTTCCAGGTTCGGTCGGGAGTGGCTCTAGCTCCGGTGTGGGCTTGGGCGTTCCCGAGGTTTCTGGCCCGGGCTTGGCTTCGACCTCGCCCGGAACCGCCAACTCGGATTTGATGGTCTCCGCTCGCTCCTGCCCACAACAAGATAGCCAGACGAGCAAAAGGCAGGTGCTCGAACGGGTCTTCGAGAGGAACGCTGCGTTGAACATCGCACTGGTCTAGCACGAAGGCCGACGGGCAGCTGGATGAGGACGTGGCCTGGCCTACGCATCGGGCTCGTTGGTGTCGGCGAGACGTGGGCGCCGTCTACGTTTATTGACCCCCCTGGGCAGTTTGGCCGCCCAGCCTCAAAGTCATCGCTGCGCGATGACCCGGCCACGAGGGGCGCCTAAGTCAGATGAGTGAGGGTCGGGCTCGGCAACGGCTCGGCAGCGCACACACGCCGCCCGTCGCCATCGTTCTATCGACGACAGTTCGTACATACTAGCCTCCAAACGCAGCGGCGCCGCTCCACGCCCGACGGCGACCAGTGGAGCGTCCGCGTGTTTCCCCAGACCCTGCTCGACAAGGCGCTGTTCACGGGAGTCTGGGCGTCGCTTCATCGTCTCGTACCAGACCCTCCGCCGCCCCGAGTACCAGATCGACGGCCAGACCGGACCCAAAGCGCTCTCGGATCCCACGCTGCTTGCGCCTCGCCATGGGCCAAAAATTCTCGCGGCCGTTGTGGTTCCCGTCGCTCGATTGCGCCTGAGTGGATATGACCACCAAGAGCCGAATCCTCGAGCACACCCAGACCCACTTTTTCGCGCTGGCCGGCCTGATCGGCCTGAGCCTGGCCACCGCGACGACCGACGCGGCCGCACATCCCTCCGCCGCCGAGCCGCAGCGGATGGGTCAGCAGGCGCAGGTTGACGGCGGGCTCGACAAGGCGACCGTGCGGGAGATCGTGGCCGCACGCATCGACGACGTCCGCGAGTGCTACATCGCCGAATTGATCGAGGATGACACAGTCGTCGGCGGCATCGTCATCGACTTTACGATTGTCGCCGCCGGCAGCGTCCACGACGTGACGATCGCCGAGTCGACGATGCCCGCTCGCTTCGACGCCTGCGTGGCTGCGGCGGTCGAAACCTGGCAGTTTCCCAGCACCTTGAGCTCGACCGAAGTGAGCTACCCGGTCGTGATGGAGCCGGGGTGAGGGTCGGACCCACTCTCGACACCTTGCGCGCTGCTGCGAGACACTGCAACCCGTGACCGACGCACCCGTGACCGTGCTGCTGCGTGCCTGGCAGGCCGGTGAGGCCTCGGCGCTCGATCGGCTGATGCCGGTCGTCTACGCCGAGCTCTATCGCCTTGCCATGGCGCGTATGCACGGCGAGCGGAGCGGGCACACGTGGAGTCCGACCGAGCTGCTGTCCGAGGCGTTCCTGCGCCTGTCCGGCGCGCGCACGGATTTTCAGGATCGCGCGCACTTCTTCGCCGTTGCTGCGCGGATCATGCGACGGATCCTCGTCGATCATGCACGGGCGAGCGCGGCCCAGAAACGCGGCGGGCGGGTGCGGGCCGTGACCCTCGACGAGCAGCTGATCGGCGGCGGTCGGCCCGAGCAGCTCGTCGCGCTCGATGACGCTCTCGCAGCCCTCGCTGACGTCGACGCGCGCAAGGCCGAGGTCGTCGAGTTGCGCTACTTTGCGGGCATGACTCAGCAGGAGATTGCCCAGGCGGTCGGCGTGCACGTCAACACCGTGGCCCGCGACCTCCGCCTCGCCGAAGCGTGGATCCATCGCCAGCTGCTGGAGGCCGATTGACCCCCGAGCGCTTCCGCGACGTCGAGGCGCTGTTCGACGCCGTCGTCGAGCTGCCGGCGGCTGAGCGCGAGGCTCGACTCGCGCAGGCCTGCGCCGACGATGCCGAGCTGCGTGCGGAGGTCGAGTCGCTGCTGGTCGCCGTCGACGGTGCGCCGCGTCACATCGAGGCGTTGATCGCCGCGCAGGCCCAGGCGCTCAGGCGCCCGGCCGAGCTCGGGGCGCGGCTGGGCTCCTATCGGTTGCTCGCCGAACTCGGCGAGGGTGGCATGGGGGTGGTCTATCGCGCTGAGCGCGACGACGGCGAGTACCGAACGCAGGTTGCGATCAAGTTGCTGCGCGTCGGTCTGAGCCCCGAGGTGCAGGCTCGCTTTCGCGACGAGCGGCAGATCCTGGCCACGCTCGAGCACCCCGGCATCGTGCGCTTGCTCGACGGTGGCTCGACGGTGGCCGGCCAGCCCTACCTGGTCATGGAGCATGTCGACGGTCTCCCGATCACGCTCCACGTGGTCGAGCACAGCTTGTCGTTGGCGGCGCGCCTCGAGCTGTTCCTGCGGGTGGCGGCTGCGGTAGCGTTTGCTCATCAGCGGCTGATCGTGCATCGCGATCTCAAGCCCTCGAACATCCTGGTGACCGCCGACGGCACGCCCAAGCTGTTCGACTTTGGCATCGCCAAGCTGCTCGGCGACGACGAGCGACGCGCGGCCCACACGCGCACCGGAGCGCAGCCACTCACGCCCGAGTACGCGAGCCCAGAGCAGCTGCGCGGGGAGCCGATCACGACCGCAACCGACATCTACTCGCTCGGCGCCGTGCTCTACGAGCTGTGCACCGATGCCAAGGCGCGACCGCTGGCCACCGGCGAGGATGCCGATCACGGGCGGCTGCTTCGGGCGATGCTCGACGGTGAGCCGCGGCGGCCAAGCACGGTCGCCCCTGTGGCGCGGCGACGCGCGCTGCGGGGCGACCTCGACAACATCATCCTCAAGGCCCTGCACGCGCGGCCGCAGCAGCGCTACGCCTCGGTCGAGCAGCTGATCGACGACATCGAGCGGCACCTCATCGGGCTGCCGGTCAAGGCCCGCGACGCGACGCTCGGCTACCGCCTCGGCAAGTACCTGCGCCGCAACGCCGCGCTGGTCGGCGCAGGGTTGTTGGTGCTCGGCAGCTTGGTCGGCGCGGTGGTGGTCTCCCTCGCGCAGGCGCGACGCGCCGATCAACAGTCTGCGATCGCCGAGCGAGCGCGCGAGCAGGCCGACGCGCAGGCCGAGGTCGCGCGCGAGCAAGCCGAGGTCGCGCGGGCCCACGCGCGTCGGGTGCGGGATGCCATGCATGTGAACGCGGCCTCGGCCGGTGATCCGACGCTGGCGATCTCGCTGCTGCGCGAGCTCGAGTCGCGGCCGAGCGAGTCGTTTGGGTGGTTTGCCGCGGTCCCGCACTTCTCGACGCCGTCCTTCGTCAGCACGTCGCAGCTGCTTGGCAGCGAATCGGCGGTCGCGGCGGCCTGGAGCGCCGACGGCCGGCACTTGGCGACGTCCGGCAGCGACGCGGTGGCGCTGCTGTGGGCCGCCGATGGCACGCTGCTGCACACGTTAGGAGCCCAGCAGGAACGAGCCGGCGCTCTCGCGTTCTCGCCCGAGGGCGCGCGGCTGGTCACGCTCGCATCCGGTGCCGCGACCATCTGGGCGCTCGACGGCACGCGGCTGGCGACGCTCGTGGGTGTCTCGATGATCAGCCCCACAAGCCTCGTCGCGTGGAGCGGCGACGGCACGCGACTAGCGACGGCCGGCGACGACAAGCGTGCCTATGTGTGGACGGCCGAGGGCGAGCTGGTGAGCACACTGGCCGGCCACACCGCCAGCGTGTCGACGGTCGCGTGGAGTCTCGACGGCGCACACTTGCTCACGGCCTCGCGCTGGGATCCGACGGCGCGCGTGTGGGAGGCCGATGGCACGCTGGTGGCTACGCTCGCGAGTCACGGCGGCGGCATTCAGGCAGCGTCGTTTGGGGGTCCCGACGGCAAGCTGATCGTGACGGCCTCGGACGAGGGCCACGCTCGTGTATGGCGAGTCGACGGCACGCTGGTGCGGATCGTCGGCGACCACCAAGGGCCGATCATGGACGCGGCCTGGAGCGCCGACGGCCGGCTCGCGCTGGCTTCGCGCGATCGGACGGCTTCGATCTGGCAGCTCGACGGTATACACGTGGCCACGCTCGACGGTCACGAGGGACCGATCGTGGACATCGAGTGGAGTCCGGACGCGCAGTGGCTGGCCACGGCCTCCGATGATCGCAGCGCGCGAGTGTGGCGATCGGATGGCGCGCACGTGGCCACGCTCGCCGGCCATCGCAGTCCGGTCACGACGGTCGCCTGGCGGCCGCGGGCCGAACCTGCGAGCGCGAATCTGTTCGACGAGGTGCTGCTGACCACCGCCTACGGTGAGCCAGCGCGCACTTGGGTGGCCGAGCACGCTCTGCCGATCGCGTTCGTCGGTCACGATGCAGAGATCCGCGACCTCGCGTTTAGCCCCACGGGTGAGCGCGTGGCCTCGGCGTCCGAGGATCGCACGGTCCGGGTGTGGGATCGCGGCGGGATCGAACGCGCGAGTCTCGTGCACGACGCGACAGTGCGCTCGGTTGCGTGGATGGGTGAGCGATTGTTGACCGTGTCCGATGATCAGACCGCGAGGGTGTGGGCCAGCGACGGCACGCTGATTTCCATCCTCGGGCAGCCTGGTGACGCCGAGCTACTCGCGGCCAGTTGGGGCCCGAGCATCACGACCTCCCACGCCGACGGAAGCGTCCGGCTGTGGCAAGCCGACGGCCGGCTGCTCGCCACGCTCGATGGCCACACTGACGCCGTGTCCGCGACGATGTGGTCGAGCGACGATCGACTTGTGACGGCCTCGTGGGATGGCACCGCCCGCGTGTGGCGAGCCGACGGCACGCTGCTGACCACGCTCGAAGGCCACGAACAGGCCGTCCAGGCAGCGGCATGGAGCCCCGACGCGACCCGCATCGCAACGACGTCCATGGATCGCAGCGTCAGGATCTGGCGCGACGACGGGACCTTGCTGCGGCGCCTCGACGAGCGCAGCTTGACAGAGGCCGTAGTATGGAGCCCCGACGGCGCGCGCCTGGTCACGACCGGCAGCGATCGCAGGGCCCGAGTCTGGACCGCCGAAGGTGACGCGATCGCTACGCTCACCGGCCACGCCAACGAGATCACGTCCGTCGCCTGGAGCAGCGACGGCACGCGCCTGCTGACCGCCTCGTTGGATGGCCGCGTGCGGCTGTGGCGGAAAGATGGCCTGCTGCTGGCAACGCTCGAGCACCCTCGGGCCGTGCGCGCGGCCGCGTTCGATCCTGCCGGCACTCACGTGCTCACGAGCTTCGGTAATCAAGCGCGACTGTACCTGATCGATCCTGACGCGCTACAGCGTCGCTTTTGGTTGTCGATGCCCCGCTGCCCCGACGCCGACGAGCGCCAACGCGTGCTCGCCCTGCCACGCAGCGACGCCGAGCAGGACGCCGCCGACTGCCTGGCCATGCAGGCCTGCCTCGCCCGCCCGCCGGTGAACGACCGCTACGACGCATGCTTGGCCGAGTTTCAGGCGGCCAAATAGAATGAGCGACTCATCGTCGCTCGACTTGACGGCGCCTCAAAACCGCACGCACTGCGTCCCCGCCACCCCCGTCGAGCCCGTCGAGCCCGTCGCTGGGGTCGCCGACAGGGCCCCATGCCAAAACGTGGGCAGACCCACAGTTGGCGCCCCAGGAACCCCGTGGTCCCAGTTCACGCAGGCCAACGAGCAGGCACCTGGAGGGCCGAGATTGTGGCGCCGTCCTCGAACAGGGCGAATCCAGTCGTGTCGGTGGACGCCTGCAACACTCCGGTCCACACGTATTTTCCGTTTACCGGGCCAGTCTGCTGAACCAAGTAAAAGCACACGAGGTAGGCGCCGGTCGCGGCCGGGTACTTCCAAAGTCCAATGACATCCTCGCCGTGGACGGACTGGTCGACCATGAACCAACTCTGGAAGACCGTCGACTTCTCGACCCCGTTCTCGCTCGCCCAGGTCGTGCCATAGCCGCTCGATGAAAACAAGGTCGTCATGGCGTCCCCCGCTGGGTAGGCGTTGGCATAGTCAAACGCATTGTCAGGGACCGGGGTCAGCCACCACTCGTCGGTGGTCACGTTCCTCCCATCCTGCTGAGTATTCGTGAACCACACGCTGTAGTTCTCCGCGGTGCTCGTGATGTATTGATCGGCTCCGCCCTTGTCGGCGAGGAAGCTCGCGACCGTGGTCGCGTGCCACTTTTGTTCATCCACGACGCTCTCTTCATACGACCTAAACACCCGGCAATAGCCTGATTCAGCCATGTATTGGAGATAGGCGCCGACCCAGCTGTCGCGCAGTTGCTCGCTCCAGACGATCCAGTCGAAGTCCGCTTGGGTCGCCCACTCCGCGGCCAGCTGACCAAGAGTGACCTCAGTCCCGGTGAGCGGGTTGGTGTACGGCTCGCACCAAGCGTCCTCGGCGCCATTGGCCATATCATTGATGAGCCCAACGATAAGCTCTCGGAGCTCGTTCGAGTAGTCCTGCATCGAATCGACACAGCTGATTGAGTTGATCGCTGTACTGCCGTCAGAGTTAGACGACAACGTAGCCTCGATTACGTCGGCGCTGGCACCGACGATGCTCGATAACACACCGCCCAAGACCGGCACGATGTTGAGCGCCGCGTTGATCTCTCCCAACAGCAGGTCGCTCATGATCTCGTATCGTACCCCAAGCCGACGATGTTCGCGTCGAGGTCGGGGCCAAGCCGCAGCAGGTGCCAGCCTCCGCCAGCGACCGGTGTCAGCGTCGACGCGATCGCTCGCGGGTGCGCGCCGCCGACCTCGGTCGCGCACAGGGCCCGACGGCGCGCGGGGCCCTCGCCCTTCAACAGCCGACGCAGGGCCTCGACGTCGGCGAGGGGCGGGGCCCGGGTTGGACCCGAGACCAACGCAAAAGGACTCGCGGCTGGGGACGCTGGCGCCGGGGATCTCGGCGAACGTAGCGCGCACGACCTCGTAGTAGCCGCCGACGTTCTCGGCGTCGATCCCGACGAAGCGGGCCCCGCTGGCCAGCGGCGTGCGCGGCTCGGGCGTGCGCGCGCGGGTCCAGACCATGCGGAGGGTGGCGTAGGCGAAGCGAAAGCCCCGCTGCTCGAGCATCGCCCGGTGGGGAACGACGCTGGGATCGAGCGCGAAGTCGAGGTGGCTGCGCGGGCCTGCGCGCACGTGGGCGAGCGCCCCCGACAGCAGCCGGGCGAGCACCGGGGCCGCGAGCTAGCAGCCCGGGGTGCAATGCCTCGCGCCGCCTCGCTTGGCCTTTTCGCCGAGGGCTTTGTCGCCAAAACTTGCAGTACGCCCGGTACAGCGGCGTTTTGGCTTCGCGCCCTCGGCGAACATTCCGGCGCGAGGCGACACGATGCATTGCACCCCGGGCTGCTAGCCCTCGCGCAGGCCGACCAACACCAAGTCGGCCGCGTCGTCGCCGTTGGCACAGGTGTCGACGACGACCGCGAGCACCACGCGCGCACCGTCGACGCTCAGATCGAAGACCCCCGCCGACCCCGACGCGAGCTCGCCAATGAAGCGCGGGACCATCGACGCCGGGACCCGCGGGCACGGGTGAGCGCGCGCAAACTCGACGAGCTCGCGCGGGTCGCTGTCGTGGTCTCGCTCGATCTTCAACTCGACCGGGCGCCCGGCGTCGTGCCACAGTAACCGGGCGACGGGGTCGGTGCCAATGCCGAGCTCGGGGAACTCGACCCAGCAGTGGCTCAGATCGACCACGCTGCCCACGACCAGGCGCCCGGGCGGCAGGCCGCAGGCGGTGGCCGCCGACACGCCATCGAGCACAGAACGCCACGGCCAGCGACTCGCCACATTGCCGGCAAGCAAAGTGAGAGAGGCGTGCTCGAGCATGCCGCAGCGTAGGTACCCCTCGAACTCTTCGACGATGAAGTCGGGCAAGCCGCCGGACTGGTCGGCGCGCGCACTGGCCAAGGTCTGGCGCTGGGAGCAGGCCGTGCCCCACCTCGAGCGGGCCCTGTCCGCGAGCCCCGGATCGCCCGAGCTCGCGGCCGAGCTCGCGACCGCGTGCGGCAGCGCGGGCATGCACCGCCGCGCGCTCGAGGTCTCGGCCGCCGCCTTGGCCCTGCGACCGCGCGACGCCGCCTTGCTGCGCACGCAGGCCCTCGCGCTCCAGGCCCTCGAAGACCTCCGCGCCGACGCGGCGCTCGAAGCTTACGTTGTCCATCGCAAGCCCGATGACCAGCCTCACCTCGCCTCGGCCTGTGGCGAGCGGGACCCCGCGTGTGCACGCGAGCGCGTGCCTGTCCACGTCCACGAGTGAGCCGGCCCACCCCGGTGGGGTCTCGGCCGACCCCGCGCGTGGCCGGAGCTGAGCTCAGGATCGTCTGGGCGCCAAACCTGCGCGTTCGGTCACCTTGCAAAGGACAACAAAGCTGAGCAAGACGCGAGCGTGCCCTGGAAGACCCCCTGGATCGCGCTCTTGCTCGTTTTCGTGTGCTCGTTTGGCGTGTTGCTGTATGCCGGGCACCGGATCTCGGTCGAGGCGCCCCCAATCCCGACTCGCGTGCTCAGCTCGACGGGCGAGCTCCTCATCGACGAAGGTGAGGTGATGGCCGGCCAGAGCGTGTGGCAGGCCATGGGCGGAATGGAGGTCGGATCGATCTGGGGGCACGGTAGCTACGTCGCGCCCGACTGGACCGCGGACTACCTCCACCGCGAGTCGGTGATGATCCTCGACCGCTTCGCGCAGGCCGAAGGCGCGAGCAGCTACGCCGAGGCTCCAGCCGAGCTCCAGGCGGCCCTGCGCGCGCGGCTGCAAGGGAGCGGTCGCTCGAACCAGGTCGAGGCCGGATCCGGAGATCTGATCATCTCGGCCGAACGCGCCGCGGCCTTTCACGAGCTCGAGGCCTACTACGCCGAGCTGTTCACCAAGGGCCGGTCCGACTACGCGATCCCCAGCGGTGCGCAGAGCGATCCGGACAAGCTCCACACCCTGACCAGCTTCTTCTTCTGGACCGCCTGGGCCGCGAGCACCGATCGGCCCTCGACGCCGGGGGTCTCGTACACCAACAACTGGCCCCACGAGCCTCTGGTCGAGAATCGGGTCACGGGTGACGCGCTGCTGTGGACGGGCGTCAGCATCATCGTGTTGCTCGCTGGCATCACGGGCCTGGTCTGGTGGCGGGTCTCCGGTCCGCCAGGACCGACAATCTCCGAGCCTCCGGCCAACGATCCGCTGCTCGGCACCAAGCTCACGCCCTCACAACGCGTGACGCTGGTCTACTTCGGCGTGGTCTCGGCCCTGTTCCTGGTCCAGATCGCGATGGGCGTGATCACTGCACACTTTGGCGTCGAGGGTGACGGCTTTTACGGTGTGCCGCTCTCGCGCTGGCTGCCCTATGTGATCACGCGGACCTGGCACACCCAGCTGGGCATCTTCTGGATCGCAACGGCGTGGCTGGCCGCGGGCCTGTTCATCGCGCCGAGCATCGGCGACGGCGACCCTCCCTTCCAACGCGCGGGCGTGATCGTGTTGCTCGGCGCGCTGGTCCTCGTGGTCGTCGGCTCGATGGTGGGCCAGTGGCTGTCGGTCATGCACAAATTCTCCAATGACACGATGCGCTTTTACTTTGGCCACAGCGGCTACGAGTACATCGATCTGGCCCGCGTGTTTCAAATTGGCCTGCTGGTTGGCCTGTTCTTGTGGATCGTGCTGGTCACGCGCGCGGTCAAGCCAGCGCTGATGCGCAAGGACGACGACAGCCGCGGGCTGCTGGTGCTGTTCGTGCTCTCGGCCCTTGCGATCGCCGGCTTCTACGGCGCCGCCCTCGGTTATGGTCAAAACACCCACCTGTCGATCGCCGAGTACTGGCGTTGGTGGGTGGTGCACCTGTGGGTCGAGGGCTTCTTCGAGGTCTTCGCTACTGTGGTGTTCGCGTTCTTGTTCGCCCGCCTCGGCTTGCTCGAGCCCAAGTCGACCGAGCGGGCGGTCGTCGCCGCGGCGGCGATCTTCTTGGCCGGCGGCATCATCGGCACCCTCCACCACCTCTACTACAGCGGCACCCCGGCGATGGTCGCCGCCTGGGGCTCGGTGTTCAGCGCGCTCGAGGTCGTGCCCTTGGTCCTCATTGGCCACGAGGCGTGGGATCACTTGCGCTTGTCTCGCGCTCAGAGCTGGGTCAAGAAGTATCGCTATCCCATCTATTTCTTCCTCGCGGTCGCGTTCTGGAACGCGATCGGCGCGGGCCTGTTTGGGTTCATGATCAACCCGCCCATTGCCCTGTATTTCATGCAGGGTCTCAACACCACGCCGGTCCATGGCCACGCCGCGCTCTTTGGCGTGTACGGGATGCTGGGTCTCGCGCTGACCTTGTTCTGCGCCCGGGCGGCCGACGCAAAGCGCGAGTGGAACGAGCGACCGCTGGCGATCTCGTTTTGGCTCCTCAATATCGGGCTGTTCGCGATGGTCGTGATCAGCCTGCTGCCGGTCGGGCTGCTGCAGACCCAGGCCTCCGTCGAGGTCGGGTACTGGTATGCGCGCAGCGCCGAGTTCATGCAGACGCCGACCATGACGACGCTGCGCTGGCTGCGGGTGATTGGGGACACCTTGTTTGGCGTGGGCGCGCTGGCGTTCGTGTACTTCATGACAACGCTGCTGCGGCGCGCGCCTGCACGCGGCTGAGCTGCGTGCATCGTCCGAGCGCGCGGTGGCTGCGGTATTTACCGGCCACTTGAACAATCCCCCGCAGCGGGGGCGCCGCTCAGGATGGGACCGGCGCCCCTGGTTCTTGCTCGACCCGCAAGCCGGTGCCGCGAGCAGGCCAAACCCCAGGCCGAACCAGCTACACGAGAATGCAGCTGCCCGTGGGCTTGCCGACACTTTAATCCCGTGCAACAGCAACATTAGGGGTTACAGCTCGAAAGGTGAACAAAGGACACCTGACCAACCACGCGCCGAGGCAGCTCGGCGGACCATCTGGACCTCGAGACGACCAGGGAGTGTTCTGCGGGCTTCACCGCCCACTGTTTGGATGTCCTCCGCCAGCGCTCGCCAGCGGGAGCTCCAGAGCGCTGCGACCTTCCCCTTGAGCGACGAGGCCTCCACCGGTAGCCTGCGCCGATGCACGATGTCGTACACGAGAAGTCTTGGCGGCTCGGCCTGGAGCGCGCGCTCCTGGCAGCGGCGGTCCTGCTCGGCGGGGCAGGCTGCAAGGGCGAGGGGGATGATGGCGCGGACGCAGGCACAATTGGAGGGACCGACGCAGGCACGGGCGGGGCGACCGACGCAGGCACGGATGAAGGGACCGACGCCGGGACCGACGCAGGCACGGACACCGGACCGGGCCCGGTCGACGGGCCGTGCGGGTGGGAGCAGGGCGAGCGACCGAGCGCGGAGCTCCCTTCGACCCACGACAACGCGTACACGATCAACCTCGCGCAGTGGATGATCGACAACGACGGTGGCGACCCCGTCGAGACCCGTCAGCGCATGAACGAAGCGATCGCGTGGGCGGTTGAAGACGGCTTTGACAAGGTCATCGTCCCGCCCGGTCGCTATGTCGTCGGCGAGCTCACCAACGACATCTACGCCGCCGGCATCGTGCTGCCCGGCGACATGACGCTCGAGCTCTCGGACGGGGCGATCATCGAGATGACGCCCAACGACCGCCACAACTATTGTGTCATCAGCGTCGAGGGAAACGACAACATCACGATCCGCGGCGGGATGATTCGGGGCGACCGAGCAGACCACGACTACAGCGGCGGCGCCAACGACGAGGGCCACGGCGTGTGTGTGTGGACGAGCGCAGACCGCATCCTCATCGAGGACACCGAGCTGACCGAGCTGACCGGCGATGGCGTGCTCATCGTCGGCTCCGCGCCCAAAGATGACGACCCCGACGCGGAGGTCCCGAGCACCAACATCACGATCCGCAACAACGAGATCCACCACAACCGGCGCAACGGCGTCTCGATCGTCGGCGGGCACAACGTGGTGATCGCCAACAACCACATCCACCACATGGAGGGCACCGCGCCCCAGTTCGGAATCGACATCGAGGGCGTCCACCGCCGCGACCAGGACATCCTGATCTTCCAGAACAACTTCCACGACAACGTGGGCGGCGACTTCGTCACCTCGACGGGCCGAAACGTCTGGCTCGAAGAGAACACCATGACGCAGTGCCAGGTCAACGAACAGGGCGAGTACGACGCCGCGCTGCCCTGCGAGAACGACCAGATCGACGGGCCGATCGTGCTGTGGCAGAACACCGACACGATCGTGATCAACAACGAGATCCGAATGACCGCGGGAAGCGTCAACGGTCTGTGGGGGATCATCAATTACCCGAACGTGTCCGAGGCCGTGCGAGACAACCCCGTCGGCAACTACATCGCCGGGAACACCTTCTACGGCTGCGGCATCCACAGCGCGTGGAACCGGCTCCAGCACATCGCGAACAACACCATCCACGAGGGCACCTTGCTCGCGTACTTGCTCGAATGCACCCGGCTCGAGAACAACCGCATCAATCGGGTCTCGGGCGAGCGCTTCAAGCTGCGCAACGTCGCCGGGCAGGCCGAGGGCAACATTATCAACCGCGACGAGGGGGCGCCCCCCTCGGGCGACGTCCCGGTCCACTTCCCGATGTCCGACGACTCGCCCTACCGCAACTCTTCGCCGGTGTTCTGGTGATCCCCATGACGACCACGACCACGACCACGACCAACATCAAGACCAAGACCAGCACCAAGCTCGCCGTCACCGGCTGTCTCGCGGCGATCCTCGGGGTCTTCGCGCTCGGGGCGACGACGGGGGCGCCAGAGGGGGCGCCAGAGGGGGCGCAGATCAGCCCCGGCCCGGTCGCCGCGGAGGACGACGAATGCCCGCCAGGGGAGGCGAGCGCCGGGATGGGCCCCGAGATGGTGCGCTTGCCGGACGGCTTTTGCATCGACACCACAGAGGTCACGCGCGGCCAGTACAGGGCCTGGCTCGAGACCACGCCGAGCACCGAGGGTCAGCCCAGCGCCTGCGCACAAAACGAGGACTTCGAGCCGAGCTGCGCGTGGCCGCCACCGGATCACGAGGCGAGCTACCCGGTGGTGTGTGTCGACTGGTGCGACGCGCGGGCCTACTGCGAGGCCGCGGGCAAGCGGCTCTGCGGCCAGATCGGTGGCGGCGGCTACGACTTCGACTCGTACGACGACGCTTCGGTCAGCGAGTGGCACGCGGCCTGTACCTCGGGCGGCGAGTACGACTATACCTACGGTGACGCGCTCGACACACAGATCTGCCGGGGCGCCGACGCCGAGGACTACACCACCTGGGGCTTCGTCGAGGTCGGGACCCTCCCGGGCTGCCACTCTCCCGTCGACGCGTACAGCGGGGTCTACGACCTGAGCGGTAACGCTGCAGAATGGGACAACGGCTGCGACGGCGACACCCCGGACTCACCTTGCCGCATCCGCGGTGGGAGCTTCGAGTTCAATGACGTGGGGCTGCGCTGCGCGATGGCGGCAGATCTACGCTGGCCACGCATGCGGCAGGTCGTGTCGGTTGGGTTTCGCTGCTGCGCCGATTAGCCTTAAGAGACCCCCGCGGCCGTTAGCGACTCTGCCACGCACGGCCGCAAGCGGCCGGTCGCTCCTCGCTGCGCTCGTCGCTCGGTGGGCTGGCATGTGCTTCGCTACCGGTTGCGTGGCCCCCTAAAAGGGGGCTCGATTCTCTGGACCGCCACAGCCGTTAGCGACTCTGCCACGCACGGCCGCAAGCGGCGCGACCTTGCCCGTTCACGGGCCGACGCGGGCCCCTTACCGAGTGTGGCTGGGGATGCGAAGCCCGCCGAGGGCGGCTTCCCGCGCAGCGCGCTCCCCTTGGCTCTCGCCTGCCTGGGGCGGCGTGGATTACGCGTATTGAAAATTTATTTCATTTTGAACTGCCCCTGGACGCCCTCAGTTGATGAGAAACAGTCACCTGCGACCTTCCTGGGCATGGCTCACGTTGACATTGAAAGTGGTTTTCAATACTACGCGTGCATGAAGCCTCGCTTGCTCGGCATCCTCGCGGCCCTGACCCTCGCGTGCTCGACGACCGACGACCCCGAAGACGCGTCCCTGAGCGCGGACGAGGTCGCGCCGGTCGCCGAGACCTACGCCCAGATCGTCGCGGCCAGCTACACCGACTCACGGACCGCGGCCGAGGCCCTCGAGCTCGCCCTCGACGCGCTCGTCGCCGACCCGAGCGAGGCCACGCTCGAGGCCGCGCGTCAGGCCTGGCTCGACGCCCGCGAGCCCTACGGCCAGACCGAGGTCTACCGCTTCTACGACGGACCGATCGACAACCCCGACGACGGCCCCGAGG
Organism: Enhygromyxa salina; assembly: GCF_002994615.1. Taxonomy (GTDB): domain Bacteria; phylum Myxococcota_A; class Polyangia; order Nannocystales; family Nannocystaceae; genus Plesiocystis; species Plesiocystis salina_A. The sequence goes on along the minus strand of NZ_PVNK01000257.1, from coordinate 15,646 downwards.
GCCAGCTCAACGCCTGGCCGATGGACGAGGCCTACGTCGACTACGTCGACGGCGCGCCGGACTCGGGCATCATCAACGACGCCACGACCTACCCCACGATCGACGCCGCGCTGCTCGCCTCGCTCAACGAGGCTGGCGGCGAGACCAACATCTCGACGGGCTACCACGCGATCGAGTTTCTGCTCTGGGGCCAAGACATGAACCCCGACGGCCCCGGCGCGCGGGCGGCCAGCGACTACGCGACCGACGGCTCGAGCACCGTGGACAACCCCGAGCGCCGCGGGGCCTACGTGCTCGCGGCCGCGGAGCTGCTCATCAGCGATCTCAGCGGGCTCGAGGCCGCCTGGGCCAGCGGCTACGTCGACGAGTTCAACTCGGCTGACCCGCAGGAGGTCGTCCGCCGGATCCTCCTGGGCATGGGCAGCCTCAGCGGCGCCGAGCTGGCCGGCGAGCGCATGAACGTCGCGCTCGAGACCATGGATCAGGAGGACGAGCACTCCTGCTTCAGCGACAACACCCACCGCGACATCATCAACAACGCGCGCGGGATCGAGAACGTGTACCTCGGTCGCTACGGCGAGGTCGACGGGCCCGGGATCTACGATCTCGTCGCCGCCCGCGACCCCTCGCTCGCCGACCGCCTCCGCGACGAGCTCGCGGCCAGCGTCGCCGCGGCCGAGGCGATCCCGGCGCCCTTCGACCGCGCGATCGTCGACCACCGCGAGGCCGTCCAGGCCACGATCGACGCCCTGCGGCTCCAAGCCGACACGATCGTCGAGGTCGCCACGCTGTTCGAGATCAACCTGGCCCTGGAGTAGCCTGCCCTCGTGACCCCCTCGGACATCTGCCTCAGGCTCACGGGCCTCGGACTCGCGCTCGCGCTCGGCTGCGTCGCCGAAGCGGAGCTCGAGCTCGAGCCCGAGCCCGGCGAGGAGCTCGCCGGAGGTGGGACGACGGTGTTCGACCAGGGCACCCACGCGTTCTCGCTCTCGGCCCGCAACATCGCCGACGAGCACGAGACCGGCTTCTACGTCGGCAACTCCTTCTTCAACAAGAACTGGGTCACGGCCCCGGCCTCGACGACCGCGCGCGACGGGCTCGGGCCAACCTTCAACGCGCGCTCGTGCTCGGGCTGCCACTTCCGTGACGGCCGCGGGCGCCCGCCGCTGAGCGCCGACGAGCCGATGCTCTCGATGCTCCTGCGCCTGTCGGTCCCCGGCGAGGACGCCCACGGCGGGCCCAAGCCCGAGCCGAGCTACGGCGACCAGCTCCAGCCCTACGCCGTCGAGGGCGTGGCCGCCGAGGGCCGGGTGGTCGTCGAGTGGGTCGAGCAAGCCGGCGAGTACGCCGACGGCGAGGCCTACTCACTGCGCCGACCGAGCTACGTCTTCATGGATCTGGCCTTCGGCGAGCTCGCTGCCGACGTGCTGATCTCGCCGCGCGTGGCCCCCCAGATGATCGGCCTCGGCCTGCTCGAGGCGATCCCCGAGGCCACGATCCTCGGCCTCGCCGATCCCGACGACGACGACGGCGACGGCGTCTCCGGCCGGCCCAACTACGCCTGGGACCCGATCGGCGGCGAGCTCGGGCTGGGCCGCTTCGGCTGGAAGGCCAACCAGGTCGGGCTGCGCCAGCAAAACGCGGGCGCGTTCTTCGGCGACATCGGCATCACCTCGAGCCTCAACCCCGACGAGAACTGCCCGCCGCCCCAGGCCGAGTGCGCCGCGGCCCCGACCGGCTCCGAAGCGAGCGCCCCCGAGCTCGACGACGAGCTCCTCGATCACGTCACGACCTACACCCGCCTCCTCGCGGTCCCGGCCCGGCGCGAGGTCGACGATCCCGAGGTCCTCGCCGGCCGTGAGCTGTTCCGCCAGCTCGGCTGCGATCGCTGCCACGTGCCGCGCGTCCAGACCGGTGAGCTCGCCGGCTTCCCCGAGCTCTCGAACCAAGTGATCTGGCCCTACACCGACTTGCTCGTCCACGACATGGGCCCGGAGCTCGCCGACGGGCGGCCCGACTTCGAGGCCGACGGCCGCGAGTGGCGGACCCCGCCGCTGTGGGGCATCGGGCTGTTCGAGGTCGTCAACGATCACAACCTCTACCTCCACGACGGCCGGGCGCGGAGCCTGGCCGAGGCGATCCTGTGGCACGGCGGCGAGGCCGAGGCGGCGCGCGACGCCTTCGTCGAGCTCTCGGCCGAGCAGCGCCAGGCCTTGCTCCGCTTCTTGGGGTCACTATGACGCGCTCACGTCCATGGCTGCTCACCGGGTTGGGGCTCCTCGGCCTCGGCCTCGGCGCGATCGCCCAGCTCGGCTGTCCCGAGGTCGAGGACGACCGCCGCGGCGAGGTCGCGCAGACCACCGCCGAGCTCCTGCTCCAACCCGACCTCGCCGAGGCTCGCGCCCGGGCGCTGACCCTGCGCGAGGCCGCGACCTCGCTCTGCGCCGGCCCCGGCCCGACGAGCCTCGACGCCGCCCAGGAGGCGTGGTGGGAGCTGCGCGAGCCGTGGAAGCGGCTGCGCGCGCTCCCGCTCGGGCCGATCGTCGACGAGGGCTTCGACAGCGCGATCGATTTTTGGCCCGCGCGGCCAACCAGCGTCGAGGGCGGGGTCGAGCTCGGCGTGAGCAACCAGACCGAGCTCGACACCCTCGGGGTCGCGAGCAAGGGCCTGCCGGCGATCGAGTACCTGCTGTGGGATCCCGTGAACGGCGACGAGGCGATCCTCGCCAGCTTGACCGACCCGGAGCTCGGCGCGGCCCGCTGCGACTACGTCGTCGTCCTCGCCGCCGACCTCGAGCTGCGCTTCGAGCTGCTCGACAGCGCGACGGCCGAGTTCGCCGACGCGCTCGCTACGGCCGGGAGCTCCGAGCGCTTCCCGACCCTGGCGGTGGCGATCGACGAGCTGCTCAACGCGGCGATCGCCGGGCTCCACGACATCAGCGAGCGCGAGTTCGGCAAGCCCCTCGGGCTGTCGACGGGGACCGAGCCCCAGCCCGATCAGCTCGAGTCGCGCTTCTCCGATCGGTCCCGAACCGACGTCCGCGCCGCGGTCGAGGGCTTTCGCCGCTTCTACCTCGGCGCCGAGGCCGGGGTCGGCGAGGCGCCCGGGTTGACGGCCCTGGTCAGCCAGGCCAACGCCGAGATCGACGCGCGGGTCCGCGAGCAGCTCGCAACCACCGTCGCCGCCGTCGAGGCCATGCCCGAGCCCATGCGCACGATCATGGAGGTCGACCCCGACGCCGCCGCGGCGGCTCGAGACGCGGTCCTCGCCCTGCGTCAGCTGCTCGCCGCCGACGTCGCCGGGCTCTTGGGCGTCACGGTCTCGCTCTCGGACAACGACGGTGACTGACCCTCCAACGCGCCGCGTCGACGCGGCCTCGCTGGTGATCCTGCGCGTGATCGTGGGCCTGCTGGTGTTCGTGTCGGCGGTGCGCTTCGTGGCCAAGGGCTGGGTCGAAGAGCTGCTCCTGGCCCCGGAATTTCACTTTCGCTACTGGGGCTTCACCTGGGTCCCAGAGCCCTCGCCGGCCCTGGCCTACGCCCTGTTCGCGATCGTCGCCGCGAGCGGGCTGGCGCTCGCGGCCGGGTGGGCGGTCCGGGCCAGCGCCGCGCTCGCGTGCCTGGCCTTCACCTGGCTCGAGCTCGTCGATCTGAGCTACTACCTCAACCACTATTATTTCCTGAGCTGCCTGCTGCTGTGCTTCGCCCTGGTCCCGCCGCGGCCCGAGCACGACGGCGCGGTCCCGGCCTGGAAGCTGGGGCTGGTCCGCGCGCAGATCGGCCTGGTCTACGTCTACGCTGGGATCGCCAAGCTCGACGGCGACTGGCTCGTCCACGCCCAGCCCCTGCGGATCTGGCTGGCGCGCCACGCCGATCTCCCCCTCGTGGGCCCGTGGATGAACGAGGCGTGGCTGGCCTACGCGGCGTCGTGGTCCGGGGCGGCCTTCGACCTGTTCGTGGTCCCGGCCTTGCTGTCCAAGCGCACGCGGATCCCGGCCTACCTCGCGCTGATCGGGTTTCACACGATCACGGGGGCGCTGTTTCCGATCGGGATGTTTCCGTGGGTGATGATCGGCTGCGCGACGATCATGTTCGAGCCCGACTGGCCGCGAAGGTGGCTGGCCCCGGGCTCGCGCCTCGATCGACCGGTCCCGGTCGAGCCCCGCCGCGAGGCCCTGGCCGGGGCCCTCGCGGCGCTGCTGCTGCTGGTCCAGATCGCGCTGCCGTGGCGCCACCTGGCCTACCCCGGGTCGGTGCTGTGGCACGAGCAGGGCGCGCGCTTCTCCTATCGCGTGATGGTCGTCGAGAAGGGCGGGGCCGTGGTGTTTCGTCTCCACGATCGGAGCTCGGGTCGGACCTGGCAGGTCGACCCCCAAGACACGGAGCTAAGCATGCTGCAAGCCAAGATGATGAGCACTCAGCCAGACATGATCGCCGCCTACGCCCGCCACCTCGCCCGCGAGGTCGAGCGCGAGCAGCCGGGTTCACGGGTCGAGGTTCGCGTCGACGCCTTCGTCGCGGTCAACGGCAGGCCGAGCGCGCGGCTGATCGACCCGACCGTCGATCTCGCCGCCGTCGAGGATCGCCTCGCCAACAAGGCGTGGGTGCTCGCGGGGCCGGAGGGCTTGCGATGAGCAGGCTGCTGGCGGTGACGGTGGCGGCGACGCTGAGCCTCGCGCTCGTGGGCTGCGTCGGTGACGAGGACGAGGCCGGCGCCGAAGCGGGCGAGACCGGCGGCGAGGCCGACGTGGCCCTCGGCGACACCCCGCTCCCGGCCTGCGACGCCGCGATGTTCATCTACGAGCAGATCGTGGCCGAGCTGGTCTTGCCGAGCCCGGATCCGGCCTACGTCGCCGAGCTCTACCGGGGCGACCCGCCCGACATCTCGGGCGAGTCCCCGACCCCGGGCGGCAGCGCCCTGCAGCGCTGGGTCCGGGAGGTCGACGCTGGCCTCGGTCGGGTCGAGGCTGGCGTGCTGCTCGACGACGCCGCGATCGAGGCGGCCCTCGAGCTCGCGCTGAGCGAGGCGGACCCCCAGCAGGTTCGCCTCGCGCTGGTCGACCTGGTCCAGACCCTGCGCCTGGTCGCGAGCCTCGACGTCCGGGCCCGGCTCGCGGCGGTGTCCGACGTGCTCCCGGACCCGGCCCGAGATCCCGCCCTGCTCCAGGCCGAGTGGGACCACGCCTGGTGCACCTGGTCGGGCGTGCTCTCGCCGCTGGCCGTCGAGGCCGACGCCGTCGCGGGCGAGGGCTGGGAGGCGCAGATCGTCGCCGGCTTCGAAGACGGCCACGCCGGGCTCACCGGTGGCGAGCAGGTCTGGGCGCCGGATGAATTCGCGACCAAGCCCGCCAAGCAGATCATCGAGAAGAGCATCTTCGGCGTGATCGCGCGGGTCTTGCTGGTCCGGGCCGAGGCCGCCCGCGCCGGCGCCGACCCGGCCCTGGCCCGCGAGGCCCTCGGCTTGTTCACGATCCTCGAGGACCGGGTCCGCGAGCGCAACACCCCCGCGGTCGAGCTGATCACGACCATGCTCGGCGGCGACCCGGCCGACATCGACGCGGCCCAGATCGAGACCGAGCTCGCGATCGCCTTCGTCAAGCGCGCGCGCAAGTACTGTGACGAGGCGGTCCAGGCCGGGGTCCTCGGGACCCCCGACGGGATCAAGGGCGCGTGGGAGGGGATCATCTACACGCAGGTGGTGCTCCCGGTCATGAGCGATCGCCTGGCCGACCAGGGCTTCGACGCCGAGGCCCACCTCGCCGACTGGGACGCATATTTGACGGCGATCGCGACCGATGACCCCGCCGCCGCCCTCGAGCTCAGCGTCGGGCTGGTCGAGTGGAACTGCGCGCTTCAGGCGGCCCTGGGCATCGAGACCTGCACCTCGAGCGACGACGAGAGCTGAGCCCACGCGCGCCTCGGTCTGCGGCGCGGTGACGGGGCTCAGCCGACCGGGGCCGGGAAGCAGTCGAACTCGATGTTGCCGTCGACGTTGCCCCAGGCGAGGCTGACCATCAGGGCCTCGACGCCCATCGGCTGCATCACGCGGTTGATGCTGTCGAGGTCGTCTTGGTTGAGGTAGGCCGAGCCGTTGGAGAACTCGGACACCATGTACAGCCCGCCGCCATGGATCGACACGTAGTCGAGCAGGGTCTGCATCTCTGCGTCGCTGGGCTCGTCGCCTTGATCGAACTGGCCCGAGGCCTCCATGTACATGACGATGTCGAACTCGGCGGCGAGCTGAGCGGGGTTGCCGATGTACTGGGCTGGCATGTGAACGCCGGCCACGGTCGCGTCGATGTCGAAGTTGACCGGACCGTCGGACGGCGTCCAGCCGAACCAGAAGATCGAGGGCTCGGCCTCGGTCGCGCCGAGCCACGCGTGGAGCGGGCAGTCGGTGATCTCGTTGAAGGGCAGGCTGCTGTCGGCCGAGGCGATGAAGCGGCCGTTGCCGTAGGTCCCGAGCGCGTAGACGATCTCGTTCATCAAGGTCGCGGTCGCGAACACGTCGTCACCGCTGATGTTGAACACGCCGGACTGCATCGAGTCGATCGTGAGGGCGCAGTCGATGCACTCCATCATGGAGACGTCCGCCTCGACGATCGTGTCGAACTTGGGCCCCTCGGTGTCACCGTCGCCCGAGTCGCCGTCGCCGGTCTCGGAGTCGCCCGCATCACCGTCGCCCGCGTCGCCGTCTCCGGTGTTTCCGTCTCCGGTGTCTCCGTCTCCGTCACCGCCGGTCGTCGGACCCGAGTCGGCTGTAGACACGAAGGTCGTGCTGGTCTCCTCGCCGGTCTTGGGCCCGCACGCGGCGAGCAGGGCGACGCCAAAGAGGACATGAAAGGGGCGCGGCATGGCCGCCAAGCTACCATCTACGCGCTCGCCCTGACCGCGCCCACGCTCGTACGAGGAGTATCTGGGTCTCGATGGGTGCCCCGCCGCCTTCGCGCTGAAGCCGCGTGTCGGGTCCCGCGATGGCGCGCCGGGTCAATCTTTGGGGCGGCCCCGGTCAGGCACGACGGGACCCACGCTCCATCATGAGCGTCACGGAGCTTCACCCATGGACGTCACCCGCAGCGCCTATCAAGACCAGGACTCGCCGCTGACCCTGCGCGAGGGCCTCGACGAGTACTACCGCGACAACCCCAAGGTCACGCCGCCGGACGAGGCGAGCGACGAGGGCGCGCGCTTCTTCGCCTCGCACGACGTCGCCCATGTCGTGTTTGGGACCAACACGCAGATCCTCGACGAGACGATCACGGATCTGTGGCAGATCTTCGGCCTCGACATCTCGGCCTGGGAGTACGCCAGGCAAGGCGCCGCCGCGCCCGAGGTCCGCGAGGTCTTCCGCGAGCTGGGGCTGCGCGGGTTGGCGAAGGGCCTCGCGCTGCTGCCCAGGTATGTCGGGGAGATCTGGCGGCGTACGCGTCGGATGCACAAGCCCTGGCCGTGGACGGAGTTCGGTGAGTATCTCGACCGGCCGCTCGCGGAGATCCGCGCAGAGTTCGGCATCGAGGTCCTGCCCGCGAGCTGAGCTGTGTAAAGAGGCCGCGGGTCAAGTCGACCCCCCGAAATCGCACCCCCAAACTGATGCCGAGCCTTCTGAATCTACACACCACCCGCCTCGGCGATGGGCCGGAGCCTCGCGGACCCGGGCGGCTGGACCTCGGGAGCGCTCGCCAGCCCTGAAGATCCGCGAGCTCGGGGTCGCAGAAGGCTCGCGTGTCCCGCTCGAGCCCGGCGGCGGGCACAACGCAGCCCCAGAGGCCACCTTTGGGGTACGCATTGGGTGCCTCGTGTATGCAATCGAGGACCCGCCACCTACAAAGTCGCGCTTCGAGCATGCTCGGGACCATGAATCGAGCACACTGACCGTGGCCCGAGCAAGAGTCGGAGGGTCGGCGGGCCCCGAGCCTGGGGCCGGATGACGTCCTCATCGACTCGGGCGACGGCCAGGCGGAGGCGGCTCGGGCCCGGATGCTTGGGGGGTCGTTGACGACAGCGAGCCCGGGTCGGCGCTGGGCTCCCAGCGAGGCGACGCGAGGCATTGCACCACGGGCTGCTAGCGAATGAGGCCGCCTGCGATGAAGCCGGGGTGGCTCCCCGCGATCGCCCGGGCCGCGTCGAGGCCGGTCGCGACGGCGACCTCCATCGAGGGGCAGCCAAGGTAGTCGCCGGCGAAGTAGCACCCGCCCACCCCTTGCAGCGCCCGCACGGCTTCGACGAAGAGCTCGTCGCTGACCGGCATCGACTGGGCCCAGACCTCGTGGGTCACGACCTCCTCCACGCCACCCCCCTCCGGGCACAGGGCGTTGACCGCCGCCTCGATCCCGCGAAGGTCGATCGCCTCGTCGTGGTCGAGGCGGATGTTGAGGGTGTAGTGGTGGCGCAGGGCCTCGCTGGCGTAGAGCCGCTCGAGGTCGATCATCGACAGCGCCTGCGCGCCCGGCTCCTCGCGGGGGGTGAAGAAGATCGCCCCCCAGTCCGGGGTCTGGGGCTGGTAGCGCTCGCGCAGGCGCACGACGGCGGTCACGAAGCGGGTGTAGGGGACCGAGCGCTTGGACCGAGGGATGAGGTCACGCATCAGCGGGTGGTCGGCGTTTTGGGCGAACACGAAGCGGTCCGCGCCCAGCCAGCCTTCGCTGGTCTCGAGGCCGTCGCCGTCGAAGCCCTTCACCTCGCAGCCGAGCCGGAGCTGGCCGCCCAGCGCCAGGAACTCGGACAGCAGGGCGTCGGGCAAGGACCGGCTGCCGTGCCGGAACATGTCGCTCTTGGTCGAGCTGCCCCCGAACACGGTCCGCGGGTAGATCGGCATCGCAAAGGCCGCCTTGTACTCCGCGATGGGCGGGTAGCAGTAGCCCTGGCAGAGCGTGTCGATGAGCCGCTTGTACTTCGCGCTCTCGACGGGGTCGCCGACCCAGTCGTCGACGCAGGCCTCGATCGTGCGCTGCTGGTAGTGGTCGAGGTTCGGGCGGTCGAGCGGCCCCGCAGTCAAGGCGCTCGCGATCGACTTGGTAGCGACCGCGATCAGCTTGATCAGATGCAGCTTGAACTGGTCCTCGCGGAGCGGGTGGCGGTCGCCGAGGTCGTAGTAGATGTCGACCGAGGGGACGCGGTGAAGCTCCGAGTCGACGTCGAGCTCCGCGCAGAGCGTTCGGTAGTCGTGGTACCAGGGGAAGACCAAGAACCCGCCGAGGTCGACGTCACATCCCTCGATCTTCCGGGAGAGCACCCGGCCGCCGATCCGGTCGCGGGCCTCGAGCACCGTCACCTCGAAGCGTCCCTCTTTTACGAGCTTGTAAGCCGCGGTCAGCCCCGCGAGCCCTGCGCCGACGACGGCGACCTTCATCTTGGGTTGGGTCATTCGAACTCCTCGCAGGGCAACGATATCCGAGCATCGATGTAAATAAAGCGGCCCGCACAGATGCTTTCTTCGAGCCGCAGGTGGTAGCGTCACCCTGTGCATGCCTTTTTGCGCGCCAGCGTCTTCGCGCTCTTGTCCTGGAGCATGGTGGGCTGCCACGCGCCGAGCGTGGGCTCGGAGCCGAGCCAGGAGCCGAGCCAGGAGGTCGAGGTGGACGACGTGAACGAGAGCGAGCTCGACACCCCCGAGGGGCAGACGCGTGTGTTCCTGTTCGGGGCTCAACTCGACCTGCCGGAGGGATGCGACGCCCAGCCGGCCCAGCCCATGCGCGTCCGGGGCTACCAGCTCGGCTTCGTCGCCGAGCACGACGGCGCCCACCTCGTCACCCTCCAGCCGATCCGCGGCGACGGGACCGTCCCGGGCCTCAGCTACGTCGTGAGCGCGCCTTGCTTGCAGCGCCTCCAAGCGGCGTTCGCCTCTGCGGGCCTCGAGCCGACCGAGCTCCAGGTCGAGCCGCCGAGCGCGGGACGGAGCGCGCCGACGACCCCCGCCACCGCGTGGTTGGCCCCGTCCGACCGGCCGCCGGCCGCGGCCAGCCCGGACGAGGTCTCCGCGCTCCGCGAGGCGTGGACCGCCGCAGGGCTCGACACCCGCGCGATCGACGACGCCGTCGGCGTCGGTGCGCCGTGAAGACCTCTGGCGACCGGCAGCTGAAGACGACCCACCGACGCAAGATCATTCGCCGCGGTCGCAGAGCGTCCGCAACAACCGAATGAGCGCCTGATACTGATCCTCAGACAGCGCACCGACGAGCTCGAGCAGCTCGCGGTTGAACTCGCGCTCGCGGAGATCGAAGCCTTCGAACAGCGCCGACAACGGGAGCTCGAACCCGGCGCACAGTCGCCGCAGCGTGTCGAGCGACGCCGAGCAGGCACCCGCTTCGATCTCATGGATGGTCTCGAGATCGAGCTCGGAGCGCTCCGCGAGAGCCTCGGGGCTCAGCTCGCGCTCGTCCCGACACCAGCGGACGTAGCCGCCGAAGCGGCGAGCTTTCGTAACCGTCAGCTGCTGTGCCAGGTCGCTATCAGAGGCTGCAGGTTGAGTCTCGTCATCATCCATCAGTTGTCTCCTCGGGCCCAGATCGGTGCGGCAAGGCTGCGGAGCGCGTCGACCGAAGACAGCTGCGCATGTTTGCCGAAGTCGCGCACGAGTTGCACGAGTTGCTTCTCGAGGGTCCAGTCCGGGTGGGCCCGGATGACCTGCGCGAGCGCGCGACGCTCGACCCACATCCCGAGAGGCGTGCACCCAGCGAAGCGTTACCAACTGATCGCCAAGCCGCGTCGGACCCGGCAGGCGCATGGTCGGGGAAGCGTTACCGCCCCTTCGTCACGTCTGCTCACGCGGAGGACTCTTGAGCTTGTCGAGCTCCGCCTCCACGGCGGTCAGGGCTCGCCAGACGCGAACTCGCACGGTGCCGATCTTGATGCCTTCACGTCGCGCGAACTCGCGCGGATGCTCACCCTTCCATCGGCTCATGAACGCTCGGCGCAGGGTCGTGGCCACGGCGGCGAGTGCGACTCGCAGAAGATCGACGCGCTCCGACCAGAGAACCGGCTCGGAGGGCAACGTGGGATCGGCGGTCCATTGGGCCGGGGCCGCGTGGTTGCGCGCGCGCTGGCCCTCCTTGCGCGCGTGGGTCCGCAGGCGGTTGCGGGCCACCGTGAACACGTGAGAGCGAAACGCGCGAGGATGCTCAGGCTCGAAGGTATCGAGCCCTCGAGCGATGATCTCCAACGACGCCTGAGCCAGATCCTCGGCGTCGACCGCACCCACGCGCGATCGAAAGAAGCTCACGAGCACGACCCGGATCTCTCGCAGGAGGATCGTCTTGGCTCGCGCACGCCCAGCGCGACTACGGCAAGCTTGGTAGGCGAGAAGCAAGGCGTCGAGCGACATCGGTGCCAAGGGTATACACAAACCCGCACGGCTCGCACCGATCTGCCTCGGCCGAGACCGACCCACCCGGATCTCCCCACCGATCTGATCGCCGTCGACCTGCAGATCCATCGCGTGAGTGATGTAGGATCCTGACGCCCCCCTCGGAGCGAGCGAGTGTCCCGCGACCCTGAAGAGTCCAGCGATCGTCGTCGCGTTCCCTCGGCGCGTTGGCACGAGCTGATCGAGGCCGTCACGGCATCCCCGGGGATCGAGCTCGGTCGTTTCAAGCTGCTCGCCTGGATCGGGGGCGGGGGCATGGGGGTCGTCTTTCGGGCTCACGACACCGAGCTCGACCGCGAGGTCGCGCTCAAGCTGTGGAAGCTCCCGCCCGGCGAGGCCAAGGAAGCGGTCGTCCACGAGGCCAAGTGCCTGGCCAAGCTCTCACACCCCAACGTCGTCGCTGTCTACGGGACCGGCGAAGTCGACGACGACGTGTTCCTGGTCATGGAGCTCGTCGACGGCATGGATGGACGCCTGTGGATCAGCTCGTTCCAGCCCAGCTGGAGGCAGATCGTGGATCTGTACGTTCTCGCGGGCCACGGCCTCGCGGCGGCGCACGCTGCTGGCCTCGAGCACGGCGACTTCAAGCCCGAGAATGTCCTGCTCGGCCGTGACCATCGCGTCCACGTCGCAGACTTCGGCGTCGCACGAGCGCTGCGCGAGCACATCTGTGTCGACGACGATCCACTCGCAGCCGAGGGCAACGCGGGGCTGGGAACGCTCGCCTACATGGCACCAGAGCGCCTCCACGGGCGACGCGGCGACGCGCGATCGGATCAGTTCTCGTTTTGCGTGACGGTGTGGGAGTGCCTCTACGGCAAGCGGCCCTTCGACGGGCCCACCGAGCTCGCAATGCTCGAGGCCATGGAACGCGGCGGGCTACAGACGAACCCCGCCGCGACCGCGTATGGGATCCCTCGGCGCCTCCGGCAGGCGATCACGCGCGGGCTGGCGATGGACCCGGCGGAACGCTGGCCAGACATGGCGAGCCTGCTCGCCGCGCTCGATGAGATCCGACGCAGGCCCGACGAGCGAAAGCGCTGGCGGTGGATCGCGGTGTCGGCGGTGGGATTGATGCTCGGAAGCTCCGCGGTCACGGCGTGGCTCGTGACATCACGCACCCAGGCCCACACCGAATCTGGGATCAATTCCGAGCTCAAGACGACGCTCTTGCACGCCGAGCAAAGTCCAGCCAGCGCTGACGAGGCCGAACTCCTCGCGGACGAGCTGATCAGTTTGATCGAAGCCGGCAAGCTGGACGAAGCTCAACGCCGCTGGGTGGAAGTCGAAGACTCCGCCACCCAGAAGGACAAGACCATCGAGCACGAGGCGCTCGTGATCACGCGCGCCCTGATTTCTCGCGCGCAGCTCCTCGCGCGCAAAGAACCCACCACGTCGACGGCGCTTGCGTTCCACGCGTTCGCGCCGCTCTCCTACAGCACCTCGCGCTATCCGCTGGATCATCCGGCCCAGACCGAACTCGACTCCTTGCGTGACGTCTCCATGCGGTTGACCTCTCGCGCGACCCGGCTCGTGGGCAGGTACACCGAGTCATTGCGCGCCGAACTCGGGCACACGTGCTCCTGCGATCCGCCGATGAACGCAGACGACTGCGATGCCATCGACAGCGACAGCGTCGCCCTCCATGCATGCCTCACCGAGCTGCTGGTGAACCACGAGGACGAGCTCGCGGGCTACCTCTCGTGCCTCGCTCCTGCGACAGAGAGCCACACGACATGTGTCATGGCAGTCACCGACTGCAACGTGGCCGGGATCGAGAGTTGCGACGCGACCCGAGCGCGTGCGGAGGGAGAGTGCTCGCCCTTGACGCCGAGCCTCCGGCGGGCGTTCGCCGCCTGCGCTCGCTGATATTGTCGACACAACTCGCTACGGAGAAAGGTGACGGTACGCTTCGCGGATGACAACCGCGATCATTCTGTTCACGACCTTGCTGCTCGATCCGCTCGGCACCGCCCCGGATCTGTGCGCAGACGTCTACCTCGACACGGACAGCGAACCAATCACAGACGCAGAGGGGACCACGCTGTCTCGCTTTTGTGAATGGACGGGACCAGAGGTCCCGGTCTGGAACGACGACGTGTGCTGCACGATCGGGGCCGCTGGGGCCGAGTGCAGGCTCGCTCCTATCGATCAAGCCTGCGACGAGGGCAGGCGCATGTACTGCGAATACGGCGAGCTCTTCACGGACATGAGTGTCGTTTGCTACCAGCCCTTCCGCTCGGCCTGCGAGCTGTCGAGCTGTAGCCGCGGGACCGTGCAGTCACCCGACGACATCCAAGAAGACATTTTGTGCTGCTACAACGGCAGCTGCTACGAGTTCACGAGCATCTACCTCGAGGACTGTGACGGCCTGCTCGGCTGGTGCTCCTACGGGTACTCGAAGGAGGACGGGACCGTGGACTGCTACGACTGAGCTTCACCCGGGGCGGCTCGGCGGTTCGATCGCCTGGCCGCCTGGGCTCCTACGATCTGCATCGACCCGCGCCGGTCACCTCGAAAACACCGGCCGAGGCTCCGTCTGTCAAGATGGTGGCGACCTGTGGGTCCCCCAACGACGTAGGCGCGAGCGGAGCCCAGACTTTTCCCCACCCCGGGCCGGCGTACTGCAAGTTTTGGCGACAAAGCCCTCGGCGAAAAGGCCAAGCGAGGCGGCGCGAGGGATTGCACCCCGGGCTGCTAGTCCTCTCCACATCCCGCCAACCAGCTCCGCGCGTTATCACCCATCACCGCATCGAGCACCGCAGGCTCGAGCGCCAGGCCCCGATATTCACCCATCACCGCCGCCCCTACCCCCTCGCCCCCGCGCCAAAACTCAAAGCGCTCGAGCTCGAGCAGCCCAACATTCGCCGCGATCTGCCGATCCCACTCGTGCCGCGTCGCGTCCATGTTCCCGGCCGCGATCGTCGTGACCACGTCCGACCCAAACAAAAAGCGCCCAGGCTCGGCGGCGATCAAGGCCCGCAGCCGCGCCCGCTCCCCCTCGATGTTCGTGAACCCGTCGATCCCCGGCTGCCCGCCCCCGTGGCTCGTGTCGACGCGCAGGGTCGGGTGCGCCCGAAGGATCCGCTCGAGTCGATCGAGGTCCGTCCGGCTGCCACACAGATGGGCGCAGACCAGCTCGAGCTTCGGGTGCGCGGCCAGGAGCGCGTCGAGCTCGGCCTCGTAGCGGAAGCTGTTGACGTGCAGCAAGACCGGAACCCCGCGGCGCTCGAGCTCGGCGAAGACCGCGTCGTGCCGCGCGTCATCGAGCGGCCGCCGCCGCAAGCTGCGGTGACCAAGGTAGAGCTTGACCCCGCACGCCCCCCGCTCGAGCCAGGCGCCGAGCTCGGCGATCTCGACCTCGGCCGGCTCGACGGTCACGAAGGGCAACAGGCGGTCGCGGTGGTCCGCGGTCTGCCGCAGCAGACGATCGTTGGCCGCCCGCCAGTCTGCGAAGGGGTCGTCGCGGGAGCTCGGCGGGTGGTCGGGGTCGAGGTGCGGCGACGCGAGGACCACGGCCTGGGCGATGCCGTTGCGGTCGAGGGTCGCGAGCAGATCATCGACGACCTCACCGACGAGGTGCACGTGGACGTCGACCCGCGCGCGGCTCGGCACCTCGACAGACTCGCGGGCCGGGGCCTGGGCCTGGGCCTGGGCCTGCTCCTGGGCCTGGGCCTGCTCGGGCTGCGGCGGTCGAGCGTTGCAGGCCGCGAGCAAGATCAGCGCGAGCGCGCCGGCCCGGCCCTCAGCACTCGCACTCGTCTTCGCCATCGTAGCCGCGAATCTCGACGGAGAGCTCGTAGGGATAGGTCGCCGCGGGCGTCGGCCCGTAGACGTGAATCAGGACATCCCTGGAGTAGGCGTCGCCAAAGCCGCCGATGTCGATCCGACCGTCCTGAGCGAGGTCCTGGGTCAACGGCATCATCGACTCCGCGTCGAACACCTCGACCGCGATCGCGTTCTCGGGCGCGGCCGGCAAGAAGGGTTCATCGCACCACTGCCCGCACCAACTGCTGCCCATCACGATGGCGTCGACGTACAGCGCGTAGACTTCGTAGTCGAGATCGTTGACCGAAAACAGGTACCAGTCGTCCTCGTTGGAGCACAAGAAGGCGTCGATCGTGACATAGGCCGACCAGGCAGAGACGTTGCTCCAGGCGACCGGCGCGGCGTCTTCGGGCAGCTCGTTGGGCTCCCAGTCGTCGTTGTCCGGACACAGGTTGGCGTCTCCGTCTCCGTCCCCGTCGCCGTCGCCGTCGCCGTCGCCGTCGCCGTCCCCGTCCC
>NZ_PVNK01000256.1 GCF_002994615.1 Enhygromyxa salina | reverse complement strand
GCCGGCCTCGGGGTCGTCGAGAGCCCCGAGGGGCGCGGCGCCGAGGGGGTCGGCGTCGTCCTCGGACTCGGGGAAGGGCAGCTCGAGGACCCACAAGAAGGGCCGGCCGTGGGTGTCGATCGCGAGGGTCAGCGGGACCACGCTGCCGTCGGGCAGGGCCCGGGCGGTCGGGGCCCGGTCGTAGCCGAGGGCCTCGAGCACGCGGGCGTGGAAGTCGGCGCAGACGGCCCGCCGGGCCTCGTCGTCGCTGGCGCTGGGGTAGGCGGCGAGGGCCTTGAAGTAGGGCTCGGCGAGGCGGGCGAGCTGCTTGGCGGGGGTCTTGGCGCCGCCGTCTTTTTCGCGGGCAGACCAGGCCTTGAACACGGGGCCGAGGTCGTCGGGCAAGACGGCGTCGAGGTAGTGCTGCGAGTAAAAGTCGCCGACGTTGTGGACGTGGGTGGTGTCGATCGCCATCGCTCAGCTGGCCTTCCTGGACGCCTTGAGGGGGTGGCTGGCCGAGACGAACACCGCGGCGACGCGCAGGTAGGGCTCGGCGTCGGTCGCGAGGGCGTCTTGAAACCACTGCTTGCGCTCGTGAACGAGGCGCTCGACCCGGGCCTTCTCGTGCTCGAGGGCGACCTTGCGGGGCGCCCGGGTCTCGGCGGCGATGCGGTCGTCGAGCTGGTCGAGGCGGCCGTCGGCCCAGGCGTCGAGGCGGCGGATCTCGGCCCGGATCTGGGGCTGCAGCTGCCTGGCCCGCTCGCGCCGGACCTCGGCCATGTGGGCCCGGGCCGCGTCGACGCAAGGCGAGAGCATCAGCCGCAAGGCCCGCTCGTCTCGGGGCTGGCCGTCGTTGGCGAGGGGCGCGTCGAGGCCGAGGCTGGCGATCAGCTCGCGCGCGGGCACGACCTCGGCCATGTCGGCCGCGGCCGCGCCGAGCTCGAAGCGGAGGCCAAACCACTGGCTGATCGTCGGCTGGCTGCGATGGTTGGAGATCACGCCGTGGACCATGAAGCAGACCTGGCGCTCGTCGAGGCCGCGGTCGACGGCGATGATCGGGGCGGCGTGGCGGGTCATGTGGGCGACGAGGCGGTCCGTCAGCCACTCGCTGACCGGGTGCAGGGGCCACAGCAGGTCCCACTTGGGCCAGTCCTGGCTGCGCTCGCGGGCGCGCTGGAACTCCTTCATGAGGAACTCGCGGTCGACGCTGAGCTTGAAGCGGTCGCCCTCGCGGCGCAGCTCGGGCGGGAGCAGGTCGAAGCGGCGGGCGAGGTCCGGGGGC
This sequence comes from Enhygromyxa salina, assembly GCF_002994615.1. Taxonomy (GTDB): domain Bacteria; phylum Myxococcota_A; class Polyangia; order Nannocystales; family Nannocystaceae; genus Plesiocystis; species Plesiocystis salina_A. The sequence continues at coordinate 2,146 of NZ_PVNK01000256.1, read as the reverse complement.
GCGACGATCTCGACGCCCGAAGCCTCGACGTGGCGGGTGGCCTCGTCGATGTCGGGGTAGGCCGAGGCGAGCTCGCCGAAGGCGTCGATCGTGAACCCGAGGTCGTCGGGGTAGAGGCTGATCGACTCGGCGAGCTCGAGCTCCTCGGTCTCGCGCTCGGTCTCGGCCTGGGCGGCGACGAGCTCGGCGAGGAAGTCGAGGCCGGACTGGGGCGAGTCGGGGAGCTCGGGGATGATCTGCTCGGGGCTGTGACCGGCGGCCACGCCCTCGATCACGTGCTGCTCTTCGGCGGCGGCGTCTTGGAGCTGCAAGAGCGACTGGACGTCGCCGAGGTTGCGGTGGGCCTCGTGCTCTTTTTGGACGAGGCGATCGAGGACCTGCATGTCGGCGTCGACGCCCTCGGCCGCGGCCCGGGTCAGGAGGTAGTGGATCCTTGGCCGCTCGCGCTGGCCGTAGCGATCGACGCGGCCGTTGCGTTGCTCGAGGGTGATCAGCGACCAGGGGATGTCGTAGTGGATCAGGCGGTGGCAGTAGAAGTGAAGGTTGATGCCCTCGGCGGCCGCGTCGGAGCACAGCAGCACGCGCAGCTGGCTGTCGCGGCTGCCGAACTCCTTGACCATGTCTTGCTGGGCGGTGTCGTCGAGGCTGCCCGAGAACACCCCGATCGCGCCCTTGGCCAGGCCGAGCTCGCGGGTCAGGGCCCGCTCGAGCATGTCGAGGGTGTGGATGCGCTCGGAGAACACGACGACGCGCTGATCGTGGTCGAGGCCGCCGACGAGCTCGATCAGGCGCGCGAGCTTCGACGGGGGGCTGGACTTGGTGTCCTTGGCGGCCCTGGCCAGGCGGTCGAGCTCGGTCAGCAGCGCGCGGTCGTGGCCGGCCTCGGGGGTGTTGGCGCCCTTGTCGGGCTGGGTCAGGCGGGCGTGCTTGCGGCGCTCGTCGAGGGTGCTGATCAGGGCCTCGGCCGAGCTCAGGGCCGACTTCTTGAGCAGCGTCCGAAACAGGGCGCTGCTGCCCGCGAAGCCGCCGCCGCGCTTGCGCCGACCGAGGGTCTGGAACTCGGCCGTGGCCAGGGCCTGGAGCAGGGCCTCTTCGGCCGGGGTCGCGGCGACGTGGTGGGGGATGAGCTCGCGGTCTTGAAAGGACTCGCCGACCTCGTGCTCGATGTCTTTTTTGAACCGACGGACGTAGAGGCCGCCGATCTCCTCGTTGGTGAACTCGGCGGGGTTCACGACGGCGGTCGGATCGAGCAGGTTCATCAGGCTCGCGAAGCTCTCGGGCCGACCGTCGTGGGGCGTGGCCGAGGTCAAGATCAGCGAGTCGCAGGTGCCCGCGAGGCGCTGGGCGAGCTGGGCCCGCATGCTGGCCTGGCCCTTGCGATTCGAGCGCTCGGCGACGTGCTGGCACTCGTCGATGACGATCGCGTCCCAGCGGCAGTCGTCGAGGTAGCGGCGGTATTTGGTGTCGCGCTTGAGCGTGTCGATCGAGATGATCGCGCGGTCGTAGAAGTGGAAGGGGTTCATGTTGGCCGGGATCCGCTGCTGGACCCGCTGGATCCCGCGCGAGTCGAGGCGGACCAGGGGGATCGTGAACCGGGCCCAGAGCTCGCCCTGAAACTGCTCGAGGACCGAGCGCAGGGCGACGACGAGGATCCGGCGGCCGCGGCCGCGACGGATGAGCTCGGCGAGGAGCACGCCGACCTCGAGGGTCTTGCCAAGGCCGACGCCGTCGGCGATCAGGATCCGGGCGCGGGGCTGGGCGAGGGCCTTGGCCGCGGGCACGAGCTGGTAGCGGGTCGGGTTCATCGCGCCGCGGTGGCCGATCGTGAGCTCGGCCGAGGTCGGCGGCGACTGACGCAGGAGGCTCTCGAGGTAGAGGCGGGTGCGGCGGTACTGGGGCGAGTCGTCGCCGACGAGGGCGGTCTCGCGGGGGTCGAGGATCGTGACCTCGTCGAGGTCGTCGAGGAACATCGACTCGCGCCCGCGGACGAGCTCGCTGACGCCGACGACCCGGAGGGCGTGGCCGCCGGTCGCGGTGCCCTGGACGCTGCGGACCATCCACTCCTCGTCGCGGATCTCGACGCGGGCGCCGGCGGCGTAGCGGGCAGCTTGGGGGCGAGCTTGGGGGCGAGCTTGGGGGCCAGGGC
>NZ_PVNK01000255.1 GCF_002994615.1 Enhygromyxa salina | reverse complement strand
GGCTGCTAGCGGGGGACTGTTCGACTGATCGACGGCGAAGGTCGCCGGCTGCTGCGCTCGCGGCTCATGGAGCTCGGCGAGCTCGTGGACGACGAGCCCGCGAGTCCTGACACAGGGGCGGCCGCGCCGAGCCTCGTGGCCGCGGACGATCGCCCCGAATGAGCAAATTGCGCGGGCCAGCGGCTCCCGGACCGGCGGCAACCCGAAGGGCGCGGGCCAGGAGCGCAGACACGCACGCTCGCAGGTCTGCTAGAACCAGGTCCATGGTCGACGGCGGGCACGAGGGCGAGCTGCCCGCGACGATCGGCCGGTTCGAGATCCGCTCGCTGCTCGGCGTCGGCGGCAACGCGCTCATCTACTCGGCGTGGGACGAGGACCACCAGCGCCGCGTGGCGATCAAGCTCCTGCGTGACGATCGCTCGATCCGCCGCGACACCCAGGCCAGGTTCTTGCGCGAGGCCAAGACTACGGCGCGCCTCAACCACCCCAACGTCGTGCGGATCTACGAGGTCGGGACCCACGAGGGGCGGGTGTTCCTCGCGCTCGAGTACATCGAGGGTCGGACCCTGCGCGAGTGGGTCGAGCGCGAGCAGCCCGAGGTCGCGGACATCCTCCGCTGCTACCTCGACGCCGGGCGGGCGCTCGAAGCCGCGCACGAGGCCGGCGTGATGCATCGGGACTTCAAGCCCGACAACGTGATCCTCGGCGACGACGGCCGGGTGCGCGTGCTCGATTTCGGCCTCGCGCGCAGCACCCGGGGGACCGACAACTTCCAGACCCTCGAGAACATGACCCCGGGCCTGCGCGACGCCCTCGCCGCGGGGCCGGATCTGCTCGCGACGATCGGCTTCTCGGGTACGCCGGCCTACAAGTCGCTCGAGCAGCACTTCGGCCGACCTACGGATCCGCGCGCCGATCAATTCTCGTACTGCGTCACGCTGTGGGAGGCGCTGTTTGGCCAGCGACCCTTCGTCGGGCGGACGGCCAGCGCGATCGCCCGCGCGATCGAAGCTGGCGAGATCCAAGCGCCCCCGAGCGAGCGCGCGGCGGCCGTGCCTCGGCGGCTGCGCAAGGTCCTCGAGCGCGGGCTCGCGGCCGAGCGCATCGATCGCTGGGACTCGATGACCGAGCTGCTCAGCGAGCTCGAGGCCGCGTCGAAGGCCGGGTGGTTCGGGCGCCTGATCGGCGCGCTCAAGCCAGACAAGCGCTGAGCTCCGCGCGACTTCGCTCAGAGCAGGCAGGCGATGAGCACCTGGTGGTCGTGGGCCATGAGGAAGCTCGACTGCACCTCGATGTTGTTGCCGAGCGCGAGCTGGGCGAAATCGTTTGCGCTCAGCGAGACCGAGTGATTGTGGTTCGCGCCGCCTTGGATGTTGTACATCTTCGGGACGCCGGCCTCGACGTCTTCTTGGGGGATCATCAGGGTGTGACCGTGGTTTGAGAGCACGGTGCCCGAGGCCCCGTTCGGGCACACGGGCATCGCGTCGCCGTCGCCGTCCCCATCGCCGTCTCCGTCACCGTCGCCGTCGCCCGTGTCGCCGTCGCCGTCGCCCGTGTCGCCGTCTCCGTCGCCCGTGTCGCCGTCTCCATCGCCGTCGCCCGTGTCGCCGTCTCCGTCGCCCGTGTCGCCATCTCCGTCGCCGTCGCCCGGGTCGCCGTCTCCGTCGCCCGTGTCGCCGTCCCCATCCCCGGTCGAGTCTCCGTCCCCGTCGCCAAGGTCTTCGAGGGAGGTGCGTCCGTCCCCCGTGTCATCTGAACAGGCTTCGAGGAACAAAGTCGCGGTCGCCGAGGCCAAACCACCCAGCAAAAATTGTTTACGCGTAATCGTCATGTCGTTTCCGAGAGGAACGCGATGGTACCGCGCCGCGAAGCGCGGCAAAATCGAGAGCGGTCGGAGTACCTGTTAGGCTGTGGCCAATGCTCGCCAGTGAGACGCTCTGGGACCGGGTCGCCGGCTGTCTCCACGGGCTGCTGATCGGCGACGCGCTCGGGACCCCAGTTCGTGGCAGGACGGCCGAGCAGATCGCCGTGGAATTCAAGCGCCTCGATCACATGATCGAGATCCCCGGCCGCCACTGGTGGCCGCGTGGGCTCCACTCGGACAGCGGCCAGCAGACCCTCGGTGTGCTCGACTCGATCTGCCGCGACGCCGCCCACCCCGAGCGGCCCTTCGCCGATCTGCTCGTCGCGCTGCGTGACGCCGCGCCCCAACGCTCGGGGCGCTGGGGGCTCCACCGCGGCGTCGGTCGCAACTTCCGCCACACGGTCCGCGGCATCCAGGCGACGGGCAGCGACAGCCCCCACGCCCACGCGACGCCGAGCGCGGGCAACGGCGCGGCCATGCGCATCGCCCCGGTCGGGCTGTGGTGGCGCGGCGACGAGCAGACCCGCAATCGCCGTGTCGCCCAGATCAGCGCGGTGACCCACTCCGATCTCCGCGCGATCACGGGCGCGCTGGCGCTGGCGATCGCGATCGATCGCGCCCTCGTCGTGAAGACCAAGCCCGTGCTCACCCACCGCTTCGCCGAGGCCGTGGCCAGGGCCGAGGCCGAGGCGGCGAAGCTGCTCGGGCTCGAGCCCGACAGGCGCTTCAGCCAGCTCACCAGCGCGCTGGTCGAGCAGCGGCGCTACACCTACAACCTCCGCGACATCCTTCAGGGCATCGGCGAGCGCGCGGTCTCGATCGGCGAGGCCAACCGCCCGGTCGAGGCGACGAGCGGCTTCGCCGGGTGCAGCGTGCTCACGGCCCTCGCGATCGTCGACTCCTCCAGGAACCTGGAGGAGGCCCTGGTCACCGCGATCAACCTCGGCGGCGACACCGACAGGATCGGCGCGATGGTCGGCGCGCTCGCGGGCGCGCGCCAGGGGCTGTCCGCGATCCCGTCGAGGTGGCTGGACGACCTGTGCGCGACCGGGACCCTGATGGAGCGGATCGAGCGGATCGTCGGACGCGAGACCGGCGAGTGCCGACCCAAGCTGCTCGCGCTCGAGCTGCAGTGGGACGCGCTCATGGATGATCGGCCGAGGATGGCGCCCTGATGCTGGTTCGAGCTGGCCTGGTTGCGCACACCCTGATCGCCTCGGCCGCGCTGGCGTGCTCGGGCGAGGGGCCTCCTGGGTCTTCCAAGGTCGCCCCCGATCCGGCACCTGCTCAGGCCAAGGTCGAGGCCAAGACAAAGGTCGAGGCCGAGGCCGAGGCGCGCCCGGCGATGTCCGGGCAGACCTCGGCTCGCGCGACCGAGCTCGGGACAAGATTCCGCGACGCCAAGGGCAAGCCAAGCTGCGACGTCGAGGCCCTCGCCGAGCTCCGAGAGCTGCGCGAGCGCTTCGGGCCCGCGTCGCCCCTGCGCGAGGTCCTGCTCGCGGCGTTCTCGGCCTGTGACGAGCGCGTCGCCCTCGCCCAGCTCCACGCCGAGACCCTCCCGGCGACCCCCTCGGCCCAGCAGCGGCTCGAGCTCGGCGCCGCCTGGCTCCGCGCCTCTCGCTACGAGGACGCGGCCGAGATCCTGGTCCCCCTCGCCGGTGAGCTCGGCCCCACGACCAAGGCCGCGTGGCTCGCGGGCTTCTCGCTGGTCCACGCCGGGCGCCCGGGCGAGGCGCTGCCCTGGCTCGAGGGCGCGCGTGCCCACGCCGGGGGCGAGCAGGGCTCCGACGGAGCGCTGCTCGTGGGCCTGGCCAAGCTCGACACCGGTGACCTCGACGGCGCGATCGCTACGCTCGAGGCCGGCGTCGCGGCCTCGCCCACCAACCGCTCGCTGCTCGCGGCCCTGGCCCGAGCCTACGCCAGCGCCGGGCGAGGGGACGACGCCGCCCGGGTGTCCGAGCAGGCCCGCGCGGCCTTTGAGCACGCGGCCAAGAGCGAGCGTCAGATGACCCGCCTGGCCGCCCTCAGCAGCTCGCTGAGCGAGGCCTGGGACGCCGGGCGCTACGCTGAGGTCGAGCAATTCATCGACGCGATGTGGGCCGACGCGCCGCCCGAGCTGCGCGAGCAGCTCCTGAGCGCTCGCGTGGCGCTCTACGAGCGGACCGACCGCCCGGCTGACGCCGCCGCTGCCCGCGACGCCCTCGCCCAACTTCGAGGACAATGACGACCGTGACCTCCCCCTGTGCGACCCCCCTCGCGGCCGCCTCGATCGCCGCGCTGACCCTCGCGTGCAAGCCCGAGCCGCCCGCGCCCGAGCAGGCGCCGCCGCGATCGCTCTTCGACGAGGCCGAGGCGCCGTCCGAGCCCACCAACCCGGCCGAGCCCGCGACCGCCCCTCAGGCCCCGAGCTCGGGCCGCGCTCTGCAGTTCAGCGACGTGACCAAGGCCTGGGGCGTGGACCTGCGCCACCACGCCGGTCGCAACCCCGACAGGTGGATCCCCGAGATCATGAACGGCGGCGTGGCCCTGATCGACGTCAACCGCGACGGGGCCCTCGACCTGTTCCTGGCCGACGGCGGCCAGCTCGCGGGCTCGGCCGAGCCCGGGGTCGGTCCGCGGCTGCTGCTCGGCGACGGCCACGGGGCCTTCACCGACGTGTCCGAGGCCTGGGGCCTGCGCCACCAGGGCTACGGCATGGGCGTGAGCGCGGGCGACATCGACGGCGACGGCTGGATCGACCTCTACCTGACGAGCTTCGACGCCCAGGACCGGCTGCTGCGCAACGACGCGGGCCAGGGCTTCGTCGACGTCAGCGCGGCTTGGGGCGTCGACCCCCGCGGCTGGTCGACGAGCGCCGCGTTCCTCGACGCCGACAGCGACGGCGATCTCGATCTCTACGTCGTCCGCTACATTCGCTACACCCTGGCCGACTCGATCAAGTGCTGGTTTCGGACGATCCACGTGTACTGCACGCCCGCGATGTACGAGGCCCTGCCCGACCTCCTGTACCGCAACGAGGGCGGCCGCTTCACCGACGTCTCGGCCGAGGCGGGGATCGACGCCCACCCGGCCAAGGGCCTCGCGCTCGCAACCGGTGACCTCGACGACGACGGCGACACCGACCTCTACGTCGCCAACGACACCTCGCGCAACCTGCTGCTCGTCAACGACGGCCGGGGCCGCTTCGAGGAGGCCGGGGTCGCGTCGGGGGTCGCGTTCTCCCAGCTCGGGCGCGAGGAGGCCTCGATGGGCGTCGCGGTGTCCGACTCGAACGCCGACGGGCGCTGGGATCTCGCGGTCACCAACTTCCAGTCCGAGCCGACCAGCCTCTACACGCGGCGCGACAACGGCAGCTACCGCGAGCGCTCCGACGCCGCGGGGATCGGCGCGAGCGCCCGCGCGCGGCTGTCGTTTGGGATCGAGTGGATCGACGTCGACAACGACGGCGACGAGGATCTGCTGACCGCCAACGGCCACATCGCCGACAACGTCGAGAGCTACCGCGAGCAGGTCCGCTTCGCCCAGCAAAACTCGCTCTATGAGCGCGTCGCCGACGGGCGCTTCGTCGACGTCTCGGACGCGGCCGGCGACGCCCTCGCCTACCGCGGGGTCAGCCGCGGGCTCGCCGTCGGCGACATCGACGGCGACGGCGGCCTCGACTACGTCGTCGTCGACAACGACGGCCCGGTCCAGATCGCCCGCAACACGACGGCCGATCGCGGCCACTTCATCAGCCTGTGGCTCGAAGGCTCGAGCACCAACCGCGGCGCGATCGGGGCCCGGGTCAGCGTGAGCGTGGGCGGCCAGACCCTGGTCCGCGAGGTCCGCGGCGCGAGCTCGTATCTGTCGGTCAGCGATCGCCGGATCCACCTTGGGCTCGGCGAGGCCACGCGAGTCGAGGAGGTCACGATCCGCTGGCCCGGCGGTGAGCAGCAGCAGCTCGGGCCGCTCGACGCCGACACCCACTACCGCGTCGTCGAGGGCAGCGCGGCCCAAGCCTACGTCCCGGGCGCCGAGGTCCTCCAGCCTTGAAGATCAAGCTCAAACAGATCCATCGGCTCCAGCGGGCGGCCGGGGTGGTCCTGGGCGTGCTCGTGGTGCTCCTGATCGCCGACAGCGCCTTCCTCGCGACCGCGGCCACGCCCGAGGGCCTGGTCGCGCCGATGCTGCGCCTGCACCTGGTCCTCGGCGCGAGCCTGTGCGCGGTCGTGGCCGTGTTCGTCGCCGGCCACTTCGTGATCCATCGCCGCCACCGCAACGCCCGGGCCCGCAAGATCGGCCTGGTCGTGGCCGCGCTCGCGGGCCTGGGCTGCGTCGCCGGGCTGGCGCTGTGGCGCGACGGCGGGCAGGCGCGGCCGCTGGTCCTCGCCCACGAGCTGGCCTTCGTCACCGCGATCGCGGCCTACGTGCTCCACCGTGTCCGCGCCCTCGCGACCCCGGCGCTGAAGGTCGAGTGGATCGGCGCGGGCGTGGCGTTGGTCATGCTCGGCGGCATCTGGGCCGCGCAGCTTTGGTGGCCCACCAGCGCGAGCGAGGCCCCGAGCCCGCGGGCGCCCTTCGTGCCCGGCCTGGCCCAAACTCGAACCGTGGACGGCCACCTGCTCGGGACCGAAGACCTCGCCAACCCCGAGTACTGCGCGCAGTGTCACACCGAGATCGCCGCGCGCTGGGAGTCCTCGGCCCACCGCGTCAGCTCGCTCAACGATCCCTTCTATGCGGCCACGCTCGCGGTCTCGCAGGGCCACAAGACCCCGGACCAGATCAAGTTCTGCGGCGGCTGCCACGATCCGCTGCTGCTCCTGACCGGTCGCATGGACACCCACCCCAAGCCCGAAGATCCGGACGCCGACGCCGGGATCACCTGCCTCGCCTGTCACGCGATCGTCGAGGCGCCGGGCCGCCTCGGCAACGGCAGCTACGTGATCGCGGCGCCCGAGCACTACCCCGGCTACGCCAGCGACGATCCGAGCGAGCGCGAGACCAGCAATCGCCTGATCCAGAGCAAGCCCGCCAAGCACATCGCCAGCTTCGCGCCGCCACACCTGCGCAGCTCGCAGATCTGCGCGGGCTGTCACAAGGCCCACATCCCGCCCGAGCTCAACGACCACCGCTGGGTCCCGGGCCAAAACGACTGGGACGCGTGGCACGACAGCGGCGCCGGGGCCAACTCGGCGCGGACCTTCTACCCGCCCAAGGCCAAGCGCTGCCAGGACTGCCACATGCCGCGGATCCCGGGCGACGATCCGGCCGCGCGCGACGGGACCGTGACCGATCACGGCTTCCCGGGCGCCAACACGGCGCTGCCCTTCGTCCAGGGCGACGAGCAGTGGCAGGCCCGCAACGAGGCCTTCCTCGACGGGGTCGTGTCCGTCGACGTCGGCGCGATCGAGGTCGGGGTCCCAGGCGCCGAGCCCCTGCGGGTGATGGCGCCCGGGGCCAGCCTCGCGCTCCCGCCCGGCGCCCCGGTCACGCTCGATCTCAGCGTCCGCAACCGCAGGTCCGGGCACCTGTTTCCGGGCGGCATCTCCGACCTGCGCGAGGCCTGGCTCGAGCTCACGCTGACCGACGAACACGGCGAGGTCCTCGCCGCGAGCGGGTGGCTGGATCCGCGCGGCAAGCTCGATCCCGACGCCCACCGCTGGAACACGACGCTGCTCGACGCCAAGGGCGAGCCGCTGACCGTGCACGAGGTCGAAGACACCTACGTCGTCCTGACCAGCCGCCGGATCATGCTCGGGGCCTCGGACGTCGTCCGCGTCAGCTTCACGGCCCCGAACCGCGCCGCGCGGCTGAGCGTGCGCGTGCTGCATCGCAAGTTCCCCCGGGACTACGTCGAATTCGTGCTCGGCGAGGACGCCCCGCGGATGCCGATCACCCCGCTCGCGACCACGCAGATCGCGTTTGAACCGGGCCCGACGATCGCCGCGGCTCCGGGCCCCGACGCGGGCGATCGACTGCGCGCGCTCGGCATCGCCTACCTCCTGCGCGGCGACACCACGCTCGCCCGAGTCGCCGCGAGCGCGGCCGCCGAGCGCCTGCCCGCGGACCCCGGCCCCCAGCTCGACCTCGCCCGGGCGGCGCTGGCCGACGGCGCCCTCGCGGACGCCGAAGCCCACGTCCGTGCCGCCGACGGGCTCGCGCCCGGGCACCCGACCGCGGCCTGGCTGCTGGCCAGGATCCGCGCCGCCTCCGGCGACCACGCGGCGGCCCTCGCCGCGCTCGAGGTCGCGCTCGCGGTGTTTCCAAACGACCGCGAGCTCCTGGTCATGAAGGGCGAGTCGCTGTTTCGACTCGAGCGCGACGCCGAGGCGGCCGCGGCCCTGACCGCCGTCCTCGCCATCGACCCGGAGCACCTCGGCGCCCACGCCCTCCTGACCCGGATCTACACGGACAGCGGAGATCAGGACGCCGCCGAGCGCCACCAACGAGCCTGGGATCGCCACCGCCCTCGCTCGGAGGACTCGGTCGTGACCGAGCGCGCCCGGCGAGAGGACCCCGCCCTCGATCGCCGCGCGAACCTCCAGTACGTGCTGCCCCTCGCGCCGGTCCCCGAGGGCTGGACGCGAGCTACTAGGCCTAGTCTCGAGCCATGAGCTTGCCCGCGGTGGTCCGGACCGAGTCGCTGATCATCCGTCAGCACAAGGAGCTGACCGAGGTCTTCACCAACATGGAGACCGCCAACCGCTACTCGATCGAGCTCCCGAGCGGCGAAGCGGTGATGCACGCGGCCGAGCTCGGCGAGGGCGCGATGGCCCTCTTGACCCGCAGCTTCCTCAAGGCCAGGCGCCCGTTTCGGATGACGGTCCACGACACGACCGACGCCTCGACCCTCGAGCTCCATCGTCCGTGGCGGTGGCTGTTCTCGCGCCTCGACGTCGTCGCGGGCGACGGCCAGGCGCTCGGCTCGATCCAGCAGCGCTTCTCGGTCCTGACCAAGCAATTTTCGGTCCTCGATCCCTCGGGCGCCGAGCTCGCGACCTTGCACGGCCCGGTGTTTCGGCCGTGGACCTTCCGCGTGCTCGTGCGAGGGCAGGAGGTCGGGAAGATCACCAAGGAGTGGAGCAGCCTGCTCGAGGAGGCGTTCACCGACGCCGACACCTTCGGCGTGCAGTTCAGCTCGGCCATGAGCCCGCAGCTGCGCGCGCTGGTCCTGGCCGCGACCTTCCTGATCGACTTTTTGTACTTCGAAAACCGCGACTGACCGCTCCTCGAGCGCCCTCGGCCCCCGAGCGCCGCTGGCCTGGACCTGCTCGGCGATCGCGCCGATTTCGCCTGGACGAGCCTCCGGCGGGCCAAGAGGGAGCAACGCGCGATGTCGCCCCCCTGGCCAACATTTCGCCGGTCCCGCTGCCCTCCTGTACAGTCCGAGCGATGGCCAAGGACGATCGGGTCACGACGCGCGTCGGGGCGACCGCACCCCGTCCGACCAGCACGGAGCTGACCCAGGGCGACATCGTCAATGGCCGCTACCGGCTCGAGCGTTTCCTGAGCAGCGGCGGCATGGGCCGGGTGTGGCAGGCGACCGACCTCGACCTGCGCCGCCAGGTCGCGATCAAGCTCATGCACCCGACCCTGGTCGCGACCCAGACCGCGCGCGAGCGCTTCTTGCGTGAGGCCCAGGCGGCCGCGCGGCTGCGCAGCGTCCACGTCGTGTCGATCCTCGACGTCAACGTCGACAACGAGCGCGGCGCGCCCTACCTGACCATGGAGCTGCTGCGCGGCGAGGACCTCTCGCGTCGGCTCGAGCGCGGGCCGCTGAGCTACGCCCAGACCATGGCCGTGATCGCCGACGTGTGCGCGGCGATCACCGAGGCCCACGCCAAGCAGATCGTCCACCGCGATCTCAAGCCCGCCAACATCTTCCTGGTCGAGGGCGAGGGCGAGGTCGTGGCCAAGGTCCTCGACTTCGGCATCGTCAAGTCACTGCACACGGCCACCGCGGGCGGAGACGGCCGGGCGCTGACCCTGGCCGGGACCGCGCTCGGGACCGTGACCTACATGAGCCCCGAGCAGGCCGACGACGCCCAGAAGGTCGACCACCGCGCGGATCTGTGGTCGATCGCGGCGCTGACCTTCGAGTGCCTGACCGGCAAGCGGGCGTTTCGAGCCACCTCGCTGGCCGAGCTGATCCGCGAGACCAGCGGCCCGCGGGTCGTGCCCTCGGACGTCGCCGACGAGCTCCCGCATGGCTTTGACCAGTGGTTCGCGCGCGCGACCGAGCGCGACATCAGCCGTCGCTTCGCGACCGTCACCGCCTTGCGCGACGCGCTCGCGGCCCTCGGCAAGAGCGAGTCACGCCCGCGCGAGCCGAGCGCGAGCCCCTCACTGCCGCCGCCCTCGCGCAGCTGGGCCTCGGACGCCAACCAGATCGACATCAACGAGCTGCGCGACCTGACCTTCAAGAACAAGGTCGTGACCGAGTTCCTCGACAGCGGGACCAAGCACTTCGTCGTCGGCAGCAAGGGCCTCGGCAAGACCCTGCTCTTGACCTACAAGCGCTCGCTGCTCCACGAGCACTACCAGGGCCAGGACGAGCGCAAGGCCGCGGCCGTGCAATTCATCCCCGAGGGCCGGCCCTACCTCGATCTGATGGGCGATCTGCCGAGCGTGGGCAAGGCCGCGACCACGCTGATGTCCTCGCTCGACAGCTGCAAGCGGATCTGGAGCTTCGCGTTTCGGGTCGCCGCGATCTCGCACCTGACCGGGCACGTCGGCGCCCCGCGGGGGTCCGACGAGCGCGAGGAGCTCAGCCGCTTTGCGAGCCCGATCCGCGCGATGCTCGAGGGTCGCAAGGCCGAGCCGACGGTCGTCGTCAAGCAGCTGCTCGCGCTGTCCTTCCGCGAGCTCCAGCAGATGCTCGACCGGACCGAGGGCTTCCTCGAGTACAAGATCCGCTCGCTCCACAGCGCGGTGTTCATGTTCGTCGACAAGCTCGACCAGGCCCTGCGCCAGCTCCCGCGCCCGGCCTGGGTCTCGATGCAGGCCGGGATGATCGAGGCCGCGTGGGACCTGATGAACACCAACGCGCACGTCAAGATCTTCGCAACCATTCGCGAAGAGGCGTTCGCCGACTACGAGTCCGACATCAAGACCAACCTCCACGGCGCGACCACGGCCCTGCGCTACACCAAGCGCGACCTTCGAGACATGCTCGAGAAGCTGACCTACTTCTACGAGCGCGTGGCGCTGCGCGACTTCGTCAGCGTCGACCACATCAGCAGCACCCGCGGGGCCCACAGCGAGGCGCCCTTCGAGTTCATCTGCCGCCACACGCTCGGGCGCCCGCGCGACCTCGTGATCATCTCATCGGAGATCTCGCGCAACCGCGGGGCGCTCGACCACGAGCTGTTCAAGCGCGTGGTCCGGGAGACCAGCGCGGGGATGCTGGTCGCCAACGTGTTCAACGAGATGCGCGTGTTCCTCGAGATCCTGGCCGATCGAGGCGCGCGCGGGCGATTCTTGGCCCTGCTGCCCCACGACGTCCTGACCACGCCCGAGATCGTCGACGTCTGGTGCCGCTTTCACGGCTTCGACCGCGAGTACTACGAGCTCCACGGCTACGAGGCCGAGGGCGTGTACCACCCCTTCCGCGAGCTCTTCGACTGCGGGCTGCTCGGGGTGATCGTCCGCGATCCGGCGACCGGCGCCCGGACCCAGCGCTTTCGTCAGCCGCGCGACGCGGTCGGCGGCTCGTTCCGCCAGCTCCCGCCCTCGTCGCACTACCTGCTCCACCCGGCCCTCCAGGCCCTGGTCACGCAGGTCGCGGGCAGCGGCGGCTTCGCGCCCTTTCGCCACGTGGTCATCGGCCACGGCCAGCCGTGGAAGAGCCACTACGCCCGGATGATCGAGGTTCAGCGCGAGCTCCTCGCCGGGGCCGCGCGCGGCGACCACGACACCGAGGACGCGGTGTTCGAGCTCCTGCGCCGCTTCGACGCCCACGTCAGCGCGGGCGAGAGCGTCGACGTCGCCCGGCGCCTGATCGCCGCGACCGCTGCGTTCGCGCGCCTCAGCGCCCGGCTCGAGCGCAGGGGCTGGGACGATCTGCACCTCGCCTTGCTCGAGCTGTTCCCGAGCGTCGGGCCCGAGCTCGCCCTCGCCGAGGGGCCGCGGCAGCGCGATGGCACCCGCCAGATCTCGGCGCCACGAAACCCCACCCCCGACAACCCCACCCACCGCGCCGGGGTTGCGATGCTCCTCGTCGACATCGTCGCGTCGACCGAGTACGTCGAACGCCACGGCGACACGATGCTCGTCGAGTACCTCTGCGGCATCCGCGAGGCGCTGACCGCCGATGGGACCGAGTCCCCGCGCGTGGTCAAGGGCGTCGGCGACGGCTTCCTCGTCGTCTACGACTCGGTCCGCGACGCGCTGCTCGGCGCGCACGCGCTGTTCGGCGGGGCCGAGGATCCGGCGGCGCTGCGCACGGTCGTCCACTGCGGCGAGGTCCACGTCGGCGCCGGCGACGTGTACGGGGCCGAGGTCCACCGCCTGTTCAGGCTCGAGAAGGTCGCCGAGGACGCGCGCGTCGGCCCGCCGGGCTCCGTCACGCTGCCGATCCCGGGACGCACGCTGCTCTCGGCCGCCGCGGTCGCGGCCCTGCCCGACGCCGAGCAGGCCGGGTTCGAGCGCGTCGGCGCGTTTCGGATCAAGGGCTTCGAAGAGCCCGCTGAGGTCTGGGTCGAGAAGTAGCGCGAGCGTTGCCCACGCAGCTGTGCGAGCGCGCGTCGGTCCTCGGCTCGAGCTGTGCGGCCCTGGTCGACCGAGGTGATCGCGCATCCTTACGACAAAGTAATGTCGAGGTAAGGCCCACGGCCGGTCCTTCCCCCTAAGTTGGCGGCCGTGAGCACGTTCAAGCCACGGACCGTCGCCTCGCGGATCCTCGTTGTCGGCCTCGTCGCGCTGGCCACGAGCGGCTGCGCTCGCGCTGCGACCGCTGAGGTCGAGTTCGAGCAGGGCCCCTGTCGTCTCGTCGAGCCCGACGTGCTCGAGGTCCGGGCCGACGTGCTCGAGCGCTTGGGCTTTCGGACGGTCGAGCGCGCGAAGGTCCGAGCGCGGGCCGAGGGCTTTGGCGCGCTCGAGTTCGCCGCAGACGCGTCCTACGCCGTCCGCGTCCCCGTCTCTGCCTTCGTCGAGCGTGTCCACGTCGTGGTCGGTGAGCGAGTCGAGCCGGGCGATCCGCTGCTGACCGTGCGCAGCAGCGAGATCGCCCGGTTGCGGGCCGAGGTTCGCCGCCTCCGCGCCGAGGCGGCGGCCGAGCGCGACGCCGTCGAACGCTTCGAGCGACTGGTCACAGGCGGCGCCGCGTCGACGCGCGAGCTGGTCGAGGCCCGGGCGCGGTTGAACGCGCTGACCGCCGAGATCGCCGGACTGCGAGAGATCCTGTCCTCGGTCCAGGCCGAGATGAGCGGTCACGATCGCCTCACGATTCGCGCCTCGGCTGGCGGACAGGTCCTGGCTCGCAACGTCGAGCCCGGCGAGCGGATCGATCCCGACGACGAGCGGGGCGCGGTCGTCATCGGCGACGGCGAGCAGCTCGTCGTCCATGCGTCCTTTCCCGAGCGCTACGCTCCGAGCCTCAGCCGCGGCGCCTCATGTTGGTACTCGATCCCCGCGCTCGGGCCCACGCGCTTCGCTGGCACGCTCACCCAGGTCTCGCTCGCCGTCGACTCCGAGACCCGTACGGCCTCGGCCCTGTGCCGCTCCGATCAACCGAGCACCGATCTCCGCGCGCGGATGGTCGCGCGCGTCGAGGTCGAGATCGGTGACGACGGCGCCTTGCTCGTTCCCCGCGACGTCGTGCTCCTTCGGCGCGACCGCTTCGTCGCCTTCGTCCGGGTCGGTGAAGATCGTGTCGAGCGCCGCGAGCTCGAGCTCGGCGCGCGCATCGGCGCCAACATTCAGATCCTGTCGGGGCTGTCCGCGGGCGAGAGCGTCGTCGAGCACGGCGCCGTGTTGCTCGACGGCGAGCTCGATCGATTGCTTTGACGAGCTCGGCGCTTCAGCAGCCTGCGAGGACCGAGTCGGAACTTTGGCCCCGGGAGACCACAGATGCTTGAACGACTCGTCGCTTTCGCAGTGAAGCGTTGGCTGCTCGTCCTCGGTGTCACCCTGATCGTTGCGATCTACGGGTGGCGATGCTTTCGCGCGCTCCCGGTCGAGGCCTTCCCCGACGTCACCGACCCGATGGTCGAGGTCGTGGGCATCTACCCCGGACAGGCCGCCGAAGAAGTCGAACAGCGGGTCACGATCGAGCTCGAGCGCTCGCTCGCGGGTACCCCCGGGCTGATCGACCTTCGCTCGGTCTCGGTGTTCGGGCTCTCGCTGGTGACCCTGACCTTCAATGAGCAGTACTCATCGTTTCAGCTCCGGGCCATGGTCTCCGAGCGCCTCGCCCAGGTCGATCTGCCCGAGTCGGCCTCGGTCGAGATGGGCCCGGAGGCGACCCCCGTCGGGCAGATCTATCGCTACACCCTCCGCGGCCCCCGGAGTCTGCGCGAGCTTCGCTCGCTGCAGCAATTCACGATTGAGCCCCGGCTTCGGGCGGTGCCCGGGGTCGCCGACGTGGTCACCTTTGGCGGCTATGAGCGTCGCTACGTCGTCCGCGTCGACCCCGATCGGCTGGCCGCTTATGGCGTCTCCGCCGTCGAGATCCACGACGCGCTCGCGCGCAGCAACCGAAACGCCGGGGGCGGCTACGTCGGCGTCGGGGGCCAGGAGTTCGTCGTCCGCGGGCTCGGCGTCGCGACCACGCCCGAGCAGCTCGGTCTCGCCGTGGTCCGGGAGCTCGAAGGCGTGCCGGTTCGGGTGATGGATGTCGCGGACATCGTCGAGGGTTCGACCCCGCGGCGCGGCGCCGTCGGTCTCGACCGAGTCGACGACGTGGTCGAGGGCATCGTGTTCTTGCGCCGCGGCGAGAACCCGAGCGAGGTCCTCGACGCGCTCCGGGCTCGAATCGACCAGCTCAACCGCGAGGTCCTCCCGGGCGAGGTCGAGATCGTCCCCTTTTATGATCGCCAGGAGCTCGTCGACGCCACGCTCGAGACCGTCGGCAAGAACCTGGCCGAGGGCCTGCTGCTGGTCTTGCTGGTCGTATACCTGTTTTTGCGCAACGGTCGCGCGGTCCTGATCGTCGCGATCGTGATCCCGCTGTCGATGCTGTCGGCCTTCATTGGTCTCCACGCGATGGGCCTGTCGGCCAACCTGATCTCGCTTGGCGCGATCGACTTTGGGATCCTCGTCGACGGGGCGGTCATCGTCATCGAGGCGACGCTCCACGCCCTCCCCGAGCCGCGAGCGCCGGGCGTCAAGCGAGAGCAGGTGCTTCGGCGAACAGTCGTCGGGGTCGCGCGACCGGTGTTCTTCTCGCTGTTGATCATCATGGTCGCGCTCACGCCGATCTTCACCCTCGAGCGGGTCGAGGGGCGGATCTTCGCGCCGATGGCCTTTACCTACGGCTTCGCGCTGCTCGGGGCGCTCGTGGCCGCGCTGGTCGTGGTCCCGGCCCTCGAGAGCGCGTTGATGTCCGATCCCGTCGAGAGCCGGGAGCCGCGGTGGCTGGCGGTCCTCGGTCGCGGCTACGTCCGGGCCCTGCGCGCCGCCAACCGCCGCCGCCTGACGGTGCTCGCGATCTTGCCGCTCGCGACCCTCGCGCTGATCGGCGCGGCCCGTGACATCGGCAGCGAGTTCTTGCCGGAGCTCAACGAGGGCGGCTTCTACATCACCTCGGTGTTCCCATCGACGATCTCTCTCGACGAGACTGGCGGCCACGTGTCCGAGGCCCGCGAGCGGATCCTGACGGTCCCGGAGGTCCGGGGCGTGCTCTCGCACATCGGCCGGCCCGAGGACGCGACCCAGGCCGAGGGGCCCAACAACGCCGAGCTCTTCGTCAAGCTCGCGCGCGAACGAGACTGGCGACCGGGGGTTGATCGCAAGGTCCTCGAGGACGAGATCCGGGCCGCGCTCGCGCCGATCCCCGGGGTCCAGCACAATTTCTCCCAGCCGATCACCGACCGCGTATTCGAGACCATCTCCGGCATCATCGGGCAGGTCGTCGTCAAGGTTCACGGCGACGACCTCGAGCAGCTGACCCAGACCGCCGAGGAGATCCGGGCCGCGCTCGCCGAGGTCGAAGGGGTCACCGATCTCGCGCTCTACCAGGCCGGCTCGATCCCGCAGCTGCGGATCGACATCGACCGGGAGGAGCTCGCGCGCCGGGGGCTGACGATCGACGACGTCCAGACGACGGTGTCGATCGCCCTCGGCGGCGCCGTTGCGACCGAGCTGTGGAAGGGCTCGCAGCGCTACTCGGTCGCGCTCGCCTTGCCGCAGGGAGTGCGCGCCGACCCCGAGGCCCTGGCCCGCTTGACCGTCGCCCAGACCGACGGACCGCCGATCCAACTCGGCGAGGTCGCCAAGCTGAGCACGCCGCTCGGGCGCACCTCGATCTGGCGCGAGGACTTCTCTCGCTTTGTCGCCGTCAAATTCAACGTCCGCGGCCGTGACCTCGGCGGCACCGTCGCCGAGGTCCGCGAGACCCTCGAACAACTCCCGATGCCGGAGGGCGTGTACCCCTCGTTGTCGGGCGAATTCGAGAACAAGGATCGGGCGTTGAAACGCCTGGCGATCACCTTTCCAGTCGCGATGTTGGCGATCTGCGGCCTGCTCTTCGCCAACTTCGGCCGCGCGCGTCCGGTCCTGTGTTTGGTCGCCTTCTTGCCGATCGCGCTCGCCGGGGCCGTCGCGGGTCTGCACGCGAGCGGCGAGAACTTCTCGGTCAGCGGCGCGGTTGGTTGCATCGCGCTCCTGGGTCAGCTGGTGCTCGCGGGGGTGATCATCTGCGCGGCGATCGATCGTCGCGCGGCCGCGGGCGTCGGGCCGGAGCGGGCGATGCTCGAGGGCGCGCGCGCGGCCTTTCGTCCGGTCTTGCTGACCTGCTCGCTCGCGCTGCTCGGGCTGGTCCCGGCTGCGCTCGCCCACGGCATGGGCAGCGAGACCCAGCGCCCCTTCGCGATCGCAATCGTCGCGGGCCTCCTGACCGTGACCCCGGCTTTGATGCTCCTGCTCCCGCTGCTCTACGGGGGCGGGCGGCCCTCGACCCCCGCCGACTCCACGACCCCGTCCGAGGCTTGATCCATGATGCAGGCGTTGATGTTCTCCCTGGTCCTCGGCTTCGGACCTGCAACAGGGCCCGAAGCTCGCCCGAGCGAGGCCGCGCGGGTCGACGAGCCCCGCTTCACCCTCGAACAGGCCTTGGCCGCGATGGACGAAGGCCACCCCTTGCTCGAGGCCGGCGACGCCAAAGTCGACGCGGCCCGGGCCCGGGTTCGGTCCGCGAGGCTGTGGACAAACCCGCAATTCGAGCTCGACTATGTCTGGGGCGTTCGCGCGACGAGCTACGACCCGGCTGGCTCGTGGATCGGCTCGATCGGTCAGTTCATCGAGCTCAGCGGCGCGCCCCGGGCCCGAGGTCGGGTCGCCCGTCACGAGCTCGGCGCGACGCGGGCAGACCTCGACGACGTCCGCATGAGCCTGGCCTACGACGTCGAGGTTGCGATGATCGAGCTTCGGGCTCGGCTCGACGAGGTCGCGGTGCTCGACCAGAACATCGCGGATCTCGAGCACGGGCTGGCGATCGTCCGCGCGCGGGCCGAGGCCGGTGTGATCTCGACCTACGATGAAAACCGGACCCTGCTCGCGCTCGCCCAAGCCGAAGCCGAGCTCGTCGAAGCCGAAGCCGCCGCGCTCGATGCCCGCGAGCAGCTCGCCCTCGCGGTCGGCCCGCTCGCAGCTCGCTTGCAGGGAGAGCCGGATGTCGAGCTCGAGGTCGCGCCGCCCCTCCCGCCCCTCGACGGCCTCCGCGATGTTCAGGTCCAGCGTCCGGACCTCGTCGCGACCCGCGCGATCGCCGACGCGGCCGCGGCGAAGGTCGACCTCGCTCGCCGCGAGGTCATGCCCGGGATCGGCCTTCGGGTGCTCGCCGGCTTCGGCCAGGGCCCCGGGCAGGTCGACTTTGGCTTCGGAGTCAGCGTCCCCTTGCCGGTCGTCCAGCGCGGTCAAGCGGCGATCCCCCAGGCCCAGGCCGAGGCTCGGGCCGCGCAGGCACGCTCGAGCGCGGCTCAGATCGCGGCCGAGCAACAGCTGGTGCTCGCCCATCAACGCGCCGAGCTGCTCCGCGAGCGAAGCCAGGCCTTCGCCGCCACGCGGCCCCTGGCCGAGCGGGTCAAGGCCCAGGCCGAGCTCGCCTACACCGATGGACAGCTCGAGATCATCGGGCTGATGGACGCCTACCTGGCCGTCCGCGACCAACGGCTACGCGGGATCGTGCTCGCGCTCGCGGCTCACCTGGCCGAGCTTCAGCTTCGCCGGCTCGCCGGGGCTCGCTGAGCTTCAGCGCCGTCGAGAGGCAAGCGCAGGACGAAGCAGGCGCCGGGGCCGGGGACCGCGTCCAGCTCGAGGGTCCCGCCATGCTGGGTCGTGATCTCGAGGGCGATCGCGAGGCCGAGGCCGCTACCTGGGCGCTCGCTCGCGCGCTCGCGGCTCCCACGAAAGAAGGGCTGGAAGATCTTCTCGGCGTCGCTTTGACTGACGCCGGTCCCGTGGTCGCGGACCTTCAACACCGCGTAGGCGCCCTCGCTGCGGCCCTCGACCTCGACCACACCGCCCGCGCAGGAGTGGCCGATCGCGTTCTCCAGCAGGTTGCGAACGAGGCGAGCCAGGTCCATGTAGTTGCCATCGACGACCATCGCCTCGACCTGGACCGCGAGCCGCACGTCCTGGGCCCGGGCCTGGGGCCCGACCATGTCCTGGGCCTCGGTGCAGATCTGCTCGAGGTTCACCGGCGCGTGCGGGCTCTCGGACACGTGGCCGACCCGCGCGAGGGCGAGCAGATCATCGGCGAGGGTCATGAGCCGCCGGGTCGAGACCAGCGCGCCCTCGATCGCCTCACGGTATTGCTCGGCGTCTCGCGCACGGCGGACGGCGAGGGACAGCTCGCCGTACAAGGTCGCGAGGGGCGAGCGGAGCTCGTGGGCGGCGTGGGTGATGAACTCCGATTGATTCCGAAGCAAGAGCTCGATGCGCGCGATCATGTCGTCGATGTCGCTCGCGAGCTGGATGATCTCTGGCGCGGCCCGAACCTCGCCGACGCGGGCGGTCATGTCCTTGTCGGAGATTCGCCGGACGACCTGAGCGATGCGCTCATGAATGCGAGTGAGGCGGTGGACGACTCCTGAGGTCAGCACGATCGTGCTCATGAACGCGAGCCCGAACACCAGGGTCAGGACCCGGCTGAGGATGCGGGCGTCATTGTCCAGGTCATCGCGCGGCGCGGCCAGGAGCAACAGCGTCCCCGGGTGGCCCTCGACCTCGGTGACCAGGCCGCGCAGATGCTGCCCACGGATCCACAGGTTTCCGGTCGGGCTCGGCAGCTCGTCGATCGCCGGGACCTCGCCGTTCCAGGCGAGCGACGCGTCGAGCACCCCGCCCGTTGCGTCGTAGAGCACCGCGTACTTGGTCAGGGGGCCGATATCGTCGGGGCTCGGCCCGAGCCGAGGAGAGATGCGGAGGTGCTCGCCGCCGCCTTCGGCGATCTCGCTGACCTCCTCGAGCGCCTCACGCTGGAGCGCGTCGTCGAACTGACGCTGCTGACTCGCGTTGACGATGTGCGCGACGGCGATGAACGCGAGGGCGATCACCGTGAGGTTGACCGCGGCCACGGTCCCGACGACGCGGCTGCGAAAGCTCATGGCTGTTGTTCGGTTCGCAGCCGATAACCCTTACCGCGCACGGTCTCGATCATCGTCGCGCGCGCGCCCAACTTGTCGCGCAGGCGGCTGACGTGGACTTCGATCATGTTCGACTCCGGGTCGAAATTCATGCCCCAGACCCGCGACAAGATCGCCGACCGGGTCACGACCTGGTCGGCTCGAAGGGCGAGGTGGATCAACAGCGCCATCTCGCGCACGGTCAGGTCGATCACGCGGCCGTCGAGGGTCGCTCGACGCTCGAGTCGATCGATCCGCAGCGGCCCGGCCACCAGCACGCCCTCGCTGATCGAGCGGCGGAGGACCGCGTGGAGCCGCGCGAGGAGCTCTTCGATCTCGAAGGGCTTGACGAGGTAGTCGTCCGCGCCCGCGCGAAGGCCAAGGACCCGCTCGTTGAGCTCGCCACGAGCCGTGAGCATCAAGATCGGGATCTCGCAGCCCCGCTCCCGCAGCGTGCGACACACGCTCACGCCGTCGATATCCGGCAACATCCAGTCGAGCACCATCGCGTCGTAGACACCGCTGAGGGCGCGGGTGATGGCCTCGCCCCCCTCGGCGCACGAGTCGGCGACGTAGTCCTCCTCGATGAGCACGCGGACGACGAAGCGCGCGAGCTTGGCGTCGTCTTCGACGACGAGGATCTTCACGTGAGCCTCCCAGTCATCGGGGCCACGATAGCAAGCGTGACCTTGGCGAGGCGACCCGGGTCCGCCGCAGGCGCCGTCGCTTGGGAGGGCTTGGACCCCGCGGCCCTCAGCGCAGTTTCCTGGGTCCGTGGGACGCGTAGCGCGCGAGGGAATTTCAGGTCCAGTACTGCTTCGTCGTACGCCCGTCTGCGGGGCCTTGCTCGCAGACCGTGGCCTTGTTCATCATCCGGTCCGGGACCCAATACTCGGCGCCCTCGGGCGAGCGAAGTCGAGTCCAACGCCGGCCGACATGGATGACCCGGCCCCTGGTCCGCTCATCGATCTCGATCCTGTCGCCGACCTGGTAGCGACCTCGTCGAGCGGCGGAGGGCCGGCGACGGGACCTGTCGACCATCAAGAAGCCGACCACGACCGAGAGGATGATCGCGAACGCGATCCATGCGCCGGAGCCAAAGTGGCAGGCGACCAACACGCCGTAGCCGGACCCACCGACCAGCGCTGCGGCCCCGAGCTGTCGAGCTCGACCGCCCGATCGTCGCGGCGGCGTTGGCTGCGGGTTTGAAGAAGAATTGGACTGTCGACGAGCTCGCGCGGCCACCTGGCGGGCGCGAGCCTCGAATTTTTGATGCACCAAAAGAGACCGAGACCTTTCTCGGTTGAGATGGACGCTGTCGACCCACGGGTCATCGAGCCGCCACCAGCGGGAGGCTGGCCGGGTCGTCGACACGACAGGCGAGAGCACAGCTTGGCCGCCGACCCGTCACTGACGGGCCCACTTGCGACCGAGACTCGGGTGGTCAGACCCGCGCAGGCGGGCCGCGAGCCCAGCCTGGGTCTCCGACCTGTACGCTCACAGCCCGGGGAGCAGCGTTGATCCACTGCGCGATCCACAGCTGTGGCGCGAGCGGGACATCAACGATGGGCGGCGGACAGTCTGGAATGCCGACGCGTGTCGAGGGGCCCGCAAAGCGCGGACTCTCGGCCCGTCGAGCCGGCAGCGCGTCGACGTCACGATCTTGACTCAGGCGCTCGTCCACCTCCCGCGCGGGGCTGGTGGGCGCGCATCCGACGATCCACAGGATCGTCAGAAGGGCCGTCAAGATGCGCCGAAACGCGACCACGAGGGCAACCTACACAACGCACCCCAGGGGCGCAACGGGGCGACGGCGGCTGCTCCGCGTCGGCCCGCGCGCACGGGCTCCCCAAACTCGTCGGACGAAGCAGCTCGACGCGGTGGCTCGACGAGCTCGACCGAGCGACGCCGGGGGCCCGCGTCGTGGCGCGGGACAGGACTCACCGCTATGCTCTTCCCGCCGTGCGCGCCTGCGTTTTCATCTTCACGGGAGCTTTGCTGTGCGGTGCCTGCAGCCAGGGCGAGCTGACGACAACCCAGGCATCCCAGGCATCCCAGGCGACGGAGTCTGAAGCTGTCGTCGACGTCAGCGATCCGCGGCCGTCGTCCGCGAGCTCGGCAGACGTTGTCTTCATCGGCATGTGCGACGCGTCGGGCGCAGTTCCCCTCGATCCTCACGTGTTCGCGGTGGCCGACGATGAGGACAACCTCCTGAGGGTTTACGACGCAGACCGCGGTGGCCAGCCGCTGTACAGCAAGGACATCTCGGCCGATGTCGGCATCTTCCCTCGGCCGACCAAAAAACCAAACCGCCCGCCCAAGCCCCCGGCCGAGGCCGACATCGAGGCGGCGACCATGCACCAAGGCCACGCCTACTGGCTGACCTCCCATGGCACGAACAGCAAGGGCAAGCACAAGCCCGAGCGCCTGCGTCTGTTCGCCACCACCTCGCCCGACTACGGCAAGCCGCTAACGGTGGTGGGGACCACCTACACGAATTTGTTGGACGATCTCGAGGCCGACCCCCGATACCGGCCCTTTGGTCTGACCCAGGCCGCCCAGATCGCGCCCAAGGAGCCCGGCGGCCTCAATATCGAGGGGATGACCGACCGAGCGGCGGGCGGTGTCTTCATCGGCTTTCGCAACCCGACCCCGCAGGGGAAGGCCTTGTTGGTCGTGCTCGAGAACCCCTCCGCGGTGATCAACGGCGAGGCCGCACGCTTCGGCGATCCCGTCTTGCTCGATCTCGGTGGTCTCGGTATCCGTGGTCTCTCGGCCTGGCGCGGGAACTACCTGATCATCGCAGGCGACTACGCCGGGACAAAACCGTCTCGTCTCTACACCTGGGACGGCCAAGGTGAAGAGGTCCAGGTGGTCGACGCCGACCTCGACAACCTCAACCCCGAGGGCTTCTTCACGCCGGAGGACCGCGACCAGATCATGCTCCTGAGCGACGACGGGACCATCGAGGTCGACGGCGTCGCGTGCAAGAAGCTGGACGACCCCGCGAAGAAGTCCTTCCGGGGCCGTTGGGTGCCTGGCTTTTAGATTGCGGCGCGAGGCGACGCGACGGGTTGGACCACGGGCTGCGAGTTCGTCTCTAGCAGCCCGGGGTGCAATGCATCGTGTCGCCTCGCGCCGGAATCTTCGCCGAGGGCGCGAAGCCAAAACGCCGCTGTACCGGGCGTACTGCAAGTTTTGGCGACAAAGCCCTCGGCGAAAAGGCCAAGCGAGGCGGCGCGAGGCATTGCACCCCGGGCTGCTAGCCCCGATGCGGATCTTCGCCACGCGACAGCTCGAGGGGCCCATAGATGCCCTCGACGATGGCCAGCAAGTCGCGGACCTCCTGTGCGCGTCGCCGTCGCCCTCGTAGCGTCACGCTCGCCACGCCGCCGATGAGCATGAACGCGGACAGGGCGAGCGCGACAGGGTGCGGGCCGGCGAGCACGACCGGCGCGAGGACAAACAACACCCAACTCGCGACTGTCACACCAACCGTGACGCGTCGGGCCGGAGCGGGCGCGTAGGGCTTGACGCGCAGCTCGAGGCGGGAGCCGCGGGGGGTCGGGACCAGGCGCCCGACCGCCGCGACGCCGACCGCGAAGTCCCCACCCAGGGCCGCGTCCGGGGTCGCGTCACGTGGCGAGCGCCACGGCTTGTAGATCGTGAAGTTCCTGTCGCCGACAACGATGAGGGGCTCCGTCCCCCCGGCCTTCCGGGCCTGGCTCCGGCTCAGCACACGAAGGCCCGCCCCCTCACGCAAGAGCTCCAGCGCCGCCTCCGGGGTCTTCGCCAGCTCGTAGGATCGCTCGCCGACACGCGCGATGGCGGTCGACTCGACCACGTCCAGGCTCCGGCTCACTGCGGGCAATGTACACCGAGCCGTCGTTGACCCGCAGGAGTGAAGGCCGAGCTCAGGAGCTCGCGCGAGCCCGGCTCAGCCGCTGCTGCGCCCGGCTGTAGGCGAACGCCCCGCCGATCATCACGGCCCCGATCCCGACCAGGCTCAGCGCCCGCCAGGCCGCCGAGGCCGCCGCGAGATCGAAGAGCACGATCTTGATCGCCGCCGCGCCGATCACCGCCAGCCCGATCTTGCGCCAGGTGGTCTGACGCAGGCGCAAGCCCGCGACGAGCAGGCCCAGGGCCGTGAGCGCCGCGCAGGCCGTGGACCCGAGCTGGACCGGGAGGCCGCCGCCGGTCGCCGCACCCACGACCACCAAAGCCCCGGCCAGCCCGACCGCGAGCGCGACCATCAGCCCCAGCGGGCCCGCGTTTGGGTCGTCGTCGAGCTCGAGCTCGGGCTGAGCGATCGCCTTGGCCTGGAGCATCCGCCAGGTCAAGGTCACGCCGAGCCCCGCGAGGCCCAGGAGCGGCAGCACGAGGCCGAGCGGCGCGCCGGGCTCGGCCCCGACGGGGCTCAGCGCCGAGGTCGTGACGACCACGGCCAGGCTCGCCAGCAGACCCAGGCCCAGGAGGCCCAGGGCCAAGGTCATGTCGCGTTCGTTGACCAGCAGGCAGACCCGCCCGACGGTCACCGCGACCGGGATCAGGGCCCAGGTCAGCTGGGCCGCGCTCGCCTCGGGGCCGATCGCGAGGGTCACACCGAGCCACATCAGCGCGGCGACCGAGGTCAGCATCGGCTCGAGCGCGCGCGGCCCCTCGCTGTCGCGGGTCCCGATCAGGCCGGCGATCATCGGCACGGCGACCGCGACCGCGGCCACGGTCAGCGACCATGGCTCGTCGCTGTGCACGGCCCAGGCCGTGGCCGCGACCGCGGGGATCAGCACCATGCCCTGGCGCATGCGCCGGATCGGCGCCCAGCTCAGCGCGGCCGCGGCCACGCTCATGCCGATCCACCACCACGACAAGATCGCGTCGTCGAAGGCCAGGAGCCCGGCGACCATCGCCTGGGCCCAGGCGAGGCCAACGAACACGTCGCCGATGCGCCTGGGCTCCGTCCGGGCGTCGCGCTCGGTCGAGGCCCGCGCGTCGACGCGGATCAAGAGCCAAGCCAGGGCCACGTGCCAGGCCGCGAGCCCCAAGCTCGCGCAAGCCAGGGTCTGCGGCGCGTGAGCGAAGGCCCACGCCGCCGCGGCCCAGGTCAGGAGCCCGCCGACGACCAGCCGCGCCTTCGCGTGGGTCTTGTCGGCCGCCGCGGCGCTGGCCTGGACCAGGCGCCAGCCCGAGATCGCGGTCGCAACCAGGAGCACGAGCGTCCAGATCATGAACCCGAGCGCGCTCTCGGGCCCGAGGTGCAGCGCGGCCCAGCGAGCGCCCAGCATCCACGTCGACATCAGCGCGATCGTCGGCAGCTCGGGCCAGTGGCGGCGGTAGTCGACGGCCACCAGCACGCCGACGAGCATCAGCTTGTAGGCCATCAGCTCGATCAGCGGTCCGCTCCCGACCCCGACCAAGAGCGGCGTCGCGCAGGCAGCCAGCGTCGAGAGGATCGCCATCAGGCGCAGGTGCAAGCGGTCGGCGATCGCCAGACAGGCCACGGCACCGAGCACGAGCGCCACGAACACCAGCGGCCCGGAGACCAGGTCGTGGACGTGGCGCGCGAACAGCCAGCTGCCAAACCACGCTCCGAGGCCCGCGCCGCCGATCGCCCCCGCGACGGCCTGGTGACCGCGCCTGGCCACGGGCCACGCGGCCACGGTCAGCAGCGCCGAGAGGAACGCCGCGCCGACGAAGCGCAGCCCCGGCGACAGCCAGTCCTGCTCGATGGCGTAGGCGACAAAGAAAATCAGCCCGATCGAGACCGCGGCACCGCCCGCGGCAGCGAGCAGGCGCATCGGGCTGCCTGGGGCGTCGTCCTCGACGGCGCTTCGCTCGGGAGAGTGCTCGAGGAACGACGAGAGCCTGAGCGACGCTCAACCGGATAGAGATGTCGATCACTGTGAATGTAAAATCGCGAATTTTATCGCCTCAGAGCGTGAGCGACAGTCCGAGTCGAGACCGTCGAGACCGTCAAGACGGTCGGGA
>NZ_PVNK01000254.1 GCF_002994615.1 Enhygromyxa salina | reverse complement strand
CTCTTCGTCGGGCGTGGGCGGGGGGACCAGCTCGCGGGCGGTTGCGACTTGGGCGTCGTCGGCCGGGCGCTCGGACTTGTTGCGTTTCAGCAGGCCGTGAGCGATTCGGTAGGCCGCGATCGCAGCGGGGGTCCAGGTCAGGATGTGACCCGCCAGCGCGACCTTCGCGGCCGGGGCGTGCTCATGACCGGGGCGCGGTTGCAGCTCCGCCCGGGTGCTGATCATCAGCAGCGCCAGGCCGAGCGTGAAGACATATGCAAGGTTCCAGGAGTTCGTG
Organism: Enhygromyxa salina; assembly: GCF_002994615.1. Lineage (GTDB taxonomy): Bacteria > Myxococcota_A > Polyangia > Nannocystales > Nannocystaceae > Plesiocystis > Plesiocystis salina_A. The sequence continues at coordinate 35,984 of NZ_PVNK01000254.1, read as the reverse complement.
ATTCGTTTGAACATGGTGACACCGAAGCGGCCAGGGAAGACATCGCCGCAGCCGGCGAACCCTATATCGACACGAGCCTGTACCTGCCAGTATCCGACGTCCCAATAACTCACGAGCCGTAGTGATGGTGTTTGCCATCTTCGCGCTTGGCGAGTAGGTTGGTGGCGTGCTCGCGTTCCGCCGCATCTTGGCGCTGCTCGTCGCCGCGCTCTGGCTCGTCGGCTGCGCGCCGACGGCCCCCCAGTTGGGTGCGGACGACCAGCTGAGCCAACACGGCGATGTCGACGCGCTCCCGGTCCGTGACAGCGAGACCTCGAGGCTCTCGAACCCCCCGGAGCACGACGGGTTCGTGCCCCAACGGGCGCAGGAGATCGCAAAAGCCTCGGTTCACGTCCTCGCGCGAGGCGTGGGCCCCAGGGCGTGCAGCCTCAGCGCGCGAGGCATCCACTCGGCGTCGCCTCGCGGGCCTCCTGTGGGGTGATCCCAGACATCTGGCGGGACATTTGGCGGGACATCCATCGGGACATCCATCGTGGCCTACTTCGGTGGTGGCTGATCCGGCCGTGGTCCGGGAGGACGGCGGGCGGCGCCCTCAACGATCTCACCCGTGAAGCAGTTGAGGGTCTGGTTCTTGCCAGGGCCAGCCACGTGATAGTGGTAGCCCCGGGTCTCGTCAGCGTGGCCTCGACACTCGTCGAGGTCGATGGGCTCTGTGCCGTCGTCACCTGCGCGGGCGTGAATCGGGAAGCCGTCGAGCGCGTACCCGATCATGGGGGCGTGGGCATCGCCTTGGGCGATACTCGTGAGGCAGCCGCTCGTCACCGCGTGATAGTGGTAACCCTCGTGCATGTTGATGTGGCCTCCGCAGTCGTCGAAGGGGGCGAGGGTGTGTGCGGCCAATATGGCGTGCGTCGGCGCCGGCGCGGCGAATTCCACGCCGTTGAGCGCGAGTCCAATATTGGATCGGATCGGGGAGGGTGACCTGGCCTTTGTCGGTACCTTGGGGATCAGCGTCTCGACCACCGTGTCTTGGGCCAGGTAGGTTGGAAGGCACTCGACGCAATGATTGTGAAGGTCCGGGTCGACGTCGGGCCGAGCCGCCGCCGCGCACTTCTCGGCGGAGTCGGTCACGTTGATCGTTCCGTCCTCGTTGTGGACAGCCCACGCTGAATCCTCATAGAAGGTCGCGAGGTTTGCGACGAACTCGCCCGTGACCTCGTGCGCGACGCCGGCTTCGGGCCAGATGCCACCGGCCTCGGGTCCGTCGTGGATGGACTTCGGGCACCAGGGCCCCTGGGCATGGTCCGAGGGGACCGAAGTCCGCGCGATCCGCAGACAAGTCGTGGACTCGCCGCTCTCGAGTGTGCAGGGCACCTCCTGGACCGGACCCGCGAGCCCCGCCGCCAGGAACAAGGACGGATCGACCGCCTTGGCCGTCGAGAGCGTGTCTTGGGGGGAACCGGCCTGAGCTCCCTGATCTCCCGATGATGGCGAGGATGGACGCGCGCAGGACGGCGCGATCAGCAAGGTGCCGAGGAGGAGGAGCTTGGGGGTCGAAACGACTCGAGGGGTCATGGTCTTTGTGCCCGAAGGAGCGCATGCATCTCAGGTGCCAGAGAGAACACGCCACGAGAGAAGCTGCGCGAGCGCGCGGACCGAGAGGTCTCGGTCTTCCCGCGCTCGCTGGCGGATCCTGCAGGCCCGGGAGGCGGATCCTGCAGGCCCGGGCGGCGGATTCTGCCGCTTGATTGGTCCGGATCCGCGAGGGAAGGTCGACTCTTGCTGGCAGGGTTCGTGCATCGCTTCGGGCCGATGAGAGACCAGGAGCACGCATGGCGGATGGCGTGAACGTGGCGGTGACCGTGGACGAAGACTCGGTGCTGGCCGTCGTCGGCAACGTGCGCCGCCGCCGGATCCGCAGGGTCGTGGTCTGGGGGGGCGTTGTGCTGACCCTCGTGGTCGGCCTCGCGCTCGCACGGGCGCGCCTGGATCGCCCACCGCCGGCCCCGAGCTACCAGACCGAGGTCGTCGACCGCGGCGACATCGACGAAACGGTCGGCGCGACCGGGACGCTGGAGGCGAAGCGGGTCGTCAGCGTCGGCGGCGAGATCTCGGGACGGATCGCCACGGTCGAGGTCGACGTCAACGATCGCGTGAAAGCCGGAGACGTCCTGGCCACGCTGGATCCGGTCAGCCTCGACAACGCGTTGACCGAGGCCAAGGGTGCGCTGGCGACGGCCAAGATCGAGGTTGTACGAGCGAAGGCCGCGCTCGACGCGGCGTCGATCACCAAGGAGCGCGCCGAAGCTCTGTCGGCCAAGGGGGTCGTCGCGCAAGAGGAGCTCGACGCCGCGATCAGCGAGCACCGACTGGCCGAGGCCGAGGCGTCGCGGGCCAAGTCGGAGCGCTCGCTCGCGGCGGTCCGCGTCGAGCAAGCACGGACCAACAAGGCCAAGGCGACGATCGTGGCTCCGATCGACGGCGTGGTGCTGACCCGCAGCGTCGAGCCGGGCAACGCGATCGCGGCGTCGCTCGCGGCGCCCGAGCTGTTCCAGATCGCCGAAGACCTGTCGGTGATGCGCCTCGATCTCGGCGTCGACGAGGCCGACGTCGGGCGGGTGCGCGAAGGGCAGTCGGCGGAGTTCACCGTCGACGCGTGGCCGGGGCGGACCTTTGACGCGACGGTCGAGCGGGTCAACCTCGCCCCGGCGACGACCGACACCTCGGCCGTCGTCACCTACACGACCGTGCTCGCGGTGAACAACGACGAGGAGCTCCTGCGCCCGGGAATGACGGCGACAGCCACGATCCTGGCCGAACGCCACGCCGAGGTCTTGCGCATCCCGACCCTGGCCCTCCGCTTCGACCCCAGCCGCGGGGCCGAGTCGAGCGGCGGCCGGGGCGATCGGAACAAGGGCGGGCTCTTCTCGGTGCCCACGCGTCCGGGCCCGCCCGCGCGCAAGGCCGAGACCGAGATCGAGCCGACCGTGGACGGCGAGGCCCTCGTCCACGTGCTGCGCGCGGGCGAGCTCGTCGCCGTGCCCGTGACCGTCGGCGCCAGCGATGGTCGCTACACGGAGGTCGAGGCGGGCGAGCTCGACGAAGGCGACGCGGTCGTGGTCGGGATGAGGGGGGGAGCGTGAGCCCGAAGCCCCCGATCCCCGCGCCGCTCATCTCCCTGACTCGGGTGACCAAGATCTACGGCGAAGGCGAGGCCCGGGTGGCGGCGCTCGACGGTGTGGACCTCGTCATCGAGCAGGGAGAATTCGTGATGGTGATGGGCTCGAGCGGGTCCGGCAAGTCGACCTGCATGAACATCCTCGGGTGCCTCGACACACCCACGACCGGCGAGTACCGGTTCGGGGGCGTCGACGTCAGTCGACTCGACCACGTCCAGCTCGCGCTGCTCCGGCGGACCTACCTCGGCTTCGTGTTTCAGAGCTTCAACCTCCTCGCTCGCACGTCGGCTGTGGAGAACGTCGAGCTCCCGCTCATCTACCAGCGGGTCGATGCGCGGCAACGCCGGGAGCGGGCGCTCACGGCCTTGCGCGAGGTCGGGTTGCTCGAGCGCGCTCGCCACACGCCGGCCCAGCTCTCGGGCGGGCAGCAGCAGCGCGTCGCCATCGCTCGCGCGCTGGTGAGTCGGCCGGCGGTGGTGTTCGCCGACGAGCCGACGGGGAACCTCGACACGGAGCGCAGTAAGGAGATCATGCGCCTGCTGGTGGAGCTCAACCGCGAGCGCGCGATCACGGTGGTCATGGTGACGCACGAGCCGGAGCTGGCCGAGGTGGCGTCCCGCGTGCTCGTGTTTCGCGACGGACGCGTCATCGCCGACGGGCCGCCCCGCGAGGTGTTGTGATGCTGTGGAGTGCGTTCCTGCTCGCGATGAGCGCGATTCGCCGCAACGGCGTGCGCTCGGTGCTCACGGCGCTGGGCGTGGTCATCGGGGTGGCCAGCGTCATCGTGATGGTGAACCTCGGGGAGTCCGCGACGAAGAACGTCTCGGACCAGATCTCGACGATGGGGCCCAACCTCCTGTTCGTCCGCGCCGGCTTCGGTCGCCGCGGGCCGGGGGGGATGCGCAGCGACGCCGACGCGTTCGAGCTGGAGGACGCCGAAGCGATCGCGCGAGATGTGCGGGGCGTCGTCGTGGCCCCGGGCGCGACCACCCAGTCGACGGTCGTGTTCGGCAACGTCAACTATTCCACGACTGTCGTCGGCACCACGCAGAGCTACCTGGAGGTCCGCGGCCGCGAGCTCGAGGCCGGCCGGACCTTCAGCGACGACGAGGTCTCGCGGGCGCAGCCGGTGTGCGTGCTGGGCCAGACCGTGATCGAGGAGGTCTACGGCGACGCTGAAGCGATCGGGACGCGCTTGCGAGTCGATCGGCTCAGCTGTCTGGTGATCGGGACCTTGGTCGAGAAGGGCGAGACGATGGGAGAGGATCAAGACGATCTGATCCTGATGCCCGTGCGCACGGTCCAACGCCGGATCCTGGGCAGCTACGACCTGACCGACATCTACGTGTCTGCGGACGATGCCGCGTCGACCTCTCGCGTCCAGGCCGACATGGAGGACCTGCTGCGGCAGCGTCGGGGGATCGACGCGGGCGAGGACGACGACTTCCACGTCCGCGACATGCAGGAGCTCGCGGCCACGCTCGAAGGGACGACCTCCACGATGACGACGCTGCTCGCGGCGATCGCGGCCGTCAGTCTGCTCGTCGGCGGCATCGGGATCATGAACATCATGCTCGTCTCGGTCACCGAACGGACCCGCGAGATCGGCCTGCGGATCGCGATTGGTGCCCTCGCGTCCGAAGTGCTCGTTCAGTTCCTCGTCGAGGCCCTCGTGCTCTCCGTCCTCGGTGGGGCCGTCGGGGTCTCGCTCGGGCTCGTGGGATCCTACGTGGTCGCCCAGAACATGCAGATGCCCCTGGTCATCTCATGGGATGCGGTCGGCCTCGCGTTTGTCGTGTCCGCCGCGATCGGCATCGTCTTCGGCTACATCCCCGCCCGCAAGGCCGCCCACCTCGATCCGATCGACGCCCTCCGCCACGAGTAGCCCCAGGCCCTCGACGAGGGGCGGTCTGGCCAGATCGTCGGACCCGGGAGGTCGCGGAGCCGAGTCTGGCAAATTCGGCCGTCGCCAACCGGCGGATCCTGCCGGGTTTGGCTCGCCGGAGCGGGGCGCTCGACCCTCGCGAGAGTGTGCGATTGGGCTTTACCAACCCTTCACATTGACGGTCGTGACATCGCGTCATGCGAACCGAGGCCGGCGAAGGCCGTGTCGTTGCCACGCCGGACTTCGACCGACGCCCTGTCGTCTCTGCCCCTGGGTCGGCGACGCCATGACACCTACGGACGGCGTTCAATCGTCGCCTTCGAGCTTCGCCTGGCAGGCGTCATGCACTTCCAGGGCAGCATGTTGAATCCAGTCACCATCCAAAACCCAAGTCCAGCCTCCAACCCGGTCATCGTGCCGCGCGGCAAATTCAGGCGGGCGCGCTGGACGGCGGCCCAGCGCGCCCGCGTGCTCACGCGACCGCGTGCACGAGTCCTCGTGGCCGAGAGCGACGCGCGCTCACGCAAGCGGCTGACGGCGGCGCTGCAGCTGCGAGGCTACGAGGTCGTGCAGCAGCGCAGCGGTAAGACGCTGCTGTCCTTTCTCGGCCGGAACCTCGCGCGACACAGGCGGCCGCCCATCGATGTCATGGTCCTCGACGGTCGCCTGCCCGGCGCGGACGGGGTCGCCGTGCTCGCGGCTTTGCGCCGCATCGGCTGGGAAGTCCCGGTCATCATGTTGATGGGGGCCGAAGACGAGACCCTGCATACGCGCGCGCGCGAGATGGGCGCCGCGGCCGTGGTCGACAGGCCGGTGGACGCCGATACTGTCGCTCGCTACGTGGCCGATATCGAGCCCCCGATGTGACGCGACACGGACCCTGCACGGCTCGCTGAGGCGACGAGTTCGGCCTCCGAGCCGTGAAGCCAGTTGATGCATTGCACCCCGGGCTGCTAGTGGCGTGAGGATCAAGCGTCAGACGGTCCAGCCGGCCTGGGCCCGAAACGACGCGTACACTCAGGTCTAGATGCGAGACCTGTTTGTGAGCAAGGAGTGCGGCGCTGGCGCCCGACTGGTGCTGATGAGCATGGTTTCGCTCGGCCTCGTTGGGTGCATCATCGATCTCAACCCTCGCTTCATGAGCGACACGGAGAGCGAGAGCACGAGGGGAGATGGAGATGGGGATGGAGTTGAGGATGGAGATGGAGTTGGGGATGGGGATGGCGATGGCGATGGTGACCCGCTGGCCGATGACTCGCTGGTCGCTCACTACCAGTTCGAGCTCAGAGCTGAGGTCGTCGATGACTCGGGCTACGGCAACCATGGCGTCGCGACGGTGTTGGGCTTGAGTCCAGGCGTGACGGGCATGGCCATGGACTGCGCGACGAGTGAAGCCGTGCAGGTCCCGGACAGCTCCAGCCTCGACGTGAGCGAGGCCGTGACGATGGCGATGTGGGTGCGACCCGAGAGCTTTCCGCAGTCTGGGCGCGCCGCGTGGGCCGACAACTCCGGGCAGTACGCCATGATGTACGACGCCGACTTTGGTCTCGTGTGGCGCGTGCTCACCTCCGACGGATCGTTCCAGGCGGACGCGGGCGCGCGGTGGCTGCCGCTCGGAGAGTGGACCCACATCGCCAGCACCTACGATGGCGCGGTGAGCCGGATCTACGCAAACGGCGAGCAGATAGCGATCCTCGACATGACCGGTCTGGTGTTCGCTGACAACAGTGAGCCCATGGCGATCGGCAGCGACAGCCCGAGCTTCGGGCAAGAGTGCACTGGTCGGATCGATGACCTGCGTATCTACAACCGCGCGCTGACCAGCGTAGAGATCGCGACGCTCGCCGGGCCATGAGCGGACAGCGGATGAACCAGGGCGCCGGCATGACCTTTCGTACTCGTCGCCGACCTCGGGGGCCAAGAACAGCTCGGCGAGCGGCGCCTGCTCCCAGTCGAGCAGGACCAGCGGGCCGGCGACGAGCAACTCGCCGCCGAGGATCACGCTCGCTCGATCGCACGGGTGCGCACGCGCAAGTACGCGTAGCGGGTCTGCGTGGCGGCCCAAGAGGGGCTGTGGTGATCGCCGCTCGGGATCAGCGCCCTTTGTCGCCGCTGGCGTCGGGCGCGACCGTGGCCAGCATCTGTCCCCTGCGCGCGCGCCTGGTCTCGAGCTCGCCAGGGTTCTCGGGGCGCCCGCGAGCAGGCGAGGGCGCGAGCCTGGGCGTGCGCGGGTCGAGCTCGGCCTCGAACTCGGTGCCCGCGAGCTGCCGCGCGAGCTGGTCGTAGTTGGCGATCGACTCCTCGAGCGCGTCGGGCTTGCGCTTGGGCGTGGTCCCGCGCAGGCCCTCGAGCGCGGCCGCGTTGAAGCCGAGCTCGGCGAGGATCCGGGCCTGGGTCTTGGCCTCGAGCAGGTCTTCGTAGTCGACCTCGATGAAGGCCTGGCCGCGGGCCTCGAGCGCCCGCGTGACCCGGTCGTAGAACGCGTCTTGCTGCTCGGCGTAGGCGCGCAGATCGTCGAGCTCGAGCTCGACCTCGATCTTGATCTTGGTCAGCTCGCAGGGCGAGGCGCCGTCGTGGGTCCAGCGTCGCTCCTTGCGGGCGAGCAGCTCGGACACGAAGGTCTCGAGCCGGTTGCGACGCCTCAGCACGATCTTGCGGACGCCGGGATCGGCGATCACGTCGCGGAACACGAACTCGGGGTGGCGACGGGCGAGGGCGAACCCGACCGCGCGCGCGCCTTGGTGCTCGCGCCACGCTCGGTGGACGAAGCCGACCGGATCGGCGTCGCGCGCTTCGGTGGTGCCGAGGCAAAAGCCGGTGTCGCGCTGCGAGAGCGCGTAGCGGACCCCGTCGACGTTGCACAGCTCGTGGTGGCAGAGGATCTCGGGGTGCGAGTCGAGCAGCGAGCACAGCTCGTCGCTGCCGGTCCGCGGGGCCGAGATGACCACGAAGCGGGTCGGCGACCCGGCCTCGGGCTCGGGTTCGTAGGCCCCGGGCGCGAAGCCCTCGGGGTCGAGCTCGCCGGAGTCGACGAGGGCCTGGACCCGCTCGACGAAGTCGCGGTTGAGCTGCCAGGACCGCGCCTCCTCGACGCCGAGCACGACCTCGACGCCCGCGTCGCGAAGCTGGCGCACACCCTTGCCGCCGACGCGCGGGTTGGGGTCGACCATCCCGACCACGACCCGGGCGACGCCCGCGTCGATCAGCGCGTCGGAGCACGGCGGCGTCCGGCCGTGGTGGCAGCAGGGCTCGAGGTTGACGACGAGGGTGGTGCCCGCGGCCGAACCCTCGAGCCGGCGGAGCGCGTCGACCTCGGCGTGGGCGAGGCCGGGGCCCTCGTGCCAGCCCTCGGCCACGACCTGGCCATCACGGAGGATCAGCGCGCCGACCATGGGGTTCGGCGCCGTCCGGCCCTCCGCACGCCGGGCCAGCGCGATGCAGCGACGCATGTGATCGCGATAGGCTTCCATGACTGGACTGAGCTGCGCGAGCGGCCCGCGACCTAAGCATGAGCGCCGCCGAAAGTCTATGGCTCGATCGACTGTGGCGAATAGGGCACAACGCGGCTCGCTCGGCAGCGAGCGCCAGGGTTGTTTCGGCCAAGGGTCGGCTCCTGCCGCGCGATCTTCCCATTCGCGGGTGGGGCCAAATGACGGACGAGCGACCGGGCCAGGAACGCGAGAGAGCTCGCCCCATTCGATCGGCGGGGGCGGGGGGGGGCTGCTCGAAGCACACGCCGATCTCGAGCCACGCGAGCAAATTGGTGTCGACGACGATGCGGATCGACGGATAGGCCGGCTGCAGATCCGGCATGCCCGGATTGTGGAAATCTTGGTAGTTGGGGAAGGGCTCGGCGATGTACTCGTTGGAGTGGTCGGCTCAGCTCGTTACCCGCGCAGACCTGGCCGAGCCCGAACGTGGCGAGGAGGTTGACGGCGACGTCGTAGTCGACGGCGCGCTGGGTTTTCAGCAGCCTGCCAGGTCGCGTCATGCGCATCAACCTGCTCGCCGATCCGCACGGGCGCGGGATGATGCGTCAGTCGATCGCCGGGCGTCACGGCGCGCGCTGGGTCGAGGCCAACCTCGAGGCGATCGAGCTCATCGAGCGCAAGGCCTACAACCGGGGCGACCTCGGTGAGAACCTCGCGCTCGCGTTTGGCTTTCCGGCCCGCATCGCCGTCGACTGAGCGACCGACGCGCGCTCAGCTCCTGGCCGCCTTGCGCTCGCGCGTCGTGCTGCGCTCGATCTCATCGAAGGCCCGGAGCAGATCGAGCGGCGAGACGATCCCGACCAGCGTCTCGGTCTTGTCGAGGACCGGGAGGCAGCCGAAGCGGTGGTCGAGGAACAGGCCCACCGCCTTGCGCAGGGTGTCGTAGGTGTGGACGGTGACCACGCTCGGGGTCATCAGATCGCCGATCTTCGTGTCGTCATCGAGGTGATAGACGTGGGCGAGGTCCGGGGCCTGGTCGACCCAATTGGGCCGCCGCAGATCTCGATCACTGACGATCCCGACCAGCGCCCCGGCTTCGTTGACGACCGGAATGTGGCGAATGTCATGCTCACGCATACGGAAGAAGGTTGTGCGGCTGCCGTCCTCGGGTCGGGCAGTGATGAGCTTGTCGGTCATGTATTTGCTGATGCGCATGGGCGTGATGCGACCATAACAGCGGCCGATGGCGGCCTGACGGGAGTCGAGGAGGCCGCAGAACTTGCGCTCCCGCTGGCGCTCGCGCGTAGGCCCTGCGTCAGTTGCTTGGGCCCGCCGCCCCCGCGAGCTCGATCCGGTTCAAGGGCCCGCCAACAGCTGGTAGCCCGCGTCGAGGCTCAGCGAGGGATCGAAGCTCGGGCCGAAGCGCCGCCCGGGATCTTTCGCGCGCAGCTGGTGGTGCCGGAGGATCCCCGCCGTCGCGAGCAGCAGCATCGCCTCGCCCATCCCGGCGCCGAGGCACACGTGGGGGCCGCCCCCGTAGGGCATGAACACCTGCTTTTGCCGATACTCGGCCCGCGGCGGCGCGTGGCGGTCGACGTCGAGGCGCTCGGGGTCGGGGAAGTAGCGCCCGTCGAAGTGGGTGGCGCTGGTGAACACGGCCACGTCGGTGCCCGCCTGGACACGGTGGCCCGCGAATTCGAAGGGCTGCGCGGCTCCGCGGTACATCGCAAACGCGGCCGGGTACAGGCGCAGGCACTCGATCACGAGCCCGTGCAGGGCCGGCTGAGCCTGGAGCGTCGCGCAGTCCGGGACGCCCTCGGCGTAGGCGGCCGCGACCTCAGCTTGGATCCGCGCGCGCAGGCTCGGGTCGCGGTAGAGCTCGTAGAGCACGAAGCCGAGGGTGGCCCCGACGGTGTCGACGCCCGCGACGAAGGGCATGAGCATCGCGAAGCGGACATCGCCCGCGCTGAACAGCTCGGGGTAGCGGGCCTGGCCCTCGCGGATGCGCTCGAACCACCCGCCGAGCCGCTCGTGGTCCGTCGCGGCCTCGGAGCGGACCAGCTCGTCGATGAAGCGCTCGGCGACTGCGAGGCTGCGCTGATAGTGGGGCAGGTGGAGGGCGACCCGCGGCCACTTGCCGAGCAGCAAGGTGTTGGTCTCCCAGCGGAACACCTCCATCAGCGCGCGGGCCGTGGGCTCCTCGACGGCTTCGGCGCCGCCGGTCAGGCAGTGGTGGACGAGCCGCGCGACCAGCAGCCGGGTCTGATCCTGGACGGCGATGGGCGAGGCCCCGGCGCCGAAGCTGTCGCGCACGAGCGCGTCGCAGCCGACCCGGTGGGCGTCGACGATCCCGCGCGAGAGCACGTCGCCGTAGTGGCGGCGCTGGGTCCGGTGGCCCGCGCCGTCCATGGCCAAGATCGCGTGGGGGCAGCCGCGCCGCTCGGTCAGCTTGCCCCAGAAGCTGCGGGACTCGAGCAGCTCGCGGCCCTCGCGGCCGACGAAGCGGTTGGCCTCGCGGCCGGCGAGCACGACGAAGCGCCGGTTGGCCGCGCGGACCTCGAAGATCGGTCCGTGCTTGGCGTGGGCGGCTCGAAGGAAGGCCAGAGGGTCGCGCAGCAGCGCCAGCGAGCTGCCGAGGATCGGGAGACCCGACGCGCGCGGGGGGTCGAGGGGCGCCATCGTCGGTGAGTATCCACTGGCCTGCGGACCTTTTCCATGACGTGCCGCATGTCTCCGGTAGCCCGTCGACACCCGGGATCAATTCGCCGACTCGTGGCGACTATCTCTTGGACAGCCCATGACCGCCAAGCCTCACGACGCGCTGTTCAAAGCCGCCTTCGAACACCCGGAGCATGCGGCGGGGCTCTTCCAGGGGCGCTTGCCGGAAGCCGTCAGCGCGGCGATCGCCTGGGACACCCTCACGAGCGAGCCCGGCTCCTTCATTGATAGCGACTTGGCTGACGGCCACACCGACTTGCTGTTCTCTGCCAGGCTCGCGCCCCCGGGTGGCTCCGCAAAAGAAACTGCGAGTGACGAGGGCAACCCGCGCGCCCTCCTGTACCTCCTGCTCGAGCATCAAAGCACCAACGACCACGGGATGCCCTGGCGGATGCTGGTCTATCTCGTCCGTATCTGGCAGCGGCATCGCAAGGAGCAAGAGGGTCCCTTCGTGGTGATTCTCCCGATGGTCCTCAGCCACGCGCCCGGAGGCTGGGCAGCACCGCGCACCTTCCACGCACTCTTCGAGCCGTCGCCGAGCTCGATCCCCGGCGTGGCCGAGTTGGTGCCCAGCTTCTCCATTCTCATCGAGGACCTCGCCCACCTCACGAACGAGGATCTGCGCGAGCGAACGCTCGCGGCCTTTCCCAAGCTGGCCCTGTGTCTCCTGCGCGACGCCCGAGACCCGCGCGAGTTGATGCAAGACCTCGAGGTCTGGGCAGACGCGTTCCAAGAAGCGCTGCGAACGCCGAACGGCATGGACGCGGTGGCGCAGTTGCTGCGCTACATCGCGTTGGTCGCTGGCGAGCTGCAGTTTCACCAGTTTCGTGCAAAAATCCGCCAGCAGATCCCCGAAGTCGAGGAACTCGCCATGACGATCGCCGAACAGCTGCGCAACGAGGGCCGGGAACAAGGCCGGGAACAAGGCCTGCAAAAAGGCCGGGAACAAGGCCTGCAAAAAGGCCGAGAACAGGGCCGAGAACAGGGCCGAGAACAGGGCCGTGCCGAAGTGGTTGAAAAGCTGCTGCTGCTGAAGTTCGGTGCTCTGTCAGATGACGACTCTGCGCGGATCAAGGCCGCGAGCGGGGCCCAGCTCACGGGCTACATCGAGCGGATCCTGACCGCCGAGAGTCCAGAGGCCGTGTTCGCGGCCGACTGAGCGCGCGCCGCCCACAGTTTTTGGAGTCCCGGCCTAGCAGCCCGGGGTGCTAGCAGCCCGGGCTGCTAGTGGTGGGATGAGCGCAAATCTCTGGGGCGGCACGTTTGGTATGCTCCCGCGATGACTGGGCGCGCTCCTGGATTTGGCTCGCTGTTGGCGATCGCTTCTTGCTCTTTGACGCTCGCTTGTAGCGGTGGCGCTCAGACGGAGTCCTCCAGCCGGGGCGAGGGCATCAGCCAGGGCGAGACGGGGATCACGGGTGACGGCGACGCGGGCGACGGCGACGGCGAGACCAACCCGGGCGACGGCGAGACCAACCCGGGCGACGGCGACGACGAGCCCGGCACGGGCGACGGCGACGGCGACGACGACGACGACGATGACGACGACGGCGACGACGGCGAGGCCAAGTTCGACCTCTCGGAGCTACCCGACGCTGGCGGCGGTCCGATCCTGCCGACGATCCCCGAGACCTGCGACCAGGCCTTGATGATCGCGAGCACCGTCGGCTGTGAGTTCCACGCCAACAAGATGCAGAACTTCGTCGAGGAGCCGAGCTCGCTCGTGGTCGGCAACGTGTCCGACGAGAACGTGGCGAGCATCAACATCTACATCGGCAGCGGCGGCAACGAGCAGCTCGTCGCCGGGCCGATCGACGTCCAGCCCGGCGGCACCTACGAGTACGTGATGGACACCCCCGGAGAGCCGGGCGGGGTCTCGGTCCACCGGATCGGCGGCGCGCACAAGGTCGTCAGCGACCGCCCGATCGTCGCCTACCAGCACTCGCCGATCATGGCCGAGGCCCACAACGACTCGTCGATGCTGATCCCCGACCACGCCCAGGGCCAGAACTACATCGCCGCGACCTACACCCACAACGTCTCGGGCCCGCCCTACTTCAACGTCGTCGGCATCTACGACAACACCACGGTCACCTGGGAGCCGCGCCAGGCGACCGCCGCCGGGACCGGGGTCCCCGCGGTCCCGGCCTTCGGCATGGGCGAGGTCGTGATCGACGCCTACGACATGCTCCAGGTGGTCTCCAGCACGGACATGTCGGGCACGATCATCACGACCAGCGAGCCGGCCTGGGTCGTCGCGGCGATGCCCTGCACCAACGTGCCCAACGGCGTGACCTTCTGCGATCACATCGAAGAGCAGCTGCTCCCGCTCGAGTACTGGGGCATGGAGTACGTCGGCGCTCACGCGCCCCAGCGCGGCAACGAGAGCTACTACTGGCGGGTGTTCTCGGGCGCCGACGCGGTCACCGTGACCACCGATCCGCCCCAGGCGATGACCCCCGCGCTGCTCGATCGCGGCGAGTTCATCGAGTTCTCGACCCAGGAGAGCTTCATCATCACCGCCGACGGGCCGTTCATGCCCGTCCAGTACCTCGAGGGTCAAAACGGCGGGGCCGGGACTGGGGATCCGGCCTCGTACCAGATGGTCCCGACCGAGCAATTCCTGCCGCGCTACGTGTTCGTGACCGGGTCGGGCTACGACCTCAACTACGTCCAGGTCACGCGGCCGCAAGGCGGCGCGGATGTGTTCGTCGACGATGTGCTCGTCGAGGGCTACGAGAGCGTCGGCGCGTACGAGGTCTCTGACTGGGCGATCAGCCCGGGCGCGCACGTGGCCGACAGCGCCGAGCCCTTCGGCGTCACGCAGGTCGGGTACACGAACGTGACCTCCTACGCCTACCCGGGCGGGCTGCGCCTCGAGCAGATCAACCCGAACCCGCAGGGCTGACCCGGCGAGCCACGCGGGCGACCGGGCGCAGCAGCAGCCGCGCCGCCGCGCGGGCCGGGGGGACCTCGCGGATCATCGCGGCGAGGGTCGGGCCGTAGGCGTAGTAGCTGCGGACGAGGTCCGCGGCGATCGGCTGGTCGACCATGTACGCGTCGCGCAACCATCGCAGCGCCCGCAGCTCCTCGGTCCAGCCCGCGCCCCAGGCAGCCGTGGCGACGAAGCAGGCGGTGTCGATGGTCTGGAAGGGCTGGACGGGGGTGGTCACGTCGGCGATCGCTAGCTCGCTGCGGTTCGTGCAGCTGTCCTCGTAGCTGATCGCTACCGTGTAGCTGTAGTTGCCGAACAGCTGATCGATGTCGACGACGACCTCGTCTCCGGGCCCGGCCTCGACGCAGTCGGGCTCGCTCGCGCTGGAGCAGACCCGCGGGACCCCGGCGGCTTCGACCGCCGCCGCGAGCTGAAAGTCTGTCGTCTCGGGCGTGATCCAGTGGGCGTGGATCGTGGCAGGCTCGACGCCTTCGGGCACCCGAAAGCTCGCGCGGACCGTGTCGAAGGCGAGGGCGTCGAGGCGCAGACCCTCGACGCGCGGCGGCGTGTACTCCGAGCAGGCGGTGCCGCCCCCGTCAGCGCCGCTGCCCCAGCCGTGGCTGTAGACGCCGAAGCGCCCGGTGATGCCGTGGGTGTCGTGGATCCGGAGGCGGTCGGCCCCGCTGCCTCCGGAGGTCGAGATCGTCGCGTCGGCCGGAGCCAGGGTCCCGCTCGCGCCGTAGAGATCGCTGTAGCCCGCGTAGTCGATCGTCGCGGCGTAGCCGAGCTCGGCGGGATCGAACTCCACGCGAAACACGACCGCGGGCTGGCCGAGGAACTCGCGGCCAAACTGCTGCAGCGCGGGCGAGCTGTCGAGGGTGTGGTCGCCTTCGCGGTCGAACGCCCAGTCGGGGTTCTCGTCGCGCTCGCGTGAGACCTCGATCCACGCGACCAGCGGACCTTCGGGGACCGCGTCGCGCTCGAGGCGGTGCGAGACCCGGTAGGGCCCCGCGATCGGCGTCGCGTGGGTCACCGCGTCGAGCTCGTTGAGCCCGGCGTAGAGGCCGACGTCGCTCGAGTCCTTGTCGTGGACGCTGGTGAGGTCGGCGCGCGGCGGGTAGACCGAGCGCTCGCCGGCGAGGAACTTGCCCTTGTCGGAGTTGAAGCTCGCGGGCGAGGGGCAGGTCATGACGTCGACGATCGCGTCGTCCTCGTCGGGGCGCAGCGGACGACAAAAATAGGTCTCGGGCGAGCTCGTGCTCTCGTGGAAGCCCTGTGAGTCCTGGTCGGTCGGGCTGCTGTCGTGGAACACGATCTTCGGGTAGCTCGCGCCCCGGCGGTGAGCCCAGACCGGGAGCACGCCCTCGCGCGGACCGTAGGGCGCGTGCCAGCTCGACAAGAACAGCGGGAGCCCAGGGCGGTTGCCGATCCCGAGCTTGCCGGTCGCCTGGGTCACGTAGACGTCTTCGAGGAAGTTGCCCTCGCTGTCCTCGAGCCAGATCGCAATCTGGAGGTCGGCGACCGGGTCGAGGTGAAACTCGAGCAGCGCGCTGTCGGGCGCGTCCGAAGCGGGCTCGGGGGCTGGCTCGGCGTCGGCCTCCGGTGCCGCGCCCGCGGGCGGGCCGACGAACACGAGGCCGAGCGCGAGCAGCGATCGCCGACCCGCACGCCCGTGGTTGTTGCCGCGTCCCGCCATGCGCCTCGCTGACGACAGCATAGGCCACGAGGCCCGGTTGATCTCGCCGTCGTGGGTCTTGACCATGGTGCGTGGTCCAACAACCGCTCACTCGGGACGCCGCGCTGCGTGCGATCGTGGTTGAGCATGGCTGGGTGCGCACGCTCGGGGGCGGCGCTCGGCCGACGGCCTCGTCGCGGTGGTTTTGACCGTTCGAGGCCCCGGCGCGACTGATAGACTTGCGCGATGTCTTGTCTGCGTCGCGCTGGCTCGTCGTGTGTGGTGTTTGGGCTCTCGCTCATCTCGAGTTGCGCCGCCGACCCGGCGGGGGAGGTCGGGGACAGCGGCAGCGAGACCGATGGTGATGGCGATGGTGACGGCGACGGCGACGGCGACGGCGACGGCGACCCGGGCGACGGCGACGGTGACCCGGGCGACGGCGACGGTGACCCGGGCGACGGCGATGGTGATGGCGACGGAGACGGCGAGGGCGAGCTCGCGTGCAGCGGCCACGTCGAGCTCTGCGACCGCCCCTACGACGAGGTCGTGTTCGCGGGCACCCACAACTCCCACGCCGCCCTCGACGAGGGCTACACCCAGTTCAACGCCAACCACCAGCACGGCATCCCGACCCAGCTCGAAGACGGCGTCCGCGTGATGCTGCTCGACACCTACTACGACGAGGGCGATCCGAGCACGATCGTGCTCTGCCACGGCCCCTGCGGCCTCGGCTCGACCCCCCACCTCGAGGTCCTCGGGCAGATCGTCGAGTTCCTCCAGCAAAACCCCGGCGAGATCCTGACCCTGATCTACCAGGACGCCGTCGACCCGGCCGACCTCGCCCTCGACTACGAGGCGACCGGGGCGATCGAGCTGGTCTACACCCACGAGGACGGCCAGCCGTGGCCGACGCTCGGCGAGCTCGTCGACGCCGACACGCGCCTGATCGTGACCGCCGAGCAGGGCTCGCCGCCGCCCGCCTGGCACCACAACATCTGGGCGATCGGCTGGGACACGCCCTACGGCCCGGAAGATCCCGCGGACCTGTCGTGTGCGCTCAACCGCGGCTCGAGCGACAACGACCTGTTCCTGGTCAACCACTGGGTCAACAGCGATCTCGGCCTGCCCTCGGCGACCGACGCCGAGGTCGTCAACGCCTACGACTTTTTGCTCGCGCGGGGTCAAGAGTGCGAGGCGATGTGGGATCACGCCGCGAATTTCGTCGTCGTCGACTTCTACGAGCGCGGCGATCTGTTCGCCGTCGTCGAGACCCTCAACGGGTTCTGATCAGGCCTGATCAGGGCGAGACGGTGAGCGCGAGGCTGCCCCCGATCGACACGACCGTCTGGCGCTCGGGGATCAGCAAGCGACCGTCGATCCAGAAGCGATCGCGCGGCAGCGCGCCAACCTCGCTCTCTCCGACCACGCTGAGGGTGTAGCCGGAGCTCGGCTCGTCGAAGAGCTCCGCGGCGGTGATCCGCTCCCAGCGGTAGGCCTCGCCGACGGACTCGTCGTCGACCACGCGCCAAAATTCCTGGGACGAGCGATCGAGCAGGACCAGGTCCTGGTGAATGTAGTCGCCCTCCGACATGCTGCCGCCGAGCAGCAGCCAGCGCCCGCTCGACGAGACCTCTTCGAGCGTCGCGCAGCCCCAGCCGGGGTCGAACCCGGGCTCGTCGCGCAGGCCCTCGGGGCACAGATCGGCGAGCTGCTCGCCGCCTTGGCCCACGAGCCAGCCGCTGTCTTCGTCGTAGCTGAGCGTCCACTCGCCGGGCGTCGGCTCCGACGGGCCCTCGACCCAGACCTCGACGGCCTCGAGGTGCTCGCAGGCCCGGGGGAATTCGCGCTCGGGGCAGCGCTCGTCGAGGTCGAGGGTGATGAACGAGGCGAGCGCGCCAGTGTCGAACTCGACCGTGGCGCTGACCTCGTAGCTGGCCATGTTCTCGTTGCGGTCGATGAAGTTGATGCACGCCAGCTTCTGGCCCCTGGCGATGGCGAAGCCGCGGCTCGACTGGATGGCGAGGGTGAGCGGCAGCTCCTCCCTGTTCCCGCTGGCTTCGGCACGCTCGAGCTCACCGGGCGCGAGCGCCCGCGCGGTGCAGGCGGCGTGGTCGATGGCCGCGGGCAGCGGGATGCTCGGACCCCGCTGACCGTCGGGGCTCAACACCGCCAAGCTCGGGTGCTCGAGCTGCTCGTCGATCGCGACGATGCGGCCGTCGCCGAGCCGGATCGCCCGATCGCCGAACTCGCCGAGGGACGCGACTTGCACGCCGTCGAGATCGTATGCGCGCAGGCCGTCCCTCGCGACCCAAAAGCGCGGGGCGTCGAGCTCGTCCGCGACCCCGGTCGTGGTGGTTCCGCCGCCGGTGTCGGCCCCGGGCGCCTCGACCTCGCCCCCAACCGGGCCGGGTTTGGTGCAGGCGAAGCACTGCAGGGCGACGGCGAGCAGCCCGTGGTGCAATGCCTCACGCCACCAGGCCAGGCCTCTTCGCCGTGGGCTCTGTCGCCAAAAAATCCAGCGCGGGGACCCGCGATGCCGCGCACCACGGGCTGCGAGGACCTGAGGTGGGGCAGGGGGCATCCCGCTGAGCATACTGTGCGGCGCCGCACTCAGCATTCCAAGCCCGATATGATAGCCAGGCGGCGTCTGATTCGAGGTCCGATGAGCGAAGCGCCAGACCAGCAAGTCAACCCGCCGGCCGGGATCCCAACTGGCAAGGTCCTGGTCACCGGCGCCAGCGGTCACCTCGGCTCCAACCTGCTGCGCCGGCTCCTCGCCGACGGCGAGGACGTCCGCGTGCTCGTTCAAGGCCGCGCCGACAACCGCAGCCTCGACGGCCTGCCCGTCGAGCGCGTCGAGGGTGACCTGCGCGACCCCGAGTCGCTGCGCCGCGCGGTCGCGGGCGTCGCCCGGGTGTTTCACGTCGCGGGCAAGATCTCGACGGCGACGGCGACGGCCGCCGAGCAGCGCTCGCTCTACGAGATCAACGTGCTCGGGACCCGCGACCTCCTGCGCGCGTGCCTCGACGCCGGGGTCGGACGGGTCGTGATGACCGGCTCGTTCTCGTCGACGGGCTTCGACCTCGACGACCCGAGCAAGGCCAGCGACGAGACCCTGCCCTTTTTTCCCTTCGGTCACGCGATGTCCTACTCGCAGACCAAGACCCTGGCCGAGCACGAGCTGCTCAAGGCCGCGGCCGAGGGGCTCGACGCCGTGATCGCGACCTCGTGCGGGTGCATCGGGCCCCATGACTTCTTGCCCTCGCGGATGGGCGGGACGCTGTGCGACTACGCCAACGGCAAGCTCCGCTTCTACATCGAGGGCGGCTTCACCTGGGTCCGGGCCGACGACATCGCCGACGGTCACGTCCGCGCGATGGAGCGCGGTCGCAAGGGCCAAAAGTACCTGTTTGCGACCGAGTTCATGACGATCAGCCAGCTGTTCTCGACCTTCGGCGAGGTCGCCGGGATCGATCGCAAGCTCATTGAGGCCCCGATCGACCTGGTCGCGGGCGTGGCCAAGATCTACTCGGGGACCCTCGCGCGCTTCTTCCCCAAGGCCTCCCAGCGCCTGACGCCGGGCTCGATCGCCGTGCTCGAGGCTCGCCGCCACGTCGACACCAGCAAGGCCCGCCGCGAGCTCGGGTTCGCGCCGACGAGCATCCGCGAGGGCTTGCACGACGCCTACGAGTTTTACCTGCGCCAGGGCATGATCCATCGCGACGCCCGGGTGTCCGTACCGGCCCACGAGGGCGCGAAGTAGCTGCCATGTCGACCAAGATCCGTATCCCGAGCTTCCCCGAGGCCAAGAACCGGCGCCAGAAGGTCCGCGCGGCCGGCATGAACCCCAACTACTGGTACCCGGTCGGGTACGCGGCCGAGCTCGGGCCGGGCGAGGTCACCGAGGTCACCTTCTGGGGCAAGGACTTCGCCCTGTTTCGCGGTCAGGACGGCCGCCTTCGCGCGATCGAGAACCGCTGCGCCCACCGCCAGCTCAAGCTGACCACGGGTGAGGTTCGCGGCTGTCAGGTCGTGTGCCCCTACCACGGCTGGACCTTCGACGGCGACGGGCGCCTCGTCGACATCCCCCACGAGCTGTTCGACAAGAAGATGCCCAACATTCGCCTCCCGGACTTCGAGGTCCGCGAGCGCTACGGGCTGATCTGGCTGTTCCCGGGCGAGCGCGAGCGGGCGGCCTCGGTCCCGATGCCGGAGATCCCCGAGCTCGAGGGTCCCGACGCGTGGGCCTGCGTGCCGGTTGACTTCACCTGGCAGGCCCACCACTCGATGATCATCGACAACGTCTCGGACTTCACTCACGAGTACCTGCACCGCAAGTTCGAGCCGTTCAAGAACCCCACGCTGACCTCGCTCGAGGTCGACGACGACAAGGTCTTCGTCGAGTACGACACCGAGGTCGGGGCCGGGAAGCTCTACAACCGCTTCATCCCCCGCGCGGCCGCGAACACCAGCCACATGCGGCTGTGCTACGCGTACCCCCACCAGTGGTCGAACACCGACGACTGGATCAAGCACTGGTGCTTCGTGCTGCCGATCGACGAGCGCACGACTCGCGCGTTCTTCTTGTTCTACTACAAGCAGCTCAAGATCCCGCTGCTCCCGGTAGCGATCCCGCGCTGGCTGATGGTCCCGATCCTCGAGGTCGCCAACCGCGTGTTGATGCAGCCGCTGCTCGAGGAGGACGGGTTCGCCGTTGAGGCCGAGCAGCTCGGCTACGAGCGCCACTACGACGCGCCGGTCGCTGAGCTGAACCCGGCGGTGATGGAGTTTCAGAAGCTGACGATCCGCAAGTGGGAAGAGTACCTGGCCGAGCGCGACGCGCAGCCACGCCAGCGGCGGCTCCCGGTCATGCCGAGCGCGCCCCACGACGGGTGAGTGGGCCTTCGCGGCATCGCACCCCGGGCTGCTAGGCCGTCGTGCTCGGGTCCGAAGCTCGCGCGGGGCTCGAGGCCGTCTGAAACTGGCCGATCAGTCGCTCGAGCTCGTCGGCCTGAAGCCGCAGGCCCTCGGCGGCCGCGCGAGTCTGAGAGGTCGCCGCGGCCGCGGCGAGCATGCTCTGGGCGACCTCCTCGATGGCCTCGGACGCGCTTTGGGTGTCGTCGCCCTGGCGCCGGGTGACCGCAGAGATGACCCGCGCGGCGACGGCGGTATCCTGGGCGAGCTCGCGGCTCTCGACCGTGGCCGCGACGGTGCTCGCGCCCGAGCGCTCGATGTCGCCGACCCGGGTCCGGACGTCGGCGACGGTCTCGTCGACGCGCTCGGCCAGGCGGCGCATCTCGGCGGCGACGAGCGCGAAGCCCCGGCCGGCCTCGCCCGCGCGGGTCGCCTCGAGCGATCCGTTGAGGGCCAGGATGTCGCTGCGCTCGGCGATCTCGCGGATGACCTCGAGCAGACCGCCGATGCTCCCGGTCTGCGCGCTCAGCTCGGTGATCTGGACCGCCATCTCGTCGGTCGTGGTCGCGGTCTGCTCGGCGTTCTCGAGGACCGCGGCGGCCGACTTGGTGATCTCGATCGCCGAGCGGGCCAGCGACGCGACGGTGTCGATGACCTCGCGCATCTTCGCGGACTGGTGCTCGGCCGAGACCTCTTGCTCGACGCTGGCGGCGTGGACCTCGGCCGCGGTCGCCGCCAGCTCGTGCGAGACGTGGCGGATGTCCGCGATGACCCCGCGGAGGCGCTCGAGCATGCCACGAAAGGCGTCGTAGAGGTCCCCGGGGTGGTCGAGCTGGACCCGGAGATCGCCGGCGGCCACGGCCGCGGCCGCCGAGGCGAGCAGCTCGAGCACGTCGATCATGCGGTTGAAATTCGCGGCGAGCTGGCCGACCTCGTCGTTGCGGTGGGTGACCACGCGCTCGAGCCCGCGGACTTCTCCGGTCTCGGCCACGTGTCGCGTCGTCTCGTCGAGCTGGGCGAGCGGGCCGGAGACGTAGCCGGCGATGTCGCGGCCCACGAGCGCGCCCAGGCCCATGATCGCGCTGCCGAAGCCGATCAGGAACAGCAGCAGCCAGTCGAGCTGCTCGTCGGGGGAGGCCTCGGCCAGGACCCAGCGTTCGTCGCCGACCGGCGCCGCCGCGAGCACGCGGTCGTTGCGGGCGTCGACGACCGTGAGGGTCTCGCCACTGGCGCTGGCGTCGTGGGCGAGTACAGCGGGGAGCCCGGAGCTGTCGACGACGCGGACGCTCGGATCGAGGCGCTCGGCGGCGCCGTGTTGGAGGTGCAGGGCGCCGAGCTCGGCGAGCCGTCGCTGGGTCTCCAATGTATGGGTGCGAATGCCGATTGTGCGGATCATGCCGCCGAGCGAGGCGAAGAGCGTCGCCAAGATCACGGTCAGCCCGACAACCACGACCGTCACGCTCGACGCGATCGAGCTTGGCGGCGCTTCGGTGCGCAGCCCTTGCGCGCTCAGTGCCGACGCGACCTCGTGCTGGATGTCCATCAAGGCGTTGCTGATCAGCGGTCGCGTCGTGACGACCTCGGCGACCGCAATTGTTGCGATGAGCACGCCGCCAATTAGCCACTCCGCGGTGCCGGCCGAGGCTTGTTTGGGCACACCGAGATAGCTGAGCAGCATGGACGAGAGCAGCAGGCTGAGCCAGCCACCGACGTACAAGCTCGTGAAGCGCCTGGAGAAGCGGTGGAGGCTGAGATCGGCCGCGCGCAAGGAGGCGGCGTCTGCCCCGTCGGCGAGTCTGCGCCAGGTCGCCGCAGGCGCGAGCAAGCGCCGGGCGTACAGGACCCACGCGAGCGCGCGGACCGTCGTGAGGACGAGCATGACACGCCAGTCGGCGACACCGAGGAGCCCCGCCCAGACCACGATCGAGAGGACCGCGATGGGGAGATCGTGGCCGCCAAGCTTGATCGTGGTCGACCAAAATATGTTCTTGCTGTTCAAGCGCACACCGCCGGTTACACCCACAACATACTGTATGCGGGGAGCTCACCGGAGCATGGCGCGCCTGGCCTGCGTAGTTTAGCTGTCCGGGCTCGTGTGGACCCGAAGGCTGAATTTCTCGATCCGGTACCGAACCTGGTCGCGGCTGAGCCCGAGCAAGCGGCCCGCGTGGGTGATGTTGCCGCCAGTACGCCCGAGTGCCTGGGCGACGAGGCTGCGCTCGAGGGTGCGCAGGTCGACGCCCTCGGGCGGCAGCTCGAAGGTGTCGCTGGCCCTGGCCTCGATCGGATCGTGGGCGGGAGGGGCGAGGGTCAGGTCTTCGACGCACAGCGGGTTCTCGGGCGAGAGCAGCACGGCGCGCTCGATCGTGTTCTTGAGCTCGCGGACGTTGCCGGGCCAGGGCTGGGCCTGCAACCAGCGCAGACCCATGGGGCTGACGCGGCGCGGCGAGAGGTTGAGCTCCTCGGCGAAGTCGCGCAACAGACGACTGACGATCTCGCGGATGTCCTCGGGCCGCTCGCGCAGCGGCGGGAGCTCGACCATCAACACCGCCATCCGGTAGTAGAGGTCCCGGCGAAACCGGCGATCCGCGATCGCGGCCATGAGGTCGACGTTGGTCGCCGCGACCACGCGCACGTCGGCCTGAATGTCGACGCAGCCGCCGACTCGCCTGAAGCTCTTGTGGTCGAGAAAATGCAGGAGCTTGGCCTGGAGGCCGAGGTCCATCTCGCCGAGCTCGTCGAGGAACAAGGTCCCGCCTTTGGCCGCCTCGACCAGGCCCTTCTTGCGCTCCTTGGCGTCCGTGAACGCGCCGCGTTCGTGGCCAAACAGCTCGCTCTCGAGCAGCCCGGGCGGCAGCGCGGAGCAGTTGATGCTGACGAAGGAGCCGTCGGCTCGCTCGCTCGCCTCATGGATCGCGCGGGCGGCGAGGCCCTTGCCGGTCCCGCTCTCACCGCTGATCAACACGGTCGAGGCCGGGCTCCGAGCGATGCGATTGAGCAGGGCCTTGATCTTGCAAATCTCCCGCGAGGTCCCGGCGATTCGATCGAAGGGGTCGGGCTCGCGTCCGATGCCGAGCAGCCTGGTTGTCGACAGGCGCTGCGGCGGGACGCAGGGGGTCTGCGGCTTTGTGTTGGTTTGATTCATGGTTGTCGACTGCCTGTCTGGGGGCGAGCGCTCGATGGCCGACGCGGTTTGTGGGGCGGGTCCGGGCTGACCTGGCTGGCGCAGTGAACGTGGTGTGCGGTGGCGGGTGAGGGCAGCGCGCTTTCGCTGTCCCCTTTCAGTCGCTCCGCCAATGAATGCAGTACGTCACGTCCACACTCTAACGGTCCCGACCGGAGGGCGGGGCGGCAATCCGTTCGCCGCGTGGGGCCCAGACACGACCGGGCTGCGGGCAGACGAGGCGGATCAGGACACCTCAGGCGGTCACGGAGGGCCGCGAAATCTCGCGTGCGCGTGAGGCCCCAGCCGCGCGAAAACCCCCGCCCGGAGCGCCCGCGGGGCTCGTTTGCAGCGCGTGGACCAGGCCGATGGGTTGGCATGCTGGTTGCTCTGTCATCATAGTTGTGAATCATCAAGCGTACGCAGTCAGTGTCGGCAAAGAATGCTTGGCGAGGGCGTTGCTGGCGGAGCCGAGCAATTTGGGCGGAGCGGCACGTGACACGCACGACGAGTCGCTCGAGCTGCTCCGCTTTCGGCCCGCGGTCGTCGCCGAGCACGTGCTGGTGACGACCGACGGGTCCGAGCCGGCCAACCGCTCGGTGCCGATGGCCGTCAACGCGATCCGGGCGTGTGGGAGCCCGCGCGTGACCTTGTTTCGGGTTCTGACCTGCATGGAGGGGGCCCGCGCGCCGGTCCACGCGCTCGAGTGGGAGCTCGCGCGCGCGCAGGCCGACGCCGATCTGCGCCAGGTCGCCGCCCGCTTCAACGGCTTGCATGACCGGGTCGAGACGGTCATGGCCGTCGGCCGACCAGCTGAACAAATCCTCAATTACGTCCACTCCAACAAGGTCGATCTGCTCGTAATGGCCAGCCACGGCAGCCACGACTCGCGGACATGGCGAATGGGCAGCGTGGCCCGCAAGGTCGTCGCCGAAATTCGGACCTCGGTGTTCATCACGCCGCCCGAGGCGGACGTGTCGAAGCTCGAGCGGGTGCTGTTGCCGCTGGATTGTTCGGCGCGCGCCGAGTGTGTCTTGCCGCTGGTCGCCAAGCTCGCGGACGTCCACGACCCCGAGTTTGTCCTGGCCCACGTGGTCCCGCGGCTTGAAATCCCGCATCGTTTGCCGGCAGGAGGCCGCGACCGCGAGCTCGTCGACGAGCTCACGGGACGCAACCGATGCCGGGCCGAGGCCTACCTTCAAGGCGTCCGCGATCGCCTGACCCGCCGCGGGGTTCGGACGAAGGTCGAGCTGCTGTCGGACGTCAACCCGGCCCGCGCGATCGAGCGCCTGGCCAACAACTCGGACGTCGACCTGATCCTGATGAGCGCGCACGGGGCGAGCTGCCACGAGGGCGAGAGCTACGGATCCTTCGCCCGGCGCATGCTCGATTCGCTCGTCAAACCACTGTGGATTGTCCAGGACCTGCCCTCGTCCAGGCCCCACAGTCACCAGCACAGCAGCGGTGTACGCAGCTAGCCCCAGCCCCGCGGCGCGGGGGTCGGCCCGCGCGCGCGTGGCCCGAGTCGCCCGCGCCCTCGATCGTCTGTACCCGCTGCTGAGCGCGGCCGCGAGCTCGGCGAACCCGATCCCGCCCGGCGCCGAGTGGATGCTCGACAACCACTTCGTGATCAGGCGGGCGCTGCGCGAGGTTCAGACCGGGCTCGTGCGTCGCTTCGAGCGGCGCTTGCCGGTCGTGGCCGAGGGACCCGCGGCCGGGGCTGGCCGAATCGAGCTCGAAGCCGCGGCGATCCTGCGTGAGACCGACGGATTGCTGGATCGCGCGCAGCTCGGTCGTCGGATCCGGGCGTTCGCGCTCGACCACGACCTGAGCGTGGCCGAGCTGTGGGCGCTGCCCTTGTTGTTGCGCCTCAACTTGCTCAAGGCGCTCGCGGCGGACGGCCCCAAGCTGCTCGAGCAGCCGCTCGACAGCGCCGTCGATCATCGCGTCGCCAACGGCGTGCGCAGCTTGCTGTTGGTCCAAAAAACCGACTGGAGCCGCTTCTTCGAGGATGTCAGCGAGGTCCACCGGATCCTGTGTCGGGACCCCAGCGGGCGCTACGCACGTTCGGACTTCGAGACCCGCGATCGCTACCGAAGCGTGGTCGAGCTGCTCGCGCGCCGGAGTCGGTGGAGCGAGGCGCGGGTCGCCTCGCGGGCCCTCGCGCTCGCGAGCTCGGCCCTCGACGACAGCGCGCTGACGGGCGATGTCGGCTACTGGCTCCTGGGTCGTGGTCGCGCGCAGCTCGATCGTGAGCTTGGCGGACTCCGCGGTCGCCTCGGCGCCGCGCTGCGTCGGCGGGCGGCGCTCGTGTACATCGGCGGGATCGTCTTCGTCGCGCTCGCCCACCTGGTCGCGCTGGTCGCGGGCTCGAGCGTCGCCGGGGTCCCGCCGACGCGGATCGCGATCGCGGCGCTCCTCGCCGTGATCCCGGCGTGGACGATCGGCGTCAGCTTGGTGAACTGGCTGGTCACGCTCATGGTCACGCCGACCAAGCTGCCCAAGCTCGACCTGTCTGCCGGGGTCCCGCCCAGCTGTCGGACCCTCGTCGTCGTCCCGGGCCTGCTGATCCGCGAGCGCGACGCCGTCGCGCTCGTCGATCGGATCGAGCGCCACTACCTCTCGTTTCGTGATCCGAACGTCGAGTTTGCGATCGCGAGCGACTTCGGCGACGCCGACGAGGCGAGCGTGAGCGCGGACGAGGCGCTGCTCGAGCAGGCGCGACAGGGCGTGGCCGAGCTCAACGCTCGCTACGGTGATGATGATCGAAGCGCGCCCTTCCACCTGTTTCACCGTCGCCGGGTCTGGAGCCCACGCCAGGGCCGATGGATGGGGTGGGAGCGCAAGCGCGGCAAGCTCGAGGAGCTCAACCGGCTGTTGCGCGGGCAACACGACACGACCTACGTGCTCCACGAGGGGCGCGCGGTCCGTGACGACGAGTTCCGCTTCGTGATCACCCTCGACGCCGACACGATCCTGCCGCCGGGCGCCGGCCTGCGACTGATCGAGACCCTCGCGCACCCGCTCAACCGGGCGTGCCTCGACCCGCTCGGACAGCGCGTCGTCTCGGGCTACACGGTCCTCCAGCCCCGGGTCGAGATCACGCCAGGGCCAGCGCCGACGCGCTTCGCCAAGCTGTTCGCGGGCGACGGCGCCTTTGACATCTACTCGCGCGCGGTCTCGGACGTCTACCAGGATCTGTTTGGCGAGGGCGTGTTCGTCGGCAAGGGCATCTACGATCTCGACGCCTTCCAGGCCAGCGTCGAGGGCAAGATGCCCGCGGATCGGATCCTCAGTCACGACCTGATCGAGGGGGTCCACGGTCGCGCGGGTCTGGTCTCGGACGTGATCATCTATGAGGACTACCCGCGCAACTATCTGAGCCACGCGCGCCGCCTCCACCGCTGGATTCGTGGCGACTGGCAGCTGCTGCCGTGGATCGGCCCGCGGGTGCCGGCGGCCGACGGACGCCGCCGACCCAACCGGCTCAGCGCGATCTCGCGGTGGAAGGTGCTCGACAACCTCCGTCGCAGCCTCCTGTCGACGAGCCTGGTCGGGTTCTCGGTCTTCGCGTGGTTGGCGCTGCCCGGCGCGTGGCTGTGGACCGCGCTGGTCGTGATCGTGATGGCGACGCCGGTCCTGGCCGACGTCGGCGGCGGGCTGCTGCGGGCCCGGCCCGGGACCCTGCGGCCGGCGATCTCCGGGGTCGTCGGCCGGGCCCCTCCGGCCGTGTCGCGGTGGCTGCTGAGGCTGGCGCTCATGGTCCACGACGCGCTCGTGTCTTGCGATGCCATCGCGCGGGCGCTCGGGCGCACGATGCTGACCAAGCGCTGGCAGCTCCAGTGGACGCCGAGCGCGGTCGCCGGTCGCGGCGCCGGTTCGCCGCGGACCATCGTCCGCGAGATGGCCCCGGCCACGGTCCTCGTCCTGGCGCTCGCGGTCGGGCTGCTGGTCAGCGATCCGCGCGCGGCCCTGGGCGCGGCGCCGCTGGTCCTCGCCTGGCTGAGCGCGCCTTTGCTGGTCATCTGGACCGCGCGCTCGGGTCGGCCCGCGTCCAAGTTCGGGCCCGAGTCCGAGTCCGAGTCTGAGTCGAGCATCGACGAGCAGGAGGTCCGCAAGCTGGCCCGGCGGACCTGGGCCTACTTCGAGCGCGTCGTCGGCCCCGAGGATCACTGGCTGCCGCCCGATCACTTTCAAGAGCACCCCAAGGGCGAGCTCGCGCACCGGACCTCTCCGACCAACATCGCGATGGCGCTGCTCGGGACCTTGGCGGCCTACGACCTCGGCTACGTCGCCCTCGTCGAGCTCGTCGTCCGGCTGCGCAACACGATCGAGAGCCTGACCCGGCTGCCCCGCCACCACGGCCACGTGCTCAACTGGTGCGACACGACCACGCTCGCCCCGCTCGAGCCCCGCTACGTGTCGGCCGTCGACAGCGGCAACCTCGCGGTCGCGCTGCTGATCCTCGAGCAGGCCTGCCGCGAGCTCGGCGCCGAGGCCCGTCCGCTCGAGCGCCGCTTCGGCGGCCTGCGCGACTCGTTTGAGGTCTTGCTCTCGGCCGTCGCCAAGTGGGGCCCCGAGGCCGATGGGATCCGGCGCAGGGTCGAGGACATGCGCGACGAGCTGGTCGCGATCGCCGGACCACGGGACTGGCTCGACGCCCTCGACGCCCTCGACGAGCGCAGCTTCCTCGCTCTCGACGAGGAGCTGCTCGGGCTGTTCGAGCGCGAGAGCGACGCCCGACCGCCCGCGGCCTTCGAGGATCTGCGCGCGTGGGCGACCTGCACCCGGTCCGAGGTCGAGAGCCTTCGCAGCGAGCTCACGGTTCAGCTGCCCTGGCTCGCCCTCGTCGAGACCGTGCCCGCGCCGACCCCCGCGGTGCTCGAGTCCACGCTCGAGGTCCTGCGCGTCGAGTTCGAGGCCGTGCCCACGCTCGGCCAGGCTCGGGCTGTCTACGAGCGCGTCCTGGCCCTCGTCGAGGCCCCCGAGATCGTCGAGAGCGAGCTCCCCGACCCGTGGCGCGTGTGGCTCGAGCAGCTCGGCGCGGGCTTGAAGGTCAGCCTCGACCACGAGGCCCAGCTCCGCGCGCGCCTCGAAGAGATCGGCGCGCGCGCGGCCGCGCTGGTCGAGGGCATGGACTTCGGGTTCCTCTACGATCGCGATCGGGAGCTGCTCTACATCGGCTACGACGCCACGGCCGAGCGCTACGACGAGCACCACTACGATCTGCTCGCGTCCGAGGCTCGCCTGGCCTCGATCGTCGGGATCGCAAAGGGCGAGGTCCCGCTGCGGCACTGGGCCAAGCTCGGGCGCCCGATCGGGCGCTTCGGCGGCGGCCGCGGGCTGCTGTCGTGGAGCGGGACCATGTTCGAGTACCTGATGCCGCCGCTGCTGCTCGACGAGGGCGAGCAGACCTTGCTCGACGTCAGCGCGCGGGCGGCCGTGCGCGCGCAGATCGAGTACGGCCAGCGCCGCGGCGTGCCCTGGGGCGTGTCCGAGTCCGGGTACTCGCGCCTCGACAGCCGCCGCAACTACCAATATCGAGCGTTCGGCGTGCCGGACATCGGCTTTCGCCGCGAGCTCGAGCGCGATCTCGTCATCGCCCCCTACGCCAGCTTGATCGCCCTGCGCTACGCCCCCGCCGAGGTCGAGGCCAACCTCGCGCGGCTCGACAGCGCCGGCGCCATGGGCCCGCTCGGCGCCTACGAGGCCGTCGACTACACCCGCGAGCGGCTCGCGATCGGGCAGACCCACGCGGTCGTGCGCTCGTACATGTCCCATCACCAGGGCATGATCCTGCTCGCGCTGCACGGACAGTGCTGCGCGCGGGCCATGGTCGCGCGCGCCCATCGTCACCCGACGCTGCGCGCGGTCGAGCTGCTGCTGCGCGAGCGCGAGCCGGGCCGGCTGCCGGTCGAGCGCCCGCAGCGTCCCGCCGAGGGCCCGCCCGCTCAGGTCCGCGTCGAGCGGGTCGAGAGCTGGGCGGTGCCGCCCGCCGCCGGGATCGAGGCCCAGCTGATCTCGAACGGTCGCTACGCGGTCCTGCTGACCTCCGGGGGCGCGGGCCACAGCCGCTGGCGGCAGCGCGCGCTGACCCGCCCGTGCCAGGACCCCACCCTCGAGGAGCCGGGCTTCGTGATCGAGCTCGAGGACATCGACAGCGGCGGGCGCTGGAGCTTCTACGCGGGCGAGGTCGACGATCCCTGCCGCGAGACCCGGTTCTCGGCCGAGGGGGCCAAGATCGTCGTGCACGAGCACGAGCTCGTCGCCGAGCTCTCGGTCTGCGTCGCGATCGACGAGGACGCCGAGCTGCGCGTGGTCGAGATCAGCGATCGCAGCGACCACCGCCGCCGGCTGAGCGTCACGGGTTACGCCGAGATCGTGCTCGACGACGCCCGCGCCTACGCCCGCCACCCGGCCTTCTCCAAGCTCTTCGTCGACAGCCAGGTCAACGCCGAGCCCCAGATGCTGGTCTGTCGACGGCGGCCGCGGGAGCCGGACGAGGAGCCGCTGTGGCTCGGCTGCGCGCTGGTCTCGGACACCGTCGAGTGGACCGGGTACGAGACCGACCGCGGCGCCTACCTCGGTCGCGGCGGCGAGCTGGGGGCACCCGCGGGCAGCGTCCGCGAGCTGCCGCGGGCGACGACGCAGATGCACGCGACCCTCGACACCTGCGTCGCGCTGCGCGGCGAGGTCGAGCTCAGCCCTGGGGGGGGCTGCAGCTTCGCCTTCGTCATGTTCGTGGCGCCGTCGCGGGCCGAGCTCCTCGCTCGCGCCGACCGCCTCCTGTCGATGGCCGCGGTCCGCCGGGCGCAGCTCGAGGCCGAGCGCGGCGCGCTCGAGCGCGCCCACGAGCGCGGCGACGACACCGCCGCGCTGCGTCGCAACCAGCGCTTGATCTCGGCGGTCTTGTTCCCGCGCACGCAGCTCCGGGCTCCGGCCGCGGTCCTGGCTCGAAACATCCGCGGACAGCCGAGCCTGTGGCGTCACGGCATCTCCGGCGACTGGCCGATCATCCTGGTCCGCGTGTCCTCGGTCGGGATCTCGGCCGCCGCCGATCTGGTCCGCGCCCACAGCCACTGGGTCGAGCGCGGCGTCGCCGTCGATCTCGTCCTCATCGAGGAGCGCGCCGCGGGCTACGGGGCCGCGATTCGCCAGCGCCTCGCGCAGGTGTTCGAGCGCGAGGGGGCGCGGATCGGGGCCCCGGACGGGGGCGTGTTCTTGGTCCACGGCGCGGCCCTCGACGAGGTCGAGCGCGACCTCCTCGACAGCTGCGCGTCGGTGATCCTCGACGCCGAGCTCACGGATCTCGAGACCGCGCTCGATGTCCCTCGCGTCGCGCCCTTGCCCGCGTTCGAGCCCGAGGGGCGCGAGCACGAGCCGACGCCGCGGCTGGCCCGGCCCGCGGATCTGCGCCTCGACAACGGCCGGGGCGGGTTCTCAGCCGACGGCCGCGAGTACGTCATCTACCTCGAGCCTGGCCAGCACACGCCCGCGCCGTGGATCAACGTGATCGCCAACCGCAGCTTCGGCAGCGTCGTGTCCGAGCGCGGAGCGGGCTACACCTGGGCCGACAACGCCGGGCTCAACCGCCTGAGCGCGTGGGTCAACGACCCGGTCCTCGATCCGCCGCCCGAGTCGCTCTACGTCCGCGACGAGCAAGGCGGCGAGGTCTGGTCGCCGGTCCCCGCACCGGCTCCGGCCGCGGCCCCCTACGAGGTCCGCCACGGCGCCGGCTACTCGACCTTCACCCACCACAGCCACGGGCTGATCCAGACCGTCGAGGTCTTCGTCGCGCCGGACGACCCAGTCAAGTTCACCTGCCTGAGCCTCGTCAACTGCGGGCAGAGTCAGCGGCGGCTGACGGTCACGATGTGCGTGGAGTGGCTGCTCGGCGCCCGGGCCCCGGCCGACACCCGGCTGTTGATCACCGAGTTCGATCCGAGCGCCGAGGTCGCCCTGGCCCGCAACCCGTGGAACCCGAGCTTCGCCGGGCGCTGCGCCTTCGCGGCCGCGAGCGAGCCGCTGCACGGGATGACCGCCAGCCGCGAGGAATTCTTCGGCCGCCGCGGAAGTCGGCGGCGCCCGGCCGCGCTCGAGCGCATCGCCTTGTCGGGCGACATCGTCCACGGCGCGGACGCCTGCGCGGCGCTGCAGGTGTTGGTCGATCTCGGCCCGGGTGAGGAGGCCGAGCTCCACTTCATGTTCGGCCAGTGCGAGGATCAGGCCGCGGCCGTCGAGCTCGTCGAGCGCTGTCGGGCCAAGGACGTGGTTGCGAGCCTGCGCAGTGAGCTCGATCGCCGCTGGGACCGACTGCTCGGCGCGGTCGAGATCCGAACCCCCGACGCCGCGCTCGACCTGCTGTGCAACCGGTGGTTGCTCTACCAGTGCATCAGCTCGAGGATCTGGGGCCGCACGGGCTTGTACCAGTCGAGCGGCGCGTTTGGGTTTCGCGATCAGCTCCAGGACGTGCTCGCGCTGGTCCACGCCGCGCCGGACCTGGCCCGGGCCCACATCCTCGACGCCGCGCGGCGCCAGTACGAGGCCGGCGACGTCCAGCACTGGTGGCACCCGCCCACGGGCCAGGGCTTGCGCTCGCGCTGCTCCGACGATCTGCTGTGGCTGCCGCTGGTCACCGCCGCCTACGTCGAGGCGACCGGTGACGAGGCCCTGCTCGACGAGCGCGCCCCCTACCTCGACAGCGCCCCGCTCGGGCCCGACGAGATCGAGCGCTACGAGGGCGGCCCGCGCTGGACCGACGACGGGACGATCTACGAGCACTGCCTGCGCGCCCTCGCCCACGGCGGATCCGCGGGCGATCACGGCCTCCCGCTGATCGGCAGCTGCGACTGGAACGACGGGTTCTCGCGGGTCGGCGTCCGTGGACGGGGCGAGAGCGTGTGGCTGGCGTGGTTCTTCATGGTCGCCGCGACCGACTTCGCCGTGATCTGCGACCGCGTCGGCGAGCTCCGCGACGCCCGGCTGCTCCGCGATCGGGCCAAGGCCTTGATCGGGCCGGCCGAGGACGCGTGGGACGGCGCCTGGTATCGGCGAGCCTACGACGACGACGGCGAGCCGATCGGCAGCGAGACCAGCTCGCAGGGCTGCCAGATCGACTCCCTCGCCCAGTCGTGGGCGGTGTTCAGCGGCCGCGCGCCGGCTCGCCGCACGCGCCGGGCGATGGCCGCCGTCTGGGATCAGCTCGTCGCGCGGGACGAGCAGCTCGTGCGTCTGTTCGCGCCGGCCTTTGACGGTGGCCGCCCGAGGCTCGGCTACATTCAGGCCTACCCGCCGGGCGTGCGCGAGAACGGAGGCCAGTACACCCACGCCGCGGTCTGGGTCGCCTGGGCCTTCGCGGAGCTCGGCGACCCCGATCGCGCCTACGACGTCCTGAGCATGATCTTGCCCACGACCCACGCCCGCGACCCCGCCTCGGTGGATCGCTACCGGGTCGAGCCGCATGTGATCGCCGCCGACATCTACGCCGAGCCGCCGCACCTCGGCCGCGGCGGCTGGACCTGGTACACGGGCGCGGCGGCGTGGACTTACCGACTCGCGGTCGAGCGGATCTTGGGAGTCCGCCGCGAGAACGGCCGCGTGACCCTGGCCCCCGCGCTGCCCGCGGGCTGGCCTGGCTTCGAGCTGGTTCTGCGCGAAGGGGAGGGGGAGTACCGCGTTCAGGTCGTGCGCCTGCGCCGGGGCGTGGACGGAGTCGCGGTCGTGGATGGGGTCGAGCGTCCGCTGCCGATCGTGTTGCCCGCGCTCGGGCGAGAGGTCCGCGAGATCACGATCGGCGTGCCCTCGCGGGCTGGGCTGGGCGCGGACGCTGACAGCTCCGAAGCAGACACGGCCCGACGGGCTCGACGCCGAAGGTTCCGGGCGCCGACTTAGGTCTTTCTCGCTGCGGTGTGGGGGGGAGTTCGAGTTCGTTGTTGTGGGGGGCGTGGCCGTTGGGGGTCCGCGCAGGGCCGCAGGAGGTCCGAGTTCGGGACGTCGCCTCTCCATCTGGGGTGCAGAAGGCTCTTGGTGCAACACGACCATGTCGGGCTGCTAGGCGTCGAAGGTGCTTTTCGTACGGCGATATCCCGAACTCGGACCTCCTGCGACCCTTAATGCGCTCATCTTTCGGCGACGAAAGACCCCGCTCCGAAGCGGCGAGCGTTGTTCGGCCCGCTCGCAGGTTTGGCTCGGGGGTCCCCCTGCGACCTCTAATGCGCTCATCTTTCGGCGACGACCGAGCTCGCTCCGAAGCGGCGAGCGTTGTTCGGCCCGCCCGCAGGTTTGGCTCGGCGAATGCGCTCATCTTTCGGCGACGAAAGACCCCGCTCCGAGGCGGCGAGCGTTGTTCGGCCCGCCCGCAGGTTTGTCTCGGCGAATGCGCTCATCTTTCGGCGACGACTGACCCCGCTCCGAAGCGGCGAGCGTTGTTCGGCCCGCCCGCAGGTTTGTCTCGGCGAATGCGCTCATCTTTCGGCGACGAAAGACCCCGCTCCGAAGCGGCGAGCGTTGTTCGGCCCGCCGCAGGTTTGTCTCGGCGAATGCGCTCATCTTTCGGCGACGACCGAGCCCGCTCCGAAGCGGCGAGCGTTGTTCGGCCCGCTCGCAGGTTTGTCTCGGCGAATGCGCTCATCTTTCGGCGACGAAAGACCCCGCTCCGAAGCGGCGAGCGTTGTTCGCCCCGCCGCAGGTTTGTCTCGGCGAATGCGCTCATCTTTCGGCGACAAATGACCCGCAGGTTTGGATCGGGGTCACCCTTCACCCGTAGAAGAGCGCATTAAGGGTCGCAGGAGGTCCGAGTTCGGGATATCGCCGTACGAAAAGCACCTTCGACGCCTAGCCGACCGACATGGTCGTGTTGCACCAAGAGCCTTCTGCACCCCAGATGGAGAGGCGACGTCCCGAACTCGGACCTCCTGCGGCCCTGCGCGGAGCCCCAACGGCCACGCCCCCCCACAACAACGAACTAGAGGCCTTAGAGCCCTTCGAACACCCCAACCGCCCGAACACCCAGCCGCCCGGCAAATCTAGCATGGCGTCTCCGCGAGCCCCCAGCCGTAGGCCGCGGCGAGCCGCCTCGAGGCACGCTTCTTGAACAGTGATCCATTCGAGGCGTTCACAGCGAGCGCCCACAACAGGAGAATCGACATGCAACTCGCACCATGGCGTGCCCCCAGCAACACCTTCCTCACCCTCCAGCAGGAGATGAACCGGATCTTCGAGAACTTCCTCCCTCCAACCCGCTCGTACGAGGTCGTCCCCGCGATCGACGTCAACGAGGATGACGGCACCATCACGGTCTCCGCCGAGC
This sequence comes from Enhygromyxa salina, assembly GCF_002994615.1. GTDB lineage: Bacteria > Myxococcota_A > Polyangia > Nannocystales > Nannocystaceae > Plesiocystis > Plesiocystis salina_A. Next base: position 776 of record NZ_PVNK01000254.1, on the reverse strand, counting down.
TGCCCGGCGTCAAGCGGGACGACGTGACGATCAGCGTTCGCGGCGACATCCTCGAGATCAAAGGCGAGAAGCGCGAGGAGAAGCGCCACGAGGGCGCCAACGTCCACGCGCTCGAGCGGACCTACGGCAGCTTCATGCGCCGCCTGGTGCTCCCCTGCGAGGTCGAAGGGGACCAGGCCGAGGCCAAGATGGACCAGGGCGTCCTCCACTTGAAGCTGCCCAAGAAGACGGTCGAGGAGTCGGGCGCCAAGGTCATCAAGGTCAACTGATCCGCGCAATTACACCCCCGCTGCCGAGAATTCCTCACCGCGACTCGGCGCCGAGATCGACGGCGTCGGGGAGCTCATTTGGGTTGTCGCTCGGATCCGCGGGGAAGTGAATCGCCAGCGCCTCGCCGATGGTCTCGATCGCGGCGATCAGACCATCGGTGTAGCGCCCGTCGCAAAACGCGTCGCCGAGCGCGTCGGCGACCGCGTCCCATAGCCACGGCCCGACTTGCGCGTCGATGCCCTCGTCGCCGAGGACCACGACGCGACGGCGCGCGGGCGCGACGAAGATCAGCACGCCGTTCTTTGCTCGGGTCTCGCCGACGCCGAGCCGGGCGAAGGCGCGCTCGGCCGTTCGCCGCACGCTGCCCCAGAACAGGGGCGCGAGCGAGACGCGGATCTCGCCGGAGGTCCGCCGCTCGGCCCGGGCGACCGCGGCCTCGACCTCGTCGAGTTCGAGCTCGCGCCCCTGTTCTGGGGCAGCGTGCGGCGAACGGCCGAGCGCGCCTT
>NZ_PVNK01000253.1 GCF_002994615.1 Enhygromyxa salina | reverse complement strand
GGGGTCGATCTCTCGATCGCTGAGGTGGCGCAGGAGGGTGAGGAGGCGCGCTGGCTGGTCGCCGCCTGGCTCGCGGACGACGGGGCCGCGGTCAAGGGGCGGCTCGTCACAATCGACGGCCCGGGCGCGCCGCTCGACGAGCCGGGCGAGGTCCTCGAGCTGTGGCGCCTCGACGACGCCGAGCAGCGCGCGGCCCTCGGACCCCACGAGCTCGCGCGGATCGACGCGGTCACCCTGCTCGAGCGCATGGTCGTGATCGGCGTCGAGGCCCGCCGCGACATCGAGCAGCCCAGCCCCGGGGATCACCTGCTGGTCTCGCGCTGGCTGGCGGCGAGCGGCGAGCCTGCGTCGACGGTGGTCCTGCGCGGACCCGGTGGCGGCGACCTCGACCTGCTCGGCGACGCGCGGCTGTGGACCTACGCTGGCCACGACTCGGCGCTGAGCGTGCGCGTGGGGCTGGGGTTTGCGTGGCTGCTGGCGATCGCCAGCAACGGGCTGCCGGGCCTCGTCGAGGCGCCTGGCGAGCGGGTCAGCGTGCCCGTCGCGGCCACGTGGATGGCGAGCGCCGACGGTGCCTTTGGATCGCGCCACGTGTTCGCGCTCGACGACGCGGCCGGGCAGGCGCGGGTGCGCGTGGTTCGGATCAACCGGTGGGGTTGGTCCGAACCGACACAAGACACAGACGAGCTCGTCGATGTGTTCGAGCTGTCGGCCGCGCCCAGCGGCGCGCCGAGCCTCGCGCTGCTCGACGGCGTCCCGACCCTGGTCTTGCCGATGGGCGCCAACCAAGACGCGCTCGCGCTGCGATCGAGCGGCGGCGGGGCGCTGCTCGAGCCGATCGTGGATCTACGCTGTGACGCGCTGGGCCTGGCCGGGCCGAGCTTCGACGGCGTCGGCGACACGGCGCCGCTCGCCTGCCTGCGCGGGGGCGAACTGCGGATTGGCGCGCTCGGCTCCGAGTAGATGTTCCGCGCGAAGTGGTCGTGCGTGGCAGAGGGCAGGGCGGCCGCCGGGTCGGCCGCGGGGTCACGGTGAATCGATGATCCAGCGTTGGGTGGCGTTGTCCTGGGCTTCGCGGGTCACGACCGAGAAGTCGTTCGTGTCCGTTTGGTAGGCGTCAACGAAGCGGGCCGTGCTCAGCTGCTGCATCGTGAACACGTCGCCGCTGACGTGCACGAGCACCCAGCGTTGGGTGTCATTTTTCTGTTCGGGCCGGGTCACGACGGACCAGTCCTCGCCCTCCGTCTGGTACGCATCCATATACCGCGATGAGCTGACCTGCGTAATGGTGTACACCGCCGCGACCGCGTTGAAGCGCCACTGTTGGGTGTTGTTGTTTTGTTCGAGGCGCGTGACGACCGAGTAGTCGGGCCCCGCGGACTCGTGGGCATCGAGGAAGCGGCCACTGCTCGCCTGAACCAGGGTGTAGATGCCGCCGCTCACGTATCCCGTGATCCAGCGCTGGGTGTCGTTGTACTGCGCTTCACGGGTCACGGCCGAGAAGTCGGCGCCTTGGGTCTGGTACGCGTCGAGGAAGCGGCCAATGCTGAGTTGTTGCAAGGTATAGGTCGACAGCGAGCCGGATACGGGGAGGGCGACCCAGCGCTGGGTGTCGTTGCTTTGCTCGGTGCGGGTCACGACCGAATAGTCTTGACTCGAAACCTCGTGTGCGTCCATGTATCGATTCGTGCTGACCTGTTGGATCGTGTAGACGACACCGATCGGGGCGAACTTCCATCGCTGGGTGTCGTTTTGCTGCTCGGGGCGCGTCACGACCGAAAAGTCGTCGCTCGATCCCTGATAGGCGTCGAGGAAGCGGCCGTTGCTCTGCTGCCGAAGGGTGTAGACCCCCGGTTCGAGCGGAAGCGCCGTCGCCTCCAAGGGGAGGCTGTCCACGCTGTAGTCGCCAATGTGGGCCGCCTCGGCGAACGCGTCGGCGTCCGAGAGTTCGGGGGTGGCGTCGAGCGGGGCGCGTTCGTCGACCTCCGAGACCTCCGAGACCTCGTCGAGCTCGTCGAGCTCGTCGAGCTCGTCGAGGCTGCAGGCGAGAGGCGACAGCGCCAATAGGGCGAGGCAGCCGATCGACATCGAGGTGCGCGTGCGGGCGTGAACTTGGTGGAGGGTGCTCATGCCGTGCCTCGGTAGCAAGGCGCATGCCTGGTCCGAGGAGCCCGCGCAGCGCGACCTTGCATCGGTGTTTGCGAGCTCGCCCGCCCGCTGCGTCAGTCGCGGACGCGGACGCCCTCCGCAGCGGACGCACACCCGCAACCCACACAGGTGGACCGCCGGGATTAGAGTGGATCGGTGCGGTCGGCCCCGCCTCGGAGCCTCGCGCGCAGGCGGCCCGCGGCGCCCCTGGCCGCCAGACCCAGCAGCACCCCCGGCGTCAGGAAGCCCTCGGGTTCCCTGCGCCGGGTGGCCAGATCGCTGAAGCGCCGGGCGTAGTCCGGGTGGGTCAGGACCCAGCGCAGGATCGTCTTGGCCACGAAGGGCGGCGGCTCGTCGTAGAGCTCGCGCTTGACCCGATCCATGGTCGCCTCGAACATCGGCGCGAGCGCGGCGTGGGCGGCCGCGCCGTAGTTGGCGACGGCCTGATCCCAGCTCAGGTCCCCCGCGTGCCAGCGGCGCAGCTGTGTGGCCAGGAGCTTGGCCCCGAGCAGGGCGTCGTAGATCCCCTGGGCGTCGAGCGAGTCCTTTTGATGGTAGGCGTCGCCGACCAGCGCCCAGCCCGGCCCGGCCGGGGCCCGAAACAAGTTGCCGACCCGCTTCATGCCGCTGAGCTCGCTGACCCGACGCGCGCCCGCGAGCCGCCGCCAGACGGCCGGTCGCGCGCGCAGGAGGCCCTCGTAGATCTGCGCGGGCGAACCCTCGAGGGCGCCCCAGTAGTCGCTGCGGCCCTGGGCCAGGACCATGACCTGGCCGTCGGCGCTGGGCATGAACACGAAGGAGAAGCCATCGCAGGAGGCGTGGATGTGGGCGATGGTCGGGCCGTCCTGGTAGGGCGCGACCCCTTCCCAGTGCGCGTAGTAGATGGTCGTGTCGACGTCGCGGCGCTCGACGGTGACCTCGGCGTCGACGCTGCGCGCGACGAGGCTGCGACGGCCGTCGGCCCCGATCACGGCGCGGGCCCGGACGCTGCGGGGCTCGTCTTGATCGGGCAGCGCGACCCGAACCCCGACCACGCGATCGGCCTCGCGGATCAGCTCGGTCACGCGGGCCCGCTCGCGGGTGATGACCCCGGGCACCCGCGCGAGCTTTCGCCACAAGCAGTGATCGAAGCGGGCCCGATCGACGGCGTAGACGTAGTCGCGGCCCGCGAGGGGCTCGAAGCCAATCCAGGCCCGAAAGTAGCCGCCGAACTCGAGCACGAACTCGTGCATCCGGGGCGTGTCGGCGGCGTACTCGGCCTCGTCGAGCTCGAGCTCGTCGAGCAGCGCCATCGCGTGCGGGAGCACGAAGGGCGCGGACACGGGCGGGCGGCTGGGGAAGCTGGCCTTGTCGAGGACCAGCACGCGCAGGCCCTGGCCGCCGAGGCGCGCGGCCAGGCTCGCCCCCGCGGGCCGGCCTCCGACGATGATGAGGTCGAAGTCTTGGTCGAGCTCGCTGGCCTCGCTCACGCGGGACAAGATCGCACGCGCTCGCACGGGCTGCTAGCACCCCGTGCTAGCGAAGACGCGGGCCGTCGACGGCGAACTCGTCCTTGCGGGTCATGCTCAGCGCGCCGTCGCTCGCGACGCGCAGCTCGACCAGGTCGAAGGCGTCCAGATCCATCATGCCCGGTGGCTTCTGAACCCAGGCTCGAACGACGACCTCGTCGCCTTTGGCGCGGGCAGTTGGCGCCGTGAACGACGGCGTGTCCTTGAACTCGAAGGCCTTGCTCGACCTGCTGATGAAGTCGCCGGCCCAGTGAAAGACGACCTCTTCGGCCCACTGCAGCGCGAACGCCGGCCGCTCGGCGGCGGGGAGATCGGCCCACCCCGCCAGCGCGAGTCCCTGCTCGAAGAGTGCTTGTCGATCGACGAAGACACCACCGACGAAGGCGCCCTCGAGCTCGCACCCGACGTCGTAGGTGAAGCCGCCGACCACGATGACGTCGCCGATGTCGGGGCGACCGATGCAGCGGCCGTCTCGGTCGAGCTCCTTGCCGGTTGCGTCTTCATAGGCGGCGCCGACGGCCTCGTCGGTGCTGAGATCTACGCGCGGGGCCTGGGCCACGGGCTCGGGTTTGGGCGCGGGTTTGGGCGCGGGCGAGTCGTTGCCGTCGGACGCGGGCTTGGCCTCGGCCTCGGTCTCGTCGGGTTTCTCGGCTCCGGGCGAGCTACCGGAGCACGCGGAGGCGAGGAACACTGCGACGAGGACGGCGCTGCTCGGGAGGGTGGTGAAGCGGGGCATGGGCTCCTGGGTCTAGCAGCCCGGGGTGCAATGCCTCGCGCCGCCTCGCTTGGCCTTTTCGCCGAGGGCTTTGTCGCCAAAACTTGCAGTACGCCCGGGCAAAGACCGACTCGCGGGATCTGTTGAGCCAGCGCGGGGTCGGGGGCCTCGCAGCCCAGCGGCGCCATGACCAGCACGCGCAGCGGTGTCGCGCCGAATGTGAAGGAGCAGGACTCGCAGCCCGTGACCAGGCTGGACGTGACGAGCGCGGTGAGCCCCGGCAAGAACGCGCCTGGTTGACCGAGACTCCTCACGAGGATCGATAATGCCCGACGGCCCGGGCCCCGTCGACGGACAGGCGTTGGCTCCGCGGGGAGGAGCCGTCTGCGTCCGCGGTCAAAACCGATCACATTCGAGCTCGGACGCCGTCTCCGACGAAGTCCTCGTGGAGGGCGAATTGCGCATTGGCGCGCTCGGCGGCGACTGACGAGCGAGCCCCCGCTCGGGTCCACGACGGGCCGGCCGCCGATGACTATACTCCGCGCGGTGGCAGGCCGCAGCAAGCTCCGCGTCTTCGCGATCGCAGCTGGCGTCGTCGTCTTGGCGCTCGGCGGCGCGGCCTGGACGATGTGGCCCGAGGTCGAGGACATCCCCGAGACCCTCGACGAGATCAAGCCCGAGGTCTCGATCGCGGAGCTCGAGCTCGAGGCCCAGGGGCCCGAGCCGGGCGTGCGCCTCGGCGAGCTCGCGGGCCAGACCGTCTACATCATGATCGAGGGCAAGGAGAGCATGACCGGCGGCGAGGGCAAGCTGCTGCGTCGGGCCTTGCATCGCTGGGAGCTGCCCGAGGACGTGGTCGGCTTCAGCGTCGGCGACGCCCCGGCCGGGGCCGTGGTCATGCGCGGCAAGATCGAGCGCGAGTTCGTCGGGCCGATGCGCGACGAGATGAAGCTGCCGATCTACGTCGACTTTGGCGGCGAGTTCACCACCGCCTTCTCGCTGCCCAAGGGCCACCTCGGCTTCGTGATCCTCGGCCCGGAGAGCGAGGTCTTGCTGCGCCACGCGGGCGACGTCGACGCGGCCAAGCTCGCCGAGATCAAGGCCCTGCTGCGCGCCGAGGAGCCCCCGCCGGGACCGGCGGCGCCGGACTTCGAGCTCGGCGAGCTCAGCAAGCAAAGCTGCGTCGAGCGGCCCTGCGTGCTGGTCTTCCTCGACGCCAAGGTCACGCGCGGCGAGATCCCCGGGCTCGACGAGGGCGGCTTCGAGGGCGACATGAAACAGGCCTTCGAGCAGATCAAGCAGCCCTCGGTCCGGCTGGCGCGGGCCCTCGAGGCCGACTGGGCGGCCGAAGACAGCGCCAAGTTCAACGGGGCGATCGTCGGCGAGGGCGAGGGCTGGGGCGTCGAGGGCTGGCCCTTCGTGGCCGAGGCCGCGGCCGCGCGCGAGACCTTCGGGATCGGGGCCGACGAGGCCGGCATGGTCATCATCGACGGGCAGGGCCGGGTGGCCTTCTCGGAGACCGGGCGGATCCCGTTTTGGAAGCTCTCGCTCGCGGCCGACCTGCTCGGGATCGAGCCCAAGGACTACAAGTCGCGCAAGCCCGGCCGCAAAGAGAGCGAGTAGATGGCGCGTAGATGGCCAGGCAGTCCAAGCTCGCGCGCGCGCGCCCGAAGCTCGAACGCAAGCTCGCCGGTGGTTGGCAGCGGGCGGTGTTCGCGACCCCACAGCGCCCCGACGGCAGCCGCGACGAGCGCGTCGTCGAAGGCCCAGGCCCGCTCGCGGACGACGATCCCCGCCGGGCCGAGCTGCTCGCCGAGCTGCTCGCCGAGTCGGGCGAGGCCGCGGGCGAGGGCCTCGTCAAGCAGACCTTCGTGATCGACGCGCGGCTTCGGCTCGAGCTCGACGCGCGTCACGGCCACGTCAAGCAGCGCGTGCTCGACGAGCAGACCGTCGACAAGATCATGGGCGGGAAGGATCGCCCGCTGCGACCCGACCGCAGCGCCGCGCTGCTCCAGGCGATCGGGATCATGAACGCCGACGGCACGATCTCGGCCCGCAACGCCAAGAAGTACAAGCAGGTCAACCACCTCGTCGAGCTGTGCCGACCGACCTGGGCCGAGCGTGGCTCGGACAGCGCCCTGAAGATTGTCGACCTCGCGTGCGGCAACAGCTACCTGAGCTTCGTCGTGCTCGAGGCGCTGCGGCTCGAGGGCCAAGACGCGGAGCTGCTCGGGATCGATGTGCGCGACGACGTGATCGCGACCAGCCGCGCGCGGGCCGAGCAGATCGGCTTTGGCGATCGCGCGCGCTTCATGAGCGCGAAGCTCGAGGCCCTCGCGCCCGAGCAGCTGTTCGGCGAGCGCGGCGGGCCGCCGGATCTGGCGATCTCGCTCCACGCCTGCGACACGGCGACCGACGCCGCGCTGGCCCTGGCGATCCGGGCGGGGGCGCGCTCGATCCTGTGCGTGCCCTGCTGCCAGGCCGAGCTCGCGCGTCAGCTCGCGCAGCGCGAGGGGCCGGCGCTGCTGGTGCCCGCGGCCGTCGAGCAGGGCTTGCTGCGCCGGACCTTCGGCGAGCTGCTGACCGACGCGCTGCGCGTCGAGCTGCTCGAGGCCTGCGGCTACGAGGTCGGCGTCGTCGAGTTCGTCGCCAGCAGCCACACGCCCAAGAACCTGCTGCTGCGAGCCAAGCGTTCGCGTGAGCTCGAGCCCAAACAGTGGCGGCTCTCGCCGATCCGCGAGCGCTGCGCTGCGCTCGGCGTCGAGCCGGCCTTGGTCCGCGCGCTCGGGTCTGCGCAACAGGAGGCGAGCTGATGGCTGCGTCCGAACATCAAGCAATTGCGATCGTCGGGATCGGCTGTCGCTTCCCGGGCGGCGTCGACTCGCCGATCTCGATGTGGAAGCTGCTCGCCAGCGGCAAGGACGCGATGCGCGAGGTCCCCGGTGATCGCTGGTGTGTCGACTCCATGTTTGACCCCGACGCGACCCGCCGCGGCAAGATCTCGATCCGCGAGGCCGGCTTCATCGACGAGGTCGATCGCTTCGACGCCGAGCTGTTCGGGATCTCGGCCCGCGAGGCCGCGCACATGGATCCGCAGCATCGGGTGCTGCTCGAGGTCGCGTGGGCGGCGGTCGAGGACGCCGGGATGGACCCGCGCGCGCTCGCGGGCAGCGACGCGGCGGTGTTCGTCGGCTTGATGCTGCAGGACTACCTCGCGATCCGGACCTCGGTTCACGACCGCGAGCTGATCGACGGCCAGACCGTGGTCGGGATGGGCGGCTGCATGGCCGCCAACCGGATCTCCCACGCCTTCGATCTGCGCGGGCCGAGCGTGGTCCTGGACACCGCGTGCTCGTCGTCGCTCGTCGCCGTCCACCTCGCCTGCCAGAGCATCCGCTCGGGCGACGCGTCGCTGGCGTTGGTCGGCGGCGTCAACCTCATGCTCCGGCCCGAGCCAACGATCGCCGCGAGCCAGGCGCGGATGCTGGCGCCCGATGGTCGGTGCAAGGGCTTCGACGCCCGCGCCGACGGCTACGCCCGGAGCGAGGGCGCGGGGGTCGTGGTCTTGCGCCCGCTCGCCCAGGCCCTCGCCGCGGGCGAGCGCATCTACGCGGTGATCCGCGGCTCGGCGGTCAATCAAGACGGCCGGACCCGGCGCGTGACCTTGCCGAGCGGTCGGGCCCAGCAGGAGGTCGTCCGCGTCGCGTCTCGCCGGGCCGGGATCTCACCCGGCGAGCTGCAGTACGTCGAGGCCCACGGGACCGGGACGCCGGTCGGCGATCCGATCGAAGCCCAGGCCCTCGGAGAGGTGGTGGGGGTCGAGCGCGAGGGGCCCGCGTGCGCGCTCGGATCGATCAAGAGCAACATCGGGCACGCCGAGGCGGCGGCTGGCGTCGCGGCCCTGATCAAGACCGCGCTCGCGCTTCACCACGAGCAGATCCCGCCGCACCTGCACTTTCGCTCGGCGCCCGAGGGGGTCGACCTCGCGGGGCTCGGGCTGCGGATCCCGACCTCGCTCGAGCCCTGGCCCGCGACCAGGGGCCGCCGCCTCGCCGGGGTCAACACCTTTGGGCTCGGGGGCACGAACGCCCACCTGATCGTCGAGGGCGCCCCGCTGCCTCAGCCGGACCTCGAGGCGAGCCCGTCGCCCGGAGTCGCGGAGTTGTTCGTGGTTTCGGGGCGGACCCGCGCCGAGCTCGATCGAGCCTGCGCGCGCCTGGCCGAGTTCTTGCGGGCCAACGAAGACGCGCGGGTGAGCCTCGCGGATCTGAGCCGGTCGACGATCGAGCGCGCTCAGCTCGGGCATCGTGTCGCGTGCGTGGCTCGGTCGCGGGACGAGCTGGCCAGCCTGCTCGACGCCTACCTCGCCGGGGAGTCTCGCGCGGAGCTCGTCGTTGGCGTCGTGCCCGAAGCGTCCGTCGAGCCCGGCGAGATCGCCGACGCGGAGCTCACAACGGTGAGCCCCGATCCGGCCGGACGCGATGAGATGCTGCGCGCGCTCGCTCGACTTCACGTGCGTGGCGCTGCGACCCAGCTCGCGGCCAGCTGCTCGGCGGGCGCCAGGCTGACCTCGCTGCCGAGCTACCCCTTCGCCGGTCAGCGCTACTGGATCGAGTCGCCGCGTGGCCGCGAGCTGCGACTGGGCCGCGAGCAGCCCGACGCCGCACAGATCGAGACGCCAGCTCCGCGGGCCGAGGCTCTCCCGCAGGCTCCGGTGGCCGCCGGGAACATCGAGGCCCGCGTGCGCGAGGAGGTCGCCGAGGTGTTCGAGATGGCGCCCTCGAAGCTCGACCCCGACCGGCCGCTGGCGAGCCTCGGCCTCGACTCGGTCATGGCCCTGGATCTCGCCGACGCGATCGAGCGCGGCTTCAGCGTGCGTCTGCCGATCGCGCGGATCCTCGACGGCCCGAGCATCACGGAGCTCGCGGCGTGGGTCGAGGCTGGCGCGCCCGCGAGCTCCGAGCAGGGCGTCTTGCTGCGTCTGTCTCGGCCTACGAACCCGCGCGCGAGGCTGATCTGCTTCCCCTACGCCGGGGGCGTGGCGTCGGTGTTTCGGCCGTGGGCGAGGCACTTGCCCGAGGTCGAGCTGTGGGCCGTGCGGCTGCCCGGCGCCCTCGACCGCGAGGGCGAGCAGCCCTTCGAGGAGATGCAGCCCCTCGTCGACGCGCTGCTCGACGAGCTCGACAAGAACCCCGAGCTCCTGGCGCCGCCGTTCGCGTTTTATGGCCACAGCCTCGGGGCCCTCGTCGCGCACGCGCTCGCCCGCGAGCTCGAGGCGCGCGGGCGACCGGGGCCCTCGCACCTGTGCGTCGCGGCGCATCCGAGCCCCGGGGCCGCGGGTCCGCGCGAGCTCTCGAGCGCAGACGAACTCGACGCGCGCCTGTCCGACCCCGCGTTCTTGCGCAGCATCGGCTACCTCGACGAGCTCGCCAATTTCGCCAGCGACGAGGCCTTGATCGAAGCCCTGCGCCCGGCCCTGCGGGCGGCGTTTCAGCTGCAGCGGGACTATCACCCGCGGCCCGAGCCGCGCCTGGCGTGCGCCTTGTCGGCCTACGTCGGCGCCGATGATCGAGCCGCCGACGAGGCGAGCATGCGCGGCTGGTCGGCCTACGGCGGCGGCTTTCGCCTTCGTCGCTTTGCCGGGGGGCACCTGTTCTTGCGCGGGGCGGCGACCGAGCTGACCCGCGCGCTGCGTGAGGACCTCGGCCTCGACCGAGGTCTCGCGAGGGAGCTGGGGGCATGAGCGCGCCACTTTTGGGTTGTTGGGAGGCGGTCTCGCTGGTCTTGTCGATCGACGGCGAGGCCATCCACCCGCTCGGGCTTCATCCGCGCGGTCAGCTGATCTACACGGGACCCGTGGGAGGGGGGGGCGAGTCGCGTATGAGCGTGCAGGTCATGGCTGCGCAGCGCTCTTCCTTTGCCAGCGGCGACATGCGGGTCGCGAGCGCAGCGGAGTTCCAGGCGGCGTTCGAGACCTGCATCAGCTACTTCGGAAGCTACGAGATCGATCTCGACCGACAAATTGTGCGTCACCGGATCGAAGCCAGCGCGTTTCCCAACTGGACCGGCAAGATCGAGACGCGGGCCTATCGCTTCGTCGATGGCTTGCTCGAGCTCCGCGCGCCTCCCGAGCGCTTCGCCGGTCGCGAAGTTGTCGCGGTCGCGACCTGGCGAGCCCGGTAGACTTGACGGCGAGTCACGGCTTTCACGGCCTCGACAAGAGCGAGGACGACGGCGTCGCGGCCTGTCCGGGGGGCGGCGACAGCGGCAAGTCGCCCAAGTCGTCTCGACCTTCGAGGACGCCGAGCTCGAGAGCCTCGTCGACTGCGGCGTCCCGATTGTCAACTTCGACCATGTCGAGGACGCCGACATGCAGGTCAACGGACGCCTGCGCCCGCTGGTCTGGAGCTGGCGGTCCGGTGAACCGAACGACCACGGCGGGGACGAGCGCAGCCTCGTCCAGCCAGACGTCTCGGCGCCGGCCGCTGCCTCACCGCTCGCTTCGGCTGCGGGGGGGGCTCGGCCGGCTTCGTCGCGACCTGGGCCGAGCACCGGCAAATTGTGCGTCACCGGATCGATGCCAGCGCGTTTCCCAACTGGACCGGCAAGATCGAGACGCAGGCCTATCGCTTCGTCGATGGCGTGCTCGAGCTCCGCGCGCCTCCCGAGCGCTTCGCCGGTCGCGAAGTTCTTGCGGTCGCGACCTCGCGAGCCCGGTAGACTTGACGGCGCCAGCCGTGGTGGGAAGCTGTCGGCGCCGCATGTTCGAGTTGGTTCAAGGCCGCCGCCTGGCCAGAGCGCTCGCTGTCACCTTGGGCATCTTGCTCTGGTGGCCAGCCATGGACCGCGCTGTTTTCGCGCAGCCCCAAGAGTTGGGGCTCTCGTCCAGTGGCGAGGATCCGGGCCCGAACCAAAGGCCCGAGCAATCCGACGATGTCCCGAGCGAGAGCAAGGAGAGCGAGGACTCCAAGCTCAAAGACGGATCGCTCGCGTCGGTCGCCGCGGTGAGCGTGGGGATGAGCGCGGCTGGGCGGGTCGCGATGGGCGCGCACGCGTGTCTGCGGCCCAGCGCTGGCTACGACGCGCTCGCGCGCGAGCGCGGACCTCCAGTGGGTTGAAAGACGAATGATCCTCGCTCGCGAGCTCCGCGAGCCGAGCAGCCGTGGGCAGCGCGTGAGAGCACGCCTTGACCCCTCGCCAGCGTCGTTCTCCTTCGATTGGAGTTTGCCATGCAATCGGCAGCTTCTGCGTCGTCAAGCCATTCGCTTCATTTAAATCGCTCAATTATTCAGGCCAAAGCTCCCGCTCACTCGACCCGCGATCGTGGCGACGTGATCGGACGGGCGCTCGAGCATGCCGTCCACTCGCTCCCCGACCAGGCGCCCCTCGAGATGTTCGTGCATCACAACACGCTGCACGCGCTCCAGGAGCACGCCTTTCACGACGCGCTGCAGCTCGCGCACCAGCGCTTCGGCGCCCGGGTTTACCGCGACGAGGCTGCATTTCGTCAGGACCTCGCGGAAGGTCGAATCGACCGGCGTGAGCTCGAGCGCGAGCTCGAGCGCGAGCTCCGGCGTGAGGGTCTCGACGGCGGCGAGTCGCTGACCCCGTGGTCCACGCGGCGCGAGCTCTACAGCCTCGCCTTGCGGGTTGACCTCAGGGTGCCCACGCGGGCGGCGCTGCGCTGGCGCGTCCGCGAAGAACGCTTCGACCGCAGCCTCGCGGCCATGCGGCCCGAGCAGGCCGCCCGGACGATCGCCTCGAGTCAGGCGAGCCTGCGCGAGTTCACGGGCTGCGCGACGCCGGTCCAGCTCGTCGGGCGCTTCCTCGGTCCGACCGGCACGGTCGATCGGATGCCGGAGCGCTACGGGATCCCGGCCACGCGCGAGGCGATCCTCGCCCTGCTCGACGACGACCCCGAGCCCCTCGTCGCCGGGGCCATGTGGCAGGCTTGCCGCGCGCTCGCCCGCGAGCTCCCGCTGGGGTCGACCTCGCCCTCGGATCAGCCCCAAACCCAAACCCCCCGCGACGTCGCCCTCGCGCGCCTCGGCGTGGACATCTGGAACCAGCTTCACCCCGAGCTGCTGCGCTGGGCGGCCGCCTACCTCGACGAGGGCCTCGCCTACTGGCCGATGCCAGGTCGTGAGCGGGGCTTCTTCGTCGCCGTTCGCGACCTGTGCGCGCAGACCGGACCCCGCGTCGTGCCGTGGCTGGGCCGGGCGCGGCGGATCTTCGCAGAGCTGGCTGCGCGCGACGCCCGAGCCCGCGAGGCGATCGTCGAGGCGCTCGAGTACTTCGCAATTCCCGAACACGAGATCGACGCGCTGCTGCTCGCCCTGCTCCGCGCGACGCCGGGCTTCGCCGGGATGTTCAGCAGGCTCGAGCGACACCCGCACGAGCGCAGCCCGACGGCGCCGCCGACCTCGCTCGAGGACTTCTGCGCCGTCCGCCTGGTGCTCGAGCGAGCCGCCTTCGAGCAGCTCGCCGCCGACCACGGGATCGACAGCTTCCCCGCACTCCTCGCTCGAAGCTCCCCCGCCGAGGCGCGTCGTCCTCACCCGGACGCATACGCCGCGTACCGCCTGTTCGTCCTCGCCCAGCACCTCGGCCTGACCCTCGAGCAGGTCGACGCCCTCGACGCTGACCAGGCCGCCCGCTTGCTGCGCGAGCTCGACGGCTTCGACGAGCTCGCCCGCGGTCGGGTGTTTCTCGAGGCTTTCGAGCGCCGCTATCGGGCCGAGATCCTCGATGGCTTTTGCGCGAACCGATCGAGCGCCCGAGCTCGGAGCACACGAGGCCGCCCGAGCATCCAGGTCGTCGCGTGCATCGACGACCGCGAGGAGTCTTTTCGCCGCCACATTGAAGAGCTCGACCCCGACGCCGAGACCTTCGGCGCGGCCGGGTCCTTCGGCCTCGCGATCGACTACCGGAGCTGCGACGCGGGCGGGCACATCGCCCTGGCCCCGGCGGGCGTCCGTCCCAGCCACGAGATCGTCGAGCGAGCGGTCCCGGCCGACGCGGCCCTCGGTGACGCGCGCCAGAGTCGGCGCCGCCGCTGGGGCCGAGCCCTGCATCAGTTCTTCTTCGGCTCACGCAGCGGCCTGCGCGGCGCCCTCGCGAGCTTGGTGCTCGGGCCCGTCGCCTGGATTCCGCTGGGCGCCCGGGTCTTGGCCCCGCGCTCGAGCATGCGCGCGCTCGATCAGCTCGGGACCCTGGCCTTGCCCCGGCCGCGGACCCGGCTGGCCAACGACGACGCTGGGGCAACGAGCGCGCGCGGGCTCGCGTGTGGCTACGACTTCGACGAGCAGGTCGACCGGGTCTACTCGCTGGTCGAGGGCATGGGCCTGCGCGAGCGCTTCGCGCCCCTGGTCTTCCTCCTCGCCCACGGATCGACGAGCCTCAACAACCCGCACGAGGCCGCCCACGACTGCGGCGCCTGCGGTGGGCGGCGCGGCGGCGCGACGGCCCGGCTGCTGGCGATCTTCGCCAACGATCCAAAGGTCCGCGCCGAGGTCGCGGCGCGGGGCATCGAGATCCCCGACGACACCTGGTTCGTCGCTGGCGAGCACGACACCGCCGACGACCGGGTCGAGCTCTACGACCTCGATCTCGTCCCCGCGGACTTCTCGGACGCCCTCGCCCGCGCCGTCGCGACCCTCGACCGGGCGCGAGCGCTCAACGGCCACGAGCGCGCGCGCAAATTCGAGATGGCCGCGCTCTCGGGCGACGTCGAGGCCGGCCTTCGCCACGTCGAGGGCCGGGCCTCCCACCTCGGCGAGCCCCGGCCCGAGTATGGCCACTGCACCAACGCGATCTGCATCATCGGCCCGCGGAGCTCGACCCGGGGGCTGTTCCTCGACCGCCGCGCCTTCCTGGTCTCCTACGATCCGACCAGCGACCCCGAAGGCGCGGTGCTCGAGCGGCTCCTCGCGATCGCCGGGCCCGTCGGCGCCGGGATCAACCTCGAGTACTACTTCTCGATCGTCGACCCCGAAGTCTTCGGGGCCGGGACCAAGCTGCCGCACAACATCTGCGGCTACCTCGGGGTGCTCAACGGCACCTCGGGCGACCTGCGCACGGGGCTGCCCCTCCAGATGACAGAGATCCACGAGCCGATGCGGCTGCTGGTGATCGTCGAGGCCAGGCCGGACACGCTCCTGGCGATCGCCGGGCGCCAGCCGATCCTCGCCGAGCTGATCACCAACGGGTGGATCCAGCTGGTCAGCGTCGACCCCGACTCTGGCGAGATGCAGGTGTTCGAGGACGGACGCTTCGTGACCGACACCTGCGGCTCGTCGAGCGTCCCGACCGCGCCCTCGTCTCGGGCCTACTACGCGAGGTCCCGGGAATTTTTGCCGCCCGCGCGGATCGTGCCCGAAGACGGAGGCCGCTCATGAGCCCGACCACCCTCCACGCGGCCCTGATGATCCTGGTCCCGACGGCGCCGCTGGTCGTGTTCCTGGCGATCAGCTTCGCGCAGCTCGTGTCTGCCCGGGCGCTGCCCGAGGCGGTGGTCGGGCGCAGCGTGCTCGCGGCGACCGCCCTCGGCCTCGTCGCCAGCGTGTGGCTGTCGGTCGAGGTCGTCCGCGCGCCCGGGCACGCGCTGGTCTTCGATCAGGGGCCATGGTTTGCGATCGGCAGCTACTCCTTCGCCGGCCGCCTGACCGTCGACGGCCTGAGCGTGGTCATGCTGACGCTGTCGAGCTTGCTCTCGCTGATCGGCGCGCGCTTCTCGATCACCTACATCCACCGAGACCCCGGCTTCAATCGCTTCTTCGCCCTGATCGCGCTGTTTCAAGCCGGCCTGGCGCTGGTCCTGGAGGCCGGGACGGTCGACCTCTTGTTCGTCGGTTGGGAGCTCGTCGGGCTGACCTCGACCTTCTTGATCGCCTACTTTCACGGCCGCGAGGCGCCACTCGAGGCCGGACTGCGGGCGTTCGTGACCTACCGGATCTGCGACATCGGCCTCCTCGCTGGCGCGGTCTTCCTCCACTACTACGCCCACAGCTCCGACGCTGCGGGCGCCTGGGCTTCGGGGCACGCGCCGATGGGCGCGGCCGCCCTCGAGCCCCACGCGGCGACCTTCGTCGCGCTCTTGTTCCTGCTCGCGGCGATCGGCAAGTCCGGCGCCTTTCCCCTCGGCGGGTGGTTGCCGCGCGCGATGGAGGGGCCGACACCCTCGAGCGCGCTGTTCTACGGCGGCCTGTCCGTGGCCGCAGGCGCGTACCTGCTCTTGCGGGTCGCGCCCTTGTTCGCCGAGTCGCCGGTCGCGCGCTGGATCCTCGCGGGCGTCGGCGTTGCGACCTTCGTCCACGCGACGATCGTCGGTCGCGTCCAGACCGACGCGAAGAGCCAGCTCGCCTACGCCTCGGCCACGCAGACGGGCCTGGTCTTCGTATGGATCGCCCTCGATCTGCGCTGGCTGGCGATCGTCCACCTCTTTGGTCACATCAGCCTGCGCACCTACCAGCTGCTGCGCGCGCCGACCCTGCTCCACGACATGCATCGGCGTCACGGCGCGCTCGGGGGCGAGCACCTGCACACGGGCGCCCACCTCGAGCGGGTGATCCCCGAGCGGGCCCGCGCCCGCCTCTACCGCCTGGCCCTGTCGCGCTTCGGCGTCGACGCGCTGATCGACGCGTGGCTCGTGAACCCCATCCTCGCGCTGGCCGGCCGCGCCGAGCGACTCGAGCAGCGCTTCGCCGATCACTTCGTCGACCGGCGCTCCCACGCAGACCTGGCCGCGCAACCCGAGCTCCACGACGAGGACCTGGCATGACCGCACACGCCCCACTCCTGGCCATCACCGTGGCGCTGCCCCTGGTCGGCGCGCTCCTCGTCACCCGCTCACTCAGCGTGGCGCGGGCGCGAAGGATCGGAGCCCTCGTCTCTGGTCTCGTCGTCCTCGCCCTCGCCGCGCTCCTGGCCGCGCTCGTCTCGGGCGGTGGCGGGCGCGTCGAGGACCCGGCCGTCGCGCTCGGACCCCTCGGAACTCGGCCCCTGTTCGGGCTCGATCCGCTCTCGGCCGTGCTGGCCATGACCAACGCGATCACGGCCTTCGCGGTGCTCGTCGGGGCGCCCCGGGCTCGGGACGAGCGGCCCAGGATCACGGCCTTGCTCCTGACCGAAGGCCTGATCTTGACCATGGTCTCGACCCTCGACCTCGTCGTCCTCGCGGTCGCCTTCGCCGGGCTGACCTTCCCCGCCCGCGCCCGCCAACGAGGCCGCCGCGAGGGACCCCAGAGCGCTCGTTTGCTGCGCTACGTGTTCGTGGTCGGGGCGCTGCCGCTGGCCCTGGCGCTGGGCCTGGTCCTGGTCGAGGGCGCACCTCTCGGCCTCGGCCTCGACCTGCGCGCGATCGGCTCGAGCGGCGGCGGATCGCCGATCGTGCTCGGGCTGGTCCTCGTGGCCGTGTTCGTTCGCATGGCCCTGGTCCCCGGTCACTCGTGGCTGCCCGCGCTGACCCAGTACGGCCCGCTCGGGACCACGGTGCTGCTGGTCGCGTCGCAGTCGGGCGCCTACTTGTTCGTGCGCCTCGTGATCCCCAGCCTCGGCGACCACGCCCACGAGCTGACGACGGTGCTCACGGTCATCGGCGCGCTCTCGGCCCTCTACGCCAGCGCGCTGGCGGTCGTGACCGATGATCTTCGCCGCCTGATCGGCTGGCTCAGCGCGAGCCAGGCCGGCCTGATGCTCGTCGGCCTCAGCTCGCTCGAGCCCGACGGCACCGCGGGCGCGATCGTCTACTGGATCAGCTACGGCACCGCGGTCACCGGTCTCGCGCTGACGACCTGGGCGGTCCAGGCCCGGACCGGGACCACCCGGATCTCGGAGCTCGGCGGCCTCGTCCGCTCGGCGCCAAGGCTGACCGTCGCGTTCGCGGCATTCAGCGTCGCGAGCGTGGGCTTCCCCGGTTCGCTCGGCTTTGTCGCCGAGGACCTGCTCGTCCACGGCGTCGTCGAGGCCCACCCGGTGTTCGGCGTGGTCATGGTCATCGCGACCGCCCTGTGCGGCATCGCCTTGATCCGCGCGCTGTTCGGGACCTTCTTCGGCCCGACCAAGATCGACGCGCCGGCCGACCTGCGCTCGCGTGAGGGGGCGGTCGTCGCCGGCCTCGCGGCGCTCGTGTTTGGGCTCGGGCTGTGGCCCGCCCCGCTGATCGAGCTCGTCGACCTCGCTCGCCCCCTGCTCCAAAGGTGAAGCCCGCCGTGACCACGCGCTCGGCATGTTCGCGCTTCAAGAGCGAACGCGTGATCTTAGCGGGGGGCCCCGGCCAGGCGCGCCTCGCGAAGCGGCGCAGCTCCCGACACGGGGCACGGCGCCGCCTCGACTCACAAGATGACGGGAATCGAGAGCTCGTCGAAGATCTCGCCCTTGCACTCCCACGCCGCCGCGTAGAGGTCGGCCCCGTCGTTGACTTTTTTGGCGGTGCAGGTGATCCCGCCCTTGTCGAAGGTCAGCAGGGGGTTGTGGTCACCGTCGACCTCGCGGAACTGCACGCGGATCGAGCTCTCCGCGAGGGTGCAGCGGGGGCTCAGGCGGCACAGGGAGGACGGATCGTCGTTGTCGATCAGCGTGGTGGTGAGATTCCACGAGTAGATCGTGCGCCCGCCGTAGGTGAATGGAGTGTTGTCGGCGATCGTCGTCGCCAGCGGCTTCGGCTCCCAGTCGTCTGTGGACCTGTCGAAGGCATAGAGCTCGACCGTCGCTCCTGGCGCCGAAGCGTAGCCCCCGAAGGTCAGCGGTGCGGTGGGGTTGCCCAGCACGAGCGTGTCTTCGGTGGTGACGCAGCCGCTCGCGGCCAGTGCGATCAGGCCTGCGACAGCGCAGCCGCTCAGGCTCGGGTGGCTCGGGTGGATCAGGGGTTTCATGGGTGGTGAGTCCTTTCGTGCGCATGCAACTCGCGAGGTGAGTGTGTTGGGTCGTGGCGTGAACGATCTTCGGTATGAAGAACGCGGCCCTCGACTGCACGATCGTGATCCCGTATTTGCCCGTGTGCCACGGGCGTCGGACGCGGACGGCGTCTTGGCCGCCGCGTGTGGGAGTTTGCGAGACGCTCAGTCCACGTGGGACCACACACCCGCGCGAGACGCTCGCCGTCGTCGAGCGGGCTGCAACTGCAGCGGTCGCGGGGTCGAGGCCTGTCTCCGGACCGAACAGAGGCCCGAGCTCGCGGCCGGTCAAAGAAGGGACTTGACGCGGCCAACCATAGTGGGAAAGTGTGCCCGTCGCATGTTCGAGTTGGTTCAAGGCCGCCTGGCCCGAGCGCTCGCTGTCCTGTTGGGCATCGTGCTCTGGTGGCCGGCTGCGGCCCACGCGGCTCATGCGGCCCATGCGGGTCTTGCGCATTCGCAGCAGTCGGGGCAGCCGACGCTCTTCTCCAATGAGAAAGAGCCGTGCCCGGACGAGAAGCTCGAGCAATTGGGCGATGTGCCGAACGGGAGCAGCGAGGGTGAGGGCGCCGAACTCGATGATGGTTCGCCCGGCCAGGTCGCGATTCTCTCGACGCTGCAGCTGTTGATGAGCACGGCCACACGGATCGCCATGCTCCAGCATGCGCTCCCGCGGCTCAACGCCGGCTACCAAGCCCTCGCCCGCGGACGCGGGCCCCCAATCGGCTGACCGACCCATGATCTCGCGTTTGGGCCACGCCGTGGCTCGGACTCCGGATCGAATATGGCACGGCTCGCGCGATCAAGCGCGCGGGCAACATGGCGACGAATCATTGCGTGAGAGCACGCTTTGACCTCGAGCGGCGCTTCGCCGATCGCCATGGGCAGGCCCTCGCCGACCCCTAAATCCTACGTTCAATAAAGCCAGGAAGTCCGTGAGCCGACTTCGATCGAAAATCTCATTGTTTGTAGCCAGTAAGTTCGCGCTCGTTGCGACCGCGGCGGTCCTGCTCTCGGGCGGCTGCGCGCGGATGCTCGGGGACAACGTCGCCCGGGAGGCCGAGCGCGATGTTCCGGACGGCTGGAGCTCGAGCGCCGCAGCGGCCAGCGCCGAGACCAGCTCCGCGGCCCAGCGCCAGTGGGACGAGCTCTTCAACGATCCCGACCTCCGCGCGCTGATCGAGGAGGCCCTCGACAACAACCAGGAGCTCGACATCCACCTTCAGGAGATCATCATCGCCCAGACCGAGGCTGGCGCTCGCCGGGGGGAGTACCTCCCGCGGCTCGACGGTGTCGTCGGGGGTGGGGTCGAGAAGGTCGGCCGATACACGAGTCAGGGGGCGGCTGACGAGGCCAACGGCGTGGCCGAGAACCTGCCCGATCTTCACTTTGGCCTGACGGCCTCATGGGAGATCGATGTCTGGGGCAAGCTGCGCAACGCCAAGAAGTCCGCGGACAAGCGCTACCTGGCCAGCATCGAGGCTCGCAACTTCATCCTGACCCAGGTCATCGCCGAGATCGCCGATTCCTACTACGAGCTCCTCGCGCTCGACAACCAGCTCGAGCTCCTCGACCGCTACCTCGAGATCCAGCAAGACGCGCTCGAGATCGCCAGGCTCAAGAAGGAGACCGCGCGCGCGACCGAGCTCGAGGTCCAGCGCTTCGAGGCCGAGGTCTTGAAGATCCAGAGCCTGCGCTACGCGATCTTGCAGCTTCAGATCGAGACCGAGAACCGGATCAACTTCCTCGTCGGTCGCTTCCCCAGGAGCGTCGCGCGCGACGCCTCGAAGTTCCAGCAGACCCAGCCGCCGGCGGTCGACGCCGGGCTCCCGGCCGAGCTCTTCGACAACCGGCCCGACGTCCGCGAGGCCCAGCTCTTGCTCGAGGCGGCCGAGCTCGACGTCAAGTCGGCCAAGGCCCGGTTCTTCCCCTCGCTGAGCATCGACGCCGAGCTCGGCTACCAGTCCTTCAACGCCAGCCACCTCATCGACACCCCGGCCTCGCTGGCCTACGGCCTCGCCGGCAACCTCGTCGCGCCGCTGCTGAACTTCGCCGGGATCAAGGCCGACTACCAGGCCGCGAACGCGCGGCAGATGCAGGCGGTGCTCGTGTTCGAGCGGACCTTGCTGCAGGCCTACACCGAGGTCGTCACCTACCTGGCGAAGATCGACAACCTCAACCAACAGTTCATGCGTCTGCGTGAGCAGGTCGACAAGCTCGAGCAGGCGATTGAGACCTCGGACATCCTCTACCGCTCAGCCCACGCCGACTACATGGAAGTCCTCCTGACCCGCCGCGACGCCCTCGACGCCGAGCTCGAGTTAATCGAGACCCGCCTGGCCCAGATGCAGGCCGTTGTCGGGATCTACCGGGCCCTCGGGGGCGGGTGGCGGACCGCAAAGTAGCGACGCGCCGCCACCAGCTCCACGATTTCGCAATCAAGTACACATCTCATGAGCTTCTCACCGATTCAGTCCTGCCTCCTCGCCTTGCTATGCCTCGCCCCGATCGCGTGTTCGGGCGCCGAGGGGCATGACGAGGAACACGAGATCCCACGCAAGGTCGTGCTGACCCGTCCGATGACGAAGGAGGTCGTCAGCACCCAGCAATACGTCTGCCAGATCCACTCGCGCCGCCACATCGAGCTCCGCGCGCTCGAGCGGGGCTACCTCGAGAAGATCCAGGTCCAAGAGGGCCAGGCGGTGAAGCAGGGCGAGCTGTTGTTCAAGATCCTCCCCGTCGTCTACAAGGCCAAGCTCCACGCCGACGAGGCCGAGCTCTTGCGCGCAGAGATCGAGCTTCGGAACACCAAGAAGCTGTACGAAGGCGACGTGGTCTCGGACCAGGAGCTCGCCCTGGCCAAGGCGGAGCGGGCGCGGGCCAAAGCCAAGGTCGAGCTCGCGGCGGCGGAGCTGGCCTTCACCGAGATCCGAGCCCCCTTCGACGGCATCATCGACCGCCAGTACGAGCAGCAGGGCAGCCTGATGGAGGAGGGGGACATCCTCACGACCGTGTCCGACAACAACGTGATGTGGGTCTACTTCAACGTCCCCGAGGCCAACTACCTCGAGTTCAAGGCGATCGAGGGCGCGGTCGACCCGGACAGCCCGCAACGGCTGACCTTCCCCGAGGCGAAGATCGAGCTGCAGCTGGCGAACGGCGAGATCTTCGGCCACGGCGCTGGCGACTCGGTCACCGTCGAATCCGACTTTGACAACGAGACGGGCAACATCCTGTTTCGCGCCGACTTCCCCAACCCAGACGGCCTCCTGCGCCACGGTCAGACCGGGACCTTGCTGATCCACGAGACCCTGAAGGGGGCCATCGTCATCCCCCAGCGGGCGACCTTCGAGATCCTCGACAAGCAGTACGTCTACGTCGTCGGGGAGGACGGGGCTGTGCATCAACGCGCGATCACCATCTCGCATGAAATGGACGACATCTTCGTCGTCGAGAGCGGACTCGACGTCACCGACAAGATCGTCCTCGATGGGGTCCGGCAGATTCATGAGGGTGACCACCCGGTGAGCGAGTTCCGCGAACCGGAAGAGGTCCTTTCAGGCATGAAACATCACGCCGAATAACAGCTGCTCACGGTACGATCATGTTCAAGAAGATTCTCAAGCGGCCGGCCCTCGCACTCGTCACCTCGATCCTGCTCCTGTTGCTAGGGATGCTGGGGATCGCGCGGCTCCCGATTGCGCAGTTTCCCGACGTCGCGCCGCCGACCGTTTATGTCTCCATCGCATACCCCGGCGCGAGCGCGGACGTCCTGGTCGACTCGGTCATCGTGCCCTTGGAGCAGTCGATCAACGGCGTCCCGAACATGCGCTACATGGTGTCCGCCGCGACGAGCGCGGGCGAGGCGACGATCCAGATCTTCTTCGAGCCTGGCACCGACCCCAACACCAACGTCGTGAACGTGCAAAATCGGGTCAACATCATGTCGAGCCGATTACCGGAGCTGGTCGTGCGCGAGGGGATCCTCGTCAGCCAGGTCGTGCCGAGCATGTTGATGTACTTGAACCTGTACAGCACCGACCCGAACACGGACCAAAAGGACCTCTTCAACTACGCCAACGTCTATATCATGCCCGTGCTCAAGCGGATCCCGGGCATGGGGATCCCGAGGAACCTCGGCAACCGCAGCTTCGCCATGCGCGTTTGGTTGAACCCCGAGCGCATGCGCGCCTACAACGTCTCCGTCGAAGATGTGATGGAGGCCCTGGCCGAGCAGAGCATCATCGGCTCGCCGGGCCGCCTTGGTCAGGCCACAGGCATGACCTCACAGTCGAAGGAGTACGTCCTGACCTATGTCGGGCGCTACAACAAGCCAGAGCAGTACGGAAACATCATCCTGAAGGCGAAGCCCGACGGTGAGATCCTTCGGCTCAAAGATGTCTGTGTGCCGCCAAAGGAGCACTCGCCGGTGTGGGAGCCGAGCGAGGAGGGCGAGCCAGCGGCCGGCGCCGCAGGCAAGCAGCGGCACGCCGGCATCGAGCTCGGCTCGGAGTTTTTTGACATCTACTCCGACGTCGACGGACACCCCGCGGCGTCCGTCGTGCTCAAGCAAGCCCCCGGGTCCAACGCGGCCGACGTCATCGACGAGGTCAAGACGACCCTCGAAGAGCTGAAAGAGTCGTTCCCGCCCGGGATGGACTACGAGATCGCCTACGACGTGTCCAGGTTCGTCGACGCCTCGATCGAGAAGGTGCTTCACACCCTGCTCGAGGCGTTCATCTTGGTGTCCCTGGTGGTCTATATGTTCCTCGGGGACTTCCGCTCCACGATCATTCCAACGCTGGCGGTGCCGGTGTCGCTGGTTGGGACCTTCTTTGTCCTGGACTTGATGGGCTTCTCGATCAACTTGATCACGCTGTTTGCGATGGTCCTCGCCATCGGGATCGTCGTGGACAACGCGATCGTCGTGGTCGAGGCGGTCCACGCCAAAATGGCAGAGAAGCACCTCTCGCCCTACCGGGCGACCGTCGAGGTGCTCCACGAGATCAGCGGCGCGATCATCGCCATCACGCTGGTGATGACCTCCGTCTTCGTTCCGATCACCTTCATCCCCGGGCCCGTCGGCGTCTTCTACCGCCAGTTCGGCGTCACGATGGCCACGGCGATCGTCTTGTCTGGTGTGGTCGCGCTGACGCTCACACCGGTCCTGTGCGCGATGATCCTCAAGCCCCACGCCGAGCCGGGGCATGAGGGCGAAGCGAAGAAAGCGCGCGGGCCCAAGACCATCGCGGCGTACGTGCTCGTCGGGTTGCCGGCCCTCGGCGGCATCGGCTATCTGGCCTACACCTTGTGGGGGCCCTTTGGCCTCCTGATCCTCGCGGTGCCCCTTGTTCAGCGCCCCTTCAGCCGCGGCGTCGACATGGTCACCAACATCTACACCGGGATGCTGCGGCCGATCGTCACACGCCGGGTGCTGACCCTCGCGGTCGTCGGGGCCTTCGCCGCCGGCATTGTCATGACCAACGAGCAGATGGCGAGCGGCTTCATCCCGAGTGAAGACCAGGGCATCATCTACGCCGTCATTCAGACACCTCCGGGATCAACGCTCGAGTACACCAACGCCAAGTCGCAGGAGCTGGAGAAGATCGCCAAGCAGGTCGAGGGGGTCTCGTCCGTCACTTCGGTGGCCGGCTACGAGATCTTGACCGAGGGCCGGGGCTCG
This sequence comes from Enhygromyxa salina, assembly GCF_002994615.1. Taxonomy (GTDB): domain Bacteria; phylum Myxococcota_A; class Polyangia; order Nannocystales; family Nannocystaceae; genus Plesiocystis; species Plesiocystis salina_A. The sequence continues at coordinate 4,204 of NZ_PVNK01000253.1, read as the reverse complement.
AACGCCGGGACCGCGATCATCAACCTCAAAGACTGGTCCGAGCGTGAGCAGACGGCCCGCGAGATCATCGAGGAGCTCGAAGAAGCGAGCCACGAGATCACTGACGTCAAGCTCGAGTTTTTTGAGCCACCGGCGATCCCGGGGTTTGGCGCGGCGGGCGGGTTCTCCATGCGCGTGCTCGACAAGACCCAGTCGAGCACGGCCGACTACCAGCGGCTCGGCGAAGTGACCGAGGAGTTCATGGCCGCGCTGTCGGAGCGACCCGAGATCCAGAACCTGTTCACCTTCTATGCCTCGGACTACCCGCAGTACGAGCTCGTCATCAACAATGACGTGGCCATGCAAAAGGGCGTGTCGATCGACGCGGCGCTGGAGAACCTCAATATTCTCATCGGGAGCACCTACGAGCAGGGCTTCATCCTCTTCAACCAGTTCTATAAAGTCTACGTCCAGGCCTGGCCGGAATTTCGGCGGATGCCCGATGACCTCGACGAGCTGTTCGTGAAGAACGACGCCGGAGAGATGGTGCCCTACTCTGCGTTCATGACGATCAAGAAGCAGCAGGGCCTCAACGAGATCACCCGCTACAACCTGTACCCCTCCGCCCCCATCCAAGGTGTTCCCGCTCCGGGGTACTCGAGCGGTGAGGCCATCGAGGCGATTCAAGAGGTCGCCGCCGAGACCCTGCCTCGGGGCTACGACCTCGGCTGGGAGGGCCTGTCGTGGGATGAGTCGAACAAGGGCAACGCGGTAATTTACATCTTCTTCGTCGTCGTTGCCTTCGTCTATCTGGTCTTGGTCGGGCAGTACGAGAGCTTCTTCATCCCTCTCGCCGTGCTCCTGTCGCTGCCGGTCGGGGTCTTTGGCGCCTTCTTCCTGCTGCAGGCGGTGGGCCTGGCCAACGACGTCTGGGCCCAGCTTGGGGTGATCATGCTGCTCGGCTTGTTGGGCAAGAACGCGATCCTGATCGTGGAATTCGCGGTCCAGCGGCGGCAGGACGGCTTGTCGCTCAAGGAGGCCGCCATTGAAGGTGGGAAGCTTCGCTTCCGGCCGATCCAGATGACCTCCTTCGCCTTCATCGCGGGGCTCATTCCGCTGGCCATTGCGACCGGCGCCGGGGCGATCGGGAACCGCACCATTGGCACGGCGGGGGTCGGCGGGATGCTGGTGGGCACCGTAATCGGTGTGTTGATGATCCCTGGTCTCTACTACTTATTCGCCCGAATCTCTGATGGCCGCGCGCTCCTGCGCGACGAAACCGAAGAACCGTTGACAGAGAGCCCCGAGGACCGCGCGCCCACTCTCGACGGCGAGGATCCCGACGTCACGGCCTGAGGAAGCTCGTGGAAAGGTCCGCATCATGGTGAACACACGCCCTCTACTCATCGCGCTCCCCCTCGATCACGAGACGCCGGACATTGTCGCGACGGCCGCCGAGCTCGGTCGCCGGCTCGCGGCGCCGATCGTCGTGGTCCACGCAATCCCGCGTCGGCAGCTCGAGAACGCGCGGGGCATGAACAAGCGCATCTCCACGGCGCGGAGCCAGCTCGAGCCCCACCTCACGGCGATCCGCGACGCGGGCGTCGAGATCCAGGACGTGCTCGTGGCCATTGGCCACCCCGCCGAGGTGGTGATTACGAGCGCTGCGCGTCTCGCCGCGCAGATGATCGTTACCGGCGGCGGGCGCCCGGCGACCATTCGACGTTGGGTGGTCGGCTCGGTCGCGGAGGCGATCGTGCGCGAGTCTTCGGTTCCGGTCTGGGTCGCGCGGGGCCAGCCGCCCGCCGGGCGCCCGTTGCTGTGCCCCGTGGATCTCAGCCCGGAGTCGAAGATCGGGCTCGCGGTAGCGATCCGCATGGCTCGGCTGTTTCAGCTGCCCTTGGCGCTGGTCGCCGTGGTCAGCGAGGAGTCCACGCAAGGAGAGCTGGACAATGACCAGGCGACCGCGCGCGCGCAGGTCGAGGGTCTGCTCGCGGGTTGCGACGTCGAGGGGCTGGATGTGTCGGTCAACGTGACGACTGGGGATCCGGCTGATCAGATCGTCGGCGCTGCCGACGACGCCGGGCTCCTCGTCATTGCGAGCCGGGGCTACGACCCGCTCGTTCATGAATGGCTCGGGCCCGTGACCACACGTGTGCTGCGCCATAGCCTGTGCAGCGCGCTGACGATTCGCCACGTCGGCGAGGGACACGAGGAGCGAGTGCGAGCCATCACGCGCCTCGCGGACCTCCACCAGCGAGCGAAGCAGCTCCTCGCCGACGACCGGGGCGAGGAGGCGCTCGTGATGCTCGAGAGCCTGGCAGAGCAGGCGCCCGTCAACGCGGCGATCCAGGAGGCCTACGCCATCGCCCTCGAGCGGGTGGGGCGCAGCGTCGAGGCGACCAGTCGACACGAGCTCGCCGCGCTGGTCCGCGATCGGATCGGTTGAGACGCGCGCGGCGTCACCGGAGCCTGTCGCGTCGCGGACGGGCGCCGCGAAGGTATAGGATCCGGCGATGGCCGACCTCCTCGCGCGCGCCGCGGATCTCGTGTGGTCCTACCCGGTCGTCGGTCTGTGCCTGGTCTCGGCCCTGTTCTTCACCCTGCGCCTGGGCTTCATCCAGCTGCGCTGCTTCCCCCACGCCCTCGCGCTGATCAGCGGGCGCTACGATCGCGACGACGAGGCCGGGAACATCACGCACCTTCAGGCCCTGTCGGCCGCGCTCTCGGGCACGATCGGGATCGGCAACATCGCCGGGGTTGCGATTGCGATCTCCGTCGGCGGCCCCGGGGCGGTGCTGTGGATGTGGATCACCGGCGTGCTGGGGATGGCGACCAAGTTCGTCGAGTGCACGCTCGGGACCCACTACCGCGAGCTCGATCCGGCGACCGGCGAGGCCCGCGGCGGGCCGATGTACTACATCCTCGCTGGCCTCGGACCGCGCTGGCGCCCGGTCGCGCTGTTCTACGCCCTGACGATCGCGCTCGCGGGCTTCGGCTTCACCTGCATGTTCCAGAGCAACCAGGCCGCCGACGCGCTCCGGACCCACTTCGACATCCCCGGCTGGGTCACGGGCCTCGCGCTCGCGGTCTTGACCGGCGCGGTGATCATCGGCGGGATTCAGAGCATCGGTCGCTGGGCCGCGCGGATCGTGCCCGCGATGTGCCTGATCTACGTCGGCGGCGCGGTGTTCATCTGCTGCGTCGAGTTCGCCCGGCTGCCCGAGGTCGCGGCGCTGATCGTCCGCGACGGGCTCAGCGGCGAGGCGGCGGCCGGTGGCGCGCTCGGGTCGATGATCTTGTGGGGCGTCCGCCGGGCGATCTTCTCGAACGAGGCCGGGCTCGGCTCGGCCTCGATCGCCCACGCCGCGGTCAAGACCGACGAGCCGATCCGTGAGGGCGTGGTCGCTTCGCTCGGGCCCTTCATCGACACGGTCATCGTCTCGGGCGCGACCGCCTTCGTGATCGTGCTCGCCGGTAGCTATGGCGCCGACGCGCCCGCGGGGCTCAGCGGGATCTCGCTCTCGGCCCACGCCTTCGACCAGTTCATCCCGGGCTTTGGCTCGGTCTTCATTACCGTGGCTGGGTTTGGGTTTGCGCTGTCGACGATGATCACCTGGTCGTACTATGGTGAGGTTGCGGGGGTGTGGGCGATCGGGCGGCGGGCGGGGTTGGCCTATCGGGTGGTGTTCGTCGGGCTCGCGTTTGTTGGGGCTGTGCGGAAGCTTGATGTGGTGATCAGCTTCTCGGATCTGTTTGTGGGGCTGCTGGTGATCCCGAACGTGATCGCGCTGTTGTGGCTCTCGCCGCAGGTCGCCCGGTGGTCGCGGGAGTATTTTGCGCGGCTGCGGGCGGGGGAGTTTGACAGCTAACGCAAGACAAGGTCTCTCTAACGCAGAAAATCCGAGAAACCCGAAAATCCGGACGGGGAGTCTTCTGTAGGCATCGGTCTGGTCGGCGTCAGAGTTGGTCCTCCAACCCCACTCGAGTCACGAGTTCGCATCGATTGTCACCCAACGAAGCCCAAGAACCGGCTGCTCCCTCCTCCAATCCCCGTCTCAACGCCGCCGAACCAATACACGCCGGCAGGATGGCTCACGCGACCCCGCCATTTCTCTATTTTCCACCCGCTACGGCGCCTGCGCGATCACATCAACACCCGCGAAGCGCCGCATCCAGTAAGTCCCCGCTGGAAACACCGCCGGCTCACCCGCGAGCAGCGACG
>NZ_PVNK01000252.1 GCF_002994615.1 Enhygromyxa salina | reverse complement strand
CTTGGCCTTTTCGCCGAGGGCTTTGTCGCCAAAACTTGCAGTACGCCCGGTACAGCGGCGTTTTGGCTTCGCGCCCTCGGCGAAAATTCCGGCGCGAGGCGACACGATGCATTGCACCCCGGGCTGCCAGGCTCAGATCGATCGGGACACGGCCGCGGCGCTCGCCGAGGCCGACGGTCGGCGGCTCGGCGCGATCCAGCCCGAGCTCGTCGGGGCCCTCCACGCCGCGGCCGACGCCGAGGTCATGAAGGCCGCGGCCGAGAACATGAACCTGGTCTCGCTGATCGGCGGCAAGAGCCCGATCGAGCTGTTCACTCGCCTGGTCGAGGGCACCCCGCTCGCGCGGACCGTCCGCTCGATGCGGCGGCGTGACGAGCAGCGGGATCACGCACAGGCCCAGGGTCGGGAGGCGCCGGCTTCGGCCGACGCCGCGCGGACCGAGGACGACTGATCCGTCCGCGTGACGGCCGGGCCCCGGGGCGAGCGCTCCGGGGCCTCGGCCGTCTTTTTTGGCCCTCGTCCCGGGCGTCGCCGCGACTGAGCGCGGGGCGCGGCGCGATGTTGCAGCCACACCGACCCTAAGTTAGCGTCCCTCGTGCTTCGCGCCGCCCGGGAACTGCTGATCTCCTGCTCCTTGCTCTTGCTCGTCGCGCCTGCGTGCGACGCGAAGTCGACCAAGGACGCGACCTCGACCAAGTCCCAGACCGGGGCCAAGACTCCGGCCAAGACTCCGGCCAAGACTCCGGCCAAGACTCCGGCGCCCGAAGAGCCGCTGCCCGCGGACATGATCACCGAGGCCCCGGGCGTCGACGTCTCGAAGCTCTCGGGCGCCCAGCGTGACAGCTTCTTGCGCGTGATCAACACCGAGTCCAGCGCCTGCGACAAGCCCCACTCTCTGGCCAAGTCGCTGGTCGAGGATGGCGAGTGCCGCGACTCGATGCACGTCGCCCAGTTCATCGCCGATCGCCTCGCGGCCGGGGCCGCGGCCGGCGACATCAAGCTCGACATCGACAAGGTCACCGCGGCCCTGACCCAGCGCGAGATCCCGGTCGAGGGCCGCCCGGTGTTCGGCAACGAGCGCGCGCCCGTGACGATCGTCGTGTTCGCCGACTTCCAGTGCCCGATGTGCAAGATGGAGGCGCCGGAGCTGCGTGAGGCGATCGAGCATCACGGCGGGCGGGCCAAGCTCGTGTTCAAGCACTTCCCGCTGACCGAGCATCACGATCGGGCCGAGGCCGCCGCGATCGCGGCCGAGGCCGCGCACCTCCAGGGCAAGTTCTGGGCCATGCACGACCTGCTGTTCGCCAACCAAGACGCCCTCAGCGACGCGGACCTCGAGCGCTACGCCGGGCAGATCGAGGGCCTCGACGTCGCCAAGTGGAAGGCCGACATGGCGTCCGAGGCGGTCAAGCTCGCGGTCGCAGGGGACCGGGGAGACGGCGAGAAGCTCGAGCTCCCGGGCACGCCCACGGTCTACGTCGACGGGCGCGAGGTCGTGCCGATGCTGTGGAGTGGTCAGCTCGACGCGTGGATCGACGACGCGCTTCGCCGCTAGCGCCGACCCAGCCGATGACCTCGCCGCCGACCAAGTCGATCAGCAGGAGCGACGCGCTCATCGAGGCGGTGGGCGTCGCCCTGATCACGATCGACGAGCGGGGCCACCTGCGCTCGCTCAATCCGGCGGCCCAGGAGCTGTTCGGCTACGGGGCCGACGATCTCGTCGGCCAGCCCTTCACGCTCCTGACTCGAGACGGCCAAGACGGCCAAGACGGCCAAGGCGCCGGGCACGAAGGGGAGCTCGCGCGCTACTCGGGCGAGGGGCGCGAGGTCGAGGGGCGGCGCAAAGATGGCGCCGGCTTCCCGGCGCACCTGTCGATCCACGAGGTCGAGACCGACGGCGAGCGATGGTTTGTCGGCGTCATCGGGGTCAAGCAGGCCGAGGCCGAGCTGGCGCGCAAGAACGCCGAGCTCGAGGTCGCGTCGCGCTTCGATCGGATCGGCGCGCTCGTGCTCCTGGCGCTCAGCGCCCGAACCAGCGTCGGTGCGGACTACGCTGAGGTCCTGCAGATCCTGGCCGAAGAGGGCGGCTACCGGCCGCTGACGCTGTACACCTGGGACGAGGCGAGCGCTGAGCTTCGCCTGTCCGCGAGCCTCAGCCTCGCCCCGGGGTCGAGCGCGACCACCTTCAAGCTCGGGGAGGGGCTGGTCGGCGAGGCCGCCCGGCGCCGCGAGGCGATGTTCGTCGACGAGCCCGCGGCCGGGTCCTTCGAGCTCGACACCGGCTTTGGCGTGGTCCAGGCCTCGACCTTGTTCGTGCTCCCGCTGATCCACGCAGACAGCCTCCTCGGTGTCATCGCCGGGGCCGCGCACCTGCCCCTGGAGGCGCGGGCGCGGGCGCGGCTCCAGCAGATCGCCAGGAAAATCGCGATCGGCTTGTTCGCGACCGAGCAGTACCGGGCGCTGCGCGTGGTCTCCAACGAGCTCGACGAGCGCGCGCGCACGATCGAAGCGCAAAACCGCGAGCTCGAGCAGGCCAACCGCCTGAAGTCGGAGTTCTTGACCACGATGTCGCACGAGCTGCGCACGCCGCTCAACGCGATCATCGGGTTCACCAACATCTTGCTCAAGAACAAGAGCGGCGACTTCGGGGCCAAGGAGCTGAGCTTCCTCGCCCGGGTGTTGGCCAACGGCAAGCACCTGCTCGCGCTGATCAACGACATCCTCAGCGTGTCCAAGTCGGAGGCCGGGCGTCTCGAGCTCGAGCTCGAGGAGGTCGATCTACGCGAGCTCACCCTCGAGTTGCTCGCGGAGATCGGCGTGAGCGCCGAGCGAGCCGAGCGACGCTTGACGGCGACGATTCCGGACGCGCTCGAGCCGCTGCGGGTCGATCGGCGCCGGCTCAAGCAGGTCATGATCAACCTGCTCGGCAACGCGCTCAAGTTCACGCACAGCGGGGCGATCGAGGTCCGGATCGTGGCCGAGGGCGGGACGCCGCAGCGCATCGACGTGATCGACAGTGGCATCGGGATCGCCCGTGAACAGCTCGACATCGTGATGGAGGCCTTCCGCCAGGCCGACAGCGGGACCTCGCGGCGCTACGGCGGCACCGGCCTGGGGCTGACGATCGCCAAGGCCTTTTGCGTGGCGATGGGCTTTGAGCTCGCGCTCGACAGCGTCGAGGGCGAGGGCACGGTCGTCTCGGTCGTGCTCTCGGACGAGGCGCCGCCGCTGCGCTGGCAGCCGCCCTCGCTGACGGGCAACGTCCACGTGCCCACGGCAGAGATCGAGCAGGAGTCGCCGACCGATGAAGCTCGGGGCGAGACCAGCAGCGAGACCCGGGGCGGTCGGACGGTCCTGGTCATCGACGACGAGCCCGACGCGCGGGCGGTCATGCAGCAGCACCTCGACGAGCTCGGCTGCCGGGTGATCACGGTCGACTCGGGCGCGCAGGGGATCGAGGTCGCGCGGGCGACCCGGCCCGCGCTCGTGATCCTCGACCTGATGATGCCGGGCATGAACGGCCTGACCGTGCTGAAGACCTTTCGCGCCGATCCCGAGCTGCGTGAGATCCCCGTCGTGGTCTGCAGCATCGTCGCGGGGGAGTATCGCTACCAGCTGGCCCACGCCGTCGAGGTGATCAGCAAGCCGGTCGAGCGTGCTGCGCTCGCGGCGGTCATGGAGCGGGTGCTCGAGGGTGGTGGTGGCGAGCGCCGGGTGCTGATCATCGACGATGATCCCGACGCGCGCGCGGTGTTCACCGAGACGGCCCAGGAGTTCGGGCTTCGGGTCGAGGTCGCCGAGAACGGCAAGATCGGGCTCGATTCGGTGATCGCCGCGCCGCCGGACCTGGTCATCTTGGACCTGATGATGCCCGTGCTCGACGGCTTCGGGTTCCTCGCGGGTCTGCGGGCGCTGCCGCAATTCCGCGCGCTGCCGGTCATCGTGTGCACCGCGGCGAAGCTCGATCAGGGCCAGCGCCGACAGCTCGACGGGACCGCGAAGCTGATCCAAAAAGACGAGCACACGGTCGCGCAGCTGCGCGAGATCCTGGGTCAGGCCTAGCAGCCCGG
>NZ_PVNK01000251.1 GCF_002994615.1 Enhygromyxa salina | reverse complement strand
GATAGGCCCGCTCAGCTCGCTTGGCGAGGTCGAACGCGAGCTGGTAGGTCTGGAAGTAGAGGGTCGAGAGCTGGCCGACCATCCAGTCGTAGAGCTCGCAGTTGGTGAACTTGCCGCGCATGTAGCGGTCGAGCTCACGCGAGTGCCGGGCTTGGGTGTCGTGGTTGTCGAGCTCGCGGGTCGCGATGTCGAGACGGATCTCGGCGGCGACGATGTCGCGCTTGAATCGCGCGATCTCCTTCAGCGCCTGCGAGACCTGGAGATCCCAGTCTTGCTGACGGCGGTTGTAGCCTGCGGTGATCGAGGCTTGGTTGGCGTGGTACGAGTACTCGGCGGCCACCATCGACAGCACCGTCGCACTCGCGCTCATGGCATGTGCGAGGTTGGTACCGCCGAATTCTGTGGAGATCGATGGCGGGGCACTGATTCGGAACTGAGGAATCACTGAGAGCACCGAGCCAATTGCGCTTGTCGCGGAGACTGCCTGACTCCACTTGTTCGCCTTCTTCGCGAGATCGAACTGCCGCAGCTCTCGTTCTGAGTACCGCTCGTTCCTCAGCGCCTGGTAGTGATTCATGCGCGCAATCACGACCTCGCGCGCCGCCTCCAGCGACTCGATCGCCTGCTTGGCTTCGTCGACCTGCTTGACGCGGATGTCCCGGACACGGTCGAGCATCTCGAGTTCGTGCTCCGCGCGCAGCCGCGCGAGGCTCTCGGCGTCGCGCTTCTCCAGCGCCGCGAGCAGCTCCCCCGCCAAGCTCCGCAGCGTGCCCGTGAACGCCATCGCCCGCGCGTGGACCGAGCGGAAGCGATAGGGCGGCAGACCCGAGTCGAGCTCCGCGAGCACCGACTGGATGTCGACGCCAGCCGCGGTCGCGCGGACGAGCAACGCGGGGTCGATCGGCGGCTGGAACAGCGGGAGCTGACGCTCGATCCCTTCGATGTTGCGGCAGTGGCGGATCTTCCACAGCCGATCCTCGATCGTGTCCCAATACTTCAGCAGCTCGGCGTTGGGCGGATAGCAGAAGTACCAAAAACGCGAGATGATCGGCACCCGCACCCACGGCTCCGTGGGCAGCTCGGGCCCACACCCGAGCTTCTTCGGGCCGTCACCCGGGAGATGGATCCAGCTCTCGAGTTGGACCAGGGCGTTGGAGAACGCATCGAGACCGGCCTCATCGAGCTGCGCGAAGGTCTGCGCCTGCGTCTTCGGGCCGGGCACGGCGTTGGGCCGCGGGCCGAGCAGCTGCGCGACGAGGATGTACAGGATCGTCGCCTCGTTGATCGACTCGACCGTGTCGCGGCGGTAGAGGCTGTCGCCCCACTCGATCAGGTTGCTGATGTACTTGCGCAGCAGCGTGCGTTGGTAGACGCCGTCCCGGATCCTGGCGACGGCGTGGGGGTCGAAGGGGTTTTGCTCCCAGACCTTGACCTCATTCGCAAATTTCTCAGTCGCCGCTTGCTTCTGCTCTGGCGTCGCGCCGATCCCCGCCATCAACTCGAGCTGGTTTTGGGCGAGCGCGCCGGCTTGCTCGACGAAGGGCTTGATCCGCCAGAACTTGGTGGTCTCGGTCTCATCGGGCAGGTCGACGAGTTCGACCGGGTTGAAGATCAGATGGTACCACCGCTGCGCCTCGTCGAAGCGCTGCTCGGCCGCGAGCTTGCCAGCGATCAGCATCGGCACGTGGAAGAACAGCTCCCAGTTGTAGATCCCGTAGGGGCTGTCGTAGCGGAAGTCGAACTCCTCGATCGGCGGCTCGCCCTCCGCGAGCCCGGGGGTGAGGTGCAGTTCGCTCTCGACAAAGGGGTTGAACGTGACTTTCTGGCGGAACAGGTCGGACCCGGGCTCGGGCGAGTAGAGGCCCAGGTGCCCCTCCCGCGTGACCGCCTCGACCATCATCCGAGCCTTCGGGTGGTACAGCGACTCGATCGCCAACTTGAACTTTGTTGAAGACGCGGGGTACGGGTTGTCCACATTGATCCCCTCTGTCATCGCTTGCGCGTTGTTCTGGGCAGTCAGCAGGAACGCGGGGCCTTGAACGACCGGCGCGACCAGGGGATCGATGCCATCGAGGAACTCCAGCCCCTCGACTTGCCCCGGCACGCCGTTTTGCCAAACCCCAGCATCATTCAAATCATCGCGGAGTTTCTGCGCCCACTCCATCTGTGGCACGACACCGATCGGTTGCGAGGCATCGTCGGGTGGGCACTCAGCGTAGTAGGCTTGGAGCTCGAGGTTGCCTGGCCACTCCAGACTCACGCCGTCGTCGTCGTGCTCGTACTGAGGAACTGGCTCGAGCAGGTATTTTCGACAGCAGTCATCATAGACAACTGGATAGAATTTCGTTTGCTCGCGCAGGGACCAGACGTCGGCGTGGTGGACAAGCGCAGCCGGAAGCTCTTTCTTCGAACGTCGATTGAAGACTCGCTTGTCATACTTCCCCTGCGAGAACCGGTAATTGCTGTCGCTGATCGACATGACGTAACGCTGACCGTCGAGCGCGTAGCCCGTCTGTAGCGAGATGATGTCGTTCGCCGCCAATTTGTGCGCACCATCGACAAATTCTTGCCCCGAAAAGTCAGCGCCGAGATAGCGGAGGTTGCCATCGACCAGGTCGAGGCCAAAGGCCGCCAGGAGGTAAACCTGCTCGAGGAATTGGCCTGCGATGATGAGGAAAAAACCCGTCTCGGTATTCTGGCAAATCAACCGTCGCTCGGGCCAGTCGAGCAGCACTTCGCGCACTGGACTCTGCTCGGACACATTGACCTTGCCCCAACCATCATCCGAACGCTCGACGTGCCCGATACTGTAGCGGACCGCCTTGATGTCGGGGTCTTTCACCGCCTCGTACTCGTTGACCCAAAACAGATGCACCCTCCGCTCGCGCACGATCAGCGAGACGGTCCGCGTATCGATCTTGACCGGCACCTCCTCCCATGGGTCCCAGGCGCCGTTGTTGCGCCGATGCCTCACAAACCACTCATGCGGCTGGGCCGTCGTGCGTCCGAGGATCCAGGTCTCGCCGCGATGGAAAGGTTGACAGACACCCGCAATCTCGAGGTTTGACACCCGATCGAGCTGCTCGAGATACCCGACCAGCGCCTTCTCGACCCGCGCCTGATCCAGCGTCCCCTGCATCAGCGTGGCCTCGAGCGCGGCGAACTCCGGGGTCTTGTTCGGCCGCAGCTCGGGCTCAATCCAGTTCTCCGGGTACAGGAACACCTTGCGGTTGGCCTCCCACACCCGGTAGTTCTTCATCCACTCCCAACGCGCGATCGCGTCGGTGCCGAAGGTGAGATCGTCGTACTCGAGATGCAACAGCGCACGGTGGATGAAGATCTGGACCGAGCTGATCGCCTGCTTGATGCGCGAGGTCTGCATGCACGCGCTCATCTCCACGTCGACGAGCAGGTGCTCGAACACGGCGTTGCGGTCACGCAGGCCCGGGTCCGTGGCCAGGACACCGTCGACCAGCGCGTCGCGCTGCTGCTCGCGGATCGTGTCACGCAGGGGCGCCGCGACCTTGGCCCACCGGGCTTCGTCGTGCTTGGCCCGCGCTGCGGTCTTGATCGCTGTCGCCTGGGCCATCGTGGGTGTCGCGGTGGTCCAGTCCAGCAGCGTGTTGACGTCGACGCCGAGCCGCGCGCCGGTCTCGGCGATCACCCGCAGGCGCATGAGCGCGGCCTCGTCGGCGAGGTCTGCGAGCTCGAAGCCGAGGGCCGCCGCGACCGTCGTCAGGCCGTCGACCTCCCAGCCGCCTTGCTCGGCGAAGGCCGCGACGCCCTCGGCGAGGGAGCCTGCGGCTGCGACCTCGGCGTGGGCGAGGTCGTCGGGACGAAACTGCGTACGCAAGCTGAGCGCGAGCCGCAAGCGGTTCCAGACCTCGAAGCTCGCGCTCGGATCTTCCGCAGTCAGCGGGAGCGTGTGGAGATCAAGCCAGGTTCCGTTGCCGCAGTACCAGGGGATCTCGTCCGCGTGCATCCCGTGGCGCTCACCGAGCAGCGCGGCCTTGGCCAGGCGCATCCAGCCCGCGAACTCGTTGGGGCCGAGCTGAGCCTCGTCGGCGGGGAGGCTCATGAGCAGGTCGCCGACCCATCCAGAACCGCCTGGACTCGTGAGCAACGTGAACGCGAAGGACTCGACGAGCAGGGCCGAGATCTGAAAGCGACTCGCGCAGGTGTCGATGACGAGCGCCCGGCGGCGCTGGAAGCTGACGATCTGCCCCAGCAACCACGCCCGCCGCGCGGGGACGTCCTCGATGTAGACCGCGCTGTCGACGTTGACGAGCACATCCTTGGCGAGCGTCGCGTCGAGGTAGGGCCCGAGGTAGTCGTCGATGTACGCGTGTTGGATCGCCTCGTCCTCGCTGCTGCCCCGGACGATCTCGAGCGTGACGCTGACCTGGGCCTCGGCCAGGAACTCGGCGAGGTTGATCGCCAGCGCGTCGCCGTCGGGGTCCGCGAGCGCCGCGCACTCCTCGATGATCGTGGCGAGCCCCCGCCCGAGCGCGGCCAGCTCGCGGGCGGTTCGCTCGTCGTCGAAGGGCGCCTCGCCGCGGTGCCGCAGCAGCCAGTCGAGCTCGGCGATCGACAGGCCACAGTCGCGGACGCCGTCGATGAGCTCCATGAACTCCAGCGTCGCCGAGGGGCTCGCGAAGGGGTCTCGTCCGGTGAGGCCCTGGTTGACGCCCGCGAGGATCGCCAGCTCGTCGATGCTCAGCCGCAGCCGCCGGGCAAAAACGACACAGCGAAACAGCGCGGTGAGGTTGGCGAAGGTGAATTCACCGTTGGCCAGCTCCTGGTGGCCGGTCAGCGTGACCAGCTCGGCCTCGTTGATCCCCAGCGCAGCGAGCATGATCGCCCGCTGCTCGGCCGTGATCGTCGGTCCCTGCCCCTGGATCATGCCCCCGGCGGCCGGGTTGAACTGGTCGAGCGTGGACACGCCGATCTGCTCGAACTCCTTGGACAGGAAGCGTCGACGATAGAGCGAGCGCGGACCGTTGTCGTAGTCGCGCGGGTCGATCACGCTGGCCCAGAGCGTCGACAGCTCGTCCCACGCGAGCCCGAGCCGCTCGTTGACCCGCACGATGTTGGCGAGCTTGCGCAGCGCGATCGCGTCGAGCGTGCCTGCGCACGCGTCGACGACCAGGACGTTGAGCATGCGCGGCGGGATCCCGCAGCGACGTTGCAGCCGAGTCAGGCGATGCAAGCGGTCGAGCGCGTCTGCCTCCAAGAATGCGATCGTCGCGTCTTCGAGCGCGCAGGTCTCGCTCCACTGCAGCTTGATCTGCCCGCTCGGGTTGACGTAGTCGCAGGCTAGGTACTCGCGCAGCTCGTCGAGGGTGTAGCGGCCCCGTCGGAGCAGCTCGCCGACGTCGCCCTTGGCGGGGTCGGCGTGGGTGCCATTGAGTACGCTGACCCAGTCGTTGTCGACTTCGGCGGCGAAGCCCCAAAACTCCCGGTCGTCGTCCGAGGGGTTCTCGCCGTAGGACCCGGACACGATCTCGAACTCGGTCGCGTTGAGCCCGAGGACCTCGGCCGCGAGGGCGTCGAGGTAGGCGTCGTCGGGGACCTTGGCTGCGAAGCGAGCGATCAGCTCATGCCGGGGCACGCCGAGGTGCCTGAGGTAGGTCCGCGCCTCGATCGTCGGCAACGAAAACGGCAGGCTCCACGGAAACACGAGCTTCGTGATTCGGGGCGCGGGCTCGAGGACCTCGGGGTCGTAGATGTCGAAGTCGAGGTGCTCGGGGTGGATCCGCAGCTCCTCGGCCGTCCACGTGGTCTGGTGCCAGGGATCCGCGAAGCTGTCGGCGAGCTTGGCCTCGAGCAGCTCGTTGACCAGGTCGATGTACGGCAGCGGCGTGTTGGTGTTGGCGCAATCGAGCAGGATGTTGCGGATGTCCGGGCGGCGCGCGCTCAGGGTCTCGAGCGCGTTGCTGTACTGCTTCGCGGGCCGCTTGCTCAGGAACGCGAGCAGATCCGCCAGGTACGCGGCCGGGCTGAACACCGAGCGGCAGTGCTCGCACGCGCAATAGTCGAGGTTGCCGAGGATCGTCGAGAGATCCGCGAAGCCGCCCTCGGCCCCCACGAACTGCTTGGCGCCGGGGATCTCGAGCACGCCGAAGTCGGCGTCCGACTTGCCGAGCGCGAGCTTGGACGCGAGGGTGATCGTCGCGCTGTGGATCCGCGCGGCCTTGTCCCAGATGGCCCCGGCCAGGCCTTCTTGGTGGTGAACGTCGGAGGGCAGCAGCGGGCCGAACTTGTCGATGAACTCTTGCCGGGTGGACTCGACGACCTGCGCGGCCGAGACGACACCCTGATCGAGCAGCTGCTTCGCCGTGTCGTAGCGGCCGATCCTGGGCGTCATCCGGTAGACCCGCTGGACCGCCTCGAGGTTCGAGCGGGCCATGGCCTGATCGGCGGGAGCGGTGCCGCGCCACGGATCGGCGGCCTGATCGAGGTACACGGAGATCGTCGAACGGGTGATGTCGAAGTCGCCGTTGTCGCTCAAGAAGGTTGCGACGTGGGCCGTATTCGCGGGGGCGCTCGCGCTTTTCTCGTCTCGGGCGATCGCGTGACGCAGATGCAAGGTCGGGTAGGTGTCCTCGATGACGCGGCCGAGCGCGCGGGCGTAGGATTGGCGCTGCTGCGCCCTATCGGACCCGGGCGCGTCGTCTGGCGGCGCGATCGCCCGGGAGACCAAGAAGTTGTCCCAGTCAGACACGCTCCACGCCGCGAGATCGCGGACGGCCGTGATGTTCTGAGCGGCGCGCTCGGCCTGGAGACCGGCGAGGGCCTCGACGTGGGTCCCGACGAGAGTGGCAGCCTGAATTGTGAACTGGAAGGTCTGCGCCCGGGCAGCATCGAGCGCGCTCGTCACGTCGGACCAAAACTCCGCCAAGGTGCCCGTTCGGGCGACCCACAGCTCCATGAAGGTCTGCTGGTCGGCGAGATCGAGGCCAGCCGTGTCGAACAAGGTCCGCTGGTTGAGCGCACCCGCCCTGCCGTCGAGGGCGGCTTCGATGACGAGCTCGCGCATCGCGGCGATCTGGTCGGCGACCGCCTCGGCGAGCGCCGATTCGGAGCCGTCGCCGGGCAGCGCCACGATCCGCCGGGCCCAGGCGTTGCGCAGGGCGCTCTCCCACGCCGAGGCTTCGGCGCGCAGCAGCCCGGGCAGGTCGGCCGGCAGGCCGGCCCGCATGAACGCGTAGCAGCTGCTGGCCTCGATCGTGCGCTGATCGGCCAGCCGGTGGGCCTGAATGTAGCAACCCAGGTGGGTTGGAAACACGTCGGCCCGCCGCGCTAGCCATTCGATTCTGTCGACCGGGATGTCCTGGGGCAGCGTCGAGCCGATCACCGGAGCGAGCTTGGCCGCGACCCGATCCCACTCGCTGCGGCCTTGGTACGCGCCGTCACCGAAGATGAGATCGACGACGGCCGACTGCCGCAGATCGCTGATCAGCGACGATTTGACGGTGGTCGAGCCGTCAGTCGCCTCCACGAAAATGTCCCACGGGAGCGCGGGCTCGGAGCCCTCGGCCCACGTGATTGTGTATGCCCCACTGCTGTCAGTCTGGGCTGACGCCCCCTTTGGCTGCGGTGGGTCGGTGAGACCGACAATCTCGAGAATGCTGACGCTGACGTTGATCGCGGGGGTACCATCGGTACCGACCACGCGGCCGGAAACTGTATAGTTGGGCATGAGCTTGGTTGTCCTGACTGGATGCGCGGGGCGTGGAGTGCCACATCGGGCGCAGACGGGCCCACGGTGCCGACCAGAGGTCGGGTCCGCGAACGACCGAGAGCGCGACGTCACCCTATCAGAAACAACTGCTCGGTCGAGCAAATATATTGATATTTGTAGTACCACGAATCTTGACCGCGTGAGTCGTCACAATGAAAAGCTGTGACGGTTTCAGGCAGCACCGAAAATCACTCAGACTCGCGCGCGACGAAAGCGTCGACACCGTGAAGTGTCCCGATTTGGGACACACCGAATAGCGCGTCGCAGCCCGCCCGTTGCTGTGCTCGAAAGCCCGGCCCGAGAGCCGGTTCACCGCCTTCACGACCTCGATTGCGGATCGCTCTCGCGGTCGCGATGTTCGACACCACTCCCCTGCGGGAGGCCGAGCCGCCGCTACGACAGGCCCTGGCGCTCGACGAGGAAGCGGATGAAGTCGTTGCGCGACTTCACACCGAGCTTGCCAAACCCCGCCGCGAGCAGCTGCCGAACCCGCGAGTACGACACGCCCATCGCGTCGGCGATCTCCCGATCTCGACAGCCTTCACTGACCCGGGCGAGGGCCTCGGTCTGGCGCTGCGTGAGGCCGAACTCCTGAGCCAGCCGCCGGACCTGTTCGGCTGGCGAGCGACCTGGGCGGTCCATCGGCGCGTCGAGATCGGCGACCAGCGCCTCGGCCACGATCGGGGCCCCCGACGGCGACGGGGTCGCGCGCTCGCTGGCGTCGGCTGCGATCCACGAGCGCATCTCGCGGCCACGCTCGATCGCCTTGGCGAGCTCGCTCGACAGCGTCCGGGCTGAGACCGGCTTGCGCAAGAAGCCCGAGACACCGCTCGCCGCCGCCCGCCTGGCCCAAGCGCCCTCTGCGTGCCCGGTCAGGACCAGGGCCGCGCAGGGCACCTGGCGCGAACGCAGGGCCTCGACCAGCTCGAGACCGTTTCCATCGGGCAGCTCGAGATCCAAGATCGCAACATCGAACAGCTCGTCGTCATCTCGCGCCATGCCCGTCGCGCTGGCGAGATCGACGGCCGCGACGACCTCGCAGCCGATCTGCTCGAGGCACTCGGTCAGGGCGTCACCGACCGCGCTCTCATCTTCGACGAGCAACACTCGGGGAGGCCGAAGCCGGTCGAGCTCGACCTCGCTGCCCATGGCGTGCGTCGTCACCCGGATACAATAGCAAGGCCATGTCCCCTCCATGGGTTGGGAACCCGCGAGCGCCGTCGAGGACCGTGCGAGCTCCCCCAGCGCGCGAGAACGAGCTCTTCACGCGTCGAGGCCGATCTCCGAGCGAGGAGAGTTCAGCGTGTTTGCTTTGTTTGGAACGGCTCAGGACGCCCGCAGATCGTTGATCTGGGCGAGCCCGGGAGCGAAGCGAGCGCGCATGGGTAGGACCCTCGCCCAGGTTGTCCCCCTTTCGGCCCGGACCGCCGGGGGTCTAACGTATGGGGGTGGGCGTGATGGCTGATGACTTCGAAGCTCGACTCGATGCGCTCGTGGTCCGCATCGACGACTCGCTCGCTCGAACCCAGCGCTGGATCGACCCGATCGTTCGGGTCGTCACCGACGATGTCGACGGCGAGCTTCCCCGCCCCGTCGAGCGAGAGGCTCGCGGATCGGCCGAAGTCGAGGAGCTCCGAGCCAAGCTTCGCGCGGCCGAGTCGAGCGCCGCGCTCCAAGCCCAGCGCTGCGCCGCGCTCGAAGACAAGGCCGTCGAGCTCGAGGCCGCGCTCGTCGGCGCCCGCGATCAACGGGCCCACGCCGAGGCCACGGCCGAGGCCGCCCGGCGCGAGGCCAACCAGGCCCTCGACCAGCTCGAGGCCGCTCGCAGCTCGAACAGCGAGACCGCCGGGGGCCTCGATCCGAGCTTTGGTGAGGCCTTTCAGGAGAAGCTGCTGGAGATCGAGCGGCTGACCCGCGAGCGCGACTCACTGCGACGCTCGAGCGACGAATGGCGCGGCCGCGCGCGAACCTTCCGACGCGAGCGCGACGAGGCCACGCTCGCCCACGAGCGCGCCGAGTCCCAGCTCGAGGAGCTTCGCGGGCGCGACGCGGCGCTGCGTCGAAAGCTCGGCGACGCACAAAAGACCATGTCCGAGCAGCAGCGAGAGCTCGAGCTCGCCGAGCGCCGGGCCAAGCACCTGCGCGAGCACTTCAAGGCCGCGCCGCGCTGATCCCCGCCCGCACCCCGCAGCCTACTCGGGCACGCAGTAGGCGAGCGCGCACTGCAGGCCCTCGCAGCAGTCGTCGAACAGCAAGTTGCAGGCCCCGAGCACGGGCACGCACTCCTCGACGAGGCAGCCGTCGGTGTTGATCTGACAGCCCGGCGTGCACGCGAGCACGCCGCCGTCGTAGCCGAGGCTCTGGCAGGTCTCGCCGTTGAGGTTGACGCCATCGCAAGGCTCGCCGGGATCGAGCATGCCGTTGCCGCAAGTCGGCGCCTGCATGCAGCCCGACTCGACCACCGCCGAGCAGTCCGGGGCACACGCCAGGCTCCCGCTCGCGTAGCCGAGGTCGGTGCAGGTCAGACCGCCGAAGTTGTTGCCGTCGCAGGCCTCGGTCGCCGCGAGCTGCCCGTCGCCGCAGGTCGAGCACGCGTTGGTGAATAAAGTGCAGTCATTGGCGCAGACCAAGGTGCCGTCTTCGAACCCGAAGTCGGCGCAATTGACCCCGCCGAGGTCATTGCCGTCGCACTCCTCCTGGCCCTCTTTGACCCCGTCGCCGCAGACCTCGTTGCCGTCGGTCGTCGGGTCGGCGTCACCGTCACCGTTGTCGTCGCCGTCACCGTCACCCGGGTCACCGTCGCCCGAGTCACCATTGCCAGACGATGACTCGCTGCCGCCGTCACCGTCGCCGTTGCCGTCGGCCAGCGTGGTGTTGACGGAGGTCGAGAAGATGTTGGTGTCTTCGGCGCCCTCGCCGGCCGCGCACGCGCCGACGCAAAGTGCCAAGCAAGCTAGAGAGACGAAGCAGCGCACGCGTGGATCGTGCAGCATAGTGACACCACGTGGCAACTCGCGCGTTTATCGTGCCTCTCCACTAGCGCTAGTCGGGCGGCGCGTTGCGGAAGCTGTAGCTGAAGCTCGCGACGCCGTCGCGCTGGTCCGGGTCCGCGAGCGAGAGGCCATCGAGCGCCGTCACGACGCAGGTTGCGAGGGTCTCGTTGACGGTCGTGCGGTTCCTGTCCCAGGCCAGCGCCGTGATCTCGCCGGTCTTCTTCTCGACGGTGAAGGTCACGGTCAGCTTGCCGACGAGGCTCGGGTTGCGGGCCAGCTCGGCGTCGTAGCAGGCCTTCAGCGCGGCGTCGCGGGTGTCGAGCAGCGCCGAGGTGTCGCGCTCGTAGGTCGCGAGGTCGCGGGCGGTGAAGCTACACGCCGCGCTCGCGAGCGCGAGGGTGATGAGCGTGGTGGGGGTGCGCATGCGAAGCTCCTCACTCGACCTTGGCCTGGGTCTTCACGGTCTCCTCGCCGGTCGCGGGGTCGACGGTGGTCGTGGTCTCGACGTACTCCTGCTCGAGGATCGTGAACTCGACCCGGCGGTTGGCCTCGCGCCCGGCCTCGGTCTCGTTGTCGGCGATCGGGCGGTCGGGGCCGTAGCCCTCGGACTCGAGCCGCGCCGGGTCAACTCGACCGCGCGCGACGAGGTGGTCGAGCACGGCCTTGGCCCGGCGCTGCGAGAGCTTCAGGTTGTGGTCGTGGTCGCCCTCGGCGCTCGCGTGGCCCTCGACGCGGAGCTTCTTGATCCGCGGGTTGTCGTTGATGACCTTGGCGACCTCAGCCAGCAGCTCGTCGGACTCCGGGCGGATCGTGGCCTTGTTGTAGTCGAACTGGATCTTCTCGTGGATGACGACCTTGTCGTCGGTGATCTCGACCCGGGGCTCCTCCTCGGGCGCCTCGGCGGCGGCGGGCGGCGGGACCGACGCGATGACCTTGGCCGACGCGCCCTCGAACACCCGCGGCCCGCAGGCCGTCAGCGCCAGGGCCATGACCAGCATGGGTTGGCGAGCGTGTGACACACCTGTTTGTGCCATCCCCGCGACCGCGTGTGTAGACTGCCCACACGAGCGCCCATGGCCGACACGATCCGCCTCGTCATCATCAGCGACACGCACGGCTTCCACGAGATCGTCGTTCCGCCCGGCGACGTGCTGATCCACGGAGGCGATGGCTGCAAGACCGGGACCCTCGACGAGGCCCGGCAGTGGGGCGCGTTCCTCGACGCGCAGCCCCACGCGCACAAGATCGCGATCGCCGGCAACCACGACCGCTGCTTCGAGGCCGATCTCGACGCCGCGCGGGCGCAGCTGCCCTCGAAGCTCGAGTTCCTCCACGACAGCGGGTGTGAGCTCGACGGCGTGCGCTACTGGGGCGCGCCGTGGCAGCCGTGGTTCCTGTCCTGGGCCTTCAACCTGCCGCGCGGGCCCGAGCTCGGCCAGAAGTGGGCGCTGATCCCCGACAACACCGACGTGCTCGTCACCCACGGCCCGCCTCACGGGATCCTCGATCGGACCTACGCGGGCGAGCCCGTCGGCTGCGAGGAGCTTCGCGCGGCCGTGGCCCGCGTGCGCCCGCGGGTCCATGTGTTCGGCCACATCCACGAGGGCTACGGGGTCGCCTCTCGGGACGGAACGATGTTCGTCAACGCGAGCACCTGCACCCTCTCGTACCGGCCGACCAACGCAGCGATCGTCGTCGACCTGCCCCGCGATCGCGCGCGCCCGGCCGAGCTCGTGTCCGGCGGCTGATTAAACGAACGACGGCCAGCGTGACCGCTGGCCGTCGTCGAAGCACGGGACGCTCGGAGCCTAGGTGGGCGGCTCGCCGTGGGGGCTGGGCTCGCCAGCGGGCTTGGGCTTGGCCTCGCCGCCCTCTGGCGGAGTGACCGTGGCCTCGCCCGCCCCCGCCGCGGTCCCGGCCGGCGGCGGCGCGGTCGCGCTGTCGGAGGGCGGCGCCCCGGACCCCTTGGTCTTGGGCTTGGCGCCCGGCGGGTGGCCCTGACGCTCGCGGTTTTGCTTGCGCCGCTGGGCCCGGGGGTCGGGCCCGAGGAGGTCCTCCATGATGTTCTTGACCTCGTAGGTCTCCATCAGCTTCTCCTTGAGGTCGCGCCGCCCCTGGTGAAGCTTGCGGGCCGAGAGGCGCTCGCGGATCTGGTCTTCGAGGGCCTCGCGCGGGAGATCGCCGGGCGGGTACTTGCCGTAGACCTTGATGATGTGGAAGCCGAACTTGGTCTTGATCGGCTTGCTGACCTCGCCAGCGTCGAGCCCGAACGCGGCGTCGGAGAACTCGTCGACCATGCGGTCGGCCGAGAAGATGCCGAGGTCGCCACCCTTGCGGGCGCTCGGGCCCTCGGACAGCTCGATCGCGAGGGCCTCGAAGTCGGCGCCCTCGGCCGTGGCCTTCGCGTAGATCTCGTTGGCCTTGGCCAACGCGGCGGCCTCCCACTCTTTTTTCTGGTCCTCGGTCGGCTCGGTGAGCGGCTCACCGGGCGCCGGGCGCTCGTCGGGGCCGACGCGGATCAAGATGTGGGCCGCGCGGACCCGCTCCTTGTCCTTCTTGTAGTTCGGCTTGACCTTCTCGTACTCCTCTTCGATCTCGGCCTCGGTGACCTCGAGCATGCCGTCGGCCTCGAGCAGCGCGCGCTCGAGCTGCTCGGCGATGTAGAGCTGGCGCAGGCTCTCCTCGCTCTCACCGCGGCGGCGCAGGTGCTTGTCCCAGTCCTTGATGCCGCGTTTTTGGGCCTCCTCGCGCTGGGCGAGGGCGTCGGCGTCGTACTCGACGCTGCGCTTGCCAGCCTCTTGACGGAGGATCTCCTGGTAGATCAGGCGGTCGACGATCGACTTGCGGTAGCGGCGATCGGCGGTCTTGGGGATCTCGCGCCCGCGATCGGCGTACTTTTGCAGCTTGAGATCGTAGATCGCGTGGAAGTCGGCGGAGGTGATGTCCTTGCCGTTGACGACCGCGACTGGACCGTCGGGCACGTCTGGCAGCGCGCCGGCAACGTTACCGGCGCCGCTGCTGTCTTTGGCTTCGACCGCACCGATGTCCTTGGCCTTGGTGACCTCGGGCGCCTTCGTGCATGAAGCGAACAGGGCGAGACATGAAAAACTGAGCAAAATCGGACCGATGCGGCGCATGGATGCTCCCTGATGGACAGCGAATGATCGACGCGGAGGGTGCCGCGTGGGCGCGCATTGTAGTTCGCGGACCGAGAGCTGACCAGCCCAGCGAGGCGCTTTCACAACGCGGTTCGCGCCATGGGTCGGCTCACGTGATTGGCGGTCAATGGCCCGCTGGTCGGTGATCGCGTAGGCTCCCGCGGCCATGGCCAGCGAAAGCCCGAGGCCCCCCGGCCTGGTCCAGATTCGCCGCTCAGCCAGCGGTTCCGAGCCCTTGCAGCCGCCCACGGGGCCCAGCACCGAGCCCGACGGCTCCGGACCGCGGGTCTACATGGAGACCTTCGGCTGCCAGATGAACGCGGCCGACACCGCGCTGGTGCTCGGACGGCTCGGCGCCGACGGCTGGGTCCGGGTTAAAGATCCCGCCGACGCCGATCTGATCTTGGTCAACACCTGTGCAGTCCGGGAGAAGGCCGAGGATCGCGTCTACGGCCGCACGACCCAGCTGCTCGAGCACCGCGCGGCCAACCCAGATCTCGTCGTCGGCATCACCGGATGCATGGCCGAGCACCTCCGCGACAAGCTCGAGACCCGCGCGCCGCACATCCAGCTCGTCGCCGGGCCCGACAGCTACCGCAACATCGCCGCGCTCGCGAGGAAGGCCCTCGGGGGCGAGCGGGCCGTCGACGTCGCGCTCGACAAACAAGAGGTCTACGAGGGCCTCGACGGGGCGATCGCGGGACCCGGCGCGGGGATCGGTCGGGGCGACGCGGGCACGACCGGCGACGCGAGCATCTCCGGCTTCGTCACGATCCAGCGCGGCTGCGACAAGTTCTGCACCTTCTGCGTGGTGCCCTTCACCCGCGGGCGCGAGCGTGGCGTGCCGCCGCGCGAGGTCCTTCGCCAGGCGCAGCGCATGGCCGAGGCCGGGGTCCGCGAGCTGACCTTGCTCGGGCAGACGGTCAACTCCTACGCGTGGGAGGACGTCAGCTTCGCGGAGCTGCTGCGAGCGGTCGCGCGGGTCGACGGCATCGAGCGGGTCCGCTTCACCTCGCCCTACCCCGTCGACTTCTCGCCGGACCTGATCGAGGTCATCGCGACCGAGCCCGGCGTCTGCCCCTACGTCCACCTCCCGGTCCAGGCCGGGTCTGACCTCGTGCTCGAGCGCATGCGCCGGGGCTACGACGTCGCCGGCTACCGCGAGATCGTTCGTCAGCTCCGGGCCGCGGTCCCGGACATCGCGATCTCGACCGACATCATGGTCGGCTTTTGCGGCGAGACCGAAGACGACCACGCCCAGACCCTCGCGCTGATGGCCGAGATCGAGTTCGACTTCGCTTTCATGTTTGCGTACAGCGATCGCGAGATCACCTACGCGAGCAAGAAGCTCGTCGACGACGTGCCCCACGAGGTCAAGCAGCGACGCCTTCGCGAGGTCATCGCGCTGCAAGAGCGCCACACCCGGGCCAAGCACGCCGCGCGGGTCGGCCTCGAAGAGGAGATCCTCGTCGCCCGCACGAGCAAGCGCGGCGACAAGCTCGTCGGTCGAACGCCGCGCTTTCAGAAGGTGATGCTGCCGCTCGGCGACGCGGCGGTCGGCGAGCTGGTCCGGCGCACAATCACGGGTTCGTCGGGGCACTCCCTGCTCGCAGGCTGCTGAGCCCCTCCCAGACCCATTTGCCCGTCAACCAGATCGGGACAAGCCCACCCGGCCCGAGGCCGATGGCCCGAGCATCGGATTGAACAGCCGCCCCGCGAGCAGCGAGGCGCGTCGTCGCCGACGCGTCAGTTATGCTGGGCGAGTCATGTTTGCCCACGCCCGTGTCGTTGCGCTCGCCCTGCTCTCGCTTCCGCTCCTCGCGTGTGGCCCTCACGGCGAGACCGGCATCCCCGAGGGTCAGGAGACCCCGTGGGCCGAGATGGATCAGTCCCAGCGCATGGAGCACATGGGCGCGGTCGTGATGCCGCGGATGCAGGCGGTGTTTCAGGGCCACGACCCCGACCGCTTCGCGGATTTTGGCTGCGCGACCTGCCACGGCGGCGGCGCTGGCAACGGCAGCTTCGAGATGCCCAACCCCGCGCTGCCGACCCTCGACGCCTCGAAGCTCTACAAAAAGCATCGCAAAGTGTCGCCGGACATGGTCAAGCTGATGTGGAAAGAGGTCGAGCCCGCGATGGGCGAGGCGCTCGCCCTGACCTACGGCCTGGGCGACGCCGAGTTCTCGTGCGCGAGCTGCCACGTGGTCGAGAACCAAAACGAGTAGCTGACGCGCCAGCTCAGGCGCGCCGCTCGCCGCGGGTAAAGCTTGCGCTCGACGACCCGAGCAACGCGACGCACACCACCTGCATGCTGAGGTCGTCGAGGTCTGTCGGCTCGAGGTCGCTGTGGTTGGGCGCATGGCTGGCGCTCGCAGTGCTCACGGCCTTCGTTTACCCAGCGGCGGCGCACGCGGCCGATCTTCGCAAGGCCGACCGCGTCGAGATCGCCGCCGACGAGGTCATCGACGACACCCTGATCGCGTTTGGCGACGCGGTCGTGATCCGGGGTCACGTCCGCGGCGACGCGCTCGCCTTCGCCCGCACGGTCACGGTCAAGGGCACGGTCGACGGCAACCTCATCACCGCCGCCGACCGGATCGATCTCGACGGCGCCGTCCACGGCAGCGTGATGATCGCGGGCCAAAACGTCACCGTCGGCGGCCTCCTCGGCTCGCAGCTCTACGCGGCCGGGCGCAGCCTCAACCTCGGCAACGAGCTCGAGGTCGCGGGCGACGCCATCCTCACCGGGTCCGCGGTCGACGTCGCGGGCGCGATCGGTCGCGACGTCTACGCGATGGGCGAGCGGATCGAGATCGACGCGACCATGGCCCGCGATCTCGTGATCAGCGGCGCCAACCTGCGCGTCGGCGGCACGACCACCGTCGGCCGAGATCTGAGCGCCCAGGTCGACGGCGCCGAAGACCTGGTCCTCGAAGGTGGGGCGTCGATCAGCGGCGAGACCTACATCGAACTCGACGCGCTCAACGCCAACAAGCGCTACGACGACCTCGGGTTCTATCTCTGGAAGATCGCGATGATCGCGGCCGGGCTGGTCTTCGGGCTCGTCGCGTACATGGTGGTGCCCGATCTGTTTCAGGCCCCGCGAGAGCGCAAGCAGTGGCTGCGCATGATCGGGATCGGTCTGCTCGGGTTGTTCGCGATCCCCGTCGTCTCGATCATCACGGCCGCGACGCTGGTCGGGATCCCCTTGGCCGCGGTGACGATGGGCGGCTACCTGCTCGCGCTCTACCTCGGCAAGATCGTCGTCGCCGCCGAGCTCGGCCGTCGCCTCCTGCGCTTTCGCGCCCAGCGGAAGCGCTCGGAGCTGGTCTGGAGCCTGCTCCTCGGCCTGGTCCTGGTCATGGTCCTGGTCGAGCTCCCCTACATCGGCGGCGTGCTCGGCTTCATCGTCGCGGTGCTCGGGCTCGGGACCGTGAGCAACTACCTGTTCGAGCTGCGAGACCGGCGAGCGCAGCGACGGTCCGCCGACGAGACCCGGGTCCGGACGAAGCTGCCCGAGCCATGAGCGCCATGCGCCGTCAGTCGAGCTGCGCGACCCAGGCCGCGACCGCTCGGATCGCCGCGGCCGCGGCGTCGATGATCGGCGTGGCCTGAAACACGTGCCCCTGGCCCTCGTAAATTTGCAGCTCGACCGCGACGCCGGCCTCGGCCGCCCGGGCCGCCGCTCGCCGGGCGTCGTCGAGCAGGACCTCGACGCCGCCGACCTGGATCAGCGTCGGGGGCAGGCCCTCGAAGCGCCCGAACAGCGGCGAGACCCGGGGGTCGTCCCGCGGCAGCTCGCCCGCGTAGCGCCCGGCCATCAGCTCGAGCCCTCGCCGGCCGAGCATGACCTCGTGCGCGGCGTGGGCTTCGATCGAGTCGCCCGACATGGTCAGGTCCGTCCACGGCGACAGCAAGACCACACCGGCCGGCAGCAGCTCGCCCTCGTCGCGCAGTCGCATGGCCAGGGCCAGGGCCAGGCCGCCCCCCGCCGAGTCGCCCGCGAGGATCGCCTTGGCCCGGACCGCGTCCGGGAGCGCGCGCCAGACCGCGCGCACGTCGTCGAGGGCGGCCGGGCACGGGTGCTCGGGCGCGAGGCGATAGCGGGGCATGAGCGCCTCGGCGCCGACCCGGCGGGCGACGCGGGCCACGAGCGGTCGGTGGGTCAGCGGTGAGCCCAGCGAGTAGCCCCCGCCGTGCACGAACAGGATCTGGCGCTCGCTCGTGAGCTCGCTCGGCGTCAGCCTCAGGCACTCGACCCCGGCGAGCTCCGCGGCCGCGAAGCGATGCTCGGGCATCGCGACCTGGGTCAGCGCGAGCAGCTGACTGAAGGCCTCGCGCTGCTCGGCGACCGGCCGATCGAGGCCCATGCCTCCGCCGCTTCGCCGCCTGATCTTGGCCAGGCCCGCCCGCCGCACGCGGACATAGCTGGGCTGTTCGTCGCTGCTGCTCACACCTTCGTCATCCACTTCAAGGCCAGACGGTGGAGGCGCTCGGGGATCAGCTTGTCGGCGCCGTAGGCCAGCTTCATCTGGGCGCCGACGGGCCAGTGCGTCCGTCGACGCCTGGCCGTCGCCGCTTGCCACACGACCGCGGCGACATCCTCGGGTTGAAGTCGAACGCCGAGCGCGGCCTCGGCCCTGAGCCTGCGGGTGCCGCTCAAGAGCTCGGTGTCGACGAAGGCTGGCATCACGTCGCACACGCGGATGTCGTGGCTCGCCCACTCGAGCTCGAGGGCCTCGCTCAGGCCGCGGACGGCGTGCTTGGTCGCGCTGTAGCTGGCCATCTCGGGCACGCCGTAGAGCGCCGCGGCCGAGGACATGTTGAGGACCCGGGCGCCCGGCGTGTCGCGCAGGAGCTCGAAGCTGGCGAGGGTGAGCTCGACGAGGCCCTGGAGGTTGACGGCGATCGTGCGTCGGTGGTCGGCGGCCGAGACGGTCTCGAAGCGGCCGACGCTCATGACGCCAGCGTTGTTGAGCAGCACCTTCATGCGGCCGCCGCTGTGCTCGGCGAAGTGAGCGACGGCCGCGACGACCGAGTCGGGATCGCGGACGTCGAGCGCGCAGTGGCAGACGCGATCGGTGCCGTGGCGTGCGCTGAGCTCGCCAGCGGTGTCCGCGAGCTCCCGCGCCTCGATGTCGTACAGCCCCACCAGCCAGTCCGCCGCGGCGAAGCGCTCAGCGCACGCGCGCCCTATGCCGCGCGCGGCTCCGGTGATCAAGATGCTTGGGCGACTGCGCATGCGGTCCTGCGGGAGTCTGACACGCCGTTTCGGCGCTGCGAGCGAAGCGCAGCTTCCTGCCGGCTGTGGGACCCTACAATGCGGCGATGAACTGGTCCACGCGACGCACCGCCTCCCTCGCCGCCCTCCTGCTCCCGCTGACGATCGCCTGCGCCGACGACAGCCCGAGCGCCGAGAGCGACGCCACCGGTCAGACCGAAGACGGCGTCGGCGACGGCGACGGCGACGGCGACGAGACCGGCGAGAGCACTGGCGACGGCGACGGCGATCCCGGCGACGGTGACGGCGACACCAATGACGGCGACGGCGACGGCGACGGCGACACCGGAGACGGCGACACCGACACCGGCGACGGCGACACCGGCGACGGCGACGGCGACTCCGACTCCGGCGACGGCGACGGCGACTCCGGCGATGGCGACGGCGACCCTTGCGGCCCCGAGTGTTGCCCCGGCGAGTTCAGCTGCATCGACGACAGCTCGTGGATCTGCAACGAAGACGGGACCGAGTGGGAGGAGTCGGAGCTGTGCGATCCGATGCAGGGCCTGCTGTGCAACGACAACTCCGGCACCTGCGACGGGGCCTGCGCCGCCAATGCGATCGGCTTGAGCTACATCGGCTGCGACTACTACCCGACGGTCACGCTCCAGTACGACTCCTACAACACCGCGCCCAAAGACGAGTTTGCGGTCGCGGTCGCCAACACCGGGCTCGAAGACGCGATGGTCTTCGTGACCAAGGGCGACGGAATGATCTACGACACCGTGGTCCCGGCCAGCTCGGTCGAGGTCATCGTCCTGCCCTGGGTCAACGCCCTGACCAAGAACAACGGCCCCTCGGCCGTGACCCTCGACGGCGCCTACCGGCTCCGCTCCGATCGGCCGATCGTCGTCTACCAGTACAACCCGCTCGAGTCGACGACGACCAACGACGCGTCCTTGCTGTTCCCGACCAACGTCTGGGGCAACGACACCATGGTCGCCTCGTGGCCACACTGGAACAGCCTCCCGGCGTTCTACACGGTCGTCGCCCACGAAGACGGCACGACCGTGACCCTGACCCCGCCCCCCGGCGGCGCGTCGGTCCAGGCCGGCGGCGGCGTCCAAAACGACGGCTCGGGCCAGGTCATGCTCGACAGCTCCGACGTCCTCCAGGTCATCACCCAAAGCGGGGATCTGACCGGCGCGATGGTCAGCGCCGACAAGCCCGTCCAGGTCATCGGCGGCCACAAGTGCACCAACGTGCCGGCCGACATCGCCGCCTGCGATCACCTCGAGGAGGCCCTGTTCCCGGTCCAGACCCTGGCCGACGAGTACATCGTGGTCCCGCCCGTTCAGGTCCCCAACGACAACCAGCTCAAGGCCCAGATGGTCCGCATCATCGCGACCCAGGACGACACCCAGGTCAACCTCGTGCCCGATCAGGGCGTCGACCAGGTGTTGGCCAACGCCGGCGACTTCATCCAGCTGAGCATGTCGACCGCGGCCTTCAAGGTCACTGGCAGCAAGCCGCTGCTGGTCACCCAGTACATGGTCGGGCAAAACGCCGGGTTCGGGACCTCGGACCCGGCCATGGTCCAGGCCGTCACGCCCAAGCAATTCCGGACCAACTACCTGTTCTTCGCGGCCCCGAGCTGGACCGCCAACTATGTCGACATCATCGCGCCCGACGGCGCCGACGTGACCGTCGACGGCAACAACGTCAACGACTGGAGCGCGGTCGCGGGCTCGGGCTATTCGGTCGCTCACGTCCAGCTGAGCAACGTCGGCGACGGCACCCATACGGTCAACGCCAACCAGGGCGTCGGGATCTCCGTCTACGGGGTGCGCAGCGCGGGTAGCTACTGGTACCCGGGCGGCCTCGACCTGGAGATTAACCCGCAGTAGGCGATTGACCTCGGCCGAGATCTTGCCATCCGCGGATCGCGGCTGTCCAAGCGTCGCGTCTCGGGGTAAAGAGCCGCTGCAGATGAGTACGCGTCGCGTCGTCGTAGCGCTGGTCCGTCATGGCGACTACCAGCAACCAGACAAGGTCCCCAGCGCTCAGCTCCCGCACCCGCTGACCGAGCGCGGGGTCGAACAGGCCCAAGCCCTCGGCCACCAGCTCCACGACGAGTGCCGCGGGCTCGGCCTGATGCTCGATCCGGTCCTCGACTGCTCGATCCTCTTGCGGGCCTCGCAGACCGCGACCCTCGCCGCGACGACCCTCAACGAGCTCGAGAAGGATCTGCACTTCTCGATCGCCGAGTTCGCCGAGCTCGGCGAGCGCAGCGTCGGGGCCGGCGCCAACCTGACCGTCGACGAGATCGCCGCGGCCGTGCGCGCCGACCCCCGGCTCCCCTCGCTTCCGGACGGATGGAAGAGCCATCCGCGCTACCGCCTGCCCTTGCCCGGCTCCGAGTCGCTGATGATGGCGGGCGCTCGCGTCGCCGCGCACGTCGCGGGTCGTGCGCATGAGCTGCGTACAGCCGGCGGCGACGACGTGCTCAAGGTCGTCGTCGGGCACGGCGGCTCACTGCGCCACGCCGCGGTCTGCTTGGGCGCCCTCGATCTCGACGATGTCCCGGGCCTGTCCATGTATCACTGTGGTTATGTGTTCATCGAGCATGTCGCCGATCCCCGAGGTGGCCCCGGTCGCTGGAAAAAAATCGGCGGCCAGTGGAAGATCCGCCCAGCAGCCAAGACCTAGAGCCGATGTCCAGCCCTGCCCTCGCAATCCACGCGCATCGCCGTCGTCAACGCAGCCGTCTCGTGCCCAACTACCAGGGCGTCGAATTTTGCGAGATGCCGCTGCCGGTCACGACCGAGCCCTGGCCAAAATTCGAGGGTCGTCGCCTCAGCGACCTGGCCAATGAGAACTACGACGCCCCGCGCGAGGAGCTGCGCGAGCGCATCGGCCACAAGCCCTTCATCTGGCCCAACCGGACCATGTACTTCTTTTGTGACGTGCACGCCGACGCCGACGCGTGGCGGCGCTCGCTGATCGCCTCGGGCGGGGTCCGCTGGCTCGGGCCCGGCGACGACGAGTACGAGCTCAGCGAAGACGGCCGCGACGCGCTGTTCGTGATCGCCGGCGACTGCTTCGACAAGGGCCCGAGCACGCTCCGCCTGCTCCGCGCGATCAAGCTGCTGATCGACAAGGGCGCCGACGTCGAGATCCTCGCGGGCAACCACGACCTGCGCACCCTCGTCGGGCTCGCCTACCTCGGGCGCAAGGAGCCGCGCTTCGCCCACCTGTTCGTGCGCATGGGCCAAAAGACCATGCCCTTGTTCCAGGAGATCCGCGCCCAGTACCTCGAGCCCGGCGACACCAGCGAGCTGTCCGAGGACGATCTCCACGAGCTGCTGTTCCCCGACGAGGAGTGGTTTCGCCGCTTCCCTTCCGTCGCCAAGGGCCTGGTGCCCGAGAAAAAGATCGGCAAGGAGCTCAAGCGCATCCGCGAGAAGATGGTCGAGCTCCCGCGCAAGTGCGAGGCCCTCGACATGAGCCTAGGCGACATCCACCGGGCGACGACCCGGGCGCGCGAGCTGTTCTTGGAGCCCGAGGGCGAGTTCCACTGGTACTTCGAGCGCATGGACGTGGCCCGGCGCTGGGGCTCGTTCTTGCTCGTCCACGCGGGCGTCGACGACGTGACCGCCGGGCTCCTGGCCGAGCACAACGTCTCGGGCGCCAACACCTGGTTCCACCGCCTGCTCGCCGACGATCCCTTCGAGCTCTATCACGGGCCCATCGGCAACATGTTCCGGACCAAGTACCGCGACTTCGATCACCGCTTCACCGACGCGGGCGTCGAGCACATGTACGAGGCCGGGCTCTACGGCATCGTCCACGGCCACCAGAACATCCTGCGGGGCCAGCGGGTCTTGATGCGCGAGGGCCTGCTCAACTTCGAGTGCGACTCCTCGGTCGACTGCAACACCCGGAAGCTCGCCGGGTTGAGCGAGCACGGCGGGGCGGTCGTGGTGTTTCAGCCCAACGGGGTCGCGCTTGGGATCAGCGCCGACTACCCCCACGTGAAGGTCTTCGACGCGACCCAAGTGTTTCCGCACCTGACGATCGTCTAGCAGCCCGGGCTGCTAGCAGCCCGCCGATCCGATCGAGCTCAGCGCCGCGAGCGGGTCAGCGTGCGCAGCTCGAAGGTCGGCCCGGTCGCGCCGGGCTTCTCGTCGGCGCGGTAGAAGATCGCAAAGTCGAGCGACTCCGAGACGAAGAAGTCCTTGCCGTCGCGCGTGACCGTGTGCGTCGGCCGGAGGCTGCCCGTGTTGACGTAGTGGGCCATGCGCCGCGACGGCCCGTCACCGACCATGCCCAGCGGCACGTGCCGGGCCTCGTGGGTGTGACCGTAGACGATGTAGTGGATCGGCGAGTCGGCCTGGCCCAGGACCGGCTCCTCGGCGGCGTGATCGACGAAGCGCTCGAAGGGATCGTAGCTGGCAAACTTGTCGTACACGGCCAGCGCGAGCTTGGCCTTGCCCATCCACAGGTGCTTGAACCCGTCGAGCAGCCTCTCGATCCGATCGGCCTCGTCGACCGGGGTCCAGACCTTGTCGTGGCCGGCCATCGACAGCCACCACTTGACGTACTCCTGGCCCTTGAAGTTGCTCAGCGCCCGCTCGATGCAGGTCGCGAGCAGCTCTTGCTCGATCGGGCTGGCGAAGTGCCAGGCCAGCCACTTCACGAGCGAGGACACCGGGCGGACGTTGTCGATCTGCTCGAGCTTGCGACAAAAGCCGTGGATGAGCTCGGCCGAGGCCTCGGCTGAGCCCTGGAGCATGCTGGCCTCGTAGGTCAGGCGCGCGAACAGCTCGGTGGTGATGAGGTCCGACATCGGGATGTTGTCGTAGTCCTCGGGCTTGGCCGGATCGCCCTCGAACGAGTACACGTCCCACTCGTGGCCGTGGCGGATGAAGGCGCCGTGGTGGGGGTCGCACCAGGTGTTGGGGAAGCGCTGCTCGGGATCCCAGGCCTGCGGGCGACCGAGGTCGAGGCCGAGGAAGTCGATCACGCGCATGCGCAGGTCGGCGCTCATGTTGATCATGCGATCGGCGTCGCCGGGCAGGTAGCCGCGCACGGGCTCGACGCCGCCGAAGCGATCGGCGAGCTGGTCACCCAAGATGCTCTTGATCGGCGCGACGTTTTGATGGGTCATGACGCGCGTGAACAGCTGAGCCGCGCGCTGGAGGTACTCCCCGCTCTGAGGCGGGAGGGCCTGACCGGCCTGCTTGATGGGCCCGAAGTGGCGCCAGGGCTTGTGGTCGCCCTGATCGAACCAAAAATGCGTCCGGCGGAGCTCGAAGATGTTGCCGGCGTAGACGATCTCGACCCGACTGCGCGGGTTGAACTTCCGGACCTTGGCGTGGGCCTCGGCGAGCTGGTCGAGGAGGTCGTGATAGACCTGCGGCTCGAGGTTGTGGTCGCCCGCCGAGCCATCGGCGAGGTGCATGTCACTGACAACGACGAGCATGGGCGGGGCGAGGATACCGGAACCAGCCCTCGCGATTGTCTGTTCGCCCCGCAGGCGGCCTGCACGTCGCACCAGGTCGCGCCAGGTGGCGCCAATTGATCGGCGCGAGCTCGGACGCCAGTCGTCGGATCGCGATGGCGGCGATCAGCCCCGCGACACGACCTGCGGGTGCTCGAGCACGCCGACCCACAGCCCGATCTTCACGCCGCCCTGGTCGGTCAGCAGGCGCCGCTCGAGCCCGAGCTTGGTCGCGCCCGCGAGCGCCGGGTCGTTGGTCACGAGGCCGATCCGCGTCGGCCTCGGCAGCGCGCGGGCGAGCTTGCCCAGGCTCGCGTAGAGGTTCCGCAGCCGGGCCGGATCGCCGGTCCGCAGACCCCAAGGCGGGTTGGCGAGCAGCGCGACGCCAGCCCCGTCGAGGGTCGGCAGCGCGGCGTCGCCGACCGAGCGCTGCTCGAAGGTCACGAGGCCCTCGACGCCCGCCCGCCCGGCGTTGGCTCGCGCGGCCTCGACCGCGCCTGCGTTGCGATCGGCCCCGAACAAGGTCGCGCCGCCCCTTCGCGCGTCTCCTCGCGCCCGCGCGCGCAGATCCTCGAAGCGCCCCCGCTCAAACGTTGGCGCGTGCATGCACGCGAACGCTCGCCTGGCACCCGGCGCGAGCCCGGCGGCGATCGTCGCGGCCTCGATCGGGATCGTGCCCGCGCCACACACGGGATCGAACAGCGCCATGCCGGGCTCCCAGCCGCTGACCAGGAGCAGCGCCCGGGCGATGTCCTCGCGCAGCGGGGCCTTGCCCGTCTGGGCCCGCCAGCCGCGCTTGTGCAACAGCGTGCCCGTTGTGTCGACGCTGATCGTGCAGCGGTCGCGGACGATCCGGACCTGGACGAGGGTCGGCTCCCGCGGACCCTCGCCGAGCTCGCCGCCGCCGGGGCCCTGGGCGCGATCATCTCGGAGCTTGACCGCCCCCTTGGTCCGCCGCGCGATGCCCCGCTCGATCCGCTCGGCGATCGCCTTGGTGTGGTACAGGCGCGAGCGCTTGGCGTGGGCCCGCACGCGCACGCCGATCTCGGTCGACAGCCAGTCCTCCCACGGCAGGGCCTTGGCCACGCGCTCGAGCTTGGCGAAGTCGCGGACGATGAACTCGGCCATGCGCACGAGCACGCGCAGGGCGAGGCCCGAGCCGAGGTTGATGCGGTACACGGTCTCGCGCTCGCCGAAGCAGCTGACGCCGCCAGGCGTGACCACGGCCTCCTCGACGCCGAGACCGTCGAGTTCGTCCGCGAGCAGCTCCTCGAGCCCGGGCGCGCACGCGACGAACAGACGCAGTCGCTCGCTCACTGGGCGGCCTCCTCGCTGGCGAGCTCGTCCGCGTCCCAGGGCCGCAGCTCGGCGCCGAAGCGCTCGCGTCGCTCGGCCCGCCGCGACGCCCGGGCGGGCTCGTCGGGGTCGGCGCTCCAGTCCAGGGTCAGCTCCACGCCCGCGGAGCTGCCCCGCTCGCCAAGGCGGGTGACCACCGCGAGCTTGCGCGGGCCCCCGCGCTGCGCGGCCGCGATCACCTCCGAGGTCGACCCGACCGCGCCCCCCTCGATCTCGACGATGCGATCGCCCGCCACAACCCCGGCCGCGGCCGCGACCGAGCCGGGCATCACGACCTCGACCGTGGTCCCGTCGAGCGTGACGCCGAGCCTCCGCGCGGGCGGCGAGACCAGGTTGTGGCGATCGAGCAGCTCGGGCAGCGTCGCGAGCTGCCAGGCCGCGATCGCCACGACCCGCGCCGAGTGACGCTGGTACGCGTCGATCACCGCGTCGGCGTCGTCGTACTGGGTGTGGTGGTAGCGATCGTAGTCCGAGCGCCCCGACTGGGCCCAATAGAAGGCCGGCACCCCCGCGCGCAAGAACGAGGTGCTGTCGCTCGGCTCGAAGGGCAGCCCGTCGACGAGCTCGAGCTGAAAGGGCATGCCCGCGGGCGCGAGCTTGGTGACCGGATCGAACACCGCCGACATGGTCGCATGAAGCTCGGGCGTAACCGGCAGCCCCGAGATGTAATTTGTGCCCCCGTCGTGGACCAAGACCGCGCTGATGCCCGCGAGCTGGTCCTCGTGGGCCGCGACCCAGGCCTTGGATCCGAGCAGGCCCTGCTCCTCGCCCGACCACAGCTGGAAGCTGATCGTCCGACGCGGTCGCTGGCCCGTGCGCGCGCAGGCGGCCGCGATCAGGCGCGCAGCCTCCATCGTCGTGGCCACGCCGGTCGCGTTGTCGACCGCTCCGCTCGCCCCATCCCACGAGTCGAGGTGCCCGCCCACGACCACGCGCTCGTCCGGCGACTGCGCGCCGCCAAGCTCGGCGACCACGTTGTGCACCGGGATCGGCCCGGGCAGCAGCCGGTTGGCGACGCCGAACTCGAGCTCGACGTAGACCCCGGCGTCGATGCGATCGAGCAGCTCGCGGTGCTGATCCCCGCGCAGGCGGATCTCGACCTGCGTCGGCAGCTTGGCCGGATCGAGGCGATGCGCGCCGTGGGTCTCGATCCGCTGGTCGTCGGCCCCGCCGGCGGCGTAGACCAGCCCGGCGATCGGCGCGCGCTCGAAGGCGCCCTCGATCTGCTGGCGCAGCTTGCCGCGCGGCGCCTCGAACTCGTGCGGGATCATGATCCACGCCCCGCGCAGGTAGGGCCGTCGCGCGCGCAGCTGGGCCGCGTCCTGCGGGTAGCGCAGCGCCTGACCGCGGACCGGGCCCCCGGCCTCGAGCCCGTCTTGGCCCCTGGTCCCCGGCGTCCACGCCCAGGTCCCGAACTCGAGCTCCTCGCGCTCGGGCCGAATGACCGCGCCGCTCGCCTTGCCGCGCTCGAACACGACCGGGAACTCGCCCCACTGCTCGCGCGCGGCGCTGAGGCCCCAGCTCTCGAATTCGTCGACGGCCCACAGCTCGGCCTCGACGAGCTGGGCAGTGCCCGTCAGGCGCGGACCGATCTCGACCGCGAGCGCGTCGAGGAGATCGTCGACCTGGCTGTCCTCCGCCGCGAGCTCGACGATCGCCTGGATCACCGGATCCTCCGAGATCGGCTCGGGCTGCGGGTCGGGATCGAGCGCCGCGGCAGACACGGGCGCGAGCCGCTCAGGGCTCTCGACGCCGCCGCCCGCAGCCGAGGTCTCGGGCCCGCGACAGCCGAGCGCGGCCGCGAGCACACACACGAGCGCCCCCCACACGAGTTGGGGGTTGCGGCGTGGAAGCTCGGGATCGGCGAGCACGTGGCCTCTATCATACCCAGTGCGCGACCCAATTCACGCAATCTCCCGGAGAGTTCGCGGTCTTGCGCCCCTGGACCCAGCGTCTAAACTCCGCGCTCCGCATGGACGCCCGTCGACTCACGCACCTGCGCCAGCTCGAGGCCGAGAGCATCTTCATCATCCGCGAGGTCGTCGCCGAGTTCGAGAAGCCGGTGATGCTGTTCTCGATCGGCAAGGACTCGATGACCATGCTGCGCCTCGCTCAAAAAGCGTTCTGGCCCGGCAAACCCCCGTTCCCGCTGATGCACGTCAACACGACGTGGAAGTTCCGCGAGATGATCGGCTTTCGCGACCAGATCTGTCGCGAGACCGGGCTCGAGCTGATCGAGCACGTCAACCAAGACGGGGTCCGCGACGGCATCAACCCCTTCGATCACGGCCCGGCCTACACCGACATCATGAAGACCGACGGGCTCAAGCAGGCCCTGACCAAGCACGGCTTCGACGCCGCGTTCGGCGGGGCTCGGCGCGACGAGGAGCGCTCGCGGGCCAAGGAGCGGGTCTACAGCTTCCGCGATCGCAACCACGCCTGGGACCCGAAGAACCAGCGCCCCGAGCTGTGGAGGCTCTACAACGGGCGCCACTTCAAGGGCGAGAGCATCCGCGTGTTCCCGCTGTCGAACTGGACCGAGCTCGACGTGTGGCAGTACATCCACCTCGAGCACATCCCGATCGTCCCGCTCTACTACGCGGCCAAGCGCCCCGTCGTCGAGCGTGACGGCGCGCTGATCATGGTCGACGACGATCGCATGCGGCTCGAGCCCGGCGAGACGCCCGAGCACAAGATGGTCCGGTTCCGGACCCTCGGCTGCTACCCCCTGACCGGGGCGGTCGAGTCGACCGCGACCACGGTCCCGCAGATCGTCCACGAGATGCTGACCACGCGCGAGTCCGAGCGCTCTGGCCGGGTCATCGACCGCGACGCCGACGGCTCGATGGAGAAGAAAAAGCGCGAGGGATACTTCTGATGGCCATCGATCATCGCAGCCCCCCCTTCCCCAGCCACCGCCCGCCCGACGACGAGCGCCCGGTCAGCTCGCTGGTCTCGACGATCCCCGAGCCCGACCTGTCTCCCGGTGGGTCCGACGCCGAGATCCTCGAGTTCCTCGACGACTACGAGCGCCGCAGCCTCCTGCGCTTCGTCACGATCGGCTCCGTCGACGACGGCAAGTCCACGCTGATCGGCCGGCTGCTCTACGAGACCGGCGGCGTGTTCGACGATCAGCTCGCCGCGGTCACCAGCACCGACCAAGACGGCAGCGAGGTCATCAACTTCGCCAACCTCACCGACGGCCTCGTCGCCGAGCGCGAGCAGGGCATCACGATCGACGTCGCCTACCGCTACTTCGCGACCAAGCGGCGCAAGTTCATCATCGCCGACACCCCCGGCCACGTGCAGTACACGCGCAACATGGCGACCGGCGCGTCGACGGCCGACGCCGCCGTGATCCTGATCGACGCGCGCCTCGGGGTCCTGCAGCAGTCGCGGCGCCACGGCTACATCGCCGACCTCCTCAACATCCCCAACCTCCTCGTCGCGGTCAACAAGATGGACCTCGTCGACTTCGACCGCGCCAAGTACGACGCGATCGTCGCCGAGTTCCGGGCGTTCACCGACAAGCTCAGCTTCACCAACGTCGAGTTCTTCCCGGTCAGCGCGCTCGAGGGCGACAACGTCGTCAGCGCCAGCGCGCGCACGCCCTGGTTTGGCGAGGCGGGCGGCAAGCCGCTGCTCGAGCACCTCGAGACCATGCCGGTCGAGAGCGCGGGCGACGACGAGCGCCTGATCTACCCGGTCCAGCTGGTCTCGCGCCCGGACCTCGACTTTCGCGGCTACGCGGGCACGATCGCTGCCGGCCGCGTCCGCCAAGGCGATCTGATCAAGGTCTTGCCCTCGGGCAAGACCAGCCGCGTCGAGCGGATCGTGACCTGGGACGGCGACCTCCCCGAGGCCTTCGCCCCGATGTCGGTCACGCTCACCCTGAGCGACGAGATCGACATCAGCCGCGGCGACGTGCTCACCGGCGTCGAGAACGATCTGCACATCAGCCGGATCCTCGGCGCGACCCTGGTCTGGATGCACGACATCCCGCTCGAGATCGGGCGGCAGTACCTGGTCAAGCACATGACCAGCCTGGTCTCGGGCACCGTCGTCAGCGTCGATCACAAGATCGACATGGACACGCTCGAGCAGGTCCCGGCCGAGACCCTCGCGCTCAACGACGTCGGCGACGTCAGCTTGAGCCTCAACCGGCCGCTGATCCTCGACGGCTACACCGACGACAAGACCGCCGGGTCGTTCGTGATCATCGATCGGATCAGCAACGTGACGATCGCCGCGGGCATGATCCGCGGTCACGGCGAGGACTACCAAGACGACGGTCGCGCGGTCGCGCGGGCGTTGACCGCCGGAGAGCGGGCGGGTCGCTTCAACCAGCAGCCCGCGGTGCTGTGGATGACCGGGCGCTCGGGGACCGGAAAGATCGTCGTCGCGCGGGCGCTCGAGCGGCGGCTGTTCGACGCCGGGCACATGGCCTACGTGTTTGATCCGCAGCTGCTCACGCGGATCAATCGCCAGGCGCAGGCCAAGGATTTCCGGCCGCTGGTCACCGCGGCCGAGCTGATGGCGGACGCGGGGATGATCGTGATCGTCGCGTACACCTCGCCGGCCCGGGCCGACCGGGCGATCGCGCGGGACAGCTTTACGGATCGCTTCACCTTTGTTGAAGCGTTCTTTGACGCAGATCTACCGACCTGCCGCAGCCGGCTCGAGGCGCTTGGGCGGGATCCGGACGAGGCGAGCCTGGCCTACGAGCCCCCCGATGATCCCGACGTGATGGTCGACGGCAACGAGCTCAACATCGAGCGCGAGGTCGATCGGCTGATCCGCGCGCTCGAGCGACGCGGCGTGCTCGGGCGCTAGCACCCTGGGCTGCTAGCGCTAGCAGCCCATCGTATCGTCTCGCGCCGGAATCTTCGTCGAGGGCAAGGAGCCCAAACGCCGCTGTGGTGGGGCCGACGGCGCGAGGGGTTGCACCCCGGGCTGCTAGGCGTTGGCTGAGAACAGCTGCGCGGCGCTGGTGACAGTTGCCGCCCGGCTGATCAGCACGCTGAGCTCATCGGTGTCGGCGCAGGCGCTGATCTGCGCGTCGGTGCGA
>NZ_PVNK01000250.1 GCF_002994615.1 Enhygromyxa salina | reverse complement strand
TGCTAGATTTTCGCGCGTCGTGCGTCCCATGGACACCGGAAACTGCGTTAACGCCCCCTTGTCGGGGGCCACGCAACGTCGCTGACGGCCGCGGGGGTCCAAGGTTACTTGCTGGCAGCCTGCTAGACTGGGGCCCCGAGTCAATGCCCGGCCTCCTCGACCTCATCGTCGGCTACGACTGCAACCTCGCCTGCGACTACTGCACGATCACCCCGGCGATGCGCGAGCGCGCGTTGGCCCCGGCGGCGATCGTCGCCGAGATGCGAAGCGGCCGGAGCCAGGGCTACGATCGACTTGCGATCACCGGCGGCGAGCCAACGATCCGCGCCGAGCTCGTCGGCCTGGTCAAGGCCGCGCGCAAGCTCGGCTACGCCGACATCAAGGTTCAGAGCAACGGTCTGCTGTTCAGCGAGGCCAACGTCGCGCGCCTCGTCGACGCCGGGGTCACGCGCTTTCACGTCTCGATCCACACCCACGAGCCCGACGCCTACGACGCCCTCGTCCGCCGCCCGGGCGCCCACGCGCTGATGGAGCAGGGCCTGCGCAACGTCGTCGCCTCGGGCCGGCACGTCGTCGTCGACGCGATCATCAAGACCGACACCTACCGTCGGCTGCCCGCCGCGATCGAGTGGATCGCCGCGCGCCGCGTCCCCGAGGTCCACCTCTGGTACGTGTCCTTGACCGACGGCAACGCCGACAAGGTCGAGAGCCTGCCCCCGATGGCCGAGGCCGTCCCTTACATGAGGCAGGCCCTCGCCCTCGGCCGCGCCCACGGCCTCGACATCAAGTCACTCCACGTCCCGCGCTGCCTCCTCGGCGACGACGCAGACCACGCCTGGGATCCCGGCTCCCAGCGCGTCCGGGTCGTGACTCCAGACGCGACCTTCGATCTCGCCGACAGCCGCCTCGCCGGCCAGGACCAGGTCCCCGCCTGCGTCGGCTGCCGCTTCGAAGCCATCTGCCCCGGCGTCCGCCCCGACTACCTCGCCCGCTACGGCGACGCCGAGATCGCCACCGCCCGCGCCCAACCCCCAACCATCCCCGCCCAAACCCACCTTCGGGTGGTTTAGACCGAGCGACCGTCAGCAACTTCGCCACGCAGAGCGGCTGCGGGGTCATGACAAGCCCCCTTTAGGGGCCACGCAAACCACCGCGAAGCTCATACCAGCCCACCGAGCGACCGGCCGCTTGCGGCCGTGCGTGGCAAAGTTGCTGACGGCTGCAGGGCTCTCAACCAGCCCCCTTTAGGGGGCCACGCAAACCACCGCGAAGCTCATACCAGCCCACCGAGCGAGGGAGCGCAGCGACCGAGCGACCGGCCGCTTGCGGCCGTGCGTGGCAAAGTTGCTGACGGCTGCGGGGGTCTTAGATCGTCTCTACACCTTCATCGCGGAGGCGCTTTTTGACGCGG
This sequence comes from Enhygromyxa salina, assembly GCF_002994615.1. Classification (GTDB taxonomy): domain Bacteria; phylum Myxococcota_A; class Polyangia; order Nannocystales; family Nannocystaceae; genus Plesiocystis; species Plesiocystis salina_A. Next base: position 29,874 of record NZ_PVNK01000250.1, on the reverse strand, counting down.
TCCGAGAAGCCCGCGGGCACCGACTCGTGGCGCCGCGGATCATCGAGCGGACGGACGAGATCCTCGGCCGAGATCAGCCACGAGGGCTCCGGGACCTGGTCGAGCTCGTAGAACCCACCGCAAAAGCACGCGTGGGGGCAGGTCTTGCACACCGGCTTGCGGACGCGGCGTTCGGCCAGGTACTCGGCCAGGTTCACGGTCTCGTTGTTGACGAAGACCATGTGCCGCTCGAGCTTGGCGAGGTCGCCCTGCATCAGGTGGCGGTGCTTGGGCATGAAACAAAAGGGCAGGTTGATGACCTGAAACCGGATCTTGCCGGCCCACGCGTCCATGACCTCGACCGCGTGGTCGGCCGCGACCTGGGTGTCGGGGGCGACCCAGCTGGTCGCGCGTCCGAAGGGCGTGAGGAACTGGATGTTCATCCACCGCAGGCCCAGGTCCCAGCACAGCGCAGCGAGCTCGTCGATCTTGTCGTGGTTGCCCTTGGTGACGGTGATGTTCATGCCCAGCTCGACGCCCTTGGGCGCGTAGCGGAGGCAGTTGCGGATGCCCTCGGTCGTCTGCTCGAAGGCCTCGGCGACGCCGACTTGCTGGGCGTGGGTCCGGGCGTCGTGGCCGTGGACCGAGAACAAGAGCGTGGTCAGGCCCGAGTTGACGAGCGCGCTCGCGTATTTTTCGTAGACGCAGCGGCGCCCGTTGGTCGTGACGTTGACGCGCTCGTAGCCCATCGCCCGGGCCGACTTGATCAGCGGGATCAGCTCGGGGTTGAGCGTCGGCTCGCCGCCGTCGAAGTCGACCATGACCACGCCCTGCTTGCGGTACTCGACCAGCTTCTCGCGCTGGCGCGTGGGGTGACCATCGAGCTGGGTGCGGGTCCCGACCGCACAAAAGGTGCAGCGGTTGTTGCACACGTAGGTCACGTTCATGATCAGCTTCTTGGCCCCCTGCGACGCGTTGAGGCGCTGCTGGAAGGTCCACATGAAGCTCTCGAGGGCCTCGCCCGACACGCCCTCGACCTCGCCCGACGGCGCGGTCTGAAAGTAGGGGCCCCAGTCCTCGACGACCGGCAGCTTCGGCAGCTCGTCACCGCGCGCGGCCGCGACCCGCTCGGCCAGCTCGGTGCCCGGCAGCGGCGTCGCGTACTGGACCGCCGGCCAGGCCTCGAACTCGTCCCAGAGCTCGAGCGCGAAGCTCAGCGTGCCGTTGATCTCTTCGGCGGTCTCGCCGGGCAGGCCGATCATGTAGTGGATCATCAGGGGCACGCCGGCCTCGTGGGCGTGCCTCGCGGCGTCCTCGACGGCCTGAAGATCGAGGCGCTTGCGGACGACCTCGGTCACGACCCGCTGGACCCCCGACTCGGCGCTGACGCTGAGCATGCCGACGCGGCCGCGCATCTGCTCGAGGTGACGCGGGAGCAGGTAGTCGGCGCGCATGCCGTTGGGGCAGTCGAACTTCAGGTCGAGGGCCTCGACCTCGTCGAGGAACACGTCGAAGTGGCGCTCGTTGACGTTGATCAGCTCGTCGCTGACCTCGAGGCGCGTGGCCCCGAGCCCGGCGAGGAAGCGCAGGTACTCGCGGAGGCGCTCGGGCGAGTAGCGGCGCTGGAGCTTGGCCTGACCGCGCGGCGTCTCGGGGTTGCTCGAGCAGTGGATGCAGGTGAAGGGGCACCCGCGGCTGGTGACCAGCGGCATCGTGCGGCCGTCGATCGGGAAGGTCCAGACCGGGCGCCCGAGGTCGGCGACGACGCTGCGCTTGAACGCGTCGTAGGCGTCGAGATCGACCCGCTCCCAGGCCGGGAAGGGCAGCTCGTCGAGGACGGGCGAGGCCCCGCGGTGGCTGCCGCTCGGGCGCTCGCCCGCGCGCAACAGCCTGGTCAGCAGCGCGGGGACCGTGACCTCGGCCTCGTATTTTATGTAGGTGTCGACCTCGGGGTAGCTGGCGAGGACCGCGTCGCCCGAGACCTCGACGTAGTGCTGACCGGACTGGTAGCAGTCGGCGAGCAGGATCGCGGGGCGCTCGGCCCCGGCCGCGGACACGAGCCCCTCGAGCACCGCCGCGAGGACGTCGTCGCGGTGCGGCGGCCGATGAAAGACCGTGTAGGCCACGACGATCGCGGCGAAGGGCGAGCCCTCGCCGAGCGCGGCGACCTGCGCGAGCAGCTCGTCGACCTCGACGCCGAGCTGCGCCCGCCCGTCGTCACGCCAGCGCAGCCGCGCGCCGGGCAGCGCGAAGGCATCGACGAGCTCGACCCGCTCGACACCGAGCTCGCGCTCGACCACGGCGGCGAGCTGGACCGCGCCGAGATCGGCAAAATACGGGTAGTCGATGAAATCCCGCGCGACCGAGACCGGCGGGTGGATCACCAGGACGCGGGGTTCGCCCATCGCCGCGCAGGATAACACGCCGCCGATCTCCCCCTCGCCGACCGCGCCTGACAACCTCACGCGCAACCCAGCATCAGTGAGGGTGACTGCCGCCGAGCACGCGCAACCCACATCCCCACCTCACGCCAGCCAACTCGACTCCCGCGCCAAGCAACCCAAGCCCCCTTCTAGGGGGCCACGCATGCCGCTGCCAAGCTCATAGCAGCCCACCGAGCGAGGGAGCGCAGCGACCGAGCGACCGGCCGCGCGTGGCGGAGTCGCCAACGCCCGCGGGGGTCAAAAACCAGTATCATGCGCAGATGGACGGCGGCACTGCGCAATCCGAGGCCCTGAAGAACGTCGAGAAGGAAGACGCCGCCCACCAGAAGCGAAACTGGGTGCGGCTGACCTTCGACTGCAACGACCGTTGCATCTTCTGCCTCGACTCCCACACGCACAACGGCACCAACCGCACGCGCGAGGAGGTCAAGGCTCAGATCCTCGACGGCCGCCGCAAGGGCGCCGAGCGCCTGATCCTCTCGGGCGGCGAGCCGACGATCCACCCCGACTACATCCAGTTCATCAAGCTCGGTCGCATGGCCGGCTACAAGAAGATCCAGACCGTCACCAACGGGCGGCTGTTTGGCTACAAGGACTTCATCACCAAGTGCATCGACGCCGGCCTCGGCGAGATCACCTTCTCGATCCACGGGGTCAACGCGCGCATCCACGACGCGCTGGTCGGGACCAAGGGCGCGTTCGAGCAAGAGATCCGGGGCCTCCAAAACGCCCTCGACGACGGCCGGGTGATCATCAACATCGACGTGTGCGTCAACCGAGGCAACGTCAAGACCCTGCCCGATCTGCTCGAGAAGTTCACCTCGATGGGCATCTACGAGTACGACCTGCTCCACGTCATCCCCTTCGGGCGCGCCTACACCGAGGGCAAGGAGACGCTGTTCTACGACCTCGAGGAGATGCGGCCCTACCTCTTGAAGGCCTTCGAGTACTCGAAGCGCCCGAACATGCACATCTGGCTCAACCGCTTCCCGGTCCCGCACCTCGAGGGCTTCGAGAACCTGATCCAGGATCCCTACAAGCTCAACGACGAGATCCGCGGGCGCAAGGAGGAGTACGAGCTGCTCATCGACCACGGCGTGCCGCTCGACTGCCGCGCGCCGCACCGCTGCTCGCACTGCTACCTCGAGCCGATCTGTGACGAGCTCGAGGAGGTCCGCGCGACCGTGGCCGAGTCGAGCTTCGAGGTCGTCCGCTACGACACCGAGTGGGACGCCGCGCAGGGCCCCGTGTTTGGCGGCGACCCGGCCTCGGCCGAGCGCAGCAAGACCCGGCGCAAGATGGTCGAGCTGCTCGCCGAGGCCGAGGGCGACGGCAGCCAGGTCGCCGCCGAGGCCGCCGCGAGCGCGTTCGGCATCACACCCGACGAGATGGAGCACCGCAAGCTGCGCCTGCCGCTGCTCGGGGTCGGACCGGGCAGCGCCTACAAAAAGCCCGAGTACCCCCCGCTGCCCGAGCAGATCGAGCGCGCCGGGGCCAAGGCGCTGTGGCTGTGCTCGCCCGATCTCGACCACGCCCGGGCCGACGCCGCGCGCATCGACGAGCTGTTTGGCGGGACCACCGAGCTCGAGCTCGAGCTCGGCGACTACGCTGGCCTCGCCGACGCCCTCGAGCTGAGCTCGACCGGCGCCGCGAGCTTGCTCGGCAGGCGGGTCACTCGCGTGATCGTCCGGACCACCGCCGACGCCGACGCGATGCTCGCGATCGACGCCGACTTCGAGGTCTGCGTCGAGCTCTCGAAGGACGTCGAGGCCTGGCTCCTCGACATCGCCGCCCGCGACCAGGCCCCCGCCCGCCTCGCCCTGCGCCAGCCGACCTACGAGCGCCTGACCGAGTCGGCCGAGCGCGACCTCGACCTGCCCGTGTTCTTCTCGCAGTTCACCCACCCGGTCCCGGTCGACGACGTGCCCAGCTGCGCGATCGGTCGCCCGGCCCGCAAGCGCCGCGAGCTGCTCGACACCAGCATGATGAACCTCGACGGCAAGCTCGAGATCTTCCGCTACATCAAGCGCTACATCCTCGATCGTTACTGGCGTAAGTCGCTGCGCTGCCGGACCTGCGTGTACAACGAGGACTGCCGCGGGATGCACATCAGCTACATCCGCGCCCACGGCTTCGCGCTCATGCAGCCCGTCGAGGGCACCGAGTCCGCCGCCGAGTAGGCCCCCGCGCAACCCCATAGACCAGGCAGGGCTCGTGGACACCAACACGATGATGCGCCGGCGCAACGCCCGGGTGATCGAGCAGCTGCTCGGAGAGCTCGAGGCCAAGCGCTACGACTCGGCTCTGGTCGAGCGGATCTTGGCGGCGCCCGGCGCCTTTCCCCAGCTGCTGCGCGCGTGTTTTTTGGCCCAAGATCGCGAGCTCGACGCGGCCCGGGCCGACGTCGATCGGGCCCTCGAGTGTGGCGGCGGCAACCCGGTGGTCGCGTTCGCGGCGGGGCTGATTCTTTACACCACGGGTGACGAGCAGCGCGCGCTCGACCAGCTCGCGCGCGCGGCCGAGCTCTCGCCCAACGCCGCGAAGCAGGCGCGCAAGCACGGCGCCGCGATGGCGAGCGAGCAGGCCGACGCCCACGGCCACGACCGCGAGCGCCTCGAGCAGGCCAAGCGCATGCTGCTCAAGGCTTTGGCCCACTACACGGGCCCGAAGCCGGTCTAGCAGCCCGTGGTGCAATGCATCGTGTCGCCTCGCGCCGGAATGTCGCTCCCGTCACCAGCAGCAGCAGTACACGACTCGAAGTCCGTCGAACTCAACCTCGGGCCACGGGATGGGTTCGTCACAGGGGCCGGAGAGGTCGAGCAACGGACTACCACCGTGTCCCACGGGCGTGCACGGTTGGCCGAAGACCGACTCGCACACGAAGCCGGTGAGCTGTTTTTCACTGCAGGTGTTGGCTCGACACGAGATCAGCGCGTACTCGCTCGCCCCTGCGCGGCGCCGAGCGCGACCGGCTCCCAATCGTTGAAATCACGTTCGGCCGCGATTGTGCTGAACACGTGCGTAAAAATCTCGGTACGGTAATTCGCGTCGTCATCCGAGATGTAAAGGGTCATCATCGATGATCTCGAGCTCCCCGCTCGTCAAGGGCGCCGCGTAGACACCTGGGTCCACGTCTGCGCGGGTGTCATGAACCAGACCATTCCCGAGGGTCGACGGGGCGACCCAGCGTTGCTCGAGGTCCGGGCTTCCCGGCGGCCGGGCCCCGTCGCCGTCGAGCGGGTCGACTGGGTCGGGCCCCGGATCACCCGTCTCGCCCGTCTCCGGGTTGCCTCCAATGTCGTCACCAGGACAGCCCGTCAACAGCAGCAGCGCGACGACCCCAACATCCGCAACATACGCAATCCCCACATGACGACGATGAGGGACCCGTCGCCCACGGCAACGAAGCGAGGTGTTTTTGCGCGCTCATCTCGTCTCCCCACGAGCTTGGCGAGCCAAAGCGAGAGCGCCTCGCCCTGGGACACGGCGGCGGCCTGGAGCATGGCCATGGGCAGGCCCGCGACCTCGAGCACTTGGTACTCGGTTTGGTGCTCGGCGTTCTCAGCTTCGAGTGATGGCCATGGGCCAGACAGGGGAATGGAGCCGGAGAACGAATCGAATCACCTCGGCCCTCGGCGGCGAGTCGTCCATCCATGCACTGATCTCAGCCTTCGACTCTGGTAGATAGGGGTACATGAGTACGATGATGAATGTCGACCTGAGCGACTACGCCGAGTTCGACGCCGAGACGGCGCTGCGTCGCTGTCTGGCGCGAGGCCACGAGGGGGAGTGGACGCGTGGCCACCTGGCGAAGGGGGGCACGTGGATCGAGCTGCGGATCCGGGCGTCGACCTGCCACCCCGACGCCTACTGCGATACCAGCGAGGCGCTGTTCTTACGCCTCATCGCCGAAGCCTCGCTCGCGGCCGGGGCTGAGTATGGCAAGAGCGCCATGGCCCAACACTTCAGCAGGCCGGGCGGCGAGAGCGAGCTGTGGAGCATGAGCTTTAGCGTCGACGAGAGCACCTCGCCGCTGGTCATCGTCGAGCTCGAATACGAAGACCGCGGGCCGATGGGGCCCCACGCCGGGGGCCGCGACACCACGGTCGAGGCGCTGGTCCTCGTACCCAAGCAGCTCGCCCCCGACATCCGCGAGATCGGAGCCCTCGAGTCGGCGGCCTGGGGTGGGGCGCGGCGCCTCGACAACGCCGAGCGGGCGCGCCAACTCGCTCCCAAGCAGGGGGAGGTTCGCCTGGTTTCGGCCAGCGTCGCGATCTCCGGAGCCCGGGGCGTCCTGCGCCACACCGAAGCAGGGTGGGAGCGGGTCGGGCCCGCGGGCGACTTGCAGGGCGCCATGCATGGCCTGTGTGTCCACGATGACGCCTTGCATGTGCTCACCGCCAAGGCCAAGGGCCCGATGCGCTTGGGGCCGGATCAGCGAGCAACGCTGATCGACCTCGGCCTCGGCGAGCACCCGCTAAGCTGCATCGCCTCGGCCGATGGGGCGCTGTGGGTCGGCGGGACCAAGGGCCTGGTGGAGCTCCGCGACGGTGAGGTGGTCGGGCGCTGGGACAAGAAGTCGGGCCTGGTCCGCAACCAGGTCGTCGCAATGGCCAGGACCGCAGACGGCGGGTGGTTGCTGGGCTCCAGCGGTGGCCTCAGCCTGCTGCGCGCTGGCGAGGTCGTCGAGACCATGACCAAGGGCCTGGCCGACAAGAACACCCGCTGCGTGCTCGCAACCAGCACGGGCGAGCTCTGGTCCGCCGGCTACAAGGGAGCCACGCGGCGAGACAGCGCGGGCGAGGTCGAGAAATTCCAGTCGCGTCAGCAGGTCCAGGGTGTGTTCGGGATGGTCGAGTACGACGCGGGGGGCGTGCTCATCGGTCTGCCCACCGGCACGCGCTACGTCGCCGCCGGAGCGGCGCGCACCCGCGCGATCGATGCCCTCGAAGGCTGCTCCGGCGTCGTGGCGAGCTTCGAGCACGGCGGCGCGCGTTGGCTGGTGACCCTCACCTGCCAGCTCCTGCGCGTGGTCGAAGGCGAGCCCGTCCAGATCTTCGTGTTCGACAACCTCAATGAGGACGCGGGTGCCGGGAGCTTGGATGTCCGTGGGGTCGCGGTCCACCGCGGCACCCTCTACCTGGCCCTCGCTCGGGGGGTGATCGGCGTCGAGCTCGAGACCCTCGACGCCAGCTTGCGCCGCCCGGCCAACAACCTCGCGTTGGCCGGCGCGGATCGGGCCCCAAAGCTGACCCCCTTCGCGCTCGCTGGCGTGGGGGTCAAGCAGGTGAGCGCGCCCAGCGTCGAGGTGGTCGGCAAGAAGGTGTGCATCACCGGCCGCTTCTCTCGCCTCGACCGTGCCGACGCCTCGGCCAAGCTCGATGCTCTGGGCGCCACGGTTGTCGGCAGCGTCGGCAAGCAGACCGAGATCCTGTTCGCCGGTGACCGGGCGGGATCGAAGCTCGCCAAGGCGCAGCAGCTGGGCGTCGCGGTCTACGGCGAGGATGAGCTGCTCGCGCTGATCGAGGGCTCGCCCGAGGCCGCCGCCGCGCAGGCCCCAGCCAAGACCAAGACCAAGCCGGCAGCCGACGCCACCGGCCGCTTCGCGGGCAAGAAGATCGTCGTCACCGGAGCCATGCAGAACATGTCGCGGGCCGAGATCAGCGACAAGCTCGCGTCGCTCGGCGCCGTGGTCACGGGCAGCGTCAGCAAGAAGACCGACCTGCTGATCGCCGGGAGCCGCGCGGGCTCGAAGCTGACCAAGGCCAAGTCCCTGGACATCACCGTGATGAGCGAAGACGAGTTCATCGCCGCGCTCGAGGGCTGAGCTCAGCTCCCAAGCGCCAGCCCTCGCGCGCCGTACGAGCGCTACGAGCGACGCGAGCGACGCGGCCGGCGCGGGTCGAACGCGGGCCTCGCCGCCGCGCCTTCCGACCCCAGGACCCCGCACAATCTACGCCGAGCGATGTGTTGAGAATTCCGTCACTCGTGACAAACACGAAAGGCCCATGCCAAACTCGGGTCCGTTCAGCAGGCGTCAGCTGTACGCGTGCGGCGCAGTGTGCAGCGCAGCCTTCATGTGCACGCTCGGCGCCCCTGCGACCGCTCGAGCGATCAGTTGGGAGTCGGCCGAACCGGTTGGAGAGTGCGTGTGGCCCAACGTCGTCCAGGTCATCGCGGACGGACACTGCACAGGGGTGGTCCTCGCCGAGAACGACAATCGGCAGTTCATCTTCACCGCCGCACATTGTATCGGGCATGACGCTTACTCGGACGTCCAAACCGGGCAGTTAAAGGCCAAAATCATCTTCGGCGAGGGCAATGGCGGATTCTCGGCATCCACAGATCTGCTCTGGTGCTACTTCAACAACGCAACAGAAACGAACCCAGCCTACCCGAACGCCCCGATGTGGGACGGGCCGGGCTCGGGGGTCGACATGGTCCTTTGTGAGATCGACCCCATGGCTGATTACCCCGATGTTCCGACCGTGCCGATCATCTCGCCCGAGAGCGCGCTGCGAGACCAGCTTCGCTGGGAGATGTACTATGTACACAACAGCCCTCCATGGGCGCCGAAGTTCTCTGGAAGCTCATACAGTGACCAGGGGCCAGATGTCACGGTGGTCGGGACTGGCAAATACAACATGACCTCCTGGGGCCCAAAGCGCGCGCTCGAGGTCATGCTCGCTCTCCAGTATGACGGGACCGACGACGGCTTCTCCTCCACCACGCTCAAAACCAACGATCACGAGAACAGCCACGGTGACATCGATGGTTTCGGACTTGCCGATGGCGACTCGGGCGCGCCAGAGTTCTACCGTGCGCCCGACGGCACATGGCGCATGACCTCCGTTCATCACGTCGAGTGGTCTCTCTCCACCTATGGCGAGGCGGTGCCGACCCGACTCCGGTGGGTCGAGGAGCTTGCGGGCGATCAAACGCCATGTCACGAATCAGACGAAGGCGGATGGCACTGGATCTACAACTGTGACGCCGAATACCCCGACAACATGGACATGGGCACGGGCACGTGGGCGGGCGACTGCAGGGAGGACCTGACGACCGCAGGCGCAGGCGGCTGGGCCGAGCAGTGGGGCCCGGTCCCCGGCCATGGCAAGAAGGCGCCCGCTGAACCTGGCAGCGGGTTGTGGGTCGACAAAGACGTCTTGGCGGCGGCCTACGGTGACATCCTGGCGCTCGCGCACCAAGGCACCTACGGCACGCCGCCCTCCGAGGCTGCGATCGCCGACGCGTTCTACGCGGTCGGCGAGCCGCTGGCGGCCGCGCCCTACCTCGAACAGCTCGTGGACATGGGCAACGAGGCTGTATACCTCGACCGGGTGCTGAGCGGGGATTTTGACGGCGACTCCACGCAGGATCAGCTGATAACTCAGCCAATGCACGACTGTCGCAAGGGCCGAGTCGTCGAGATCATCGACGACCACCAGACGGTCTGGGACCGCGATGTCAGCCCGACCCTTGGTGGCGCCGCATGCGGCGACTACTTTGGAGCCAGCGCCGCGACCGGCGACTTCGATGGCGACGGCTATGACGACGTCGCCGTCGGTGTGCCGGGCGACGAGGTGGGAGGATATTCTCACGCTGGAAGCATCGCCGTGTTCTACGGAAGCGCGGCGGGGCTGACGACTAGCGGCGAGCAGATCCTCCACCAAGACTCCATGGCCGTCGGCGGCGCAGCAAAGCCTGGGGACTTCTTGGGCGAGTCAATGGCGGTAGGCGACTTCGACTGCGACGGATTCGATGACGTGGCGATCGGCGCCCCGCAAGACGACGTCGGATCGGTTCGGGACGCTGGCGCCGTGAAGGTCATCTACGGATCCGCCACGGGGTTATCAACCATCGCGGACGACTGGTACCAGGGCGCGTCCGGAGTGACCGAGACGGAGGAGCCTGGAGATCGCTTCGGCGCGAGCCTCGCCGCTGGAAACTTCAACGACGACGTCGATCCGACGACTGGCAACGAGTGTGACGACCTGGCGATCGGCGCCCCGTCGGAAGACTTGGGTTCCGCGGCCGACTCCGGCCATGTAACAGTGCTCTACGGTGACACCTCGGGCCTCTCGACCGCTTCGCAGCAAAGCTTCTACCAGGGCAAGGGACTCGGCGACGCTTGCGAGAGTGGAGATCTCCTCGGAGCAGTGCTGACCGCGGGCGACACGAACGCCGACGGAATTGACGACCTCTGGGTTCAAGCGGCGGGCGAGCGGTGTGGGACCGGCAGCTCGAGCTACGGCCACCAGACCCTGCTGGGCTCGAGCGCGGGGCTGTCGGGCAGCTCGACGAGCTTCGTGTGTGAGGACTCAGGAGGGGCGTATACGACCCTCGAGCGGGGCCACTTGCGACAGCTCGCGGAACACCATGCTCGTGCGCTAATCTACCAGTACGAGAACCCAACCTGAGGCAATCATGCATTTCAAGACGGTCGGCCTGACCCCTGGATTTGGCGCGAGCGCTCTGCTGCTGACGAGCGCGCTCGCGTGCTCGGGGTCCGAGCGGCCCGAAGACACCGACACGTCGCCCCCGCCGCCCGAGCTCGTCGAGCTGTCGGTCCGTGGGATGATCACCTGTATGAGTGACTCAAAGCTGCGCGCCAAGTGCTGGGGGCGCGGCACCTGGGCTCAGCATGGTGTCCAGACGACGGACGCCTTGGGTGACGACGAGCCCGTAGCCGAGATCCCCGCGCTCGCGCTCGGGACCGGCGTCGAGCAGCTCTCGGCGTCGCTCACTTCCGTATGCGCGCTGCTCGAGGGCCGCCGGAGCTTTCGATGCTGGGGCGGGACCGCGCTGACCGGGGCGTGGGGCTACCCCTTCAAGGGGGTCCTCGGCGATGACGAGCCCTTCACCGACGGCGAGGTCATCACGCTCTCGAGTACGATCGCGGCGATCGATGCCTCGGCGCGTTGGCATACCTGCATCTTGCTGGAGGGCGGCGCCATCAAGTGCTTCGGCAACAACGGCTATGGCAGCCTCGGCTACGGCCACACCGAGGACCTGTGTGACGACCCCGACGAGACGGTCGAGTCACTGCCGACCGTCTCCGTTGGCGGACCTGTCGCCGAGTTAGCCCTGGCAGACAACGCGACCTCGTGCGTGAGGATGGTCGACGGCACCGTGAGGTGTTGGGGGCGCAACGTCTGGGGGGTCCTCGGACAAGACGTCCCGGGCGGGATTGGAGACGATGACGTCCCCAGCGACTACCCACCCATCGAGCTCGCGGGGGCGCCGGTCGTTCAGCTCTCCGCCGGGCCTCAAGGTGTGTGCGCCGTGCATGAGGACGGCGCCCTGTCCTGCTGGGGCTATGTCTCCGCCACCCTCGGATACGGGGGCGCCGCGGCGGGTGTCGGAGATAACCTCGGAGACTATGAGACGCCGGCGTCGATCGGTCATGTCGACGTCGGGGCCAAGGTCGCGCAGGTCGCTGCTGGTCGCTACCACACCTGCGTGGTCCTCGTTGACGGAGGGGTGAAGTGTTGGGGAATTGGAACCCTCGTGGCGCTGGGCTACGGGACGAGGGAGATCATTGGCGACGACGAGACCCCCGCGGTGCTCGAGCCGCTCGCGCTCGGCGGCCCGGCCAGCTCGGTTCATGTTGGAGAGGTTCACTCCTGCGCGGTGCTGCAGTCCGGAGATGTGAAGTGCTGGGGGGCGCCCGTCGCCGCGCTCGGCTACGGTGATCGCCAGGGGCCAATTGGCGACGATGAACCACTCGACAAGCTCGCGGCCCTCGACCTGTGGTAGGGCGAGTCAAACTGGGGCCGCTCAGCCGACGACGGTGCCGGGCGTGCCGCCGATGCAGGTCCAGCGGAAGTTGTCGAGCAGCACGACCGAATCGACGATGTTGTCCTGGATGTCCATGATCGCGAAGATCACGGTGATCGTCTCGCCCCCGGCCACGCCGACGTTGGTCTCGAGCCAGCGCGTGGCCCCGTGACCCTCGACGCCGGTGCCCTCGAGCTCCGGCGCGCTGCAGGGCAGCGGGCAGTCGATGTCGTTGGGGGCGTCCTTGAAGTCGAGGAAGCCGGCGTTGAGCGAGAGCGGGGCGCCGAAGTCGTCGAAGGTCACGTTGCCGGTCCACTCCTCGGACTCGAGCCACGCGATGTAGATGTCGTTGTAGGCCCAGCCGTAAAAGTCCGGGTACTCCCACGACAAGAACGCGACGTTGTAGGCGAAGCCGTTGACGGCCTCGGGCACGTCGATCGAGAAGCGCATCTCGGCGTAGTCGAAGGCCCCGGCGGTGCCGAGGAACTGCGGCCCGATCGTGTTCGAGCAGTCTCCGGTGCCGATCAGCTCCGGGTTCTCGGCGCAGGTGTCGGCCCCGTCGACGGGGTTGGGGTCCATCGGCGCCGGGAGGTTGCCGGGGTCGTTGCCCGTGAGGCTGGTGTCGCCGTCGGTCCCGGGCATCAGGATGTCGTAGGCGTTGCCGGTCGAGAGCGCGACCATCTTCACGCCCTCGAGGATCGGGTAGGTCGGCGGATCGGCGGTGCCGAGATCCTCGGTCAGGACCTCGAGCGCGTTGTAGTGCCCGTTGTAGTCGAGGGTGCCCTGAAACTCGCCCGGGCAGTTGAGCCCGAGGGCACGCCACGCGCGCTGCTCCTCGCTGGGGAAGTCGAGGTGATCGCAGGGGACATGGTCGGGGACCAGGCACAGGTCCGGCGAGTCGGGCATCGCGCCGACGTCCCACTTCGGGTCCGAGAGCGGCCCGGTGTCGTCGGTGTCGGTCTCGGTCTCGGTCTCGGTGTCCCCGTCGCCCGGGTCGCCGTCGCCGTCGCCCGGGTCACCGTCCCCATCTCCAGACCCGCTGGTCTCGTTGTCCGTCGTGTTGACGGTGTTGACCCCGGAGCCCGAGTCCCGCCCGCTGCTGTCGTCAGAGCAACCAGCCAGCGCGGGCGCGATCACAACGCACGAGCCGAGAGCAGCCAGGAGGGTCCGACGTAGCGAAATTTCAAGCGTCATGATGAGCGGTGATCGTCACGCCAAACGGCCACGGATTCAAGCTCGATCCTCGCGCAGCCTGAATCGCGCTCACACAGCGCGTCACGCGTGATTGCCCCCTGCGCCTTGCGCCAGCCGGCGAAGCATCGCGTCTTGGTTACAATCCCGGTGCAGCGCACCCAAGCGCGCCACTGTCGCCCCACGATGAAGTACCGCACTCTCCCCCGCACGGACCTTCAGCTCTCGGCGATCGGCTTCGGATGCTGGGCGATCGGCGGCAAGTGGTGGGGCGACGACGTCGACGACGCGCGCTCGATCGCGGCCATCCGCGCGGCCCTCGACCACGGCATCAACTGGTTCGACACGGCCCCGCTCTACGGTCACGGCCACGCCGAAGAGCTGCTCGCCGAGGCCCTCGGCAGCAAGCGTCACGACGTGATCATCGCGTCCAAGGTCGGGGTCCGCTGGAAGGAACAGCTCAACGATCACGCGTTCAGCGACCTGAGCCCCGACCACATCATCGAGGACTGCGAGTGCATCCTCCGTCGCCTCCGGATCGACACGATCCCGCTGCTCCAGGTCCACTGGCCGTGCGAGTGTGACACCCCGCTCGAGGCCACGCTCGAGGCCCTCATGGCCCTGCGCGAGGGCGGAAAGATCCGCCACTTCGGGCTGTGCAACTACGCCAGCCGCCCGCTGACCCAGGCCCTCGCCTACGCCCCCGAGCTGGCCTGCCTCCAGACGCCCTACTCGATGCTGCGCCGCGAATTCGAGTTCGCGCTGCGCGACACGGTCGCGCCCGCCGGCGAGCAGACCCTGGGCGTGCTCGCCTACGAGACCCTGTGCCGCGGGCTGCTGACCGGCAAGTTTGGTCCGGCGCCCCGCTTTCCGAGCACGGATCTGCGCCACAGCGACGACCGCTTTCGCGAGCCGCTGTTGTCGCGCGCCCAGCCCCTGATCTCGGCCCTGCGCGTGGTCGGCTCGAAGCTCAACGTCCCCCCCGCTGCGCTCGCGATCGCCTGGGTCCTGCGCCAGCCTGGGGTCAGCGTCGCGATCGTCGGCGCGAAGCGGCCCGAGCAGGTCGCCGACAACGTCCGCGCCCTCGAGCTCCTCGGCCGCGAGAAGGTCTGGCAGGCGCTCGCGCCCCACATTGATCGCACGCGGGTTTAACGCACCCCGCGGCGTGGTCGGACAACCCACCCACCAGCGTGGCGGGGATCTTGGAGATCGGCCGTGCCGAGCTCAGGGGTCAACCCTATTTAAGGATTCAAAACCATCATAACCGGCACCCTCAAAGGAGGTTTGGTATTTTCGGGATGTGAATATACGTTTTCAACACTACCTGAATGTCCTAAAATGCCCCCTCAATGTCCGCCCTTGGGTCTGAGCGACGAGATAGCGGCTTTGGCGGCTATCCCCGACATCCCCTCGGGAGGTCGTCATGAGGGCTGCCGAAGCCACGCCGATCGAGCTCGACGACGACTGGGCCAAAGAAGTACCCGCCGGTGGCGGGCCAAAACGCGCGCTCGAACACTCGGATGACGGGGTCCCCTGCGCGGTCCCGGCCCGAGGCAGCATCGAGCAGTCGGGCGCGAGTCGACGGACCTTTGCTCGCTTGCCCACGGGCGACGGCAGCGAGACCTGGAGGCCGCTGGACAAGCGCGCGCGCCTGGTCACGGGCAAGCGGGTCCCGGGCACGCGCTATCGACTGATCCGCTGGCTCGGCGAGGGCGGCATGGGCGAGGTGTTCGAGGCCATCCACGTCGACATCGAGCGGCCCGTCGCGCTCAAGGTCCTCAAGCGCGGGGCCGACGACGCGCTGCGTCACCACTTCATCACCGAGGCCCGAACCATCGCCCAGATCGAGTCACGCTTCGTCGTCGACGTGCTCGACTTCGGCGAGCTCCCCGATGGCCGGCCCTTCTACGCGATGGAGCTGCTCCAAAACGAGAGCCTGCACTCGCTCATGCGCAGGGACGGGCGGCTCTCGCTCGAGCGCGCGCTGCCGATCCTCCGCCAGCTGTGCAAGGCGATGACGGCGATCCACGAGGCCGGGCTCGCGCATCGCGACCTCAAGCCCGAGAACGTGCTGCTCGAGCTCGAGGCCGGTCGCCACGACATGGTCCGGGTCGTCGACTTTGGGATCTCGGACGAGTTCGGACCGCGGGCCCGACAGATCGCGGGCACGCCGATGTACATGGCGCCCGAGCAGATCCTCGGCGAGGCCTTCGACGGCCGCCTCGACATCTACGCCCTCGGGTGCCTGGCCTACGAGATGCTCAGCGGCGAGCCGCCCTTCGCCGGGACCACCCACGAGTTGTTCAACCAGCACATCGACGCGCCGCCCGACTCGCTGACCGGGCGCTGGCCGGACCTCCCGGGTGAGCTCGACGACCTGCTCGGCCGCTGCCTGGCCAAGCAGCCCGAAGACCGCTGGCCCAACGCGGTCGAGCTCGAGGCCGCCCTGTGCGAGCTCCAGATCATCGCCGGGTTCACGACCCCGTGGGACGACCTCGCGCTCCCGGAGGTCGAGCCCGAGCGTCGCGACCGGATCGCCGCCGAGATGCCGCGACCGCAGCGCGAGGTCGGGCGCCGGCGCAAGCTCGCGGGCGGCCTCGGTCTCGCGGTCGTCCTCGCGGGCGCGGCGATCCTCGCGTGGCCGAGCGCCGAGGCCGAGCCCGACGGCGGCGCGGTCGTGGACGCCGGGGCCTGGGTCGAGGCCTACGCCAACGACGCCCGGGCAGCGGCCGCGCGGGCCTACTGGGTCTACCCGCCGTCCGACGAGCCCGAGTTCAAGACAGCCCGGTCGTGGGTCCTGGCGATCGAAGACCGGGCCGAGCTCAGCGACTACGCCGCGTGGACTCAGGCCAAGGCCCTGCGGTCCGAGTTCGCCGCGACCCTGGTCCGGCTCGGAGATCGCTACTGGGAGATGGAGAACGGGCGCCCCTTTGCGGTCGAGTACTACATGCAGGCGCTGCTGTTCGAGCCCGAGCACGAGCGCGCGAGCGAGCGGGTCGCGCTGACCCCCGCGCAGCTCGCCGACGTCGGCGCCCGGGCCGAGCGCGACGAGTTCTCCGAAGCCGAGCTCGCGAACGGCGAGATGCTCGCCGCGCTGGCCGAGACCGACGAGAAGGCCCGGCGCAAGCGCATCGTCGGGCTGCTCGAGGACGAGCCGCGCCGGCCCTACGCGGCCCAGACGATCAACCACGCCGCGAGCTTGGTCGGCGCCGAGGAATTCGCGGCCGAGGTCGCCGACGCGGTCGAGGCCGCGGTCAAGTCCGACGAGCCCGACGCGCCCGAGTCGAGGGTCACCGACGCCAGGCGGGCCCAGGAGCTCGCCCGCCAGGGCCGCCTGGCCCTCGCCAAGGGCAAGCGCGATCGGGCCGAGCGCCTGTTTCACAAGGCGATCGAGAGCGACGGCCGCAACCACGACGCGATCTCGGGCCTCGCGGAGCTGCACTTCGATCGCGGCAACTACGGCAAGGCCCTGACCTACGCCAAGAAGGCGACCAAGCTCCAACCGCGCGACGCGAAGCTCCGGATCCTGCTCGGCGACGTCTACCTGAAGGTCCTGCGCTACCCCGACGCGCGCGCCGCCTACCAAAAGGCGGGCGAGCTCGGCAGCGGCCTCGCGAGCAAGCGGATCGCGCGTCTCAACCAACTCACGCAATGAGCCGTCCACGCGACCTCCTTTGCGCCCGCCTCGCCCTCGCCCGCCTCGCCCTCGCGGTGTTCGCCGCGATCGGGCTGGCCACGCCGGCTGCCCACGCGTCTGCGCCGCCCGCTGAGGCGACCCCAGACCCAAGCGAGGCCAGCGTCGCGCTGCTCCCGGTCGTGTTCGCGGACGCGCTGCCCGAAGATGACGAGCGCGCGCTCGAGGACGTGGTCGGGGTCGCCTTCGAACACCCCGAGCTCGAGTTGGTTCGGGGCCCCAGGGTCGAGCGCGCGCGCGCGAGCAATTGCCCCGGCGAAGCTGACGAGGCCTGCCTCCGGGCGATCGGGCGCGAGCTCGGGGTGACCCACGTCGTCACGGTCGTGGTCCACGCGCGCGACCGCGACTTCGAGGTCGAGCTCCAGGCGCTGACGGTCGCGGGCTCCGGTCGTCCCAGCGAGATCGAAGTCGAGTGCCTCGTGTGCGGCATCGCCGAGGTCCAGGACCGCGTCGCGGCCCAGGCGGCGCTGCTGCGCGAGCGCGTCCTGATCGACACCCAGCCCGGGCGCATCGCGATCGAGGGCAGCCCCGACGCGGCCACGGTCAGCATCGACGGCCGCCGAGTCGGGCGCCTGCCCTACGAAGCCGAGCTCGGCTCCGGCGAGCACCAGCTGCTCGTCAGCTCGCGCGGCTACTACGACGCCCTCGTGCCCGTGAGCGTGGCCCCCGGCACCGTCGAGCAGGTCTGGGTCGAGCTCGAGGTCGACCCCAACAGTCGCGGGCGCCGGTCCTGGCAGCGTCCTGTCGGGTGGGCTGCCGTCGGGGCCGGAGTCGCGGGCATCGGGGTTGGAGTCGGCTTGCTGGTGATCGACGGCCGGCCCTACCTCGGTCGCTGCGACGACCCCGCCAACCTCGGCGTCAACGGGGAGTGCAAGTGGCTCTACCAGTCCCTCGGCGCGGGCGTCGGCGTGCTCGCCCTGGGCATGGTCGCGGCCAACGTCGGGACGACCTTGCTGATCCTCGATCGTTGGAACCGGCGACAGGCGCCAACGTCCGCCGCGACCGCGCGTCGACGCGAGCGCGCCGCCAGCTTGAAGCTCCGGGTCGGCCTCGGCCAGCTCGAGCTCTCGGGCCAATTTTGAAGATGTGAGGTTGGATATGTCGAAGCTTCATCTCGAATGGTTGGCGGCCCTCCTGCTCTCGGGCTGCGCGGTCATCAACCCCGACTGGGTCGCGCGCGCGGACACCGAGACCGGCGAGGCAGGCGAGGGCGAGACCGCGGCCGAGACCGCAGCGAGCGGCACCGCCGACGGCGACGGCGACCCGGGAGATGGCGACACCGGCGACGGCGACGGCGACCCTGGAGATGGCGACACAGGGGACGGCGACGGCGACACTGGCGACACAGGGGACGGCGACGGCGACACTGGCGACGGGGACGGCGACGGCGACACTGGGGACGGCGACGGCGACACTGGCGACGGCGACCTCTGCTCGATGACGCCGCCACCGCTGGGCCCCTGCCCCGACGACTGTGTCAGCTGTACCGCGACCCACTGCCTGCTGGAGTGCGGCTCCAGCGAGTGCGATCACGAGTCGATCACCTGCCCGCCGGGGTGGTCCTGCGATCTGCGCTGTGTCGGCAAGGACGCGTGCAAGGACGCGACCGTCTCATGCCCGCTCGAGCACGCCTGCGACCTCTTGTGCGAGGGCGAGACGGCCTGCGAAGACCTCGTGCTCAAGTGCGGAGACGGGCCGTGTCAGGTCGACTGTCCCGGCAACAAGTGCCCCTGCCGCGGCCTGGTCATGGGCTGCGGGCCGCAAGACAGCGGCGTCGATTGCGAGCAGCCATCCGACTGCCAGCCCGCGATGGTCACCCCCTACCCAGACTCGGGCTGTGCGTGCGGGAACACCTGCGTGGATGACTGAACAGCTCTGCCGCTGCTCGCGCGACCGTGCCATCATTGGGGCGGACACGCGCAGGAGCCAGCATGAGCGACCACGACCAGCACGACGAGCAACCTCACCAGGGCGGCGGCCCCAATACGAGCTTCTTGGACTTCGAGCTGCACAAGGTGATGTACGACGAGGCCGAGTCGATCGTCCGCGAGGCCTACCGCGAGCTGCTCAAGGACGCGGCCAAGCGACGGCTCGAGCAGCGCTGGGGCGATCGGATCGCCGCGCTGGCCAACCTCGCGGTCGACGAGGCCATCGCCGACGCCGACGCGAACTTCGAGATCCAGGCGCAGATCGAGGCCCGCAACGAGGCCCAGCGCTCGATCGAGGAGCGGATCCAGACGATCATCCGTGGCCGCGCCGACGCGGACGAGGCCGACAGCCCCGACGACGACGCCCCCGCGGACTGAGCTCCGAGCGCAGCGGTAGCGTACCCCCCGCCGCCAAGACTCACGCGGCCAAACGGTCCGACATGGGCCGACGTGAGCCGACCACACGAACCCGAGCCAGACCCGGGCTGGATCGCAGCCTGCTATGGTTCGGCGTGGCCGAGGAGCTGTATCTACGCCTTTTTAGCGAGCTCAACGACTCGCGCTTCGACTCGCGCGAGACCAGCGAGGTCCTCGCTCAACTCGGCGCGCCGGCCGTGGCCTTCCGCGGCTTCGCCCACGCCCGGCGCCACGCCTGGGCCAGCGCGCGCGCAGACTTCCGCGCGGCCCTCGGCGAGCAGTCGAGCGGCGACGCCGGGCCCTCGCCGCTGATCTCGTGGCTGTGCGGCGCGGGCCTGTTCGTGGCCCGGGACTACGATCGAGGCCTGACCGCGCTCGCCCACGCGGCCGCGAGCGCGGGGCCCGACGACGAGGTCGGCGTCGCAACCCGGGCCCGCAAGATCGCGCTCAAATTCGCGACCGCGATCGGCTGGTCCCAGGAGGCTCGGGAGATCCGCGAGGCGATCGCCAAGTTCAACATTCACGGCGCCAAGCACCTGCGGGCCCACTCCCTCGAGCTCCAGCGTCAAGCCGCGATCCGACGGCGCGCGCAGCAGGCCGTCGCGGGTCCCCCCGAGCAGGCCGCGGCCAAAGCCTACTCGCTGCTGTACCGCGACGGCCCCGCGGCCGCGACCACAGCCCTCGACACCCTGCTTGGTCGCCACCCGGACCACCCCGAGGTCCTCGGCGCCCGGCTCCGCCTCGAGCTCCTGCTCGATCAGCTCGAGGCCGCCGAGGAGCGGGCCGCCGCGCTCTCGGACGAGGTCGCGCCGCAGCTCCGAGCCGAGCGCGCGGCCCTGGCCCTGGCCTGGGGCGACGCCAACCAAGCCATGCTGCTGACGCAGGAGCCCGGCGACGACGGGCGCCTGCTCTACCTCCGCGCCCTCGCGGTCCGACTGCTGCTCAACGATCCCGGCGAGAGCGCGGCCCTGCTCGAGCAGGCCCGCGTCGCGATGCCGCGCTCGATCGCCATCAACCTCGCGCTCGCCGTGGCCCGCCACCACCACGACCCGACCCGCTTCGACGAAGATCTCGAGCGCCGCTTCGACGAGCTGCTCGAGTGGGCGCCGGGGCTGCTCGCTGACGCCGCGGCCGGCGTCCGGCTCGAGCTGTGGAGCGACCAGGGCCCGGTCCTGACCCGCGAAGAGAAGGCCACGATCTTGGTCCGCGCCCACGGCATGCTGACCGCGGAGTGCGACGTCGCCATCGCGACCTACGCGTGCCGCGCCAGCGACGGGCGCCTGAGCCTGCGCCACGTCGCGCCCCCGAGCGCGGGCCAGCCCCACCTCGCCAGGCTCCACAAGGACGACGCCGAGCACATCTCGCAGCACGAGGCCGTGTTGGTCTGGTCGATCGGCGTCCAGCCGCCGCGGCCCGAGCACCCCGGCGCGCGCGAGGCCGAAGCCGAGGCCGAGGCCGAGGCCGCGGTCTGGACCCCGCGCTACCTCAGCCCCGAGCAGATCGAGCAGTTCCTGACCGACGGCTTCATCATGCTGCCCGGGGTCTTCGATCCCGAGCTCGCCCGACGCTGGCGCGAGGACGGCAAGCGACGCATGCGCGAGGAGCCAGAGAAGTGGATCCGCGGCTACGATCCGACCGACAAGGCCCACTCCTTCGAGAACTTCTCGGCCGACGACCCCGAGACCTGGAACCGGGCGCGAGTCGATCTGCTCGGGCCCGAGACCCTCGTCATCGAGGAGTTCGCGCCGAAGGCGTGGGCGGCGATCTGCGATCTCCTCGGCGGGCCCGGGCGGATCGAGACCCGCACCTGGGGCAACTACTTGATCCTCAACCTGCGCGACGATGACCCGCTCGCCAGCCTCCGCCCGGGGCCGCACGCGTCGAGCTGGCACATCGACGACCCCAGCCCGGCCACGCGCATCGACCGCATCCGCAACGGGCTGGTCTGCATCGCCTTGTTCGACAAGCTCCTGCCGCGCTCGGGCAACACCTGGCTCGCCCCCGACTCCGTCGGCCACGTCGCCCGCGAGCTCGCCGCTCACCCCGAGGGCGTCGACTTCGTCAACAACCGCGGCGGCCATATCACGGGCAAGTGCGAGCGCTTTTGCGACGTCACCGGGGAGGCCGGCGACATCTTGCTCATGCACCCCCTGATGATGCACTCGGCCTCACCCAACCGCAGCGGAAGGATCCGCTGGATGGCCAACCCGATGGTCTACCTCAAGCAGCCCCTCGACCCCTTCCGGCCGGTCGAGGAGCTCTCACCGGTCGAGCTCGCGATCCACCGCGCGATCTCGTCTTCGGCCTAGCAGCCCGGGCTGCTAGTACCCCAGGCCGGCGCGGCGGTAGAGCGCCGCCAGCAGCCACATCGGGCCGATCAACAGGAACTGCAGGTCCTCGAAGAAGGACGGCTTCTTGCCCTCGATCTTGTGCCCGATGAACTGGAAGATCCACGCGACCACGAAGATCACCAGCGAGCTGACCCACAGCGGGATCGGGAGCTCGGCGAGGCCCGCGACGATCGCGAGCATCACCGCGCTGACCGCCACCATGCCGAGCGCCAGGGGGATCGAGATCAGCGCGTAGTACCCGATCGCGGCCACCGCGACGATCGTGCCCCAGTGCAGCCACGCCGACTCGAAGGGGCTCGGCAACGCCGCGAGCAGGCCGAGGATGCTGATCATGATCCAGGGGATGCAGACCCAGTGGATCTTCTTGTTGGTCGGGTTCTGGTGGCTGTCTGCGTAGGCGTCGAGCCACTCTTGGGCAGTTCGCATGTCGGTCCTCGTCTCGCTGGGCCTCGAAAGTGAGAAAATACCTTGGATCGAGATTGGCGTCATGCGGGTATCCATGTAGCTTCGCGCCCGTGCTGCTCCATCAACTCGAGGGTAAGAGGGTCGGGATCTGCGTATCTGGCGGGCTCGACAGCAAGACCGTAGCGACCCGGCTGCGCCAGGCGGGCGTCGAGTGCGTGTGCTTCACGGCCGACCTCGCCCAGCCCGACGAGGACGACATCGAGGGCGTGCTCGACAAGATGCGGCCGACCGGGGTCGAGACGATCATCGTCGACCTCAAGCACGACATGGCCGACGCCTGCTTCCGCATGATCCGGACCCAGGCGATGTACGACGGCGGCTACTGGAACACGACCGGCATCGCCCGGGCGGTCACGGTCCACGGCCTGCTCGGGCCGATGCGTGAGCGCGGCTGCACGGTCCTCGCCCACGGCGCGACCGGCCGCGGCAACGACCAGCTCCGCTTCGAGCGCTACACCAACGTGCTCGCCCCCGACATGGAGGTCTACGCGCCGTGGCGGGACCCCGCGCTGCTCGACCAGTTTCCGGGCCGCAAGCAGATGATCGAGTTCCTCGCCGAGCACGACATCGAGGTCGACCTCGGCCCGCGCAAGCGCTACTCGACCGACGCCAACCTCGCCGGGCTCTCGCACGAGGCCGAGGACCTCGAGGATCTCGGGACCCCGATGAGCATCGTCGAGCCGCTGATGTGCGCGTGGCCCCAGACCGCGCCCGACGAGGTCGAGACCGTCACGCTCCGCTACGACCGGGGCAACTGCGTGGCGATCAACGGCGTCGAGCTCGACCGCCTCCAGTGCATGTACAAGGCCAACGAGATCGGCGGCCGCAACGGCGTCGGCCTCCGCAACGCGCTCGAGAACCGCATCATCGGGACCAAGAGCCGCGGCGTCTACGAGGCCCCGGGCCTCGAGCTGCTCGGCACCGGCCTCCGCGCGGTCTACCAGGCCGTGATGGATCGGCGCTCGACCCAGCTCTTCCACACGATGTCGCAAAACTACGCCCAGCAGATCTACGACGGGCGCCTCTACGACCCCCAGGCCCGGGCGATCCTCGCCGCCGTCGACGTCCTCGCCGAGTACGCGACCGCGACCGTCGAGCTCGGCCTCTACAAGGGCAACATCTTGTTCCGGGCCCTGCGCGACTGCCCCCACTCGCTCTACAACCCGGCCGACGCCTCGATGGAGGCCAGCGACGGGCTCAACCCCGTCAGCTCCCAGGGCTTCGTCGAGGTCCAGCAGGTCGAGGCGATCGCCCTCGCCCGCGCGGGCCAGATCGTCGACTGAGCGCCGACGGGCCGGCATCACCAGCTGAGCGTCAAGGTCAGCCGCGGCCCCGCGTCAGACTCACTGGACGCGAGCTTGACGCGGCTGTTCTCGGGCCCATCGGCGTCGATGACCGACACCAAGGCGAGCCCGTAGTTGGGCGCGCGCTCCCACGCCGGGAGCAGGCCGAGCAGGTCGAGCATGTTGTCGCCCACGACCGGCGAGAAGTCGGCCAGAGGCTCGGGGTCCACGCCCGGGGCGTTGGACCAGGTGATCGTGTCTTGCGACCACTCGCCCTCGACGCGGTGGAGGGTCGTCGGCGCTTCGCTGACCTGGCAAGACAGGTAGAGCGAGGCCTCGTCGAGCACGGCGCCAGGCGGGAGCTGGTCGAGGCCTGGCAGCTTGATGTAGCTGTGCTCGGGCGAGCCCCCGCCTCTGACGTAGAGCTGGTTGTCGAGCCCGTAGAGATCGTCGGGCGTGCTCGAGTCGATCTCGGCGTCCTCGAGCCCGGTGAGCTCCACGGTCCCGAAGCACAGCCCCTCGGCACAGGCGAACTCCTCGCCCATGAACGCGCAGCTCTTGTCGCAGGCCCCGCAGGTGCCCGGGTCGAGCGCGTCGGACTCGCAGCCCGGCTCGTCGTCGCAGTCGAGCGTCCCGACCGGGCAGTCTCCGTCGCCCGTGTCTCCGTCGCCCGTGTCTCCGTCGCCCGTGTCTCCGTCGCCCGTGTCTCCGTCGCCCGTGTCTCCGTCGCCCGTGTCTCCGTCGCCCGTGTCTCCGTCGCCCGTGTCTCCGTCGCCCGAGTCTCCCTCGCCCGTCTCTCCCTCGCCCGTCTCTCCCTCGCCCGTGTCTCCCTCGCCCGTCTCTCCCTCGCCCGTGGCGCCATCCGCGGCAGAGTCATCCGCTCCGAAGCGAGAGTTGGGCGCGATGAGACAGCCACCCAGCTGAAGCACGATCAGCACAGGCAGCACGAACACGCGCTCGGCGCCGGCCTCCGCCTCCGGTTGTTCCACGAACTCTTCCACGGCCTCCGTGTTCGATTATAGACAACCAAAGGGGTCGAGGCGCGCCGCGGGCTGCTATGATGCCCCCTCGTTGACGGGAAGGCAGGGCAAGGCTCGGCGACCGCGGAGCTCACAGCGACAGGCATGGCGCCCACGCGAGATCGCGACCGAAGGCCTCCCCGGGACCCTGGTCGCACATCACGGGGTCGCCGTGGACGTGCGCCTCGAGTCCGGGGAGCGGCGCTCGGTCAAGGTCCGTCGGCGCTCCGGTCACGTGGTCGGCGATCGGGTCGAGGTCGTCGGTGAGCGCCTCCAGCGGCGCGAGCGAGACACGGAGCTGCGCCGCCGCGACGCGATGGGCCGGACCCACGTGGTCGCGGCCAACCTCGACGTCCTCGGCGTCGTGATCGCGCCGCTGCCCCCCTCGCCCGCGGGCTTCGTCGATCGGGCGCTGATCTCGGCGCGAGCGGCCGCGATCGCGCCCTTCCTGGTCGTCAACAAGGCCGACCTCCCGGGCGCGGCCGAGCTCGTCGCGGATGTCCGCGAGACCTGGATCGACGGCCCCGGCGGCCTCGAGCTGCCGCTCTTCATCGTCTGCGCCGCCGCGCCCGACGAGCCCGAGCACGCCCGGGGCCTCGCCGAGCTGCTCACCTTCTTCGCCGGTCAGCGCCGCCCGCGGCGCGGCGCCTTCATCGGAACCTCGGGCGTCGGCAAGAGCTCGCTCGTCAACGCGATGCTCCCAGACGTCGCGCTCCCGGTCGGCGAAATCAACGAGTACTCGGGCCTCGGCCGCCACACCACGACCACGGCCACGCTCCACGAGCTGCCCGGCGGCGGCGAGCTCATCGACACCCCGGGCTTCCGCGACTTTGGCCTCGTCGACATCAGCGAGGCGGCGCTGTCCGAGCACTTCCCTGGCTTCCGCGAGGTCGTGTTCGACAGCGGCCAGCGCTGCCGCTTCAACGACTGCCGCCACCTCAGCGAGCCCGACTGCGCGATCAAGGCCGCGGTTTCGGACGGGCGCCTCGCCCCGGCTCGGCTCCAGCGCTACCTCGAGCTCCTCGAGGGCCTGTAGCCCTGGCCTTGGGCATCGCCTTGGCCCCGGGCATCACCTCGCTGGCCTCGACGGGCTGCGCGGGCCTCGGCCCCGGCACGCACACGTCCTCGCTCATCGGGCTGGTCGAGAACCACACGAGCCACGGATCGTGGGGCGGGACCCCGCAGTGCGCCGCCTTCGGGCAGTCCTCGTCGACCTCGCAGGTCCGCGTGCAGTAGCGGCCGTCCTCACCGCCGACGCAGCGCCCGTCGAGCGCCGCGCAGTCGAAGCCGCCGCCGCAGGCCTCGCCGAGCGCGGGCGCGGTCAGCAGCTTGAAGGCCCACGGCAGCCCGACCAGGACGACCGTCGCCACGGCCAGAGCCAGGATCGGCGACCACCCGCGGCGCTTGGCTTCGCTCACGAGACCGCGCTCCGATCTCGCCCGGCGACGCTGGGCTCACGAGCGGGTCGCACCCACCCGCCGTGCTCGCGCTCGAGCGCGCACGCGGTTGCGATCGTCACGTGATCCCGACCGGCGCCGCCGACGACCTGGAGGCCGAGCGGCAGCCCGGCCCGGCTCAGGCCCATCGGCACCTGCGTGACCGGCAGCTCCATGATGTTGAAGATACCCGTGTAGTCGAAGTCGAGCGGGCGCAGCAGCGGCGCGTAGTGGCGCGGCGCCGGCCGGGGGTGAGTGGGAAACAGCAGCACCCCGCGCGGGCCGAGGAGCTGCTCGAGCTGGGCGCGCAGCGCCAGGCCCTCGGCGACCAGGCGCTGCTGCTGCTCGCCCGCGCTGACGAAGATCGGCATGTCCTCGACCGCGGCGAGGACCAGCGCGGGCAGCGTGTGCTGCGAGCGGCGCATCACCCAGCGCAGCAGCTCGCGCCCGACGGGGATCGGCTCGCCCTCGCCGAGCAGCTCGCGAAAGGGGGTCTGCGCCGCGCTCGCCATCGCCGCCGACCACAGCTCGAAGCCACGCGCGAGCTCGGGGATCCGTCGACGCACGACCTTGGCCCCGAGCGACGCGAGCGTCCGCGCGGCGTCGTCGAGGGCCTCGCCCATCTCGAAGTCGACCGGCACCCGGCCGTTGTCCTCGACGACGAAGACCTCGAGCGAGGCGAGGTCGACGGACTCGGGGTCGCCGAGCTCGAGCTCGCGGACGCCCGCGTCGTGGCCGTCGGGGCCGGCGAGGATCCGCATCAGCGGCATCAGGTCGGCCGCTCGGCGCGCGATCGGTCCCGTCGAGAGGTAGCGCAGCGCCGCGCCCTCCGACAGCGGGTGCATGCCCGTGCCCGGCACGACCCCGCCCGTCGACTTGTGACCAAAGACCCCGCAGAAGAAGGCCGGGAGCCGGATCGAGCCGCCGATGTCGGCGCCGAGCCCAAAGGGTGAGGCGCCCGCGCCGACGATCGCCCCCTCCCCGCCCGAGCTCCCGCCGACGATGCAGCGCAGATCGTAGGGGTTGTTCGAGCGCCCGTAGACCCGGTTGTTGCTCTCCATCCACATGCACAGCTCGGACACGTTGGTCAGGCCGATGCAGATCGCCCCAGCCGCCCGGAGCCGCGCGACCGTCGTCGCGTCCTCGCTCGCGATCACGTCGCGCCGCCGAACCAGGCCCGAGGTGTTGGGCAGCCCGGCGACGGCGAAGGACTCCTTGATCGTGCACGGGACCCCAAACAGCGGCGGCAGGGTCTCGACCTCGGCGAGCTCGGCGAGGCGCTCGTCGGCGAGCTCGGCCTCGCGCAGGGCCGCCTCGTAGCGCTCGACGACGATCGCGTTGATCTCGGGGTTGACCGCGCGCGCGTGGGCCACGTGGGCGCCGACGACCGCGCGCGCGCTCAGCTCCTTGCTGCGGATCGCGGCCGCGAGCTCGAGCGCAGACATCGACAGCGGATCGGCCGCGGGCATGGCTGAGGTTGTACCCCAACTCCGAGGGGCCCGGGGCCCCGATCTCGGGCCGTCCGTATACACATTTGATTCAATCTGCGCGATTCACCACACCATCCGGGGCCCGCGCAGCCACCTGCGGCTACTCTAGCCACCCGGGGATCCGACCAAAGGGGCACTTCCAACCGCGTTTGAGGGGATCCAACCCATCGCTTCACGCGCTGCGATCATTTCACCCACCAAACTTCAACGCCGTGTCAGCAGCGAATCAAGCGCCGCAACAATAATGATTGTGATTGAACCGATTCGCACACTCGCGCGTCCCAACTACCGATGACGACGAAGCGTGATACCAAGGCCAGTCTCCAACGACCCGAGGGCCTGAGCGAGGCCAAAGAGGACTCGCTCGTGCTCGCCTTCGCCGAACTCGCGCAGCTCGAGCGCGCGCGCTCCGAGTTCGCCGCCGCCAAGCGTGACGCGATCGAGCGCGTCGACAACCAGGCCCGCGAGCTCAACGAGCTGCGCGCGCGCCTGGTCGCCGAGCGCCCCCGAGCCTGGGCCCGCCGCCGCCATGAGCAAGCTCGCCTCCGCGAGCTCCGTGAGCGCGCGACCGCGGCGACCCTCGCCGTCGCCCGGGTCGAGCACCACGAGCGCCTGTCTGTCTACCAGGCCGAGCTCGCGGCCAAGCGCCGCGTGCTCGCCGAGCTCCAGACCCGCGCGCCCGTCCCCCAACCCGGACGCCGCGTGCTCGAGTGGAGCGTCCCCGCTGCCGCGACCGTGCTCGTCGCCTTCCTCGGCATCAACCTCCTCGGCGAGGAGCAGGCCGACGCCCACGCCGCGGACCCGGTCGAGGCCGCGGCGCTCGCCGCCAGCGAGGACGCGGCGCCCGAGCTCATCGCCGAGCCCACGCCCCTGCCCGAGGTCGCGCCCGCGCCCCTGCCCGTGCCCGAGGTGGCGCCCGAGCCCCTGCCCGAGCCCGTGGCCGAGGCCGAGCCCGTGGCCAAGCCCAAGAAGACCTCCAAGTCCAAGTCGACCAAGTCCAAGTCGACCAAGCCCAAGTCGACCGAGTCCAAGCCCTCCGAGACCAAGAAGCACTCCAACCCCCTGAAGCTCGGCGACTTCGGCGGCGACCCCCTGGGCTGAGTCAGCCCCCCGACATCAGCGCCCAGGCCACTTGTAGCGGCTCACCGCACTCGCCCGGCTGGAACGCGTCGAGCGCCCAGAACTCGACGGGGTGCTGGTCGAGGTCGAGCGCTCGGACCTCCCCGACGCCGACCCGGGCGGCCTGGCCGATGTCGAACTCGTAGAGGGTCGGCGCCGTCCCGTCACAACAGTCATCGGGGAAGTCCGCGCAGGGGCAGTCGTCCGCGACGACCAGGGCCGGGTTGAACGCGGCGATCCCCGGCCCGTTCACGGCGTCGACCTTGGGGACCTCGAGGAGCGAGGTGTTGCGCGCCAGGAGCACGGGCGTCGTGTTGTTCGAGCCCGAGGCGACCTGGACCAGCAGCGTGTGATACTCGCAGTCCTCGGCCTGATCACCGAGGCGTCGACCGGACACCCGCAAGCACGCGCCGACGCCCGCGAGCTCCCCGACCGGCACGGGCTCGACGACCAGCGGCGCCGGGATCAGGTCCTCGCAGTTCACGCAGTTGGCGTCGCAATTTTCGACGCTCCAGTGGTTGGCCTCGAGGTCCACGACCTTGAACCACCGATCGTAGAGGCCCGCGTTGGGCCCCAAGTCGTTCGGTGGGCACGGCGGCGGGACCTCGATGAACATGCCTTCGCCACCTTGGAGCTCACAGACCATACCCGTGTCCTGCTCGGCGCTGTCGTCGACCTCGGCCTCGGTCTCGGAGTCGAGCTCGGTGTCGGCTTCGCTCGAGCCATCGGCTTGCGCCTCGGTCTCGGCCGGGTCCCCGAAGGCCGGGTTGGGCCGGGTGCAGCCCGCGGCCGCGATCGCACATAGCAAGACAAGTCGAGCACGCATGCGCGGGTTTTAGCGCGAAGGGGTGGCGCGAGGGCCGTGCTCCGACCGGGCCAGCGCTCCTACGCCGCCCCGAGCTCGGGCCTCGACTCCAACCCCGAGGCCCGCCAAAGCACGCACCACGTGCCTTGGCCCCACCTCCGAGGCCCGCCAAAGCACACACCACGTGCATTTGCGCCACCTCCGAGCTGCGCCCCCCCACGACATCGAGCTCGAGCCCGACCTCGGATCGCCCCCGCGCCCCCAGGTCCGGGGGTCAAACCCGAGTCCGAGCCCCGCTCAGCCCCGAAGTCGGGCCCCGGCGCCGACCCGGAGCCGCCAAACTCTACGCATTGCGTGGCCCGAGCCCGAGTCCCGGGGGCCCGGTACCCACAAAGCCGGGGTTGCGGGCCGTCCGCGAGGCCCCGAGAGGCACGAATTGCGTCCCGCCAACCAAGTCCGAGGACCCCGACCCC
>NZ_PVNK01000249.1 GCF_002994615.1 Enhygromyxa salina | reverse complement strand
CTTTAGACCCCCACAGGCGTCAGCGACTCTGCCACGCACGGCCGCAAGCGGCCGGTCGGTCGCTCGCTCCGCTCCCTCCCTCGGTGGGCTGGGATGAGCTTCGCAGTCGCCTCCGTGGCCCCCTAAAAGGGGGCTCGATTTTAGATCCCCACAGGCGTCAGCGACTCCTTTAGACCCCCACAGGCGTCAGCGACTCCTTTAGACCCCCACAGGCGTCAGCGACTCTGCCACGCACGGCCGCAAGCGGCCGGTCGGTCGCTCGCTCCGCTCCCTCCCTCGGTGGGCTGGGATGAGCTTCGCAGTCGCCTCCGTGGCCCCCTAAAAGGGGGCTCGATTTTAGACCCCCACAGGCGTCAGCGACTCCTTTAGACCTCCACACGCGCCAGCGACTCTGCCACGCACGGCCGCAAGCGGCCGGTCGGTCGCTCGCTCCGCTCCCTCCCTCGGTGGGCTGGGATGAGCTTCGCAGTCGTTTGCGTGGCCCCCTGGAAGGGGCTTAGCGCTGCGAGCCTGGGTCGTCAGCTGGGGCGTGGCGACGCTTGGCCCGCCGAGCCTTGCGCTGGGCCTGCCTGCGCTCGGCCTTGCGCCGGATCACGTAGAGCGAGGGCACCAAGATCAGCGTGATCGTCGTCGCAAAGATGAGCCCGTAGCCGAGCGCCAGCGACATCGGGGACAAGAGCGCGTCGCGACCACCGAGCCCGTAGGCCGTGGGCATGACCCCCGCGACCGTGGTCAGGGTCGTGAGCAGCACGGGCCGCAGGCGCTCCGACGCGATCGTAGCGACCTCGTCGATCAGCTCGCGCATGCTCCCGTCACCGGAGCCGGTCCGATTGAGCGAGGTGACCATCACGATCGAGTCGTTGACGACCACGCCCGACAAGCCGGTGATCCCAAGCAGCGCAAACAAGGAGATCGGGATCTGGTGGGCCGCGTAGGCCCAGACCACGCCGATCAAGCCGAGCGGGACCGCCGAGACCACGAACATCGCCTGGGTCATCGACCCGGTCAGCAGCATCACGACCATGACGATGCCGACCAGGGCGAGCACGAAGACCGTCGGCATCTCGCCGAGGGTCTCGCCGGTCTTGGTCGCCTCGCCGCCGATCTCGACCCGGACCTGGGGCTCGAGCTCCGTGTAGCGCGGCAGGAGCTCGGCCTCGATCTGCTTGGCCAGCGAGGTCGCCGTCTCGCCCGAGCTTGGATCGATGCCCGAGGTCAGGGTCGTCGCGCGAATACCGTTGCGGTGATGGTAGGTC
This sequence comes from Enhygromyxa salina, assembly GCF_002994615.1. GTDB lineage: Bacteria > Myxococcota_A > Polyangia > Nannocystales > Nannocystaceae > Plesiocystis > Plesiocystis salina_A. Next base: position 41,551 of record NZ_PVNK01000249.1, on the reverse strand, counting down.
GCGAGGGCGTCGACCTCGATCGGCTCGACGAAATTGCGCAGGGCGTGGAGCTGGCCCCGCTCGCTCCGGACCGGGGTCAGGAGCAAGAGATCGAGGTCCGAGCGCGCGGCCGGATCAAAGCGGACGCGAATGTCGACGCGCTCGTCGAGATCGCGCAGCTCGGTCACGGGGATGCCGAAGAACGCGGCCTTGACCGTGCGCGAGACCGTGTCGACGCCGACCTGCTCGAGCGCCATCCGGCGGTGATCGAGGCGCAGATCGACCTGGCGGATGCCAGGCCGCTGATCGCTGTCGAGATCGACGACCGCGGGCAACCCCTGCAAGTAGGCGCGGACCTCGTTGCTGACCCGGCGGCGCAGGGCGTCGTCGTTGCTCGACACGTGGATCTGGACCGGCCGACCCAGCGGCGGCCCGATCCGCGCGGCCTCGTAGACGATCTCGACCTCGTCGGGCACGTGGAGCTCTCGCTTGACCCGGGCGATCCAGGCCTGGGCCGAGTGCTCGCGCTCGTTGCGGAGGTACACGGTCACGTAGCCCTCGTGGTCCGATACGCCGCGGGCCCGCTCGCTCCGACGCACGGCCTGGTGGCCAACCCGCGCCGTGATCCCGTCGACGTCGTCGCCGACGATCGCGGGCAGCTGCTGCTCGAGCCCGCGCAGGATCGCCTCGGTCCGCTCGATCGGGGTCCCGAGCGGGGCCGTGACCTTGAGGTAGAAGGCCTCGGTGTCGTCCTGGGGAAACAGGGTCACGGGCATCGAGGTCCGCATGTACTGCACGGTCCCGACCAACAGCCCCGCGAACACCAGCGGGACGAGGACCGCGTAGGGCAGCAGCTTGCGCAGAGACGCCGAGTAGAGCCGCTCGAGCGCCTTGATGAACCCGGCCTTTTGCTTGGCGTGCCCGCGCCTGCGCCCGCCGTGCCCGACGATGTGGCTGGGCAGGATGAAGAAGCACTCGAACAGCGAGACCGCGAGGGTCAAGATCACGATCGCCGGGATCGCCCAGGAGAACTTGCCGGGGATGCCGCCGAGCATGAACAGCGGCGAGAACGCGAGGATCGTCGTGAGCGACGAGCCGATGACCGGGACCGACATCTCCTTGGTCCCGGTCAGCGCCGCGTCCTCGGGGTCCATGCCGGCCTCGAGGTGAAAGGCGATGCGCTCGGCGATGATGATCGCGTCGTCGACGACGATGCCGATCACGAGCACGAAGCCGGCGAGCGAGACCATGTTGATCGAGATGCCCAGCGCCGGGATCAAGGCCGCGACGCCGAGCAGCGCGAAGGGCAGCCCGAACGCGACCCAAAACGCGATCCGGCCCGAGAGGAACAAGAGCAGCACGCACAGGACCAAAACCACGCCGCCGACGCCGTTGGTGATGACCACGTCGAGGCGGTTGCGCGTCTGGCGAGACAGATCGTTGAAGGTGTGGACCTCGACGCCCGGCGGCAGCGCGAAGGTCTCGAGCTCGGCGTAGACCGCGTCGACGGTGTCGAGGATGTCGGCGCTCTCGCGCTTGCGGACGATCAGGCTGACGCTGTCTTCGCCGTTGGCGTGGACGCGCAGGCCCGTGTCTTCGCGGGTCTCGCGGATCTGGGCGACGTCGCGCAGGCGCAGGGCCCCGCCGCGCGGGCCCGCGAAGCGCAGGATCGTGTCGCCGACCTCCTCGGCGTCGCGGAACTCGCCCGAGAGCACGACCTGGCGCTGGCGTGGATAGCTGGTCAGCCGCCCGCCCGTGCTCTTGACGTTGCGACGCGAGAGCGCGGCCATGACCTCGTCGAGGGTCACCTGCTGGGCGCGGGCCCGGACCGGATCGAGCAGGACCTCGATCTCGGGATCGCCGATCCCGACCTCCTCGACCTTGCCGACGCCCGCGATGCCCTCGATCCGCGGACGCAGGAGCTCGACGGTCTCGACCATGGCCGCATGGGGCCCCGTCAGCCCGATCTCGAGGACCGCGGACTTGGCCGGGTTGAAGCGCGCGAGCACGGGCGGGGCCTCGAGCTCGGCCGGGAAGTCCTGGATCGCGTCGATCGCCTTTTGCAGATCACGCTCGACGGCCTCGACCTCGCGCGGGCCGAGGTCTTCGTAGAGGTCGACGCTGACGACCGAGAACCCGTCTTGCGAGGTCGAGGTGTACTCCTCGACGCCGTCGACCTCGCGGATCGCCTCTTCGATCGGCACGGTGATCTTCGACTCGACGTCGTCGGGCGAGGCGCCAGGGAGGATCGTGTTGATCGCTATCGAGTTGATCGTGACGGCCGGAAAGCCCTCGCGCTGGCTGCGGCTGACGACGAGCAGGCCGACCGCGATCACCGCGATCGTGATCACGTGGACCAGCTGCGGGCGGCGGAGAAAGAAGCGGATCACGGGCTCCGCGACCCTCCAGGCTCGACGCTGCCGGGCTGACGGGGGCGACTCGCCAGCGGGCCCGCGGCCGGGCGGCGCTCGAGCTCGACCAGGACCGCGTCGGCCAGGGTGTGCTGGGCCGAGGTCGCGAGGACCTCGCCCGGCTCGACGCCCGACAGGATCTCGACCTCGTCGTCACCGTAGACGCCGACTTGGACCTCGCGCTGCTCGACCACGCGCCGCTCGAGGCCGTCTGCGACCCCAGCTTGCTGCGCGTCCGAGGCCGGCGCGAGCACGAAGAGCGTGAGCTTGCCCGCCCGCCGGGTCAGGGCCGCGCGCGGAGCCAGCACGCGCTCGCTGCCCTGGCGCAGCGGCAGCTCGACGGTCGCGACCATGCCGCCGCGGATCCGCCGCTCGGGGTTGTCGAGGTGATACTCGACGTCGAACAGACCCGTGACCGGATCGGCCGCGGGCGCGAGCACGGCGAAGCGCGCGGGCGTCGACGCGCCGCCGAGGTCCTCGATCGTCACGCGCGCTTCGGCGCTCTGGTCGAGGCGCCCGAGCTCGCTGCCCGCGAGCCCGACCCGGACGCGGATCTTGGACAAGTCGACGAGATCGAGCAGCGGCGCGCCCGGCCCGATCGTGTCGCCCGCGTCGACGAGGCGCCGGGTCACGACCCCGTCAATCGGCGCGCTCATCCGGGCGTCCTTTGACGAGCGCCGGGCCGAGCCGAGGTCGGCCCGGGCCCCGTTGAGGGCCGCCGTGGCCCGGTCGAGGGCGTGCCTGGCCGGATCGAGCTGGGCCGCGGCGAGGCTGCCCTTGGCGACCAGGCCCTGCTTGCGCTCGTAGTCCGTGCGCGCGAGCTCGACGTCGTACTCGAGCGCCTCGACCCGGGCCGACGCGCCCGAGACCGCCAGGCGCTGGCGCGAGCCGTCGATGCGCACGAGCAGGTCCCCGGCCGCGACCTCGTCGCCGTTTTCGACCTTGACCTCGAGCACGCGCCCGCCGGCCTCGGCGCGGAGGTTGGCGTCACGCCAGACCGTGGTCATGCCCGTCGCCGTGACCTCGCGCTCGAGCACCCCGAGCCGAGCCTCGGCGGCCTCGACCCGGATCGCGCCCGCGCCCGGATCGACCACGGCCTCGCTCGGCGCAGGCGCCTCGTCGGCCTGCTTGCAGCCGAGCCCCAGGACCACGGCGACGATCGCCGCGGCGCCGCCGAAAACACCGATCCTGGGCCATCGGACCATGTTTGATTTGATCCCACGCACAGCCCGCGCGGTCAATGGCCCGGCGAGGGAGCACGCCTCGTGCGCCGCCGCCCGCTCCTCACTCGCCCTGCCCTGCTCGCGCTCCCGACCGTCGTCGAACTGTCCGCCGCGCTGGCGCGGCCGCAGAGCGCGAGCGCGAGCGCGGCTAGCAGCCCGGGGTGCAATGCATCGTGTCGCCTCGCGCCGGAATGTTCGCCGAGGGCGCGAAGCCAAAACGCCGCTGTACCGGGCGTACTGCAAGTTTTGGCGACAAAGCCATCGGCGAAAAGGCCAAGCGAGGCGGCGCGAGGCATTGCACCCCGGGCTGCTAGAGCTCCACCGTGCTGACGCTGCCCGCGAAGACGCTCTCGAGCGGCTCGAAGCGGGCCCCGAGCCGCTCGGCGAGGCCGCGCTCGGCGGCTCCCCGGCCCCAGACCCGACACGCCACGGGATCGAGGCCATGGGCTTCGACGAGCGCGACCGCGAGCCCCGGGAGCGGCTTGCGGCACCAGCACCCGATCGGCCCCGGCGGATGCGTGCACCACAGCGTCGGGATCTCGATGTCGCCGAGCCAAACCGAGTCCGGCCCGGGCGCACCCTCGGGGCGCCAGCCAATACCGAGCACGAGGTAACCCTGCGCGATGTGGTCCGCGAGCGGCCCCTCGTGCGCGGCCTCGAGCTGGCCCGGATCGACGAACACCGCCCGCGCCTGCCCGCTCGCGGCGCGGCGGACGAAGGGCCTCACGTCCACGGCGACGAAGCCCTCATCGAGCGTTGGCGCCTCGAACACCGCGCGGAAGTGGAGCTGGGCCCGCGGGGGGAAGGAATTGGGATCGCTGCGATTCGCTCGCTTCATCTCCTCGGGCCCGAGGACCTGGCCGTGGCGCTCGAGCATCCGCTGGCAGGCGTTGACCTGGGCGTCCTCCAGCGAGGTGTCGATCCACACGCAGCGCACGGGCACGCCGTGGGCCCAGGCCGTCTCGATCATCAGGTTGCGCGAGGACCGGCGCGGGTAGGTGTTGTCCAGGACCACGCGTCGGCGACCGCTGGCCAGCGACTGATCGAGGATCGGGGCGAGGTCTGCCAAATTCCCGCCCGCGTCGTCGCGGTTGAGTCGCAGGTAGCCCCGGTCGACGAAGTCTCGGACCTGCGTGGTCTTGCCGGACGCGGGCATGCCCATGATCAAGACGACCTCGCCGTCCGCGTGATCGGGTGGACGACGCGCGGCGATCGGAGTGGTCAGGATCCGCGCGGCTGGAAACGCTGCCTCGAGCCGCGCGCGCTCGTCCTGCGTCAACTCGAGCTCACGCGCGACGCCGAGATCGCGGGCTGTCTCGAGCCGCGTCGGGCCGGGGATCGGCCACAGGTTGTCGGACAGCGACAGCAGCCAGGCCAGGACCAGCGCGTGGACCGAGACTCCGCGTTGGTCCGCGAGCGTTGCGAGCACGGGGTGCCTGGCCAGCCCGCGCGTGCGCTTGGGCCCGCCGAAGGGGCTGTGCGCGATCAGCTGGATGCCCTCGTCTGCGCAGTAGCCCACCACCCCTGTGCGGATCGCCCCGCGGTCGAGCGGCCACAGCCCGACCTCCACGGCCGAGATCTCGGCGTGCTCACGAGCCTCGCGGAGCTGGTCGAGGCGAACGTTCGACACGCCGACGCGGCGGACCAGGCCGCGGTCCTGAAGCTTGGCGAGGGCCCGGACCGAGGTCGAGAGCTCGCGCTGAGGATCGAGCGCATGCAGGAGGTACAGATCGATCGGCGCGCCGAGCCGCTGCGCGGAGGCCTCGCACGCGGCGGTCAGATGCTTGGCCCGCCCGTCGGCGAGCCAGCGCCCGGCCCCCCTTCGGGTCAGCCCGCCCTTGCTGACAACCGTGACCTCGCCGCGATCGCCCGCCCATTGGTCGAGCGCTTCACCGACGAGCCGCTCGTTGTGTCCGATGTCCCGGGCGCTCGGGCCGTAGACATCGGCGGTGTCGAGCAGGCGCACGCCGCTGTCGAGGGCCAGGTGGATCACTGCGATCGCCTCGGCCCGCGTGGGCCCGCCGACGCTCGACAGGCGCATGCATCCGAGGCCGAGGCGGGTCATGCGTCAAGCTAGTACCACGTGCCCGAGCTCCGATCCGGCTCATCCACGGCGCTGAGGCCCAATGGGCCTGTGTCGCCGCTCTAGCAGCCCGGGCTGCTAGCACCCCGGGCTGCTTGCACCCCGGGCTGCTTGCACCCCGGGCTGCTAGCGCTGAATCAAGCGCTGCGCGCTCGACTCAGGCCTGGCAGCGCGCCGAAGGGCCAGACGCGACAGAGCTCGCGCTCGGTCAATTGCTCCCGATCTTGTTGCCCTTGAGCACGATGTTGCCAGAGCCCTTGAGCGTGAGGTTGTTGCCCTTGAGCACGATGTTGCCGTTGCTCTTCATCGTCATCGACGCGGCCCCACACTTGAGCGTGATCTTGTCGGCGGCCTCGATCAGCGTCTCCTTGTCGCTGGTGAAGCTCATGTTGTCGCCAGAGGTCACGGTCCGGAGCTTGCCGACGCTCTCCTCGACGTTGTTGCCGATGCTCTCGGTCCGATCGTTGCCGACGGTCTCGGTCTGATCGTGCTTGATGACGTTGGTCTGATCGTTGCCGATCTCCTGGTACTGATCGTGACCGATCGTCTCGCGGTGGTCGTTCAAGATCTCGACGAGCCAGTCCTTCTCGCCGTGGATGTAGATGTGCTCCTCGCCCTTTTGGTCCTCGAAGCGCAGCTCGTTGAAGCCGCCGCCGCCCGGCGAAGAGTTGGTCCGCCAGCCGGTCTGGGTCTTGTTGTCGGGCACCGCGAAGGGCGGCGGATACTCGCCGTTGTAGACGCAGCCCGTGCACAGCGGACGATCGGGGTTGCCCTCGAGGAACTCGACCATGACCTCCATGCCGATCCGCGGGATGAACTGCGTGCCCCAGCCGAGCCCGGCCCAGCTCTGCGAGACCCGGACCCAGCACGAGGACTTGGCGGTGTAGCTTGGCTGCTCCTCCCAGTAAAACTGGACCTGGATGCGGGCGTGCTCGTCGGTGTGGATCTCCTCGCCCTCGGGCCCGGTGACGATCGCGGTCTGGGGCCCGTGGACGCGGGGCTTGGGCGTGGACGGCTCGGGGTGGACGACCGCGTCGTAGGGCACGCACTCGAATTCGTTGGCGTAGAGGGCCTCGGCGCCGCCGTCGTCCTGGGCGTTGTAGTTGTGGCCGCCGCTGTGGGTGACCGAGGTGATCAGGTACTCGATCTCGAGATCGGCGCGCTCGGAGTTGGCGAGCTTGAAGCGCAGGCCCGGGCGCATGCTCATGCAGTTGCTCCGGCCCCGGGCGACGCGCCCGGCGATCGTCGACGCGTGGCGAAGATCGAGGGCCCGGTCGCCGAGGTCGTCGCTGATGTAGCGGCGGCGCCCGTGGGTGTAGACCCGGCGCTCGCGGCCGCGCGCGTCGGTCCCCACCGCGGGCTCGCTCAGGAGGTTGCGCGGGGTCATCCAGTCGTAGTCGCGGCGCAGGGTCCCGGTCGTGGTCAGCTGGTTGGCCCACTCGAAGGCCTGGATCGACTCGACGTCGGCGAGCTCGGGCTGGGTCCCGATGATCGGGACCTCGGGGGTCCCGTCGAGGTTCTCGAGCTCCTGGTACTGATCGTTGGCGTCGCGGAAGGTCAGGGTCTCGATCCCGGTCTCGCCGTCGTGCATGAACTCGTAGCTGATGCCCTCTTCCTCGAGCAGGCGGCAGACGTAGTCGAAGTCCGACTCGCGGTACTGGGTGCAGTAGTCGCGCGGGTCGCTGCCCCGGGTCACGCTGCCGAAGTCGACGGCCCGGCCGTAGCCGCCGAGGCCCTCGTCGAGGACCTCGCCGACGATCGTCTGGACGCTGACCTCTTGCCAGATGTGCGATTTGACCCGCTGACGCAGGAGCTCGAAGGCCGGCACGACCTCGAAGCGCGCGGTCATGTGGTGATCGACGACGCCCGTGTACTCGACCCGGCAGACCACGCCGCCGATCGCTCGCTGCTCCTGGCCGCCGCGGACCAGACGCAGGGCGGCGTCACAGCCGAGCAGCCTGTCGGTCTCGACCTCGGTCTCGGTCTCGGCGTCGATGACGACCCGGTAGGTGCGGTTGAGGCTCTCGGCAATGAACACGCGCGTGACCGTCCACGGCGCGCCCTCATCGGACAGCGTCAGCTCATAGGCAGCGGGCGGGAGACTGAGCTTCAGCATGATGATCCTCGCAGCTCGACCAGCGCTGCGTGTCGCCAGGCGCCCTGGCGACACACCGATACGGCGACGGCGGTCGTCGCTCGAAGGTGCGCTCGGAGGGGGCACAATACCGGCGCCGAGCCGTCCACGGCAACCGTGTTGTCGGGTCCTGACTCGGGCCTGCGGCCTGACAGACTGTCGCGCCCCGGCGGCCCCTGGTAGACTGCCGACCGGCCGTGAGCGAGTCTGCCAACCACGAGGGTGAGGGGTCGCCTGCGGGCGAAACCGCAAAGACCGAGACCGAAGAGACCGAGGAGACCAACCTGGCCGAGACCAAGGCCGGGCTCCTCGCTGAGCTGCTCGAGCTCGACCCGCGAGCCGCGGTCGCGGTCGCGGACGCTCGACTCGGCGTGCGGGTCGGCAAGCTGGTCGAGTGGGCGTCCGGCGCCGCACCCACCGTCGAGTTCGAGGGCAACGAGCGCGGTCCGCTCCCCGCCCGCGCCACGATCCCGCTCGATCCGACCCTCGTCGCCGAGGCGATCCAAGATCAGCGTGGCGTGGTCCTGACCTTCGAAGACGGCCGCCCCGACGCGCCGATCATCACGGGGCTGCTCCAGCCCCTGACCCACGACGTTGACGGAGAGGCCGAGGCCGAGGCCGAGGACGAGGCCGACACGCAGCTCGAGGCCCGGATCGACGGGCGCAGGGTCGAGCTCGAGGCCGCCGACGAGATCGTCTTGCGCTGCGGCAAGGCCAGCATCGTCCTGCGTCGCAACGGCCGCGTGGTGATCCGCGGCACCTACGTCGAGACGCGCTCGCGCGGGGTCAACCGCGTCAAGGGCGGGTCGGTCGAGATCAACTGAGGCCGTCCGATGCCGGCGCTGCTGTGGGATGTCCAGGACCAGCACCTCAGCGAGGCTGAGTTTTGCTGTGAGACCTGGGAGCGCAGCATCGACTCGCCGATCTACACGCTCGGCGAGGTCCGGGCGTTCCCCGAAGAGCGGCTCATGGCCAACATCATGGGCCTCGTCGTCGGCGGGCAGCCGGTCCTCGATCGCCTGGTCCGGCCGATCCTCGACGAGGACCTCGACGACGACCGCTTCCGCACCGCCGCGGCCGCGCTGGCGATCCTCGACGGCGCCGGGCGTGACGGGCCAGACATCGTCCTCGGCTACCTGACCATGGCGGGCAGCGAGGGCAGCTGGGGGCTGGTCCGGGCCATGCACCTGTCGCGGCGCACGGACCTCGCCGAGCGCCTGATCAGCTCGCTGCCCGACCACGACGGCCTCGCCCTCGCCGGGCGCCTCGAGGGCCTCGTCGGGTTGGGCGTCGACGTCGGCAAGCGCCTGCGGGTGTGGTTCAAGCACGACCTGCCCCGGGTCCGCCGGGCCGCGGCCTGGCTCGCGCGTCACTCGACCTCTTCGAAGGTGCTCAAGCGCCTGCTCAAGCTGATGCGCGACCCCGACCCCGGCCTGCGCGAGGCCGCGATCGAGAGCGCGCTGATCCGCGGGCTCCCCGGCTCGTGGCAGCTGGCCTGCGAGGCCGCGTTCGAGCAGCCCGAGCCGGGCCCCGGTCCCGGCCTGGCTGCGGGCGGCGCCGGCTCGCTGCGCCGCGCCGCGCTCGGCTGGGTTGCGATGCAAGGCAGCGCGGCCGCCCACGCCCAGCTCGTGACCATGCTCCGCGGGCGGCCCGACTCCGATCTGCTGTGGGCCGCGGGCGTCAGCGCCAGGCCCGAGGCGGCCGCGCTCGCGGTCGAGCTCCTCGACCACCCCACGCTCGCGCGCCTCGCTGGCGAGCTGCTGACCTACGTCGCGGGCCTGCCGACCACGGTCGACGACTACTGGCTCGACGAGGGCGCGCACGGGGCCTACGGCGCCGACGCAGACGAGGCCCTGCCCGAGCTCGACGACGACGACCTCGACGCGGAGCTGGTCCCGCCGGACGAGCGGCGCCTGCGGCTGCCCAACCCCGCGACCGTGCGCGCGTGGTGGTCCGAGCGACGCCACGCGTTGTCCCCGGGCCTCCGCTACTTCGCCGGCCAGGCGCTCGCGCCCGCGGTCGCCGAGCAGGCCCTGATCCGCGCGCCGATGCGGCGCCGCCACGCGCTCGCGCTCGAGCTTGCGATTCGCAGCGCCGGGATCGGGATCCTCGACACCCGGGCGCCGGCTCGCGTCCAGCACAGGCGGACGACCGAGATCTTCGCGACCCTCGATCGCCTCGCCGCCGAGGGCCGCGGGACCGTCGATTTTCAGGGCGGGCTCCCGCTGATGTAGGCCGAGAGCTCGCAGCCGAACTCCGTCCAGTCGCCGTCGTTGGTCCAGGGGGTGCCGCCAGCCGCGAAGACCTGCGTTCGTGCTCGGCTCGCTCGTCCCCTCCGGGCTACACTGCGGTCATGAAGATCGCAGTCCTCGGGACCGGGATGGTCGGCACCACCATCGCCACGAAGCTCATCGAGCTCGGCCACGAGGTCACGCTCGGCTCACGCAAGGCCGACAACGACAAGGCCAAAGCCTGGCTCGAGCAGGTCGACTCGGACCGCGCGAGCGCGGCGACCTTCGCCGACGCGGCGGCCAGCGCCGAGCTGGTGTTCAACTGCACCGCGGGGGCCAAGTCGCTCGAAGCCCTGCGCATGGCCGGCGCCGAGAACCTCGCCGACAAGATCCTCGTCGACCTCGCCAACCCCCTCGACTTCTCGAACGGAACGCCGCCCACGCTCTCGGTCTGCAACGAGACCTCGCTCGGCGAGCAGATCCAGGCCGCGTTCCCCGAGGCCCGCGTGGTCAAGACCCTCAACACGATCAGCGCCGAGGTCATGGTCGAGCCCCGCGAGCTGCCCGGCGAGCACGTCGTGTTCGTCTCGGGCGACGACGCCGACGCCAAGCGCTGGGTCGAGCAGACCCTGCTGCGTGACTGGCTCGACTGGCCCGAGGTCGTCGATCTCGGCGACATCAGCACCGCCCGCGGGACCGAGATGTACCTGGCGCTGTGGGTCCGGATGTGGGGCGCGCTCGGCACCCCCGCGTTCAACATCTCGATCGTGCGCAGGGGCTAGGGCTGCTAGTTGAGCATCCGGCCGCCGCCCGAGCCGCCGCCTCGGATGTCGTCGTCCTCGTCGTCCTCGTCGTCCTCGTCTTGATCGGCGATGCTGCGCGCGATCAGCCCGGCCTGGTGGTGGAGCATCCGCCAGCGCCCTTCCTCGCGCACGAACACGTTGGTCGCGGCGAGCTCGGCCTCGGGCAGGACCTCGACGCAGGCGACCACCGCGACCTCGCCGAGCAGCTCGACGACCTGATCCCGGAAGCGCACGGGCGTCGGGCGGCGCAAGATCCCCCGCCAGCTGGCCATGACCCGATCGCGGCCCCGGAGCAGCTCCCAGCCCGGATGCATGCACAGGATCTCGAGGTGGTCGGACCAGACCCGATCCATGGCCACGAAGTCACCGGACGCGAACGCGCGATAAAACTCGCGGTTGGCCCGCAGCAGCTCGTCCACGGCCAGTCGGGTCGCTTCGCTCATCGGGCGCAGCATAGCAGCCGGCGCCAGTTCGCCCCCTGCGAGATCCCGACAGGCCCTCTCCTGGCCGAGGAAGCGGCGAACATTCCGGCGCGAGGCGACACGAGGGACTGCACCACGGGCTGCTAGGATCAGGCATGTTCGCGCCCGAGCTCCTCTCGAACCACAATATCCTCGTCACAGGCGGCGGCACCGGCCTCGGCAAGGCGATGGCCATGCGCTACGCCGCGCTCGGCGCCAAGGTTGCGGTGCTCGGTCGCCGCACGCAGCCGCTCGAGGACGTCGTCTCGGCGATCACCGACGCAGGTGGCCGCGCGGCCTGGGCCAGCGCCGACGTCCGCGATCGGCCCAGCGTGGACGCGGCCCTCGACCAGCTCGAGGACGAGCTCGGCCCGCTGACCGACGTCGTCAACAACGCCGCGGGCAACTTCTTGTGTCCGAGCGAGGATCTCTCGCCCGGCGGCTTCGATGCCGTGGTCAAGATCGTCCTCTACGGCACCTTCAACATCACCCAGTCCCTGGGCCAGCGCTGGATCGAGCGCGGCCGACGGGACGGGGAGCGCGGCTACAGCGTGCTGTCGATCGTCACGACCTACGCGTGGATGGGCTCGGCCTTCGTGCTGCCCTCGGCCTGCGCCAAGGCCGGGGTTCTGGCCCTGACCCGCTCGCTCGCGACCGAGTGGGCCTGCTACGGGATCCGCCTCAACGCCATCGCCCCGGGCCCCTTCCCGACCGAGGGCGCGTTCTCGCGGCTGGCGATGCCGGGCACCGAGGCGCTCGGAAAAGACCGCGTCCCGCTCGGCCGCTACGGCGAGCCGCGCGAGCTCGCCGAGCTCGCGGTCTACCTGACCGCCGCGTCCTTCGTGACCGGGGAGTGCGTGACGATCGACGGCGGCGAGTGGCTCAAGGTGGGGCAGGAATTCGCGTCGATCACGGATCACCCGCGGACCCAGGTCAAGGAGGTGTTCGCGGCCATGCGGGCCAAGACCCATCCCAAGGGCTGAGGCGCGCGCCTTGCCACGAGCGAGGATCGCGGGCCCGTCCCGTGGCACCATGGACGCCTCGTGCGCCCCTCTCTCCTCCTCGCAATCCTCACGAGCGCCCAGCTGGCGCTGCTCGGCTGCACCGCCGTGCTCATCGAGTCGAACGACGTCGGCGGGTCCGAGGCCGAGACCGCGCAGACCAGCGAGAGCAGCGACGGCGACACTGACACCGGCGACACCGGCGACGGCGACGGCGACGGCGACGGCGACACCGACGGCGGCGACGGCGACGACGGCGACGGCGATGGCGACCCGTCCCGCTTCCGCGTGGTCGTGATCGCCGATCTCCACGTGCCCGGCCCCGACTACACCGGCGACGACGACTCCTTGCTGCTCGCGCGCGAGCGCCTGCTCGAGACCCGCGACCAGATCGCCGCGATCGAGCCGCCCCCGGCCTTCGTGGTCGTGCTCGGCGATCTCGTCCACGAGGCCTACGGGTCCGACGATCTGGTCTGGTACCAGACCAACGCCAACGCCTTCGCCGAGGTCAGCGAGATCTTCGACGGCTTCGGGATCCCCGTGTATCCGCTCTACGGCGACAGCGACTACGACGTCCCGACCACCCCCAAGACCTTCTCGCACCAGGTCTTCGCCCAGATCTTCGCCACCGACCCCTACTACACCGTCGACCACCTCGGCTGGCGCTTCGTGTTCGCCAACAGCCAGTACGGTCAGACCTACGACAAGGGCACCAACATCTACGATCCCGCGCTCGGCTCGTTCGGCAGCACGCAGCTGACCTGGATCGGCGACCAGTTCAGCGCGGGCATGCCCACGGTCTTGTTGAGTCACTTTCCGCTCTACACCCTGGCCCTCGACGAGGCGCCCAACAACGGGCCCTACCCGGACCTCGAGACGGTGCTCAAAGCCGACGGCGAGTCCGTCGCGCTGGTGCTCTCGGGTCACGATCAGCAGTGGACCAACCTCCCGGCGACCTATGCGGCGCCGCACATCGTGTTTGGATCGACGCGCTACGACAGCGACAATTTCTTGCTGATCGAGTTCACCGCCAACGCGCTGCAGTACGAGATCCTCGACCTCGCCAAGGTCGGCTGGGGCACGCAGGAGGCCGAGACCTGGATCTACGATGGCACCCCGATGCCAGCGGGGTGAGCCCAGAGCCCTCGCTGGCCCCCACCCCTTGGTTGACAGATGCAATAAGTTTGCATAAGTAAGCGAGATGCATTTCAAGAAGGCCCTCGGGGTGTTCTTCCTGACAGTCTGCGCCGCGACCGGGTGCGTCACAGGAGACGATGATCACGATGATCATGATCATGATGATGACGGTGATCACGACCACGAGACAGAGGTGATCTCGCGCGTCGAGCTTACCTTCACGCCTACCGGCGGCGGGGACGCTGTCACGGCAGCGTTCTCCGACCCCGACGGTGACGGCGGCACCTCCGGCACCTCCGAGCCGATCGAGCTCACGGCGGGGACGGAGTACGAGCTCACGATCACCTTGACCAACGACCTCGAGGATCCGCCCGTCGACATCACGGAGGAGATCCGGGAGGAGGCCGAGGAGCACCAGATCTTCATCGCGGACGACGCCTTGCTCCTGACCACCGCCTACGCCGACCTCGAGTCCGACTACGGGTCCAACACCGTCGACGAAGATCTGCCCGTCGGTCTGGTCCAGACGGTCACCGCAGAGACTGCGGGCACCGGCAACTTCCGCGTCATCCTGCGCCACTTGCCCGAGCTCAACGACAGCCCACAAAAGACGGCTGGGCTCGAAGAAGACTTCGCCGCCGGCACAGCCCTGCCCGGCGACGTCGATGTCGACGTGAGCTTCGAGTTGACGGTAATCTGAGGGGCGTGGCCGCGCGAATCAGCAAGTCCCAGCGTCGAGAGTTCGTCGAGGAACTGCACGAGGCAGGGTTGCGCGCCACCCCCGCCCGTCTCGCCGTTCTCGGCGCGGTTCGTCGCGCCTCGGCCCCACTGACCCACGCCGAGCTCACCCGTCAGCTCGACGGCAACGGCTGGGACGCCGCGACCATCTACCGCAACCTGATTGCGATCACGGACGCCGGCTTGATCGTGCGCAGCGACCATGGCGATCGACGCTGGCGCTTCGAGGACCGCGCCCGCTCGAACTCGAGGACCGAGCACCAGCACCCGCACTTTTTTTGCACGGACTGTGGCTCGGTCAGCTGTCTACCAGAGGTCGAGGTTCGCATGCCCCGAACGCGGGGCCTCCCGCGCTCGGCCGCCGACGGGGCCTACGACGTCCAGCTACGCGGCGTCTGCGACAGCTGCTCCGACTGAGCGAGCTGACGGCACATCATGATCGGGTCGCTCGCGTTGCTTGCGATCTTGGCGGCGCCCCCCGAGGCGCCCCCGAGCGTCGCTACCACCGAGGATGACTGCACGCTCCGCTGGCGCGTGGACGTCGTCGACGAGGACACGGGCGAGCCGGTGCCCGGGGCCACGGTCGAGATTCAACCGAGCGACCAGGCGCCGCGCCGCTACCAGACCAACGACGCGGGCACGCTGCTGGTCCGGCGCCTGTGCCCCGGGCCCATGCGCGTGTCCGTGTCCAAGTCGGACCACGCCAGCAGCAGCGAGACCGTCGAGCTCGACATGCCCGAGACCCTGTCCGTCGTCGGGCTCCCGGCGCTGCACGACCATCACAGCGAGCACGTCATCCTCATCCACGACGAGGGCCAGTCGACCGTGGGCTCGAGCGAGGCGCTCGCCGGCGCCGATCTGGCCAAGACCCGCGGGCAGGGCCTGGCAGACGCGATCTCGACCATGTCCGGGGTCACGACCCTGCGCGGGACCGCGGGCGGCATGGCCAAGCCGGTGATCCGCGGTCAGGTCGGGCGTCGCAACCTGATCATCTTCGACGGCATCCGCCACGAAGGGCAAAAGTGGGGCCTCGACCACGCGCCGGAGATCGACCCCAACGCGGCCGGGCGGATCACCGTGGTCAAGGGCGCGGCCACGACCCGCTTTGGGCCCGACGCGATCGGCGGCGTGGTCCTCGTCGATCCGCGCCCGATGCTGCGCTCCCCCGGCGTCGCCGGTGAGGTCAGCCTCCTCGGCATGAGCAACGCGCTCGGGGGCGGCGGGGCGTTTCGCATCGACCACGCGCCCGCGCGCGCGCCGGGGCTGAGCTGGCGCGTCGAGGGCAACATCGCCCGCCACCGCGCGGTCGTGACCCCCGACTACCCCCTCGACAACACCGGCGCGCTGACCTGGAACGCTGGCGGGCGCGTCGGCTACCTGTCCGAGCACGTCGACATCATCGCGGGCTACCGCCTGCTGCGTACCCAAGCGGGGATCTGCAGCTGCCTGCGGGTGTCGACCAACGAGGAATTCCAGATCGGGATCGCGCGCTCGGTCCCGCCCGAGGTCGACCTCTACTCGACGGAGTTTGCGATCGAGCGCCCGCGCCAGGAAGTTTGGCATCACCTCGCCCACGCCCACGCCCGCGTCGGGCTCGGCGAGGCCGGCGAGCTGCACCTGATCTACGCCTACCAGTTCAACGATCGCTCCGAGTTCGAATCGGTCCGCAGCAACATCACGGGCCCGCAGATCGAGCTGCGCCTCGGCACCCACCGGGGTGAGCTTCACTACGAGCACGTCGCCGTCGACCTCGGCTGGGGCTGGGCGCTCGTCGGGACCCTCGGCGGCGAGGTCAACTACCAGGTCAACGCCTTCGACTCGGCCAACACGCTGATCCCCGACTACCGCCAGTGGTCCGGGGGCGCGTTCGCGGTCGAGCGCTTCGTCGGCGAGCAGATCGAGTTCGAGTTCGGCGCCCGCTACGAGGGCCTCGGTCGCACGGGGTTGCTGTCCGAGCGTGACTTCCTCGGCCAGCGGGCGGGCGGGCGCCTCGACGAGTCCGCGTGCACGCGAGACGCCGACGGCGGGGCCGAGTGCCAGCAGCAGTTTCACACGCCCTCGGCCAGCGCTGGCCTCATCGCCCACCCCTCGCGCAAGGTCCCCGAGCTCAACCTGCGCCTCGACCTCAACTCCTCGGCTCGGATCCCGGCGATCGACGAGAGCTACATGAACGGCGCCGCCCCCTCGTTCCCGATCCTCGGCCTCGGAGACTCGCACCTGGGTGTCGAGCGGACCTGGGGCGCGGCGACGGGGATCGGCTATGGCGGCGACTGGCTCGAGCTCGAGCTCGCCGCCTACACCAACTACATCGACGACTACATCTACTTCACGCCCGAGCCCCAGGAGGGCCAGTGCGCGCCCTTGAGCTGCACGACCCGCGGGCCCTTCCCCGTGTTCGTGTTTCGCCCCGTCGACGCGCTCTTCGTCGGCGGAGAGCTGCGCTTCGACCTTCGCGCACCCCGGCTCCCGCTCGAGCTCTCGGGCGACGCGGCGTGGGTTCGGGCCTGGGATCTCTCGCCGGGCGAGACCTACCTGACCTACGTGCCCGCCGATCGCTACGGTCTGCACGGGCGCTGGCTGTGGCCCGACACCAAGGTCTCGTCGCGGGGCTACCTCGAGATCGGTGGGACCTTCGTCGATCGTCAGCGTCGCTACGACGTCGAGGCCGACTTCGCCGAGCCGCCGCCAGCCTACGTCATCCTCGAGGCCGGGGCCGGGGTCGAGTTCCCTACCGACGAGGTCCTGATGCGCCTGAGCCTGCGCGGGACCAACCTCCTCAACCAACGCTACCGCGAGTACACGAGCCTGCTGCGCTACTTCGCCGATGAGCCGGGCTGGGGGGTGCAGCTGCGCTTCGCCGTGGAATTCAGCGCCGGGATCGGCAGCGAGGGCTCATCCACGTAGCGAATTCGAGCGCAGCAACCTTGTAGATGCATGCGCTTTGCATGTACAAGTACAGCACGATGAGCACGACGGCGTGGAGGCGTGTCTGTGGTGACGAGGGGTTGGATCGCGCAGGCACCGTGGCCAGCAGCGTGTGCGCAGCTCACTGTGTGGTCTGCGCCGTGCTCCCCGCGGCCTTCGGCGTCCTCGGTCTGGGCTTCTTGACCGGACACGGAGCCGAGTGGACCTTCACGCTCGTGGCGGTCGCGTTCGCGATTGGCGCGCTTCACTTTGGTTGGCGACGCCATCGCTCGCGCGGGATCGCGCTCTTGATGGTCCTCGCCATCGTGGGGTTGCTCGCTTCACGAGGCATCGAAGGCGTCGAGCCACATCACGATGGTGAGCACCACCATGACGAGCATCATCACGTCGCATCGGCCGAGCCCCCTGGGTCGATACACCTCGCCGGCACGGCCCTGGGCGTCCTCGCGGGTCTGATGCTCGCGACCGGTCACGTCCTCAACATTCGTGCGTCACGCCGCTGTTGCCCCCCCTCGACAGGCCAGCTGGACCAGTGTCTGAGGCCAGCATGAAGGTGGTTTTAGACCCCCCCTGGGCGTCAGCGACTCTGCCACGGGGGCTGTTTTAGACCCCCGCAGCCGTCAGCGGATCCTAGACATATCCGAACAGCGCCGCGCGCAGCCGCTTGAGCTCATCGACGAGCTCGTGGTCGCCCTTGCGCATCGCCATGCCCGTCGCCCGGGCCTCGGCGATCAGCACGTTGACCAGCTTGTCGGCGAGCTCGAGCTGCGCGCCTAGCTCGCGCGCCGAGGCCTCTTCTTGTGCGGACAGCCCGTCCATCGCCGCGACCGTGGTCGCGCCCGAGAGCAGGTAGCAGGCCTTTTGACTGCCGGGCGGGAACAGCCCGCTCGCGTCCTCGAGCGTGACCCGATCGAGCTCGAACTCGACCACGTGCTGCTGGATGTCGTAGGGCAGCGCCGACATGATCATCAAGAACTTGAGCCCGGTCATCTCCTCGCGGCTGAGCCCATCGACCGCGGCGACGGCCTTGACCGCTTTGGCCAGGTTGATCTCCTCTTCGAGGGTCAGCTCGAAGCCAGGGGCGCGGACCGAATTCTCGGCCACACCGCGCTCGATCTCCGCGCGCACCTTCGGGTCCATGTCGTCGAGCAAGCGCCTGGTGCTGTCGGAGATCAGGTTGGTCATGGTCCGTGACCACCTTGCCAAGTCCGGGCGCAGACGTCCACCTGCGCACAAACTGCACAAAATCGCCGTGCGAGCGGTGCACGGTGGCGCAGGCCGCTGCACGAGCGCTTGCTAGGCCTGAGCCAACGATGCACGGCACGACCACGCTGACCCTCGACGCACCGCCGGGCCCCGGCCCGAGCGCGCCGCCCTCCCCTTCGAGCCACCAAAGCCCCCTGCGAGCCCGCGACCTCTCGCTCGCGCTGCTCGGCCTCTTCGCCCTCGGAGGCGCGGCCGCGCTCGGGACCCCGACCGGACCGGCCGCGCTGCGCCTGGCTCCCAGCGTGCTCCTGATCGATCTCGCCGCCCTGGCCCTGACCGCGCCCGCGCTGATCGCCACCCACCAGTTCTTGCGCCTCGCCGCCGAGCCCGAGGACCTCGCCGCCGGGCTCGGGCGCGCGCTGATCCACGGGGGCCGCGTGGCCGCCGGGCTCTCGATCGTGGTCCTGTTCTTCTCGGCGACCACCGATCTGGCGATCCCGACGCTCCTGGCCTCGCTCACGGGTGTCGGCGTGTTCACCAGCGCGACCGCTTGCGTCGAGCTGACTCGGTCCGAGCGCGAGGCCGCGGGCGCCGTCGCCCCGATCTTCACCCTGCTCGTGCTCGCATGGTTGACGCTGAGCTGGATCATCGCGCTGCGCGTGGGCGTGGACGTCGGCGCCTGGGTGCTCGGCTTCGGGCGGGGGTTCGGAGCATGAGCGCCAACCCAACTGCGGGGACTCTGGCCGTCGTTGGCACGCTCCTGCGTGAGCCCGAGCTGCTGCTCGCGAGCGACGACGAGGCCCACGACGACGACCAGGTCCGCGACCGCCTCGCGCTCCTGGCCCCGCGCCTGCTCGCGATCACGGCTGCGGGCGCGGCGATCTTCGGGCTCGTGATCGGCTCGTACCGCGGCGAGCTCCAGTACTTCTACGCGGCGCTCAAGACCCCCTTGCTGCTGTTGCTGCCCGTGCTCGTCGGCCTGCCCGCGATCCGAGCGTTCCACGACGCCTGCGAGGTCTCGGTCTCGTGGTCGCGCCTGGCCCTCGCCGCGCTGGTCTCGATCGGACGCACGGCCGTGCTCGCGGCCGCCTGCGGGCCGGTCCTGTGGCTGTACCTGTCGCTCCACCCCGACTACCACCGCGCGGTCCTGGCCACGGCCGCGTGCCTGTGCCTGGTCGGCTGGCCGGGGCTGTGGACGCTGATCAAGAGCCTCCCGAGCGGCGGCCGCCACCGCGCGCTGGCCAACTTCGCCTCGGTCGCGGTGCTCGGCGTGTTGCTGGCCCAATCGGGCTGGCTGCTGCGGCCCTTCGTGGTCCGGCCCCAGGCCGAGGTCACGCTCCTGCGCGAGGTCGAAGCCAACGTGTTCTCGAGCCTCGCGAGCACGGGCAGCTCGGCCCGCGGGCGCTACCACGGGTGGGAGGCCGAGGGCGCCGGCCTGCTCGGGCGCCGACGCGGCCCCGCGGCGAGCGAGGAGGCCCCGCGATGATCGCCCTCGCGCTGGCGCTCGATCTGCTCGGTGAGCCGACGCTGCTGGCCGAGCTCACCCGCGCGCGCCTGCCCTCGCTGTGGGCCGCGCTCGCGCTCGGCTACGTCGGCGTCGGCGCGGCCATGGCCTGGCACCTCGGACGTCGGGGCCACGGGCTCGGCGCGGCGACCAGCGCCCTGGTCTGCTGGCCGCTGTTGATCGGTCTGATCGGCCGGCCGCCGCCGCCCAGCGAGCTGCGGTTCACGAGCCCGAGCCCGAGCGGACCCAAGCGCGCGCGCATCGACGGATGCATGGCCGCGCTCCGCCAGGGTCTGGGCGAGGATCTCGACGGCGGCGCGGAGCTGGTCGACGCCGCCCAGTTGGCCAAGCTCGCCCGCTCGCTCCACCGCGCCGATCATCGCATCGCCCGGGTCGATCGCTTGCTGGCCGAGACCCAGGCCCAGCGCCAGCTCGGCGCCGACGCTCAGCTCGAGGCCGCGATCACCGGGCTGCGCCGGGCTCGCGACCACGCCAACCACGAGCTCGAGGCGGTGCTCTCGGGCCTGCTCTCGCTCCGGGTCCAGCTGGGCCTGTTCGCGCTCGCAGGGGAGTCCGAGCCGGTCCGCGAGCGCCTCGCCGAGCTCGAGGCTCGCGTGGCTGCGCTCGCGGAGCTATCCTCGATCGAGCTGGCAGGGGTGCCGTCGTGAGCCGCCTCCTGCGCCCGAGCACCCGCGACGTCGCCAGGCACGCGATGGCCAGTCCCGCCTCCACCTCCAAGCCCTCGATCCTGGTCGTCGACGATGACCCCAAGCTCCGCGAGGTCGTCGGCTACGCCCTGCGGCGCGAGGGCTACGAGGTCCACGAGGCCCGCCACGGCGGCGACGCGCTGACCTTGCTCGGCGAGCGCAGCTTCGAGCTGCTCGTCGTCGACGTCTCGATGCCCGAGGTCGACGGCTTCGAGCTCGTCCGCCGCCTCCGGACCCGCGACGACGAGACCCCGGTCCTGTTCCTCTCGGCTCGCAGCGACGAGATCGATCGGATCCTGGGCCTCGAGCTCGGCGGCGACGACTACGTGACCAAGCCCTTCTCGACCCGCGAGCTCGTGACCCGGGTCAAGGTCATCCTCCGTCGCCTGACCCGCGGGCGCGGCGAGGCCGGCCGCGAGGCCAAGCGCGACGGCCCTGGGCTTGCGATCGACGAGTCGCAGCTGGTCGTCGGCCAGCTGCGCCTGAGCCCCGACACCCACCGCAGCTGGTGGGCCGAGCAAGAGGTCGCGCTCACGGCGACCGAGTTCCGCCTGCTCGAGGTCCTGATGGCCCGACCCGGCCGGGTCTACTCCCGCGACGAGCTCAGCGAGCTGGCCTACCCCGACACGCGCCACGTCTCCGGCCGGACCCTCGACTCCCACGTCCGCCGGATCCGGGGCAAATTCCGCGGCCACGGCGTCGACCCGATCGAGACCGTGCACGGCGTCGGCTATCGACTGCGCCAGTCATGACCCCCGACCGGCCCAAGCACAACCTGCTCCCGGAGCTGTCGCTGCGGACCTGGTTGCTGGGCTCCCACCTGCTGGTCCTGCTCCTCCCGCTGCTGGCCTTGGTCGGGACCGGGGCGTTGGCGATGGATCTGCGTCGTCAGACCCGCGTCGATCTCGAGCACCAGGCCGACGTGCTGACGGTGCTCGCGGCCGAGATGCTCGCCGCCGCCCCGGCCGAGTCCGCCGAGTCCGCCGAGCTCAGCGAGCTCGGCCAGCGCTTCGATCCCCTGTTGATCGACATCGGCGCCCGGACCCTCGCAAGCGTGCGCATCGTCAACACCGACGCCCAGGTCGTGGCCTCGAGCGCGGGCGATCAGCTCGACGAGTTCGACATGTCCCACGACGAGGTCGTCGTCGCGGCCCTGCGCGGTCGGACTGGCGTGGCGACCCGCGATCGCGAGCGCTCGACCGAGCGCCAGCCGCTGTCGAGCCCGAGCCGACGCGCGCGCGTGCGGCTGTTCATCGCCAAACCAATCTACTCTTCCCCTGGGTCTTCCCCCGGGTCTTCCCCCGGGTCCGCGGCCGCCGAACCCGGCGAGCCCGAGATCATCGGCGCCGTGCTGCTGTCCCGCACCCCCCGCGAGGAGCTCCAGGCCCTCTATCACATGTCTCCGCGGCTGATCTGGGGCCTGCTCTTCGCCCTGCTCACGACCATCGCCCTGGCGGTGTTCGCCGGACGCCTGGCCACGCGCTCGCTCGAGAGCCTCGCCGACGCGGCTCGCCGCATCACCCACGGCAGCGGCAGCGAGGGCGCCAAGCTCCTGCGCAGCGCCGGCTCCCACGTCGACGAGGTCCGCGCCCTGGCCACGGCCACGGCGGCGATGGCCGAGCAGCTCCAATCGCGGGTCGAGTACATCAACGAGTTCGCCGGCAACGTCGCCCACGAGTTCCGCACCCCGATCGCGACCTTGCGCGGGACCGCCGAGCTGCTCCGCGACGACGAGGACATGGCGCCCGCGCAGCGCAAGCGCTTCCTCGACAACGCCCTCGACGAGCTCGAGCGGCTCGAGCGCCTCGTCGACGGGCTCCTGGCCCTCGCCCGGGCCGAGCAGCCCCACGGCGGCGGCAAGGTCGTGCTCGCCGACTTGCTCGCGGCCCTGCCCGAGCGCTGGCCCGAGGTCCGCGTGACCTCGCCCCAGCCGAGCGCCGCCGTCGAGGGCAGCGCCACCCAGCTAGCGACGGTGCTCGACAACCTGATCGACAACGCCTACGCCCACGCCGGGCCCGAGGTCGAGGTCGAGGTCGTCGGGCTCGCGCCCGGGCCCGAGGGCACGGGCTTCGAGGTCATCGACAACGGCCCGGGGGTCTCGGCCGCCAACCGGACCCAGATCTTCGATCGCTTCTTCACCACCAACCGCGAGCAGGGTGGGACCGGCCTCGGGCTCGCGCTCGTGCGCCGCATCGTCGAGACCCACGGCGGCACGATCGAGCTCGACAGCGCGACCGGACGCACCTGCATGCGGGTGTGGCTGCCGGTCGCGGACGACTGACCGGCGATCGTCCTGGTCCATGGTCCACGCTTTGCCCTTTAGGCCACTGCGTGAACTACCGTCATTGTAGGTCGGTGTTCACAAATCTGAGCATTCCACTGTGACTGAAACTCGGAGCCCGGGAGGCTCAGACGCCAGCCCACTGCCCGACGGGCCCCGAATTCGGCCTCAGCACTGCTGTCTCCGAGACTATAGCGGCCGGAGCGCACCCCGTGGGGCACGCGACTCTGACAAAAATGTTGACCATCCAGCCCCCCACTCTTACAGTCTGACTGCAACTCGTCGACAGGTCGGTTCAAACACACACCAATTTGTGTGGCCATTCGATCAAGCGCGACGAGGCCTGGGAGAGCTGGAGCCATGGATGAAGTACGCGACCATTTGATCATCGGAGCGGGCCCCGCCGGGCTCCAACTTGGCTACTGCCTCCAAAAAGCAGGCCGTGACTACCTGATCCTCGAGGGCAGCGACGGAGCCGGTAGCTTCTTTCGCGCGCAGCCACGCCACCGCAAGCTGATCTCGATCAACAAGGTCTACACGGGCTCTGACGACCCGGAGCTCAACCGCCGCTGGGACTGGAACTGCCTGCTGTGCGACGACGAGCGGTTCGCGTTCCGCAACTACAGCAAGGACTACTTCCCCCACGCCGACGACTTCGTCCGCTACCTCGAAGACTTCGCGGCCCACTACCAGCTCGCGATCCGCTTCAACACCAGGGTCGTCGAGATCGACAAGGTCGACGGTGTGTTCGTGGTCACCGACAGCGAGGGCGGAGTCGAGCGGGCCCACAACCTCGTGGTTGCGACCGGGCTGTCGAAGCCCTTCATCCCCGACATCCCGGGGATCGAGCACAGCGAGGACTACTCGAAGATGTCGGTCGATCCGATGGACTTTTGTGGTCAGCGCGTGTTGATCATCGGCAAGGGTAATTCTGCGTTCGAGACCGCCGACGCGCTGATCCCCACGACCGCGCTGATCCACGTTGCGAGCCCCGAGTCGATCGACTTCGCCTGGCGCAGCCACTACGTCGGTGACCTCCGCGCCGTCAACAACAACCTCCTCGACACCTACCAGCTCAAGTCTCAAAACGCCCTGGTCGACGCCAAGGTCAACAAGATCACCAAGACCGACGCGGGGCTCGTGGCCGAGTTCGACTATGAGCACGCAAACGGCGAGGTCGAAGAGGTTCGCTACGATCGCGTGATCACCTGCACGGGTTTTCGCTTCGACCGATCGCTGTTCGGCGAGGGCTGCCAGCCGACCCTGGCCTGCGGCGACAAATTCCCCGACATGGACTTTGACTGGCAGTCGACCAACATCGACGGCCTCTACTTCGCGGGCGTGCTGTCCCACCGCCTCGACTACCGCAAGAAGCAGTCGGGCTTCATCCACGGCTTCCGCTACAACGTCGAGTGCCTCGCCCGGCTGCTCGAGGAGCGCTACCACGGCGTCCCCTACCCCCGCGCCTACGTGGCCCAGTCGGGCCCGACCCTGGCCAAGGCGATCCTCGCCGAGATCAACCAAAGCTCCGCGCTGTGGCAGCAGTCCGGGTTCCTGTGCAGCGTGCTCGTGCCCGAAAAAGACGGGACCGTCAGCCACTACAAGAACATGCCGATCGGCTACGCCCACCAGCGCTTCGCCGCCACCCCGCGCTACTGGATGATCACCCTGGAGTTTGGTCAGGACCGGATCGACACGCTGCCCGAGGTGTTCAAGATCGATCGTCCGCACAAGCTCGACGTTAAAAACGCGCACCTCAGCACCGGCATCCATCCGATCGTCCGGCGCTGCTCACATGGACGCGCGGTCGCGGTCCACCACGTGATCGAGGACTTCCGCAGTGAGTGGCCCGATCCCCACCACTACAGGCCCCTCGCCGAGTTCATGAAGGTCCCGGCGGCCCGGCGCGAGGGCCAGGCGCAGGCGGCCAGCGAGAGCGTCGTCGACGCGATCTGAGTCCGCGCGCAGCTTCGCCGCCGCCAGCAGTCAGGCCAGCGCGACCAGCTCGCGTACGCTCCCCCCCACGCTTCGCGGTGGCCTGAGCGTCGCGTCGGGCGACATCACGCGCAGTCGCAGCCCGCCTCTGGGGCTCATGATGATCCCGCTGACCCCGCAGTCGACCCGAGCACCAGCCGGAATCGCAACGCGGACGCGTTGGAGGATCGACGCGAGCACCAAGCGGATCGCGTTTGTCGCAAACCCAGCGCCGAGGCAACGCCGCGGCCCGGCCCCGAAGGGCAAGTACTCGTAGGGGCCGGGCTCGAGCCCAGACCAGCGATCGGGATCGAAGCGCCGCGGGCTGGGATAGAGGTCGGGGTCGCGGTGCGTCACCAGCGGGCTGAGCACGATCGTGGATCCCGGGGGCAGCGCATGGCCGCCAAGCTCGAACGCGACGGTGCTGCGACGAAGAAACAGCATCGGCGTCGCCGGCAGCAGACGCATGGACTCCCGGACGACACGATCGAGCAGCTCGAGGCGAGCGAGGTCGTCGAGCGCTGGCGGCCGGTCCCCGCA
The DNA here is from genome assembly GCF_002994615.1 of Enhygromyxa salina. Lineage (GTDB taxonomy): Bacteria > Myxococcota_A > Polyangia > Nannocystales > Nannocystaceae > Plesiocystis > Plesiocystis salina_A. The sequence goes on along the minus strand of NZ_PVNK01000249.1, from coordinate 16,213 downwards.
CTGTGCCGCGATGTCCTCGCCGAGCGCGAGCTGGATCTGGGGGTGGGCAGCGAGCAGCAGCAAGGTCCAGCTCACGGTCATGGCCGTGGTCTCGTGGCCAGCGGTCATCAACATCGCAGCCTGGCCGACCAGCTCGTTGGGCGAGAACCCGCCGTCCTCGTCGCTGCTGGCGATCAAGGCCGAGAGCATGTCGTCGTCGAGGCCAAGCGCGCGGCGGCGTTCGAGCACCTCGTCGATGCGCTCGACGAGGCGCTCGCAGACCCGCAAAAAGCGGGTGTAGGGCGTGCCGGGCAGCGCGAAGGGAAACAACATCGCGCCGGGCGAGGTCATCAGCGACAGATACGCGAGCGAGAGCTCGCCGAGCTCGCGGGCCTGCGCGCCAAGGTCGAGGCCAAACAGGCACTTCATCGACACACGGAGGGTCAGCTCGATCGAGCGTGCTTTGACGTCGATGACCCCCTCGCGCGGCCAACCTTCGAGGGTACGCGCGGCGATGTCGACGATCTCGCGTCCGTAGCCGGCGAGCCGAGCCTTGGCGAACGCCGGCATCATCAGGCGGCGGTTTCGTCGGTGGATTTCGCCATTTTGTGCGATCAAGCTGCTGCCGAGTATCGCCGCGGCGCTGCCGTGCGGGATCCGAAGCGGGTTCTCGGCAAAGTTGGGAAACAGGCCAGTCGTGGGCAGAAGCTGGCGGTTGTAGCGGTGTCCGAATGCGCAGACCATGCTCGGATCATCGCGGCTGAGCGCCGCGATCTCGCCATGCTTGGCGTGCAGGCGCAACATCGTGAGCGCCGGGTTGGCGAAGAAGCGCAGGTGGTTGGCGCGCGCGCCCAGCAGCGGCCGCGGGCCGGGCAAGGGGACAGGGGGCAGGTCGAGGAACAATTTGGCCACGGCGCCCGACCATAGCAACGAGGGCGAAAGCGCTGCAATGGCAGCAACAGCGCACTTGACGCAGCGCAGCGCGGCGACGTCGCCCCTACATCTACGGTTGCGGACCGACATCGAGTTCTCGATACTCGAAGATCGATGGATCCTTCAACATCGTCCAAGCCCGTTGTCATTGGCTCGTCTGTGACCGGGCTGCTGATCAGCTACACGCTCAGCCGCAGCGGCATCGACCATCTCTTGATCGGCGGCGGCGAACCCGACGACCGGCCCCGACTCGGTGAATCCCTCAACGAGATTACAAGCTCGGATTTCCTGTGTTTCCTCGACAGCGACCTGCGCAAGCATTTTTATCAGAAGTGTCACATTAGCCTGATGCACGGCAAGAACGCCTCGATGGTCTATCTATCGAGACCGTCCCGCGAAGGCAGATTTCGGTTCCCACGCGAGATGAATGACGACACCACCCGGCGTGAGGGTATCGCCCATACGCGGTCCGTGCTGCATGCAGATCGGCTCAGCTTCGATCGGGATCTCTATCACCGTGTACGCGCGAATCCCCGCTGCGAATTCATCGAAGACCTGCGCGTCCAGATCGCGCATGACCACACGACCGACCAGGTCACGGGCGTAACGCTGTCGAGCGGCGAGACCCTCGCGCCGCGCTACCTGTTCGACGCGACCGGTCCACGAAGCCTCGTGGGCCGCGCCGCAGGGGTCGGGCGACGCTCGCTGTCAAGGCCGCAGCGAGTGCTGTGGACACACATGCGCGCCGCAGCCCAGCCGAGCGGCCTGGACTGGTGGCAGTGCGGTACCAACCTCCTGCGCCTCGACGACGACAGCGACGGCCTCCGGGGCATCGCCTGGACGATCCCGATCGGGCGAACCCTCTCGCTCGGCCTCAGCGCCGACCTCGACCAACCGGGCCTCGCGGGACTCGCCGCAGACCAGCTGCTCGACCGGCTCGTGGCCGCGTGGGCTCGACGCGGCATCGATCTTCGCAGCATCTACCCAGACACCGCGCCAGCGCAGGAGCTCACCCATGAGTACTGCCTCGCCAACCGAGGTTTTGGCGCCAACTGGCTGTCAGCCGGCGCAGCCTACATCCAGGTGTGGTTTCCCAGCTCCTCGGGCCTCAACACTTCATTGGTCGCGGCCCACCTCGCACCGCGCCTGCTCGAGGATCCAAGGGGCGCGGGCGAGATCTACGAGCAGGCGCTGCAGCTCTTCCTACCCTTCCACGAACACATGGATCACATGATCTACGCTCCGCACCTTTCGCGCGGTCGACGCCCATATGAGTTCTGGTCCAGGTGGCTGTCGTTCATCCCCGAACGGGTCGCCGGGCACCTGCGGCTGTCAGCCGACGAGATCGGCACCGACAGACAGATCTACCGGATCCTGGAGCGACTCTCTGCACACTTTCAAGCTCACCCCCTCCTACAGCTCGGCACGTGGGGCTTCCAGATCGTGCGGCCGCAGCAGTGCGAGTCTCTCGAGGAGATGGCCAGCGCGTTCGGCGGGTATTTCAACTACCGTCGTTTTCGGGCTCGATCGTACGGCAAGGGCATGCATGACTGGCTCGGCCCCGAGCTGAGCGCACGTCGCCGACGAGGCTGAGCCCCTCAGCTCCTGCTGCAGGTGTCCGCCAACGCTGGCGAGATCGCGCTCCGTGCTCATTTTCGGACAGCGCGCCGGGGTCCTGCCCTCGCTCTCATCCGTTGTACAGTTGAGGCCGTGGCCAAGACGATGCACTGGCAAGCTGTGCCCGGCCTCCTCCACATCGTGGTCCACACGGAGGAGTCGCCGTCCGACGAAGACTGGGACAAGTACCTCGCCGACGTCGTCGAACACGCGGCGGGCTGCAAAGGGGTGCTCGTCTACACTCGTCGCGCGGGACCGTCTGCGCAGCAACGGGCCCGCTCCAACGCGGCCTTCGAGAGCTTCGGCTCCGACAGTCTGGTCGCAATCATGACCGGCTCGCGGCTGACCCTGGGCATCGTCACCGCGGTCAGCTGGGTCGTCGGAGGCAACATCAAGGCGTTCTCGACCCACGACTTCGAGGGCGCCGCGGCGCACCTCGGCCTCGACCCCACCGAGCGCATTCGGGCCCGAATCGTGCTCAAGCAGCTCGCGCGCTCGGCAGGGCTCGACATCGACGCGTTCGCCGACGAGTCGGGGCGCTTTCGCCGTCGCTACGAGCAGTAGTCCATCCCGGCCGGCGGCTCGCCGAGTCCGACCTCACCCCAGCGCAGGATCACCGCGGCCGCCGCTGACACGCTCCCGGGTCCGTAGATCAGGACCCGGTCACCGGGCTGAATGCGCTTGGTGTAGGCGGCGTAGTGCAGGTTGGTCGGCGTCAACGCCGGTCCGACGTTGGCGTAGTACTGATAGACCGTGGCCGTCTTGGCCGGATCGATCCCGAGCGCGTCGACGCAGAATTCGGCGAACCACGCCGTCGGCGTGTGAAATACGAAAAAATCGATGTCGTCGAGGGTCAGGCCCGCGTTGGCCACGGCCCCCCGACAACAGCGCAAGAGGTGCTTTTGCACGGTCTTGCGCAAGATCCGGCCAGTCTGCGGGTGGGCTCGCATGACCCGGGCCGGCGCGTCGTCGTCGTCGAGCTCGAGCTGGTAGTACCAGCTCCCGCAGGTGTCCGCGGTGTGCATGGTGTAGCCCGAGAGCCACTGGGCGCCGACGGTCCCGCGGCTGACGATGAACGCCCCGCCCGCGTCACCCAGAAACCACGAGAGCGTGTCGTCCTCGCGCGCGTAGCGAGAGTAGGAGCACGAGATCGTGATCAGGACACGCTCGTACTCCCCGGCGCGGACCAGCGCCGAGGCGGTCTGCAGGGCCGTCAGCGGGCCGGCGCAGGCCGACTCGAGGTTGAAGCCTCCGCCTTGAAGTCCGAGCTGCTTGGCGACATGGACCGCGTTGCCGATGCCGACGTTGTCGGGCAAAAAGCCCACGCTGATCAGCAGGTCGATGTCACCGGGCTCGAGCCCGGCCCGCGCGATCGCCTCGGCGCCCGCGCGGACCTCGAGATCGATCGAGCCCTCGCCCGGCTCGAGGACCCGCCGCTCGGTCACGCCGCGAAAGGGATCGTTGAGATAGGGCACGATCGACGCGTCGATCGTCGCCATCTCCGGCTGACTCTCCGTGTTCGACAGGATCTGCCCGAGGGTGCTCTCGCCCGGCCTCGAGACCACGAGCTCGGGATGGCGCCCACGAAGCTCGTCGTTGGTCCGGATCCTGGACGGCGCCGCGACGCTGAGACTGCGAATGACTACGGGGTGGAGATCAGCCATGAGATCTCGACGCGCTCGCGCCCGGGGCCACTACCTCGCGTCTCCCTCGCGCAGCTTCTCCATCGTCTTGCTGCGCTGGCCGAAGGGCGCGGCCACGTCCGGGTCGATGCGGACGTCGACGACCACGGGGCCGGGGGTCGCGAGCGCTCGCTCGAGGGCCGGCTCGAGCTCGGCCGCGGAGCCGACCGACAGCCCCGTCGCGCCGAGCGCCTCGGCCTGGCGAGCGTAATCGGTCGGCGGGATCTCGGTCTCGAACGGCTCCATCCCAAACGCGAGCATCCCGTGCCGGATCATCCCGTAGCCGCTGTCGTTGAGCACGACCCACTTGGCCGGGACCTCGTACTGGACCGCGGTGCTGACCTCGTTGCCCATCAACATCGCGCCGTCCCCGACGAGCGCGACGACCGGCTTGGCGCTGGCCAACGCCGCCCCGACGACCCCGGCCGACGCCTGGGTCATCGACACGAAGCCCGCGGGGATGCGGTAGCGCCCGGGCTGATCGAAGCGCAGCTCGGAGGTTGTCCAGGCGAAGGCGTTGCCCACGTCGGCGAGGAGCACCAGGTCCGAGCCATCGACGACGACGCGCTGCAGCGCCGCCATCAGCCGACGCGGATCGACGGGCCCGGCCGGCTCGGCCTCGGTCTTCGTCGGGCTGCGGTTCCAGTCTGTGTTGACCGGGGCTGCGCTCACGGGGCTCGACCGCCACAGCTGCGACAACGCGCCGAGCAGCTCGCCGACGTCCGCGTGGACCCCGAGGGTCTCGAGCTCGGGATAGGCGACGCCGAACACCGAAGGATCGATGTCGACGTGGACGAAGCTGGACGAGGGTGTGAGCGCCTCATCGAAGCACGAGGTCGTCTCGCCCATGCGCGTGCCGAGGACCAGGATGTGCTCGGGTTGGTGCTCGAGCATGTGCCGCAGCACGCGGGGCTGACCGCCGAACATGCCCGTGACGCCGAGATACTGCGGGTGGGACTCGGGGAACACGCCCTTGGCCCGGGGCGAGGACATGACCCGCGCCCCCGAGCGCTCGGCGAATTCGACGATCGCTCGCCCGTGCTCGCGCGCGCCGTAGCCGACCCAGATCACGAAGCTGCCCGAGCTCAGGCGGCGGTGGACCTCGGCCACGAGCTCAGGCTCGGCGCCGACCTTCGGCTGCGCGAGCTCGAGCGGGCCGCCCAACTCCGGGGCCGGCGCGACCTGGGACGAGAACGGGAACATCAAATTGGCGAGGAATCCGTTGGGCCGCGCGAGCCCGGCGGCCAGCTCTTGGCGCAGGCTCGGCAGCTGGCTCGGAGACTCGATCGTGCGGGTGAGGTAATTGATCGACGCGTTGCTCAGCCACGGCGAGAGGTCGAGCGCCGCGGTCTCCTGAAACGCCCAGCGACCGCGCTCGGGCACGTTGGTCGCGCCCATGACCGCGACCACCTTGGCGCCGTCGTAGGCCGCGGACACCAGCCCGGTGATCGCGTTGGTCGCCCCGGGCCCCGAGGTCGTGAACACCGCCGACGGCGAGCCCGAGGCGAAGTAGGCCTCGCTCGCCATGAACGCGGCGCCGGACTCGTGGCGCGCGTGCACGATCTGAATGCCCGCGCGGTGCATCGCGGAGACGAACACCCCCAGCGCGCCACCAAACACGCCAAACGCCCGACGAACCCCCATCTCGATCAGCACCGCGGCCAACGCCTGCGCCCCTGTGGTCATCGGACTGGTTGACGTGGTGCGCTGCGACATCGAAGGCAGCCAGCATATACTGGGCCCATGGCGCCCACCACCCCTCTCACGAACCAAGGTGGCCGCTTCGTGCAGACCTCCGCGCCACCGGGCGTCATCAACCTCGGCCTCGGTCAGCCCTCGCCGCGCTTGCTCCCGCTCGCCGAGTTCGGCCACGCCGCGAGCGAGCAGCTGCGCGCGGGCAACGACCCCCTCGTCTTGCAGTATGGGGTCGGCCGCGGCTACGAAGATTTTCGCCGCGCGCTCGCGCGCTTCATCGCCGCCGAGTATGAGCAGGCTGTCGACTCCGACGAGCTCATGGTCACGGGCGGCACGTCCTCAGCCCTGACCTTCGTCAGCGAGACCTTCGCCCACCCGGGCGCGACGGTGGTCACCGAGGACCCGACCTACTTCCTGGCCCACGAGGTGTTCGCCTGCGCCGGGCTCGAGCTGCGCGGCGTGCCGGTCGACGAGCGCGGCCTCGACGTCGACGCGCTCGAGCAGCTGCTCGTCGGCGGCCTCCGACCAGCGTTCGTGTACTGCATCCCGGCGTTTCAGAACCCGACCGGCGTCTGCCTGGCGCCCGCCCGCGCGCGCCGACTGGTCGAGCTCGCCGAGGCCTACGCCTTCGTGGTCGTGGCCGACGAACCCTACGTCGCGCTCCACTCGGGGCCACGCCCCGGCAGCCTCTCACGCTACGACGAGGGCCGCGGCTGCGTGCTCTCGCTCGGCTCGTTCTCGAAGCTGCTGGCGCCGGGCCTGCGCCTCGGCTGGGCCCACGGCGCGCCCGCGCTGGTCGAGCGCCTCGCCAACCACGGCGCGCTGCGCAGCGGCGGCTGCCTCAACCCGGTGATCGCCAACATCGTCCACCACACGATCGACAGCGGGTTTTTGGCCGCGCACGTCGAGGAGCTGCGCGCGGTGTTCGGCCGCCGCAGCGCGGCGCTGTCACGCGCGCTGCGTGAACGAGCCCCGAGCGCGCGCTTCATCGCGCCAGGCGGCGGGTACTTTTGCTGGGTCGACCTCGGCGAAGGCGTCGACGCCAGCGCCCTGCTCGAGCGCGCCGAGTCGCTGCGCTTCATCCCCGGCTCGCGCTGCGCGGTCACCCGGGATCTGCGCCGCTACGCGCGGCTGAGCTTCGCGTTCTACGAGGAGCACGAGCTCGTCGAGGGCGTCGAGCGCCTCGCTACCCTGCTCACTTCGTGATGTCGCGCTCGAACTCGAAATTGCCCATCTCGTCGTAGAACTCGGTGTGGATCTTGTCGAGCTCGAGCTCGAGCAGCAAGAAGCCCGGCGTGGTGTCGTTCTCCCAGTAGACGTCGTTGTCGTCGTGGTAGGCGAAGTCCGTGGTCTTGGACCCCGCGCCCGAGACGATGAAGTGGGTGGTCCGCTCGCCGCCGCCGCAGGTCTGCTCGTGCCACTGGCGGTTGTGGTCGTGGCCCGACAGGTAGAGGTCGACCTTGTCGCACAGCGAGTCGTCCATGACCTCCTTGACCGTGGTCCCGGCCAGCTGCGGCGGGAAGGGCCAGCCCTCGTAGTTGCCGGCGTTGCCGTGCTCGCCGTTGGAGAAGTAGGGGTGGTGGGCGAACGCGATCTTCCACGGCGCGTCGCTGCCCGCGACCGCGGCGTCGAGCCAGGCCTGCTGGGCGCCGGTCTCGTGGTCCCACATCAGCCGAGTCGTATCCATGACGAAGAAGTCGACGTTGGCGTAGCCGCTCAGCGTGTACCACTTGTCGTACATCGTCCACTTGTCGCTGTACTCGGTGTACTCGACCTCGTAGGCCAGCTTGTCCCACTCGAAGCTGAACTGGCCGTAGTCGTGGTTGCCCATCGCGATGTAAAAGGGCATGTCCAGGTCGGCGTAGGGCAGCTCGAACTTGGTGTTGAACTGGTCGTCGTCGACCGACCCGACCCCGTCGTCGTAGAAGTTGTCGCCGAGGTAGAGCACGAACTCGCAGCCGCCCTTGTCGCTGCACACCGCCTCGATCGCGGCCGCGACGTTGTACTGGCTGGGGTTGCCCTCGCCGGCGTCGCCGATCGCGATGAAGCGCACCATCGCGTCGGGGTCGCCGTCGCCGTCTCCGTCTCCGTCTCCGTCTCCGTCCCCGTCTCCGTCCCCGTCTCCGTCTCCGCGGTCTCCGTCTCCGTCGCCGCTGTCTCCGTCCCCGTCGCCGGGATCCCCGTCTCCGTCCCCGTCGCCGGGATCCCCGTCTCCGTCTCCATCTCCGCTGTCCCCGACGCCGTCGCCCGAGTCTTCATCGCCGTCGCCGGTCTCGGCGTCACCGGATGTCCCGGTCGCAGCGTCGGCGTCCGACGCCACGCCCCCGTCATCAGCGCAGGCGAGTCCAGTCAGGCACGAGGTCAGACAAGCGAGGGGCAGTGCAAGGCGGCGCATGAACTGTTGATATCAACAAACTCCCGCGCTGGGGCTCAGCCGTGGCAGAAGCCGCAGAACAGCTCTGGAAGCTGTGCAGCTAGTTTCTCACCCACGGCCCGGCGGGGCTGGACCGGGTGAGATCACGTCAGTCGACCGTCAGGACCAGCAGATCCACCCTGCGTTTCGCGCTGTTGACAGTCACGAGACCACAACGCGACCCACGCGAGCGTGAGACCCGTAACTGCCGTCACCTGCGAGCGATGCTTTCGTCGAGGAATCGAGTGTGTGTATGCTGGCGCCCCCGGTGGCCGAGCCATCGGCAACGTGATCAGCATGTCCTTGAACAGTGTCTCTCCCGCCGGCTACGGCCGGTTCCTCCTTCTCGCCTTGGCCCTCCCGCTCGCCTGCTTCAAGGGCGGCAGCGACGAGGTCGGCACGACCGACATGAGCACCACGGACACGGGCTCGGCCGACAGCTCCTGTGAGGTCGGAACGCTCGACTGCGCGTGTACCGGGGGCGACGGCTGTGACCCCGGCCTCGAGTGCACCGACGGCATCTGCACGATGATCCTCTCCGACTGCGGCAACGGTCAGGTCGAGGCCGACGAGCAGTGCGACGACGGCAACGCGGACAACACCGACGCGTGCACGACCTTGTGCATGCCGCCGAGCTGCGACGACGGGATCGTCAGTGGCGACGAGATCGACATCGACTGCGGCATCGCGGCCTGCAACGTCGGCTGCGACTTCGGCCAGGCCTGCCAGATCGCCAACGACTGCCTGTTCCCGGTCTGCGGACCCGACGGCGACGATGGAATGGTGTGTCAGCTTCCGGCCAGCTGCTCCGACTGGCTCGCCTTCACCCCGGGCGCCACCGACGGCATCATCCAGATCGACCCCGACGGCGCCGCTGGCGACATCCCCCCGGCGGAGGTTTTTTGCCACATGAGCAAGGACGGCGGCGGCTGGACGCTGGTGTTCACGGCCAGCGACGACGGCGAGGACACCTGGACCTGGAACAACCGGGCCAAGCTCGCGGGCGAGCCCGACGCCGTGGGCGATCTCGACAGCACGAACCTCGACTTCATGTCGCCGGCCTACCACACGCTCCCGGCCACCGACATCCTGTTCATTCACCAGCCCTCCGACGTCTGGGCCCACTACGCCAACGTCGGCGACGGGGTCATGACCCTCGGCCAGATCGTCCTCGCCGCAGGCTCCCCAGTCTGCGACTACAACCTCGGCGGCAACGGCCACGAGCTCGCGGGCGGCACGCTGACCTCGAGCGGCCAGCTGTGCGACACCGACCTCTACTTCAACCTCGGCGACCACGAGATGGACCTCGCCTCGTGCATGGACTTCGGCTCCGGATCCAACACCGCGACATTCGGACCGGTGTGGAGCGCCGACAAGGGCGCGGGCTGTCCCTTCGATGATCCCGCAGAGTTTGGCCTCGGCCCCCACGGGCCCTGCGGCGCCTGCCCGCCCAACTTCGTCAGCACCGAGTTCGACTACCTCGGCTACGGCAACGCGCTGAACCTCAACACCGGGGCCGCGGGCGCGGGCGAGAACTACATGCAGATCTACGTCCGCTAGAGCGGCGATCCGTTTGGAGTCGCGTCGTCAGGTGCGTCCGGCGACCGCCGAGTCCGGGCCCGAGTGCGACGAGGCGCATTGCGCAGCGGGCCCCGGGCGCGGTACTACGCGCCGTGGCTTCGCGACGAGCACCTGCGAGCAAGGCGACCCTGCGCGACTGGGCGCGCTCGATCCCGGCCTCGGCCGCCCTGGCTTCGGCGATGATCAGCTTCGAGCTGCCGCTGCGGGCGATCGACAAGTTCATGGGCCACCAGCCCCTCGTCGACGCCGGTCACGCGCTGGCGCGCGTGCTGTGGCAGGCCTTCGCGCTGACCGGGGCCGAGCTCGAGGTCGTCGGGCTCGAGCACGTCGATCCCGACCAGCGCTACGTGATCGTGGCCAACCATCAGGGCTTCTCGGACGTGATCGTGATCGCCAAGGTCTTGCGCGCCCTCCAGCCGCGCTACGTGGCCAAGCGCGAGCTCGCGCGGGGGTGGCCGAGCATCTCCTATCTGATCGAGGCCAGCGGCTCGGCGATCATCGATCGCAAGCAGCCGACCGCCGCGATCGCCGAGATCGAGCGCCTCGGCCACCAGGCCAAGCGCGAGGGCTGGAGCGTGGCGATCTTTCCGGAGGGCACCCGGGCCAAGGACGGCGTCCCTGGCCGCTGGAAGGCGCGCGGGACCAAGGCGCTGCTCGACACCGCCGGCCCCTGCCCGGTCCTGCCCGTCTCGCTCTCGGGCGGCTCGGAGCTGTTTGCCCACAACGGCCTGCCGTTCAAGGCTGGCGTGCGCATGGGCTGCCACATCCACCCGCCGGTCGAGCCGCCCGCCGCAGACGAGGACTTCGGCGTCTGGCTCGAGGGCGTGCGCCAGGTTGTCGCCTCAGCTCTCGCCCAATAACTCAGCGCCCGCGCCACGCCGCAGGGACGCGCGCGGCGAGGCCGTCACCAAAGCGCCGCCGGAGGCCGAGCTCGTCGAGCTGAACGTAGCCGATGAAGCAGCCGCAGCTTTGCTGCGGGCAGGGCTCGTCGCCGAGCATCGCGTCGAGCTCGTCCGCGTAGAGGTTGCCGAGCGAGCGCTCGACGAAGTGACAGCGGCTGACTCGGCCGTCGCCGCGGACGAACAGCGCGCTGCGTCCGGCCGCGCAGCTCCGACCGAGGCTCGGGTGGCGCATGGCGTTGTACGAGAACAGCGGATCGACCGCGGCGAGCCGCTCGCGCTCGCCGTCTGCGTAGTAGCCCGGCCCCGCGCTCTTGTAGGCGTTGATCCACAGGTAGACCTCCGGCCGCAGGCGCGCACGAAGCGCTTCGATCAACGCGAAGTGCTCGCGCAGCCCGACCACACCGACGCTGTAGCGCAGGCCAAGCTCATCGAGCTCGGCGCAGCGACCCACGAACGCGTCGAGCGTGGTCTCGCTCGGGTGAAAGGTCGTCCACAGCGCGAGCGTGGCCCGGTCGGCCCCGGCGAGCAGCTCGAGGCGACTCGATAAATTGGTCTGGATCGCGACCGCGGCGACGTGGTCGAGGGTCGAGAGCTCGACGAGCGCGCGGGCGTAGTAGGGCCGGATCAGCGCCTCGCCCCAGGGCGTGAACAGGATCGACAGCCGCCGGCGGTGGCGAGCGTGGTCGCGGGCCCAGGCCACGAAGCGCGCGAGCGCGAGCTCGTCCTGCTCGAGCTCGGCGCGCGAGCTGACCTGCTTGGCGAAGGGGCAGTAGGCGCAGTCGTAGTTGCAGCTGGCCAGGGGCCCGCGCCAGTTGATGTGGAGCGCGTCGGTCATCGCAGCGTGAAGTCGCGCGAGGCCGCCTGCACGGCTTCGGAGTAGAGCCACGGGGCGATCGCGTCGGCCCACTCGAGGCCGGTGGTGGTCGGGCGCAGGCGGTCTTCCTCGCGCTCGATCAGGCCGTGATCGCCGAGCTGCCCGAGCTCGGCGGCGAAGTCCTCGAGCGCCTCGGTCGCGAAGCGAGCGCGGTAGGCCGCCAGCGACAGACCATCACGCACGAGCAAGGACTGGATCAGCCAACGCCGGCGCTGCTCGTCACCGTCGAGCTCGATGCCGTAGTTGGCCACACGCAGCTGGGCGTCGTCGCGCTCGATCCACGACCCGATGATCTCGCGGATACCCGCGCTGCCGACCGCGTAGTCGCTGCTGTAATGGAGCGTGCGGGTGTAGGAGCGCGCGCCGACGCCCAGGCCGATCATCCCGTCGGCCTGACAGCTGTAGATGACCTCGGGCTCCGCCCGCTCGCCGCCGCGCCGAAACATCCGCATCGAGACCTGGGTGTAGCCGCGCGCGAGCAGGTGGTCGCGGCCCGCTCGCAGGCACGCGAGGCGCTCGTCGTCCCAGCTCCGCTCGCGTCGGCCGAGACCGGTCAGCGGGCGCTGGTAGAGGGGGTAGAGGTACAGCTGCTCCGGCGCCCAGCCAAGCGCGCGATCGATCGCGGCCACGAAGCTGCCCGGGGTCTGGCCGGGGATGCCGTAGATCAGATCGATGTTGAGGGTCTCGAACTTGCGCTCACGGATGCGGTCCAGCGCCTGCTCGCCGAGCGTGACCCCCTGCGGCCGGCCAAGCGCGCGCAGCTCGGGCTCGAAGAAGCTCTGGATCCCGATGCTGATCCGCGCGGTCCGGCGGGCCTCGAGCACCGCGAGGCGCTCGTCGGAGCAAGTCTCGGGCGAGGTCTCGACCGAGCCCGGCCGCGCCCCGAGGTCCACCTTCATGCGGGTCGCGAGCAGCTCGAACACGCGCTCGAGCTGCGCGGCGTCGAGCAGCGTCGGTGTGCCCCCACCGATCGCCCAGCGGGCGAAGCTCGCGTCGGGCACCGCCTCGCGGACCGCCTCGATCTGCCGGGCGAGGGTCTCGAGCCAGCGACCCGGCAGCTCGGCCGCCGGGTGCTTTTGCGTGAACAGGTTGCAGAACCCGCAGCGGACCGCGCAAAAGGGCACGTGGACGTACAAGAACAAGCGCCTTCGATCCTCGCCGGCCCAGACCTCCGCCAGCGGGCGCGGCCGCGCCAGGCTCCGGTAGGCGGTCTTGTGGGGGTAGGCGTAGGCGTAGGCGACGAAGGGCGAGCCCTGCAGCAGCTCGGCGACGTCGCGCGGGCGCGGGTCGCGACCGTAGCCGCGCACACGGTTGAGCTCGGGGGGGACCCCGGTCACTGTTCAGCCTCGACGTGGAGAATCTGCGGGAGCAGCACCTCGGCGTAGGGTACCTCCCACACGACCGGGTGCGCGAGGCGATGGCCGACGTGGCCCTGCTCGCCGTAGGCGGTGCCGTGGTCCGAGCAGACGATCGCCAGCACCGGCGCGCGTCGACGAAGGGCCTCGAACAGCGGCCCGAGCTCGCCGTCGACGTAGGCCAGCGCGGCCGCCTGGGTCTCGGGGTCGTCGCGCTCGCGCCCGGGTAGGTAGTGGCAATTGGGCTGGTGCAGGGCCGACACGTTGACGAAGCAAAACACCCGGCGATCGTCGGGCTGCGCCGCGATCCGCTCGCAGGCCCAGGCGACCTGGCTGCGCGTCGAGTCCCGCGCGGTCACGCCAAACTCCGGACACCAACGGTGCTCGTCGAACAGCTCGGGCAGGACCCGACCGAGGGGGGTCTGCTCGTTGAAGAACCCGACCCCACCCGCGCAGATCGTGTGGTAGCCGCGGCCGCGCAGGCCCGAGACGAGGTCGGGGGCATCGAACACCGCGGTCTGCTCGGTCGTGGTCTCGCTGCCCGCGAAGGCCATGGCGAACAGCCGCGGGTGCGGGCCAGGCTCGATCGGGGTGGGCAAGAACCCGGCGAAGAAGGCCTGATGGGCGGCCCAGGTGAAGCTGCCCGGGGTGTGGCGTCGCTCCCAGGCGCGGGCCGGGGTCCGGTCGAGCAGCGCGCTCAGCCACGGCGTGCGGCCCTCGAGCAGGGCCCGCTCGGCGACGTCGAAGCGCAAGGTGTCGAGGGTCAGTAAGACCAGGTCGTGGGTCCCCACGCAGGCCGCGGCGTCGAGCATGGGGCGTTCTAACCCTGAATCGAGCGCTGCGCGCTCGACTCAGGCCTTCTAATCTTCAAGGGGCCTTTCGAAAAGGCCCCTCGCTGCGGCGGCGAAGCCCCCTCCGCTCACCCCCAAACGCTCGCCTTCCGGCTCGTACTCGCCCTAGATCATTCAGCTTTCTCAATTCAGCGCTTGATTTAGGTCGAGCTCAGATCGGCGGCCGGGAGCCCGAGCAGCCGTCGAACCGCGCCGGAAAAGTGTGGAGCGACCATGCTCGGCGCGGGCGAGGAGCGGGGGTACGTGCGGCCATGTGCGATCCAGCAGCTCGCGAGCCCCGCCGCGGCCGCGCCCGCGATGTCGTGCTCGGGCGAGTCGCCGATCATGATCGCGTGGTCGGGCCGAAGGTCGAGCTCATTCAGCGCGAGCGCGAACATCCTCGCGTCAGGCTTGGCGAGGCCGTGCTCGCCGGAGATCAGCACAGCGGCGAACAAGGCAGCGTCGATACCCGCGGCGGCGAGCTTGGCTCGCTGCGTGCGCCCGCCGCCATTGCTGACCAACGCGAGCACCAGCTCGCTGCTCGCTAGCTGCTCGAGTGCCTCGAGGATGGCGCGCTCACGCGGGATCAGCGCGGGGAGCTCGGCGCGAATCCGGGCGGCGAGCTCTGAGTCGCTCGGGGCCAATCCGGGATGATGACGGAGCAGCTGCGCCGCCAACGACTCGAGGCTGCGACCGCGAGTGAAGCGCGCGGCCTCGCGCCCATGACCCCGGGTTTGTAGCCACGCCCGCACCGCTGCGTCTCGGTCGACGAGTGTCCCGTCGAGATCGATCAACACCGCCCCGAGGTGCTCGCGCGCCGGAATGGGTCGCGCGCGTGCCGGGCTCATTCCTCCTCGAACAGGGCGTGGACATCGGACACCTCACGGGCCCCGCGCGCCCAGCTCTGGAGGGTCACGAGCGCTTCACAGCCGCGGATCCGGGCCTCCGCCGCGCGATCGACTGCGATGCCCCGGACCTCGAGAAGGGCGAGGATTAACTCGACGAGGGTCTCTCGCCGGCCCTGCTCGCGGCCCTGTTCGAGGCCCTGCTCACGGCCCTGTTCGAGGCCCTGCTCACGGCCCTGTTCACGGCCCTGCTCGAGGCCCTGCTCGAGGCCCTGTTCGACGCCCAAGAGGAAGGTGCCGCTCTGGCGTTCGATCTCCCACAATTTATCTCGTTGTTGCACCGGTAGCTCCTTGATGAGCAGCTCGCGCCGTCGCTTCGACAGCGCGGCGAGGATGGTTCGAGTGTAGCGCAGACGCGTCTCGTCTGGCAGGCCGCCGCACGCTTGGATCCCGAGTCGAGCGGCGTTGAGGTCGCCCCCGTATCCGTGCAGGGCAGCGGCAAGCACCGCTGCGGTCGGGCGCGCGATCGCCTGCTCGACCGAGGTCGGCACAGGCACATTGCCCGCGTCGATGACCTCCGCCTCGACCCGCGGTGGCGGACCCTCGGACCACGCGACCACGGCGGCCGACAGCGCAGGCGAAAACGAGACCACGAACACCCAACACGGAAGCTGATGCCGCTTGGCCAGCGCGGCTTGATAGAAGGGGATGCTGTAGCGCTTGGCCTCGTCGCGCTCGAGCTGGACCTCAATACAGATGACCACCCCACGCCGCGGGTCGCCCGGCTCTCGAGCACACAAGACGAGGTCCGGCAGCCCGACCGGCTGAGACTTGGCGTCGGTCGGCAGCGAGTCGACCTCGGTCCGTCGGTCGACAAGAGTCCCCAAGCTCGGCCGCGCGAGCCCCAGCAGGTCGAAGGGCAGCCACGGATCATCGCAGAACACAGACAAGATCCCTTGGTGGAGCACGCCGGGCACATCTGCGCTTCGGCCCGCGCGAGTTGGCGTTGCACAGTTTTTGTTATCCTCGTGCAAATGACTCGACCTGGCTTGGACTCTCGCTGGGGCGTTCACCAAAGAGCAGCTCGACGCGGATGTGGGCGACGAGCTCCGAGTCGCTCGCAGCCAGTCCGGGCTGACATCGCGCCGGGCTCACTCCTCCTCGAACAGGGCGTGGACATCGGACACCTCACGGGCCCCGCGCGCCCAGCTCTGGAGGGTCACGAGCGCTTCACAGCCGCGGAGCCGGGCCTCCGCCGCGCGGTCGACTGCGATGCCCCGGACCTCGAGAAGGGCGAGGATTAACTCGACGAGGGTCTCTCGCCGGCCCTGCTCGCGGCCCTGTTCGAGGCCCTGCTCACGGCCCTGTTCGCGGCCCTGCTCGACGCCCAAGAGGAAGGTGCCGCTCTGGCGTTCGATCTCCCACAATTTATCTCGTTGTTGCACCGGTAGCTCCTTGATGAGCAGCTCGCGCCGTCGCTTCGACAGCGCGGCGAGGATGGTTCGAG
>NZ_PVNK01000248.1 GCF_002994615.1 Enhygromyxa salina | reverse complement strand
CGGGGGCGAGGACGAGGGCGAGGACGAGGGCGAGGACGGGGGCGACGACGGCGAAGGTGACACCGGTAGCGGGAGCGAGGGGGACACAGGTGGGGAGGAGCCCGGCAGCGACGCCGACTCGTCGGGGGGCGGATGCGGATGCAGCAGCGCTCCGACCGAGGGCGGGGTGGCGTCGCTCTTCTTGGCCCTCGTTGCGCTCGGGTGGCGAAGGCGCCGGCGGTGAGCTCTCGCGCCTCGTGCTCGCGCCTGAAAATTCCTCGCGCGGACCCTGGCCTGGGAGCTCGCCGGGGCCGGGGCTTCAGCGACGCGGGTGGACGAGGAGCCCGAGCTGCGCGCGCTCGCGGGGCGACAACTCGAGCTCTTCGAACCACGGCTCGAGCAGCTCGAGGGTCCAGTCATCGGCGAGGATCGCCGCGGCGATTCGCTCACGAAAGGCGGCGGCGCAGCCCCGGCAGCCGCCGCGCAGCGCGACGAGGGCCCGGAGCAGCTCGTAGCTGACCCGCTGGCCGCCGAGGGCGTCGAGACCGAGGGCCTCGATCGCGCCGAGCTGCTCGCGGCTACCCGCGAGGTCGCCGTCGCGCAAGGCGATCTCGGCCAGACCAAGGTGGGCGAGGGCCGCCCGCGGCGGCGCGGGGTCGAAGGTCAGGACCTCGGCGTAGGTCGCGGCCGCGGCCGCCCGGTCGTTGAGGCTGAGCTGGCGGCCGGCGAGGTCGAGGCGCAGGGCCAAGACCCGATCGTCGCCGGGCCCATCGCTGGCTTCGTAGCGGGCGAGGGCCTCGCGGATGTACTCGAGCGCCGCCCGCCGATCCCCGCGCAGCGCCGCGACGCGGCCGAGGAGCATGGGCGCGTCGCCGAGGTCGGCGTGGTCCGGCGGCAGGGTCTGGGCTTGGATGGCTGCGAGGGCCAGGGCGTGCTCGCGGGCGCCGTCGAGATCGCCGGCCCGCAGGCACATGTCGGCGAGCAGCAGGTGCGCGCGGGCGAGGTCGGGGTGCTCGCGGGCCTCGTGGGCGGCGGTCCACAGCTCGACGGCCCGGACAAACAAGGGCTCGGCCGCGTCGAGCTCGCCCCGGCTGTGGTGGACGACGCCGAGGTTGTAGACGTGGCGCGCGGTCACGGGGTGCTCGGGGCCAAACACCTCCTCGGCTGTGACCAGCGCGCGCTGGCGCAGGCGCAGGGCTTCGTCGCCCTCGGCGAGCTCGGCGAGGGCCGACAGGGCCCGGGGCGCGATCGGCCCGGCCGCATCGAGCTCGAGCGCGCGCTCAAAGGCCTCGGCCGCGCGGGCCGGGTCGCTCGCAACCCAGCCCTGGCCAAGGGCGAGGCGCGCGCGAACATCGGGCGTGGGCGAGAGCTCGAACCACGCAGCCTCGGCCAGCTCGAGCAGCTCGGGGCCGGCGTCGGGGTCGGGGTAGTCGGTCAAGCGATGGAGCGCGAGGCTGGTCCACAGCTCGGCGAGCAGGCGGCGGTGGCCGGTTGCGAGGGCCAGCTTGGCCGCGGCGTCGAGCTCGTCGAGGCCCCGCGCGGCCGAGCCGGCCGCGAGCTCGGACCGCCCACGCTCGGCCAGCGCCTCGGCTTCGACGGGGCCGTAGCCGAGCGCACGGGCGCGGGCGAGCAGCTCGCGGGTGTGGTCCGGATCGGCCTGCCCGAGCTGGCGCCAGACCTCGGCTTCGGTCAGCGCCAGGCGCAGCTGCTCGACTGACCGCTGGAGCTCGGCTGGCGCCGGGGCCGGGCCATCGACGAGCGCGGCGGCCTCGCAGCGCTCGGGCGAGGGCAGCCTCGAGCTGGCCTCGACCGCCCGCTCGATCGCCGCGGGGTTGGCCGCGGCCAGGCCCTCGACGAGGGTCGCAAAGCCCTGGCGCTGACGCTCGAGACAGGCCCGGCGGGCGCGAGCCAGGGCCGGGTCGTCGCGCGAGCTGGCCGCGGCCTGGCACTGCTCGACCCGGGCCGCGAGCCACCGCTTGGTCCACGCGTCGAGGCGGTCACGGACCCGGACCGAGCTCGCGTCCGCGTGGGCCACCGCGCTGGCCTCGAAGGCCGCGCCGAGCTCGGCCCGGCGGGTCGGGTTCCACAGCTCGGCGAGCTCGCCGTCGACCTCTCGGCAGGGGCTCGCGAGCTCGGACAGGTGGGCCGCGAGGCCGAGCCCGAGGCTCGCGACCAGCGGGATCGTGAGACCCGCGACCCGTCGGCGACGGCGCTGGCGCGGGATCCGGTCGAGGACATCGAGCAGCGCCCTCATGCTCGGCCAGCGCTGCTCGGGATCGCAGCGCAGCCCCCGACGAAGCGCCGCCCAGACCCGCCGAGGAACCCTCGAACTCCACGGCGGGGCCGCCGGTCGATCGGCCTCGAGCTCGCGGACCCGGGCACGAACGTCGGTGCTGGGGCCAAAGGGCCGCTGGTCCCACAGGGCCTCGTAGAGCGCGACGCAAAAGCTGAACTGATCGGCGCGGCCATCGATGGCCTGGCCACGCAGCTGCTCGAGCGCCATGTAGCGGATGGTCCCGGCCACGTTCAGGCTCGCGGTGTCGAGCTCGCCGGGGCCGAGCGCGAGGCCAAAGTCGGCGACCCGCGGACGGCCGTCGCGGCCGATCAGCACGTTGGCCGGCTTGAAGTCGCGGTGGACGAGCTCGGCCGAGTGCGCCGCCGCGAGCCCGCGCCCCGCGTCGACGAACACGGCCAGGATCGCGGTCCACGACCGGGCCTCGGCCGCGAGCCACCGCGCCAGGCTCAGGCCCTCGACGTACTCCATCGCCAGGTAGGTCTCGCCCTCGTCATCGCCGACCTCGTGGACCTGGACGACGTTGGGGTGTGAGAGCCGCGCGAGGGTCTGGGCCTCGCGGACCAGGCGCGCACGCTGGGCTGGCGAGCCGAGCTCGGCCCGCACTTGTTTGACCGCGACCTTGCGGCCGAGCTCCGGGTCCTCGGCCAGGTAGACCTCGCCCATGCCCCCGACGCCGAGCTGGCGCTCGAGGACGTAGCGACCAATGCGGACCTCGGGCGCCTCGCCAAACAGGCGCGAGCGAACGGCCGCGATCGCCCGCAGCTGCTCGGGGCTGGTCCGGGCTCGCTCGCTACCGCTGCCGGCCTCGACGAGCGTCGCGGCCGCCGGTTGGGAGGGGGGCGTCAATCGTTGCAGTCTTTGACGGGCTTGAGGACCGCGGCCTTGTCTTGGGGGGGCAGACTTGCGGTCCCCCCGTCTTCGTAGGGATACTCGATCAGCTCTTCGGAGATCCCGCCTTCGGTCAACTCGAGCTTGAACGAGCTGTCGATCGGCAGGGAGATACGGCCGTAGTTGCGCTCGACGACGACGGTGTCGTAGTAGGCCCAGTCTTCGAGCTTGTGGTCGTAGATCAGCACGTCCATGCCCGTGGCGCCGCTTCGGAAGGCGAACGACAAGGTCAGGTCCGGGGCCGAGCCAACCTCATAGCTGGGGTGCTCGCTCGGCTTCAGGTCCTCCGTTGTGGAGCCGATGAAGCGGTCGAGGTCGGGGGACCAGATGTCTCCGTCCTCTTCGACCCACAGGCGCAGCACCCCGCCGACGTCCTCTTCGCAGGCGTGGGTCATCACGAGGTCGAGGTTGTTGCCTGCGGCTTGGGCCGTGAGCGAGAGCGGCGCAGCGGTGAGAACCGACAAGACGAGCGAACGAGACATGGCATTGTTGAACATGGTGGAGCCTGTGTTCATAGTCGAGCGCCCCCGGCGACTGTCCAAGGTCACAGGCAGTAATTTTCGGCGGCCTGTCTGGCGGCGAAGCCAAGACGGGCCACGACAGCTGCTTCGCCAGACAAGTCGTGGACCCGCCCGGAGTGTCCGTGCCAAATCGATCTCCGATCGATCGTGATCACCGGCACATTCGCGCCGAGCTCCGCGGGCCTCACATCCGCGCGCGGATCTGCGCCGCCCAGGTGTCGAGCCCCATGGTCGTGCTCTGGCGCTCGGCCGGCGAGGCCGCGCACTCGGCGATCGCCGCCGCGAGCAGCTGCCGGGCCTTGCCCAGGCGGCTGCGCATCGCCGAGTGCGAGACGTCGAACACTGCGGCGATCTCGTTGGCCTTGAGCCCCTCCCAGTAAAACAGCTCGAGCGCGAGCTGGTGCTCGATCGGGATCCGCCGCAGGCCCTGGAGGAGCAGCTGCTGCTCGCGGCGCTCGGCGAAGATCGTTGAAGGTCCCGGCGCGAGCTCGGCGACGGAGTCGAGCTCGGCGTCGAAGGCCCGGCCGCGGCTGAGCCCGCGCAGATGGTCGATGAGCTTGAAGCGGGCGACCTGGAGCACGAAGGCGCGAACGCTGGTCCCCTCACGGATCTTGTCGCGGCCCTCGACGAGGGCGAGGAAGGTCTGCTGCATCAACTCTTCGGTCTGGTCGGGGACCTTGTTCTTGAACAGCCGAAAGACCGAGGGGCTGTGGCGATCATAGAGCTCGCCGCCGGCTTTGTTGTCCCCCGCTCGCCAGCGCTCGAGGAGCTCTGCGTCGTGGTCCCAGTCGTCGTTGGCGGTCACGGGTCCATGGTAGGGCGGAGGCCGGATTTTGTCGCCAACCGGTGGACAGTTCGGCGGCCGGCCCGACCTATGTCGTGCGCAACCTGGCGCCACCCCAACCATGTCCACGTCCACACCTTCATTTCGTACCTCCTCGCGTCCTGCCCTGGTCCTCGCCCTCGGCCTCAGCGCCGGCCTCGGCCTCGGCTGCGATCGATCCGAGCCGAGCTTCGGTGAGCCCCTCGTCGAGCGCGGCCTCGAGCTCGAACAAAGCGAAACGCCCAGCCTGACCGCCGATCAGGTCCTCGCCGAGGCCGCGGTCGAGGGCTACGTCGAGGTCCCCCTCGATGAACTCAGCGACGCTGCGCTCGACGAGCTCGTCGGGGCCTCGGACGAGGTCCCCGAGTTCGAGAGCCTGACCCAGCGCGACAATTTTCTCGCCTATGCCCAGGGCGAGCTGGTCTTGCGCAACAGCTCGCCGCTCGGGGCCCCGGGCGCCGGCTTTGAGTGGTCCGAGCTCTCGACCGTCGAAGAACACGGCCGCGTGCTCGAGTTCCTCGCCCAACGCGGTCTGCTCGACAACTTCGAGGACGAGCTGCCGCCCGGCACCTGGTTGACCCCCGAGCTCGTCGCCAAGGGCCTCAGCCCGGCCGAGTCCGCGGACCTCGCGGCCTTCGAGTTCGAGTCCTTTGTCACCCCAGCCGAGGGGCTCGAACCAGGCGGCCCGGCGCCGCTGACCGACTGCGGACCCACCCAGGTCGAAACATGGTGTGGCCAGTGCACCTTGAGCCACCACTTCGCCTGGAACTACTACATTCAGCTGTGGCTGCGGACCTGTCATCGCAGGGTGTTCAACAACTGCACCTGCTTCAGCGCGACGCAGTGGGCCGAACCTTGCTGATGGGTTGCTCGAACCCACACCGAGCGGTGCGTGAGACCGGAAGAGCGCTCATCGGGGAGGTCGGCGGCTAAGGTTTCGGGCCCCGCCGCCCACGTTGAAGCTTCGCTCCCGCCGGTGGCCGCGCCGCGACTCGAACGCGGGCCTCGCCACCGCGCCTTTCGACCCAGGGCGCCGCACAATCTACGCCGAGCGAGGTGTTGAGGATTCCGTCACTCGTGACAAACAGGAGAGGCGCATGCCAACCTCGGGTCCGTTCAGCAGGCGTCAGCTGTACGCGTGCAGCGTAGCGTTCATGTGCACGCTCGGCGCCCCTGCGACCGCTCGAGCGATCAGCTGGGAGTCGGCCGACCCAGCTGGAGAAGAACCCAACCTGAGGCAATCATGCATTTCAAGACGGTCGGTCTGACCCCTGGATTTGGCGCGAGCGCTCTGCTGCTGACGAGCGCGCTCGCGTGCTCGGGGCCCGAGCGGCCCGAAGACACCGACGCTACGCCGCCACCGCCCGAGCTCGTCGAGCTGTCGGTCCGCGGGATGATCACCTGTATGAGTGACTCAAAGCTGCGGGCCAAGTGCTGGGGGCGCGGCACCTGGGCTCAGCATGGCGTCCAGACCACGGAGTCCTTGGGTGACGACGAGCCCGTAGCCGAGATCCCCGCGCTCGCGCTCGGGACCGGCGTCGAGCAGATCTCGGCGTCGCTCACCTCCGTATGCGCGCTGCTCGAGGGCCGCCGGAGCTTTCGATGCTGGGGCGGGGGTCCTCGGACAAGACGTCCCGGGCGGGATTGGAGACGATGACGTCCCCAGCGACTACCCACCCATCGAGCTCGCGGGGGCGCCGGTCGTTCAGCTCTCCGCCGGGCCTCAAGGTGTGTGCGCCGTGCATGAGGACGGCGCCCTGTCCTGCTGGGGCTATGTCTCCGCCACCCTCGGATACGGGGGCGCCGCGGCGGGTGTCGGAGATAACCTCGGTGACTACGAGACGCCGGCGTCGGTCGGTCATGTCGACGTCGGGGCCAAGGTCGCCCAGGTCGCTGCTGGTCGCTACCACACCTGCGTGGTCCTCGTTGACGGAGGGGTGAAGTGTTGGGGAATTGGAACCCTCGTGGCGCTGGGCTACGGGACGAGGGAGATCATCGGCGACGACGAGACCCCCGCGGTGCTCGAGCCGCTCCCGCTCGGCGGCCCGGCCAGCTCGGTTCATGTTGGAGAGTTTCACTCCTGCGCGGTGCTGCAGTCAGGGGATGTAAAGTGCTGGGGGGCGCCCGTCGCCGCGCTCGGCTACGGTGATCGCCAGGGGCCAATTGGCGACGATGAAACACTCGACAAGCTCGCGGCCCTCGACCTGTGGTAGGGCGAGTCAAATGGTCAGGAGCGTAGGGGCACTCGCGATCGCGCGACGCGTTTGGGCCACTCGCCCAACACGGTCGCGGATGCGGGCTGCAGTTCGGTCGCCCCGCGCTCACGACCCGGCCGGCAGCCGGATCGAGAATCGCGCCCCCGCCCCGGGCGCCGCGCCGAGGTGCACGGTCCCGCCGTGGGCCTCGACGATGCGCGCGACGATCGTCAAGCCGAGACCGAGCCCGCCGGTCCCGCGGCTGCGGCTGGCGTCGACCCTGAAGAAGGGCGTGAACACGAGCTCGCGCAGCTGCGGCGGCACGCCGGGTCCCTCGTCGCTGACCGCGAGCTCGAGCCACTCGCCGACGCGCCGGACCTCGAGTCGCACCGGCCGACCGAGCGGGCTGTGGCGGTGGGCGTTGTCGAGCAGGTTCTCACACGCCCGCAGCACCGCGGGGGTATCGATCGTGACCGCGCCGAGCTCCTCGTCGAGCTCCTCGTCGAGCTCGCGCTCGGGGTGCGCGAGGCGAAAGCGAGCGGCGACGCGCCGGGCCAGGGCGCGAGCAGGGACCGACGAGCGAGGCCCGAGCGCCATGGCCTCGCCGTGGCTGAGCTCGAGGTCGAGCTCGACCGCCCCGAGCACGCGGTCGGTCATCCGCTCAAGCTCGTCGAGGTCGGTGTCGAGCTCGGGCAGCAGCTCGCCGAGCTCGTCGCCGTCTTGCAGCATCGTCACCGCGAGGCGCATGCGCGCGAGCGGAGTCCGCAGCTCGTGCGAGACCGAGGTCAGGAGCTCGCGCTGTGAACGCTGAAGGAGCGCGAGCTTGCCGGCCATGTCGTCGAAGGCGCGCCCGAGCACGCCGACCTCGTCGCTGCGATCGAGCCCGAGGTGGACGTCGAAGTTGCCCTGGGCGATCGAGCGGGCCGCGTTGGTCATCGCCAGCAGAGGTCCGACGAGGCGGCTGGTCGCCCACGCGGCGAACCCGAGCCCGACGATGCCAGCGACGCCGAGCACGAGCAGCAGCAGCTCGCTGGTGTCGCCGATGACCTGGTCAGAGACCGCGCCGAACACGACCCAGCCGTTTTGGTGACCGGCCCCGTCGAAGCTCGGGTGGCGCGAGTGACCGGCGTCGAGATCGAAAGGCAGGGGCGGAGCGATGTTGGACGCGAGCACCTGGCCCTCGAGGTCGTAGACCGTCGCCTGGCCGCCGAACTCGGCCCGCATGAGCTCGATCCTGGTCTGGAGCTGCGCGGGCGGAGCGTCGACGTTCACGGCCAGGGCGATCGCCTGGCGCGCGCGGTCGAGCGGCGTCACACCTGGGTCGACGAACCAGCGGACGCCGAGCACTGCGATCGCCGTGACCAAGAAAGTCGAGAAATTGATCAGGAACAGACGCGAGAGCAGGTGCCTCATTCCGACCACGCCTCCGCCTCGGCCGCGTCATTGAGCAGCATGTAGCCCCGACCGCGGACCGTCTGCAGCATCCCCGGGACCCCGAGCTTGCGACGGAGGCGAGACACGTGGACGTCGATCGAGCGCGCGAAGGCCTCCTCGGCCTTGCCCAGGTGGACGCGGTCGAGCAGGCGCTCGCGCGAGAGCGGCCGCCCGGAGTGCTCGGCGAGGGCGTAGAGCAGGCGGAACTCGTAGGCCGTGAGCGAGAGCGCGGCGCCCCCGAGCTCGGCCTGCATGCGCCGCGGATCGAGCGAGAGCTGACCGACCGCGAGGCGCCGCCGCGCGGGCCCGACCTGGCCGCGCTCGCGCCGGACGAGCGCGTGGATCCGGGCCAGCAGCTCGCGCGGGTTGAAGGGCTTGGCCACGTAGTCGTCGGCTCCGCGGTCGAGGCCGAGGACGCGATCGTCGTCGCTGGTCCGCGCGCTGACCATGATGATCGGGACGTCCCCGCGCTCGCGGATCGCCTCGCACACCGTCAGACCGTCGACCCCCGGGAGCATGAGATCGAGGAGGACCACGTCGTAGTGGTGCTTGGAGGCGGCCGCGATCGCCTGCTCGCCGTCGTCGACGCGCGTGGTCATGACCCCTCGCTTGCTCAAGTAGCGCTCGGTGAGTTGGGCGAGGCGCTCGTCGTCCTCGACCATGAGCACCTGGATCGGCGCGTCGAAGCTGGCCAGCATGGGTCGAGCATAGGCAAGCCACAACGAACATGTCGGTCGAAACACTTCTTCACCAAATCGGAGCGCGCGCTGCTTTAGGCTTTGCAGCGATGACGAACGATAATTTTTGGAGGCGAGGGCCGCTCGCGGTCTTCGCGGTGTCGAGCGTGCTCGGCTGTGGCGAACCGAGCGCGAGCGAAGCGGGTGAACAGGGCGAGGGCGAGGGCGAGAGCGAGAGCGCGGAGCTCGAGCCGACCTACACCTACTGGGCCGACGCCAAGGCGGTCCTCGACAGCAAGTGCGCCAGTTGCCACACCGAGGGCGACATCGCGCCGTTCTCGCTCGACGACTACGCAGAGGTCGCGGCGGCCGCCGCGGTCCTGCCCTACGCGATCGAGGCGGGGACGATGCCGCCGTGGCCGCCCGGGCCGGGCTGCAACGAGTATCGCCACGCACGCTCGCTCGACGCCGACGAGCGCGAGCTGCTGCTGACCTGGCTGGCCGAGGGCGCGCCCGAGGGCGACCCGGCCGACGAGCCGCCCGCGTCCGAAGACCCGGCGCCGACCTTCGAGCCCGACGTGACGATCAGCTTGCCCGAGCCCTACACGCCGACCAAGGAGCCCGACGACTACCGCTGCTTCCCAGTCGCCTGGGACGGGCCACAGCCGTGGGTGACGGGCTTTCGCGTGCTCCCCGACCAGCGCAGCGTCGTCCACCACGTGATCGCGTTCGCGGCCGACCCCGACCAGGCCGAAGAGGTCGCGCAGCTCGACGCCGCGGACGACGGCCCCGGCTACACCTGCTACGGCAGCTCGGGTCTGCCGGGCGCGCGCTGGATCGCCAGCTGGGCGCCCGGCGGCCGCGGCCAGGCGTTCCCCGAGGGGACGGGCGTCCGGCTCGAGCCCGGCTCGACGCTGATCATCCAGGTCCACTACAACACCTCGACCAGCGATCCCGTCGCCGACCAGAGCGCGGTCGAGCTCAGCCTCGCCGACTCCGTCGAGCGGCCGCTCGTCAACCAACCTCTGACCAACTTCGAGTGGGTCGTCGGATCGGAGCCGATGCTGATCCCCGCGGGCGAGCCCGAGGTCACTCACGCGACGCAGATCGATGTGTTCTCGCCCTTGTGGTCGACCCCGCTGGCCGAGACCGGGGTCGCCGAGGGCGACGACTTGCTGCTGCACTTCGCCGGCCTCCACATGCACCAGCTCGGGGTCCGGGCCAAACTGACGATCGTCCGTGCCGACGGCGGCGACACCTGCGTGGTCGAGATCCCCCGGTGGGACTTCTCCTGGCAGGGCGCCTTCGAGCTCCGCGAGCCGCTGCGCGTTCACCCTGGGGATAAGATCGGGCTCGAGTGCACGTGGGACAACAGCGTCAACAACCAGCCGATCTTCGACGGCGAGCTCGTCGAGCCTCAGGACGTCCTGTGGGGCGAGGGCACGCGCGACGAGATGTGCCTGGCCGTGGCGGCCTTTAGTCGACCGTGAGCGCCGAGGCCCGACCCGCGTCGAGTATGAGGTCGCTGCTCGGAGCGCTGCTCGGGGCGCTGCTCGGCGCGCTCCCAGGCTGCGCCGACCCGCTCGAAGACGAGGTCCAGCAAACCGAGCCCGAGCCCTTCGAGGTCGCGCTCGTCGAGGTCGACGATCTCGACGCCTGGGTCGTCGTCGACGCGGCCGACGACGACCTCGCCGCGCATCGACCCGAGACCCTCAACTGCCCAGTCGGCGCCTGGCGAGCCGAGCTCGGCACGCTCGAGGTCCAGACCGGGGTGTGCAACTACCTCGCGCTCGCGCAGCCGAGCTCGCGCGCGCTCGCGCCGGGTGACCACCTCAGCGTCGACCTATGGCACGACGTGCTCGACGCCGCGGCGCCGGCCACCGCCCACGTCGCCGTGCTCGTCGCTGGTCGCGTGATCGGTGAGGCCGAGGTCCCGATCCCGAACGCGCCGGAGGTCCTGCGCTTCGAGTGGACCGTCGACGAGCCGCTCGCGGCGGGCGAGCCGGTCGTGCTGCATCTGCACAACCACGGCTACAACGCCTGGACCCTGGTCGCGATCACGGCAACTCGGCCACCCCCGTGACCCCGTTGCACCAAACCCCCCCGGGTCCAAGCCTAAAAATACCAGCCAATGGTGAATTCGAAGGCGACCTGGAAGATCGAGAAGTCGTCGTCGGCGTTGCCGCGCCAGTCGCCAGCGTCGCCTTCGTAGAACAGGCCGAGGTCGAAGTCGATCTCGCCGCCGAGGAACAGGTTCTTGTAGACGATGCCCTGGACGCCGCCGCCGAACTGGACGTTGAAGCCGACCGCGGAGTCGTCGCCGTTGATGTCGTTCAAGAAGGGGACGTCGAAGTCCCAGAACCATAGCGCTCCGGCGACGCCGGCCCCGAACAGGCCGTAGCCCCAGATCTTGTTGGTCCCGAGGCCGATCCTGGCCTCGGGCATGAAGCGCAAGACGTGGACGCCGAAGTCCTTGAAGTCGTAGTCGTCGAGGACCAAGACGGTGTGCTCGAAGCTCGCGCCGAGGGTGGCCTTGAACAGCTCGCCGCGGGCGAACATGTAGCCGCCGCCGAAGCCCCAGCCGAAGCTCGGATCGAGATCGGTGAAGTCGTCCTCGGCGAAGGGCAGGACCAAGGAGCCGGGCGTGAGCATGATGTAGCCGCCCTCGTCGAAGCCGCCGCCGCGCTGAGGCTTGGCGGCCTCGGCCTCGGGGGTCGGGAGGCCGAGGTAGATCGCGGCAGCGATCGCGGGCGTGAGGGCAGGGGCGAGCCAGCGGGGGAGGCGGGCGCAAATCATGGCGACAGCTTTGCCGAAGCGCGGCGCCGTGTCACGTGGCACTCGAGGCCGTGACTCGCGACTACCTCAGGCGGTAGATCAGGTTCTTGGTTCCGGCCGCCTCGCAGACGGCACGGACCAGGCCCTCGGCCCCGCGGGTGACCACGAACTTGCGATCCTTGAAGACCTTGAACGGGAAGCGCTCGCGGGTGTGCTGGTAGCGGGCGCGCTCGCTGTCTTGGATGCTGGTCGAGAGCAGATCTTCGAGGGGATCGTTGCTCTTCTCCTCGCGGACGTCGCGAGCAGCGATGTCGGTCTGGAAGCACAGCACGAGCTCGGGCTCGTCGCTGGTCGCGGTCTCGAGCCAGCGCCGCCACGCGTGGGCGAGGCGGGGGTTGCCCTGCTCGGGCTCGGCCGGGACGATCGGCGCGCCCGCGTGGGGGAGGCGAAACAGGACCGGGCCGATGACCCCGCGCTGGACCCGGTCGACGCTCACGCCCTCGATGTCGTGCATGTGGATGAACAGGTGCTCGGCGTCGTAGCTGGCGTTGCGGTAGACGGTCGCGTGGAAGGCCTCGTTGGCCGCGGCGCTCTCGCCGTCGGAGTCGAGGTCGATGACCTTGCGCCGCCAGGCCGAGGCGACCTGGGTCAGCTCGATCGTGATCCGGACGTAGAGCCCGCTCGCGTCGAGCTTGGTCAGATCGAGGCGAAACTCGGCGGTCCCGGTCTCGGGGTCGTGGCGGCGGAGCTGGACGCGGTGCTCGTCGAGCGGGGCGTGGGGCTTGCCGACGATCGCCTCGAAGTAGCGGCGCTTGTCGAGCAGCCGGGCGTAGACCTCGGCCTCGTCGCGCTTTTGCTCGTAGTGGGCGGTGTCGCTCATCCGCGACAGCGAGCCGCCCGCGACCTCGTGATCGGTGAGCACCCGGGTGAAGCTGGCCATGTTCGGCAGGCCCGCGCGCGCGTCGACGTAGAGCTGATCGTAGATCCCGGCGTCCATCGCCAGCTTCATCGCCTCGAGGCTGCCCTGGACCCGACGCCGATCGGGGTAGGTGTTGTTGAGCCGCGCCGCCCGCAGGCCCCGGGCGAGCTTGGCGAGGTAGCCCGGGACGACCTCGCCGCGCAGGGCCTGGGTGTGAAGGGTGACGAGCTCGTTCATGGGGATGAAGCTAGCCCTCGCTCGGCGCAGCCGCGTCCGCGCCCCCGGCCCCGCCCTCTTCTTTGCGCTTCATGGCCTTGTCGATCGCGGCCTGGATCCGCGCCTCCTCGATCTCCTTGGACTTTTGGAGGTTCTCGTCGAGCAGCTGCGAGGTGCCCTCGTCGAAGGTCTCGAGCTCCTCGACGAGGCGGTCGAGGTTCTGGCGGAAGAAGATCTGGGTGTCGCTGACGAACTGCGTGGTCACGTTCATCGACTCGGTCATGACGTCGAGCGACTTCTTCATCTCGAGCATCACGACCGAGGCGTCGGCGGCCCGGCCGATCGCCTGGATCTGGGCCGAGGCCATGTCGAGCTTGATGCTCGCGGCGGTCGTGTACTGCTGGATGTCTTGGGCGAGGTTGCGGATCGTCTCGGCCAGCTTGCGGGTGTTCTCTTTGAGGTTGGCGTAGCGATTCTCGGCCGCGCCGTAGAGCTGGACGTTGCTCGAGTGCTCGGCCAGGAGCGCGCGGATCCGGTCCTGGTCGGTCTCGATCTTGCGAGCCTCGACGCTGCCGGCCTCGACGCTCTGGAGCTCGGCCTCGAGCTCTTCTTGCATGCCCCGGAGCTCGAGCACGTACTCGAGCGCCCGGCGCTCGTTCTCGGCGGCCTCGACGATCTTGCCGTTGATCCGGTTGATCTCGGTGTAGAGCTCCTGCTCCGACTGCTTGAGCACGTCGCAGTAGCCGGCCGCCTCTTTCACGCGCGTGGCCGAGACCTGGTACTGCTGCTTGAGCAGCTCCTCGATCGAGCGCTTCGAGATCGCGATCGACTTGAGGCCCGGGATGTACGAGAGGATCTCCTTGAACCCGGCGAAGAAGCCGCCCTTGGTCGCGGTGCCGTCGATGTAGTCGCTGAACTTGCGCAGCTTCTTGAGCTCGTCGCCCATCGCCGTCTGGATCTCGACGTTGCGCTCGCGCAGGACCTTGAGCTCCGAGACCTTCGCGTCCTGGACATCGCGCTCCTTGTGAATGCTGTCTTCGAGGGAGCGGACCGAGATCCCCTCGCCGCTGTACGCAACGTCACGGGACATGACGTCTTGGATGCTCTTGCTACCGGCGCTCATGGCGAGGCGAGGGTGCCACGTGTAGGTCTGAGGCGCTATGCGCACACGACGCGAAAGGCGTTGAGTGCGCCATCCACGACGGGAGGATCGACACACATCGCCAGGCGCAGGTGGCCAGGCACGCCGAAGGCCACGCCCGGCACGACCAGGGTCCGCTGTTGCCGGAGGCGGTCGGTGAGCGCGACCTCCCCGGCCTCGCGCAGATGGACTGGGAGGCGCGGAAACAGGAAGAACCCGGCCTGGGGGGCGGGCTGCTCGAAGCCGAGCTCGCGCAGGCCAGCGGCCATCTTGGCGCAGTTGTCGGCGTAGACCCGGACGTCGACCCGCCCGCCGGGCTGGTCGAGGACCTTGGGCAGGACCCGCTGCATCAGCGCGGGCGCGTTGACGAAGCCGAGGGTCCGATTGCAAAAGGTCACGGCCCGATGCAGGAGCTCACGGCCGAGGGCCTCGGGGGAGATCACCAGGTAGCCGATCCGCTCGCCGGCGAGGCCGAGATCCTTGCTGTGGCTGGTGACGAGGACCGTGTTCGGCCAGCGCCCGAGCATCGAGGGGACCTCGGTCGAGGGGTCGTGGACGAGGTCGCGGTAGGGCGAGTCCTCGATGACCCACAGGGGCCGGGGCAGGTCGAGCCCGGCCAGGGCCGCCGCGAGGCGGTCGAGGGAGGCGGCGTCGTAGATCGCGCCGGTCGGGTTGTTGGGTGAGTTGAGGACCAGGATGCGCGCGCTGCCCGGATCTTCGCGGATCGCGGCGACGATCGCGTCGACGTCGAGCTCGAAGGCGGGCCCGGTCGGGACCGGGACGAGGGTCGCGCCGTGGTTGGCGCAGTAGTGCTCGTACTCCGAGAAAAAGGGCGCCGGGACCAGCACGCGGTCGCCCTCGTCGACGATCGACTTGAGCAGCACGTTGATCGCTCCGGCGGCGCCGACGGTCATGGTCACGTCGGTCGCCTCGAGGCCGGGGAGCCCGTAGCGCGCGCCCTCGCGCCGGGCGATGAACTCGCGGACCTCGAGGTAGCCGCTGTTGGTCATGTAACGGTGCATGCCGACCGGCTCGTCGCGGAGGGTCTCGACGATCGCCTCGGCCCAGAGCGCGGGCGGCTCGAGGCTCGGGTTGCCGAGCGAAAGATCCCACACTGGTCCGCCGCCGTCGGCTCGCAGTTTGCGCCCGAGCTCGAACATGCGTCGGGTCCACGACTCGTGCTGGCCGAGGATGCAGTCGGCGATTCGGGTCGCGAGGACGTCGCGGTGGCTGTCCATCACGCCCCGAGCCTATCACGGACGAGATGGTCTTTTCGCGCAGGCCAAAAGTGGGAGTGACGCAGCACAACCTGTACACTCCCGCCCACGCATGGACGCCGAAGCTGCGCTCAGCATACACAACCTGGCCTTCTTCGAGGCTCTCTACGAGGCATGGGAGCGCGATCCGAGCTCGGTCGATCCGCAGTGGTTGCCGATCCTGTTCGAGGGTCACGCGCCGCCGGTCAACCCGGTCCGGCCCGCGCT
Source organism: Enhygromyxa salina (assembly GCF_002994615.1). Lineage (GTDB taxonomy): Bacteria > Myxococcota_A > Polyangia > Nannocystales > Nannocystaceae > Plesiocystis > Plesiocystis salina_A. The sequence continues at coordinate 19,478 of NZ_PVNK01000248.1, read as the reverse complement.
CAGCCCCGAGCTCCTGACCGGAGACGCCGAGCAGATCGCGCTCCAGACTCGGGTCGACAACCTGATCGAGGCCCACCGCCTTCACGGTCACCACGGCGCCGACATCGATCCGCTCTCGCGCCCGCGCCGGGCCGACGTCACCGAGCTCGATCCGGCCCACCACGGTCTGAGCGAGGCCCACTACGATCGCTACTTCCACACCAGCGGCCTCGTCGAGGGCAAGGCCACGCTGCGCGAGATCATCGATCGCCTGCGCAAGACCTACTGCCGCCACATCGGCGTCGAGTACTGGCAGCTGCCCAACCCGGCCGAGCGCGCGTGGCTGCAGGCGCGGATGGAGAGCTGCCTCAACGAGGTCGTGCCCTCGCACGATGAGCAGCTCCGGCTCCTGGCCAGCCTCATCAACGTCGACTCGGTCGACCACTTCCTGCACAGCAAATTTCTCGGCGCCAAGCGCTTCTCGATCTCCGGGGCCGAGAGCATCATCCCGCTGCTCGACTGCCTGATCGAGGGCGCGGCGGCCCACGACGTCGGCGAGGTGATCTTCGGCATGGCCCACCGCGGGCGCCTCAACGTGCTGATGAACATCCTCGGCAAGAGCCCCAAGGAGGTGTTCTCGGAGTTCTCCAACACCGACGCCGAGAGCTACATCGGGGCCGGCGACGTCAAGTACCACCTCGGCTATCACCGCTACCACACGACCGCGAGCGGCAAGGAGATCTACCTCGCGCTGGCGTTCAACCCCAGCCACCTCGAGGCGATCACGCCGGTCCTTCAGGGTCGGGTCCGCGCGCGCCAGGACGCGCAGCCGAAGCTCGGGCGCGCGGCCAGCCTCGCGGTCACGCTCCACGGCGACGCGGCCTTCGCCGGCCAGGGGGTCGTCTCCGAGACCCTCAACATGGCCGCGCTCGAGGGCTACGACGCGGGCGGGGTCATCCGCGTGGTCATCAACAACCAGATCGGGTTCACGACCGATCCCCGCGACTCCCGCTCGGGCCTCTACGCGACCGACGTCGCCGCGGTCCTCGGGGTCCCGGTCTTCCACGTCAACGGCGACGACCCCGAGGCCGCGGCCCTCGTCGCGCGGATCGCCGTCGACTGGCGCGCGACCTTCCATCGTGACGTGATCATCGACGTGATCTGCTACCGGCAGTTCGGCCACAACGAGGGTGACGACCCCACCTTCACCCAGCCGAAGATGTACGAGATCATCAAGAACCACCCCTCGGTCCGCGTTCAGTACGAGCGCCGCCTGACCGAGCGCGGGACCGTGACCGAGGCCGAGTGCCAGCGCATGAGCGCGCAGTTCGAGGCCGAGTTCGAGGCCGCGCTCGACGAGGCCCGAGCCAGCCACCCCAAGCAGGCCTTCGCGCCCATGCACGGGGTCTGGAAGCAGTATCTCGGCGGCCCGGAGGTCGAGATCGAGGACGTCGACACGCAGATCTCGCCCGCGCAGATCCGCGCCTACGGCGAGCAGATGACCGTCGTGCCCGAGGGCTTCAACCTCCACCGCAAGCTCGGCCGCCTGCTCGACGCGTCGCGCAAGATGACCGCGGGCGAGACGCCCTTCAACTGGGCGACCGCCGAGATGCTCGCCTACGCCTCGATCCTGGGCGAGGGCACGCCGGTCCGGATCACCGGCCAGGACGCCCAGCGCGGGACCTTCAGCCACCGCCACGCGGTGTTCACCGACACGGTGACCGGCGACAAGTGGTGCCCGCTCCAGCACCTCGGCGAGCACACCGGGCGGTTCTCGATCTACAATAGCCCGCTGAGCGAGTTCTCGGTCCTCGGCTTCGAGTTCGGCTACACGCTGATCACGCCCGACGGGCTGATCATCTGGGAGGCGCAGTTCGGTGACTTCGCCAACAGCGCGCAGGTCATCATCGATCAGTTCTTGTCCTCGTCGGAGGACAAGTGGAACCGCCTGTCCGGGCTCACGCTGCTCTTGCCCCACGGCTACGAGGGCCAGGGCCCCGAGCACTCGAGCGCCCGGCTCGAGCGCTTCTTGCAGCTGTGCGCCGAGGACAACATGCAGGTCTGCAACCTGACCACGCCGGCCCAGCTGTTTCACGTGCTCCGCCGCCAGATCATTCGCAAGTGGCGCAAGCCGCTGATCTTGATGTCGCCCAAGAGCCTGCTGCGTTTTCGGCCCTCGTTCTCGCCGATCGAGGCCCTGACCGAGCGCGGCTTCTCTCGCGTGATCGACGACGACAAGCCCGACCCCGCCGCGGTCGAGCTGATCCTGCTCTCGGCTGGCAAGGTCTTTTACGACCTCGACCAGGCCCGCGAGGAGCGCGGGCGCGAGGACGTCGCGCTGGTCCGCGTCGAGCAGCTCTACCCCTTCACCCGGACCCGCGAGGAGATCGCGGCCGCCCTTGACCGCTACCCCAACGCCAAGCGCCTGCGCTGGGTTCAAGAAGAACCGAAGAACATGGGCGCGTGGTCCTTCATGCAGCCGCGCGTGCAGGAGCTCGTTGGGTCGCGCTTCACGATCGAGTACGTCGGTCGGGTCGGGAGCGCCTCGCCTGCGACCGGTTCGCCCGACGCTCACAAGGTCGAGCTCACCCGCCTGCTCGACGCAGCGTTTTCCTAGCCGCCCTCCCAGCCCACTCACCACCCGCGAGACCGTGACCATGGCCACCATCAAAGTCCCCGCCCTCGGAGAATCCATCACCGAAGCGATCGTCGCCAAGTGGCTCAAGCAGCCCGGCGACGCCATCGCCGCCGACGAGCCCGTCGTCGAGCTCGAGACCGACAAGATCACCGTCGAGCTGCCCTCACCCGACGCCGGGGTGCTCGGTCGGCAGCTCGCCACCGAAGGCGACACCGTCAACGTCGGCGACGCGATCTTCGAGGTCGAAGCTGGCGCGAGCGCGGCCGCCGGGGCCAAGGCCGAAGCCGGGGCCGCCGCCGACGCGGCGGCGCAGGCCGAGGCGGTCGAGTCCGCGGCCGCCAAGCCCGCGCCCGCGCCCGCCGAGCCCGCCGAGCCCGCGACCCAACCCGCAGCGATGCCTGCCGCGCGAGCCGAGGCCGCGCGGACCGGGGTCGATCTCGCCGGGGTCGAGGGCACCGGTCGGGGCGGTCGGCTGCTGAAGGAGGACGTTCAAAGGGCCGCCGCGGCCAAGCCCGCGGCTGCGCCTGCGGCCAGGCCCGCGGCCAAGCCCGCAGGCGAGCGCGAGCGTCGGGTCAAGATGCGTCCGCTACGAAAGACGATCGCCGCCCGCCTCGTCGCCGCCCAGCAAGAGGCCGCGATCCTCACGACCTTCAACGAGGTCGACATGTCGGCGGTCATGCAGACCCGCAAGGCCTTCAAGCAGGACTTCATCGACGCCCACGGCGTCAAGCTCGGGTTCATGTCCTTCTTCGTCAAGGCCGCGGTCTCGGCGCTCGAGGCCTTCCCCTCGGTCAACGCCGAGATCGACGGCGACGAGATCGTCTACAAGCAGTACTACAACGTCGGCGTGGCCGTTGGCGGCGGCAAGGGCCTGGTCGTGCCGGTCGTGCGTGACGCCGACGCCCTCGGGTTCGCGGCGATCGAGCAAGAGATCGGTCGGCTCGCCAAGCTCGCGCGCGACAACAAGCTCAAGCTCTCGGATCTGTCCGACGGGACCTTCACGATCTCCAACGGAGGCATCTACGGCTCGATGCTCTCGACCCCGATCCTCAATACTCCGCAGACCGGGATCCTCGGGCTCCACAACATCGTCCAGCGGCCGGTCGCGGTCGACGGCAAGGTCGAGATCCGCCCGATCATGTACCTCGCGCTGTCCTACGACCACCGCCTCGTCGACGGGCGCGAGGCCGTGCAGTTCTTGATTCACATCAAGCAGGCGATCGAAGATCCGCGTCGGCTGCTCCTCGACCTCTGATCTCTCACTACCTGGCTTCTCCCACAGACAAGGCCATCCATGGACAGCTACGATCTCATCGTCATCGGCGCGGGCCCCGGCGGCTACGTCGCCGCGATCCGGGCCGCGCAGCTCGGGCTCTCGGTCGCGTGCATCGAGAAAGACAAGACCCTCGGCGGGACTTGCCTCAACGTCGGCTGCATCCCGAGCAAGGCCCTGCTCGAGTCCTCCGAGAAGTACGCCGAGGCCAACGAGGGCCTCGCCGTCCACGGCATCGAAGTCGGCCAGCTCAGCTTCGATCTGGCCAAGATGCTCGGGCGCAAGGACAAGATCGTCAAGCAGCTGACCGGCGGCGTGGCGATGCTGTTTCGCAAGAACAAGATCACCTCGCTCACGGGGCTCGGCCGCTTTACTGGCTCGCGCGAGGGCGACAAGCACGTGATCGAGGTCGTCGGTGAGGATGGCGCCGTCGGCCAGACGATCGCGGGCCAGCACGTGCTGATCGCTACCGGCTCGAAGGTCGCGTCGATCCCCGGGGTCGAGTTCGACATCGGCGCGGGCGATCGCGTGGGCACCTCGACTGAGGCGCTCGCGTGGCCCGAGGTCCCCGAGCACCTCGTGGTCATCGGCGCGGGCGTGATCGGGCTCGAGCTCGGCTCGGTCTGGGCCCGGCTCGGGGCCAAGGTCACGATCCTCGAGTACATGCCCAAGCTGCTGCCGACGATGGAGGACGACGTCGGCAAGACCGCGCTCAAGCTGTTCAAGCGCGAGGGCCTCGCCTTCAAGTTTGGCGTCCGGGTGACCGGCGCCGTGGCCAACGAGGGCCGGGCCAAGGTCACCTATCAAGACGGGGACCAGGAGCAGGTGATCGACTGCGATCGGGTCCTCGTCGCCGTCGGTCGCAAGCCGATGACCGACGGGCTCGGAGTCGAGGCGATCGGGCTCGAGCTCGATCGCCGGGGCCACATCCCGGTCGACGAGCAGTTCAGGACCAAGGTCGCGGGCGTGTGGGCGGTCGGCGACGTGATCCCCGGCCCGATGCTCGCGCACCTCGCCGAGCACGAGGGGATCTGCGCGGTCGAGACCATGGCCGGGCAGCCGGGCCACGTGAACTACGAGGCGATCCCCAACGTGATCTACACCCACCCGGAGATCGCGAGCCTGGGCAAGACCACCGCCGAGCTCGACGAGGCCGGGGTGCCCTACCGGGTTGGAAAATTCCCGTTGATCGCCAACGGCCGGGCCAAGGCTCTGGCCGCGACCGATGGCTTCGTCAAGATCGTCGCCCACGCGCAGACGGACCGGATCTTGGGCGCGTCGATCATCGGCGCGCGGGCGGGGGATCTGATCGCGGAGATCGCCGTGGCCGTGGAGTTCTCGGCCTCGGCCGAGGATCTCGCCCGCTCGATCCACGCGCACCCGACCATGGCGGAGGCCGTGAAAGAGGCGGCGCTCGACGTCTTGGGGCGCGTGATCAATTTCTGAGCGACGGGGGACCGTGTTTGTTTTGCCAGCGCCGGTGTGCCATCTCGCGGGCGTGGCGGGCGATCCCTCGCTGCGACTCCAGCGAGTGTTCGAGGCGGCCGAGGCGCTCGCGCGCGTTCAACCGCCTCGGCGCGCCTGCAGCCAGCTCTGCACGCGATCGCGGACCTCCTCGGCGCAGCCCCACGACAAGGTCACGCCCGCGCCCCCGTGGCCGTAGTCATGGACGATCAGCTGGCCGTCGCGCTCCTCCTGCTCGAGCCGGACCTCGTCGCGACACGGCCGCAACCCGACGCTGGCCCCGAGCGGCTTGTTGTCGACGAGCCCGGGCTCGAGCCGGGCGCAGCGCTCGAAGATCGCGGCGCTCTGCTCGGGCCGCAGCTCGAGGTCTTCGTCGCGCTCGTCGGCGACGCCCCCGAGCACGACGTCGTCGCCGCGCGGGATCACGTAGCTGATCCCGTGCGGTCCGTGCTCGTCGATGATCACCCGTGAGAGCTCGCCGCGCTCTCGCCGAAGGGTCTGGCCGCGGACCGCATACAAGCGCGAGTCACCGACGAGCTCGCGCGCGCCGAGGCCGGTCGTGTTGACGACCACCTGCGCGCGCTCGAGGGCCGGCGCGAGCGAGTCGAGCGGCCGGGCTTGGGGCACGATCTCGACCCCGAGGCGCTCGAGCCCGGCGACGAGCCACGGCAGGTAGCGCGGCATGTCGATGACCGGGGACTCGAACACCAGCCCGTGTTCGTAGCCCGCGGGCAGCTCCTCGGGCACCGCGTGGCGGAACATGTCGACGTAGCGCGACCACGGCGGATCGGGCACGCGCTCGACGAAGACCTCGAGCGCCTCGCGCATGTAGACCCCGGCCGTCGGCCCGAGGGCGAGGTTTCCGGCGATCGTCGCGAAGCGCTCGTAGCTGGCCGCCGCCCACGGTCCGACGCGCTCGATCGGGTCGACTCGGTAGGGGTACCAAAACGCCGCCGCGACGGCTGAGGTGGTCTGGTGCGGCGGTGCGGCGGTCCACACCTGCACGCGTCGACCGGCCGTGGCGAGCTCGCTGGCGCAGCTCAGACCGGAGACGCCGCCGCCAATGATGATGATCTCGGGGGTGCTCATTCGGACGCAGACGGACTCTGACACGCACAGCTGTTTTGATCACGGGACCGTGGCTCGCCCCGGACCAGGCTGCGCGAAAAGCGCATTTGCCGCAAAGGCGTCAGGGGACTATGTCCGGCGCAGGTGGAGGACTACCTCCAGACCGTCCGCGACGGCTGCTCACCTGCTCAGTGGACCCGCGCGGTCAAGGCTGCGCGGGCGGGCAAGGTCCACGGGCTGCGGATCCGTGGCGACGAGCTCGATTTTCGGGTCGAGTCGCTGCCGGGGCTACCTGCGCAGACCGTCACGCTCGAGCCGACGGCCGACGACTGGGACTGCGACTGCGACGCGCGGACCGAGGCCTGCGAGCATGTCGCGGCCGCGGCGATCGCGTTGGCCGAGGCCCGCAAGCGCGGCCTCTCGATGCCCGGTGAGGACCGCGGCCCTGTCGCACACATCGGCTATCGCCTCCGCAGCCGCCGCGGCCCTCTGAAGCTGCGCCGGGTGCTGACCAGCGAGGCGGGCGAGGTCCTGATGCCCGCTTCGCTCGCCAAGCTCGAGCGCGGCAAGGTCAAGGACGCGCCGGCCTTCACCGCCGACAAGGCCGACCGCGCGTTCGAGCAGCGCTTCGGCCCCGCGGTCAAGGCCAAGATCCCGCCCGGGCTCATGGCCGACGTGCTCGACTACCTCACGCGCGTGGTCGACGTGACCCTCGACGGCCGGCCGGTCGAGATCGGCAAGCCCTCGGCGGGCCTGCGCCTGCGCGTGAGCGAGACCAAGACCGGCGAGTTCCTGGCCCGGGTCGAGCAAGACCCCGAGATCAACGAGCTGTTCGAGAACGGCGCGTTTCGTCGCAGCCGCACGATCCACGCGATCGGCCCCCACGGGCTCGCCGCGAGTCGCTTCGAGGCCCTGCGCAAGGGGCAGCTGTTCAACGACCGCGAGGTCGGCACGCTGGTCGGGCAATTGCTGCCCGAGGTCCGCAAGGCCCTGCCGGTCACGATCGACACCCCGCGCCTGCCCGGCAGCGTGAAGATGCGCCCTCGCATTCAGCTCACGACGGTGCGCGAGGGTGACGCCCTCCAGATCCTGCCGACGATCGTCTACGGCGATCCCCCGATCGCCCGGGCCGACGGCGACCGCCTGACCCTGCTCGATCGCCCGGGCAAGAAGGGCGCGCGCGAGCTCCCGGTCCGAGATCTGCGGGTCGAGAAGCTGCTGCGCGCGCGCCTGCGCGAGCGCTTCGACCTCACGCCCGGCGTGCGCAAGAACCTCGGCGCGACCGAGGCGATCGAGCTCGGTCGCGTGATCGAGCAGGACCAGGCCGGGATCGAGCTCGCGGGCGACGCCCACACGGAATTCTTCGAGGCCGCGCCGCTCGAGCCCACCTTGATCCTCGGCAAGGACGGGGAGTTCGAGCTCTACTTCATGCCCGCGGGCGCGTCCGGACCGGGCGCGGAGGCCGAGGGCGAGCCCGACGAGTTCGGCAGCCTCGACGACGACGTCCACCCCCACGATCTGCGCGCTGCCCTTGGCCGGGCGCGCCGGGGGATGCGCAGGGCCGACGCGGTCGCGGTCGTGCGTGCGTGGTCCGGGGGCGAGGAATTCGCCCCGCTGCTCGGCGGCGGCTTTGGCCGGATCCCCGCCGACTTCATGGCCAAGCACGGCCACCTCGTCGCGGATCTGCTCGCCGCTCGCGAGGCGACCGCGGCCGAGAAGGACGGCAGCGGGAGGCGAGCGGCGATCCTCGACCTCGCCGCCCTCGCCCAGGCTCTGGACCAGGCCCCGCCGCCCGAGTTCGACCGCCTCGCCGCGCTCGTCGGCAACTTCGAGCGGATCCCCCGGGCCGAGCTGCCCGAGGATCTGAGCGCCGAGCTGCGCGACTACCAGCGCCGCGGCGTCGACTGGCTCAGCTTCTTGCGCGAGGTCGAGCTCGGCGGTCTGCTCGCCGACGACATGGGCCTCGGCAAGACGATCCAGACCCTGTGCGTGCTGCGTTCGGGCGTCGACGGGGGCGTCCGCCGCCAGAACCTGGTCGTGTCGCCGACCTCGGTCCTGCACAACTGGCGGGTCGAGATCGAGAAATTCCGTCCGGGCCTGCGCGCGAGCGTCTACCACGGCCCAGGCCGGACCCTCGACGCCGACGCCGACGTGATCCTGACGACCTACGCGATCTTGCGCCTCGACATCGAGAAGCTCGGCGCGCGCGAGTGGGACACCGCGGTCCTCGACGAGTCGCAGGCGATCAAGAACCCGACCAGCAAGGTCGCGCGCGCGGCCTACCGAATCCGGGCCAAGTTCAAGATCGCCCTGACCGGGACGCCGGTCGAGAACCACCTCGAAGATCTCTGGAGTCAGTTCCACTTTCTCCAGGCCGGGCTGCTCGGCGGCCGGACCGAGTTTGGCGATCGCTACGTCAAGTCGATCGCCGTCGGCGACGACGACGCGGCCGCGCGCCTGCGTCGACGGATCCGGCCCTTCGTGCTCCGGCGGCTCAAGTCCGAGGTCGCGACCGAGCTGCCCCCGCGGACCGACGTGGTCTTGCGCTGCGAGCTGAACAAGGACGAGCGCCGGGCCTACGACGCCGTGCGGGCCGCGACCCAGGAGCAGGTCGTCGAGCGCCTGTCGGGCGGCGCCAACGTGATGCAGGTGCTCGAGGCCTTGCTGCGCCTGCGCCAGGCCGCGTGTCACCCGGCGCTGCTGCCCGGTGGGCGGGGCCGCGCGGCCCAGGCCCAGGCCAAGGGCGAGCTGCAATCAAGCTCGAAGCTCGAGCTCCTGCTCGAGACCCTCGACTCGGTCCTCGACGAGGGCCACAAGGCGCTGGTGTTCTCGCAGTGGACCAGCCTCCTCGACCTCATCGAGCCGGTCCTGCGCGCGCGCGACATCGCCTTCAACCGCCTCGACGGCGCGACCCGTGATCGCCAGACCGTCGTCGACACCTTTCAGGACCCCGCCGGCCCGCCGGTCATGCTGCTCTCGCTCAAGGCGGGTGGCACCGGGCTCAACCTGACGGCGGCCGACAACGTGTTCTTGCTCGATCCGTGGTGGAACCCGGCGGTCGAGGATCAGGCCGCCGACCGGGCCCATCGCATCGGTCAGGACAAGCCCGTGATCGTCCATCGCCTGATCGCCAGCGAGACCGTCGAGGAGCGGATCTTGGCCCTCCAGGATCGCAAGCGGCAGCTCGCCAAGACGGCGGTCGGTGACGCCGCGGGTGCCCACGCGATTACGCGCGAAGAGCTGCTCGCGCTGCTCGAGTGAGACGGGCGTCAGCGCCCAGGGCCAGGTCAGGGCCAGGTCAGGGCCAGGTCAGGGCCAGGCGTCAACGCAGTACGCCGCGTTGACGAGCACGTCCTCGACCGGCACGCCGCCGAGCTCCTGGCCCATGAACTCGACGGTCTCGACCGGCACGTCGGCGATCGCGTCGCGGACCTCGAAGCCGTCGATCAGCACGCCGAACACCGCGTAGTCGCCGTCGAGGCCAGGCTGCGCGTTGTCGGTGATGTACCACTGCGACTCGGCGGTGTCGGGCTCGTTGCGGCGGGCCATCGCGATCGCTCCGTCGACGTGGGTCAGGTCTGGGTCGATCTCGCGCGGGATCGGGCCCATCGTCGTCTTCATCTCGAGCCCCGGGTTGAAGCCGCCGCCTTGGATCACGAAGTCTTTGAGGACGCGGTGGAAGATCGTGCCGTCGTAAAAGCCGCTGCTGACGTAGCTGACGAAATTGGCGACGGTGATCGGGGCGCGCAGGCCGTCGAGCTGGACGACCATCGTGCCCATGCTGGTGTCGAGCACGACGATCGGCGTGTCGACCATGCAGGCCTCCATCACGGTGACGCCGGTCTCGGTCTCGGTCTCGGTCGCGCCGGTCTCGGCCTCGGCGGTCTCGCTCGGCCCGCTGGTGTTCGTCTCGCCCGCCTCGGTCCCGCTGGGGTCCGAGCCACACCCCGCGCCCAGGAGGATCGTGGCGATGAGCAAGGGTCCGCGGGTCACGGCGCCAGCCTACCCCCGACACGCGCGCGCGTCGATGTATCCTCTCGACGATGCCCCAACCGGCCCCGAAGAGCTCGCGGATCCGCGACCTCCTGACCAAGCCGATCCGCCTCCCGCAGTGGCTGGCCAAGCGGCCCTCGGTCGACGACCCGCGGATCTTCGGGTTCAACGAGGAGCGCGACGCCGTCGTCAGCGAGGTCTCGACCCGCGTCGTCGGCCAGTGCCTGTCGGGGCGCGGCGAGCTCGAGCTGCTGCTCAACGACAGCGCCCACCGTGAGATCAAGCGGCTCGAGAAGCAGCGCGACGAGGAGGCCCGGGAGTGGCTGGGCTTTTGGCAGACCGTCGTCCGCAAGCTCGCGCGGATGACCGAGACCGAGCAGCGCGAGAGCCTGCGCCAGATCGTCGACTCGATGGCCACCGACGTCGCCGGTAATTTCGACCCGCGGGTCTACAGCTTCGCGCAGCGGGTCATCCCCGGGATGATCGCCGGGGTCATGAACCCCAAGCAGCTCGCGGTCGATGCGATCAACGCGGGCAAGGTCGGGGCCGAGCGCCTCGTGACTCTGACCGGCCACCTCGACGAGCTCCACTCGCTGTCGCGGGTCGGCACGGTCATCGTGGTCCCGACCCACTCGTCGAACCTCGACTCGCTCGCGATCGGCGAGAGCCTCGCGCGCGAGGAGCTGCCGCCGGTCGTCTACGGCGCGGGCAAGAACCTGTTCACCAACCCGATCATCTCCTTCTTCATGCACAACCTCGGCGCCTACCGGATCGACCGGCGGATCTCGTCGCGGATCTACAAGCAGGTGCTCAAGACCTACTCGTGCGTGATGATCGAGCGCGGCTACCACTCGCTGTTCTTCCCCGGCGGGACCCGCAGCCGCTCGGGCATGATCGAGCGCCACCTCAAGCTCGGCCTGGCCGGGACCGCGGTCGAGGCCTTCGCCCGCAACGCGATCCGGGCCCGCAAGACCGGCGAGGCGCCGACGCCGATCTTCTTCGTGCCCGTGACGATCAACTACGCCCTCGTGCTCGAGGCCGAGAGCCTGATCGCCGACTACCTCAAGGAGGAGGGCCAGGCCCGCTACATCATCGAGGACGACGAGTTCTCCCAGCTCGACCGCTGGCTCGCGTTCTTCCGCCGCCTGACCAGCTACGGGGCCGCGTGCGTGCTCCGCTACGGGCCGGCGATCGATCCCTTCGGCAACCGCGTCGACGAGCGCGGCCGCTCGCTCGCGCCCAACGGCCGGGTGATCGATCCGGTCAGCTACGTGACCCACCGCGGCGAGCCGGTCCTCGACCCGGTCCGCGACGCCGCCTACACCCGCGAGCTCGGCCGCGAGCTCGTCGGCCACTATCGGCGCGAGACGGTGATCATGACCACGCAGCTGGTCGCCCACGTGTTGTTTCGTCGGCTCGTGCGCGAGACCCCGGGCCTGGATCTGTTCGGCCGCGTGCGTCGGCGCGGCGAGATCAGCTGGGACCACGCCGAGTATGTCCGCAGCTACCTCGACACGCGTGAGCGCCTGCGTGAGCTCCAGCGCGCGGGCGAGGTCCAGATCAACTCCTACGTCGAGACCGACAGCGCCGAGCGGGCGCTCGAGCGGGCGCTCGAGGCCTGGGACGGCTACCACACCCGGCCGATGGCCCGGATCGCCGACGGCCAGGTCGTGATCGAGGATCCGGCGCTGCTGCTCTACTATCAAAACCGCCTCGTGACCTTCGCCGAGCGGATCGCGGGCGAGGGCGACGAGCGGGCCGCGCGAGAGATCGCCGCGTTCGGCGGAGGAGAGCTGCCATGACCGAGGTCGAGCCCGGGCGCGTCAGCCGGCCCTACGACGACCACGTCCACGAGGGCCCGCGGCCGCTGGTCGCGGTCCTCGGCGGCGGTCGCTTTGGCCTCGCGCTGGTCAAGGCCGCGGCCCGGACCGGCGAGGTCTTGCTGTGGAGTCGGCGCGACCCCGAGCTCGGGCTCGACAACCTCCGCGTGACCTCGGACCTCGCCGACGTCGCCGCCGCCGAGCTCGTGCTGATGGCCGTGCCCTCGCGCTACGCCGAAGACATGCTCCGCGAGGCCGGCTGTCACCTCGACGGTCGCCACCTGCTCGTCCACGTCAGCCGCGGCCTGCTCGACGACGAGCTGCGGACCATGAGCCACGTGCTCAAGACGGTCACGCCCTGTCGCCGGGTGGGGGTCCTCGCCGGGCCGATCAGCGTCGACGTGCTGACCAACGCCTCGCCCGGGGCCGGGGTCGTCGGCAGCGAGTTCCCCGAGGTCGCCGAGGCCGTGCGCGGGGCCCTCGGCGGGCCGACGCTGCGGATCTACGACAGCAGCGACATGCGCGGGGTCGAGCTCGCGGCGGCGCTGACCGGGCTGTTGCTGTTCACCGTCGGGTTCGCGCAGGGGGTCGGGTTTGGCCCGTCGACGATCGGCGCCATGACCACCCGGGGCGTGGCCGAGGTCGCGCGGATCGGCATGGCGCTCGGGGCTCGGGCGGACACCTTCGGCGGCTTGGCCTGCTTTGGGGATCTGCTCGCGGCCGTGGCCGGGAGCGACCGGCCCGAGCTCGAGCTCGGTCGCGCGCTGGCCGAGGGCGCCACGCCGAGGGCCGCGCTGCTCCGGGCCGGGGGCAACATCGAGGGCATCGAGGTCGCGCGGCGGGTCTCGACCTTTGGTACGCGGCGGAAGATCCGGACGCCGCTCGCGGACGTGATCGCGGCGATGGTCGGCGGCGAGCTGACGGCGTCGGAGGCGGTCCGGAGCCTGATGGGGCGCGACGTCGGCAGCGAGTGATGCTCGCGTGACCGCAGTCCAATAGACTGTCCGTCAACCGAGCGCCTCGGCTGCGCCCTCGTGGTCCTGGGCGAACTCGCGTCGAAAGAGCTCGCGTCGCCAAACACCTTCGAGAACAAACTTCGCCAGGGGTGCTTCAGCTTCAGGGCGAGGCGCTCGGCTTGGCGGGCATGCGCTGGAGCGGGCAGGCGAAGCGGCCCTCGACCACGCTGACGCCCTCGGTCTGCCCGTCCGCCGCCGGCTCGTCGCCCGCGTGGGCCGCGGGTCCGAGCGGGGCGCAGGCGAAGCTGCCGACGAGGGTCTCGGCGCTCGGGTCGTAGTCGAGCTCGAGCTCGCAGTTGTCCGCGCTCGCCTCGGTCCCGTTGTTGAACGCGGCCTCGCCCTCGTGCCACCAGATCGCAAAGCCCGGCTCGGGCGCGCAGCGGCTGCCGTGCTCCCCGGCGTTCATCGGCGCGTAGCTGCTGTGCTCGTCCGAGCGTAGGCGGCAGACGTCGATGTCGAGGCGCGGGCCGGCGTCGCCGTCTTGTTCGGCGGTCTGACCGAGGCGGATCCACACGTACTCACCGCGCTCGGGCTCGGCGTACCAGCGACAGAACACGAGGCCCTCGGGCGGCGCCCAGCTCAGCTGCTTGGCGGCGTCGCCTTCGACGAGGGTGAAGCTGCCCGCGAGCTCGGGCTCGGGCTCGGGCGCGGCGGGGTCGGGGCTCGCCGCGGGCACGGCGGCCACGCCCGGCTCGCCGTCCGGCGGCTTGGGCGGGGCGTCGGGAGCCCGGCAGGCGAGGCTGGTCAGCGCGAGCAGCGACCCCCAGCTTCGTGCTCGCGTCGGCGACATCGGACGGAGTCAGCCGACCGCGGCGATCGGCGCGGCGATCGGTGCGTCGACGCCCCACTCGGGGACCTCGGCGATCAGCCGCGCCTTGGTCAGCTCGAGGTACTCGGGGTCGCGCTCGATCCCGGTGTAGCTGTGCCCGAGCCGGGTCGCGGCCACGCCGGTCGTGCCGCTGCCGTTGAAGGGGTCGAGGACCCGCGCGCCCTCGGGGCAGCTCGCGGTCAGCAGGCGATCGAGCAGCTTGAGCGGCTTTTGGGTCGGGTGCTTGCCGTGGGTCTTCTCCGACTTGCCGGGCGCGGTGAAGCGCCACACGTTCTTCATCTGCTTGTTGCCGTTGCGCTGCTTCATCTCGGCGTACTCGAAGTGATGCTTGCTCTTGCGGTCACGCGCGGCCCACAAGACCAGCTCGGTGCTGTGGGTGAAGTAGCGACACGAGAGGTTGGGCGGCGGGTTGGGCTTCTCCCAGACCACGTCGTTGAGCATCTTGAACCCGAGCTCTTGGAGGGCGAAGCCGACCGAGTAGATCACGTGCGAGGTGCCCGAGACCCAGATCGTGCCGTTCTTGGTCAGGAGCCGCTGGCAGGCCGCGAGCCAGCGCTTGTTGAAGGCGTGGTTGTCCTGCGCGCCCATGCTCGCGTCCCACTTGCCCTTGTTCACGTTCACGCGCTTGCCGGCCTGGCAGGTGGTCCCGCCGTTGCTCAGGAAGTAGGGCGGATCGGCGAAGATGACGTCGAAGCTGTGCTCGGGCAGCTCGGTGAGGATCTCGAGGCTGTCACCTTGGATCAGCCGTGCGCGGTCGTCGGCCGACCGCCACCACTCGCGCTCGTGGACCGGCGGCGGGCCCTGCGACTCGGCCTCGGCCTCGGCCTCGACCTTGCGCACGCGGGCGCTCGGGCCGGCGGGCAACCTGGCGCGTTTGGCCGCGGTGGTCTTGGCTTTGGTCTTCTTCGTCGCGCGCTTTGCTTGAGCCACGGGCCGATGCTGGGTGCAGCGTCGCGATCGGCCGAGTTTTGGGCACATCCGGGGTCGGGGCCCGCGAGTGTGAATTTGTTGCGCGACCGGGTTCGGCTTGCTAGGGCGCCGTGCCTCTGGGCGCCTGTTCACTGCGCGTCCTTGCAGCGCGTCAATCCCACGGCCAGGGCAAGGCCAGCGTCCACGGGCCCCGATACATGCGCTCGAGCGACTTGATCTGGTTGTCCTCGTCGATCACGTAGTCAGAGGTCGAGGAGCCGGCCGGCAGCTCCTCGACCACGAAGGTGCGCAGGAGCTCGTCGCCGTAGGCAGCGTTGGCGGCCGCGACCTCGGGGGGCGCGGTTGGGCCCCACAGACCGGTGGGCAGGTTCTCGATCGCCCAGTGGTTGGCGAAGCGGTTGAGGTAGAGGTCGACGTCGGTGATCACGATCGGGGTTCCGCGCCCGAGATCGCGGCCGCTTTGCTCGAGCCACGCGAGGTCTTCGAGCTGCGGCCACATCAAGGCGCAGTCGTAGGTCAGCCAGATCGTCTGCGTGGGCTCGGCCAGCGGCAGCGTGAACAGCTCCATGTCCTCGTCGGCGAGGGTCACGGTCGGAAAGGGATCGCCGATCGCGGGCGGCACGGGGTCGTCGGCTTCGCGCTGGACGATCGTGAACGAGCTGGTCGAGAGCGGCTGGCCCTCGCGCGCGACGCTCGGATCGTGGATGCGGATGGCGAGGTGGCTCGTCGGCTCGTCGGCCTCGAACTTCGCGCGCAGCTCCGGGCTCAGCTCGACCTTGGTCAGGCCGCTGGCGTTGACGTCGACCTCGAACAGGTGCTCGCGGCGATACCAGAACTCGGCGCGCAGGGGCACGGGCCCGGGGTTGCGCAGCTGCCAGTGGATCGACCCTTCGGGGCCGACGTGGACGCCGCGGGGGATGTCGAGCGCGACGATCTCTCCGTCGGGATCGACGCGCCAGCGCTCGATCCAGGTCCAGTCCGAGGTCAGCAGCTCGCCGTCGTGGAGGAGGCCGTGGAGCATGTTGCCCTCGCGCTTGTCGCCCTTGGTGCCCTCGGCACCGAAGGCGAACATGTGCGGCTCGTCGCCGTCCTCGACCCCGTCGAGCGAATAGGCGAACACGCCGCTGAGGGTGATCGCAAACGCGAGCCCCTGACTGACGATCCCGTGGGTCACGACCGCGGGCGGCGTGAGGGTCCGGGTCAGCGTCAGCGAAGCCGGGCCGACCTCGACCAGCGCCATGCCGCCCGAGCCGAGCCCAACGACCACGCGCGGCTGCCCGTCTGCGTCGGCGCTCAGACCCAAAGGCGGCCCGTCCAACGACAGGCGCGCGAGCTCCTCCCAGGTGTTTGGATCGAGCAGTCGCAGCTGCGCGCCTTGACCCGCGGGGCCCGCGAAGGCCGTGACCACGCGCTCCCCGACGGCGACGCTGACCCGCGCGTTGCCCTTGAGGGGGGCGCGCTGGAGCTCCGAGAGCTGGCCGTCGGCGCCGATCTTCGCGGTCCACAGGCCGTCGTCGAACTGGTGGATGAGCAGCGTGTCACCTGCGACCGCGACGTCGCGGACCGACCAGTGGACGATCAAGAAGGGATCGAGCTTGACCGGTCGGCCCGGCTCGCTCAGATCAAAGCGCTCGATCCGGGGCTGATCGGGGTCGGTCGCCGGGGGGCTGTCGCCGCTGCAGTAGAGGGTGTCCGAGGCCGCGTGCAGCGCCAAGGTCGTGCAGCGCGTGGCCCCGAAGCCCTCGTCGCCGTGGTCCGTGACCGTGAGGCCGCCGTCGTCCTCGAGCCGCAGGGCTCCGATCCCGCTCCAGCTGTTGGCCGCGTACACGTGGCCCTCGTGGACGACCATCTCGGTCAGATGATCCCCGTCGGTAAACGCCGCCGAGCCGAGCATGACGAGGCCCGGGTCGATGTCGCTGACGAGCTTGACGGGGTCGTCGGCCGCACACCCGAGGGTGAGGCCCACGAGCACGACGGCGTGTTGCAGCCAGGAGCGCACGGAGCATGCTACCTCAGCCGTCGGACAGCCCGAGCGTCGCGGCCACGGGCTGGGCCGCCGACGCTGGTCCGGGACCCTCAGCCAGCCGAGATCGGGCAGCCCCAGCGGTACTGCTGGGTCAGGGAGTCGCTGTGGACGATCACGCCCTCGGGCGCGCCGATGAGCTCAGCGTCGGAGGGCAGCGACTCCACGGGATCCTCGAGCTCGACGACCGACCACGCGCTGCCGTCGAAGTGGTGCAGTGGGGCAGCTCGGAGTCTTTGGACCGGGTGACCCACAGTCCACCGAGGCCGTCGGTCCTGCGAGACTGTTCGTGATGGCGCTCGGCCGCCCGCGCCCTCGTCGGCCTTAGCTGGCGGGCGCGGGCATCGCCGGGAGCTCGAGCTGCGGGAGCTCGACGATCGCCCGGCCACCGCGGCTGCTCGCGCGCAGGAGCAGGCGCGCGCCCGGCCCCGTGAGCGCGCGGCCGAGGTGGTAGCGCAGGCGCACGCTCGCGCTTTGGTTGCCCTCGACCTCGATGACCGGCGGCTGCACGGGGCCGTCGCGCTCGGGCGGCTCGACGGGGTACTCGAGCTCGTTCCAGGCCAGCAAGATCGCGGCGCGCTCGACGGTCAGGGGCGCTGGGTCGCGGTTCTCGATCTCGAGCTCCACGACGACGGCCTCGGGCTCCCACTCGATCGCGTTCGCGCGCAGCGAGATGCCCGTCTCGGTCGATTCGCTGACTGGCTGGGGCGGACGCCCGAGCCCCTGGCCGGGCCACCTCACCGCATCCCAGTGAGCGTCGCCACACCCGACCACCGACACGAGCACGGAGCTCATGAGCCATGCCAGCTTGTGCGGGCGCCGAGCCACGACTTTCATGGTACACGCCGGGGCGATGAAGCTCGCCCTCCCCAAGTTCCAATTTCGCTTCATGCGCGCCGCGGGCAACGTCATCTTCCCCGGTAATTTCCATCCGATCGGCACCCAACGCGAGGCCGAGCAGATGGTCGCCCGGGCCGCCGCGGGCGGGTCGAGGACCGTCGAGGATCCGGACGACGGTGGTCTGTGGTTGATCGTCGGCGGGTCTGGCGGGTTTGGCAGCGCCGCTCGGGTCGCGCTGGCCTGCGATCACGGGGCCGACACGATCAACGTCAGCTTCGACGCCGCGCCCAACCCCGAGAGCAGCAACAAGGTCCGCAAGATCGGCTCGCCCGCGTGGCACCGCAACGTCGCGATCGAGCGCGAGCTGCGAAAGCTCGGGCGTACGGCGATCTCGCGGACCGCCGATGCTTTTGATCCGGTCGCGCGCGCGTCGGTCATCGAGAGCCTCCACGCGCGCTTTCCGGGCCGCAAGCTCAACGGGCTGGTCTGGGCGCTCGCGGCCCCGCGCGGGCTCGATCCGCGCACGGGCAAGACCGTGTCGAGCATGCTCAAGCCGCTCGGCCAGTCGGCCACGATCAAGACCTTCGGCGGCCCCGACGGCGACACCCCGCCGCAGATCTTCGAGCTCGCGGTCGCCAAGGGCACGCCCGAAGAGGCCGTGTCGACGGTCTGGGTCATGGGCGGGCGCGTCGTCGAGGCCTGGATCGAGGATCTGCTCGAGGCCGACCTGCTCGCCCCGGGCCACACGCTGCTGACGATCTCCTACCGCGGCAGCCCGCTCAACGCTCCGCTCTACCGCGACGGGCTGATCGGCCTGGCCAAGGCCGACCTCGAGTTCACGACCCGCGCGCTGTCGTCGGTGCTCCTTCGCGCCGTCGAAGGCCGCGCGTTCGCGGTCGAGGGCCCCGCGGTCGTGACCGAGGCCTCGGGCGGCATCCCCGGGGTCCCGCTGTACTTGGCGCTGCTGTTCGACATCATGCGCGAGCGTCACGAAGATCCGCTCACGAGCATGCGCCGGATGTTCAACGAGCACTTCTTCGACGCCGAGCCCAAGCCCGACGCCGACAAGCTGATCCGGATGGACGACCGCGAGCTCCAGCCCGAGATCCAAGACGAGCTCGCGCGCCGCTTCGAGGCGCTCAAACCGGGCGACAGCTTCGATCGTGGCCTCTACGATCGCTTCATGGCCGCCTACGCGCGCACGCGCGGGTTCGGGGTCGAGGGCGTCGACTACGAGGCCGAGTTCGACACCGACGAGGTCTGTCGGGTCGATGACTGACGCGCACGCGCGGCGGTCGACGCCGCGCCGCAGCTCGAGCCCCCGCGCGCTGTGCAAGCCGAGCGGACTGTCGGGCCATGTTCACTCGATTTCGATCATGATCGGGACCCCGTGGGGCGTGGTCGCGTCGCCGTAGCCCGCGACCGCGATTGCATGCTAATCAGGGACGATGTCTCGCTCGACGATCTCCGCAGTTGTTTTGCTTTGTGTGGGGGCCGCGTGCGTCCCGCCCGAGTCCGATGACTCCGGTGAGTCGGCCGTCGGCGACGAGTCCGGCACCTCGGGCACGAGCGGGGACGGGGATGGCGACGGGGACGGGGATGGAG
>NZ_PVNK01000247.1 GCF_002994615.1 Enhygromyxa salina | reverse complement strand
AGCACCGCCCGCGTCGCCCCGGTCCCCCTCGACTGGCGACCCACACCGAGGGCGGTGCTCGTGCCCAAGCTGGTCTGCCCCGCCCTCGGCGAGGGTGAGACCGGCGCGGTCTCCCTCCGCGTCGAGGTCGACGCGAGCGGGCGGGTGAGCGCGGTCGCTGTCCTCGACGGCCTCGACCCCGCGTGCGACGCCCTCGCCGTCGACGCCCTCGTCCACGCCGAGTTCGAGCCCGCGCGCAGCCCTGCGGGTGAGCCGATCGACGCCTCGCTGACCTTCGTCTACCGCTTTGGGGTCGACCGCTTTGAGGTCGAGGACCACGACGATGACTGATCCAGCCACGAAGCGGCGCCACGCCAAGCTCCTCGTCCTCGATCTCGACGAGACCCTGATCCACGCCCGCGCCAGAGGCGAGGCCGAGCTGCCGTGGCCGCCCCAGCGCCAGGTCGCCCACTTTCGCGTCTACCTCCGCCCAGGCGTGCGCGAGTTCATGAACGCCGCGCTCGATCGCTTCGTCGCCGTTGGCGTGTGGACCTCGGCGACGACCGACTACGCGACCGCGATGCTCGAGCGGATCGTCGATCGTCGGCGCCTCCGCTTCATCTATTGCCGCGAGCGCTGCACCCAGCGGCGCGACGTCGATCTCGACGAGACCTACTGGATCAAGGACATCCGCAAGCTCGACGGCTTCGGCTTCGACAAGCACCAGATCCTAGTCGTCGACGACAAGCCGCGCGGGCTCGAGCGTAGCTACGGCAACCTCGTCCGAATCCCGCCCTTCGAGGGGGACCCGGAGGATCGGACCCTGGCCAGGCTCGGGCCCTACCTCGACCAGCTCGGCGCGGTCGAGGACGTGCGCGCCGTCGAAAAACGCGGCTGGTGGCTGCGCGACGATGAGGACGACGTCTAGCAGCCCGGGCTGCAATGCCTCGTGCCGCCTCGCTTGGCCTTTTCGCCGAGGGCGTTGTCGCCAAAACTTGCAGTACGCCCGGTACAGCGGCGTTTTGGCTTCGCGCCCTCGGCGGAAATTCCGGCGCGAGGCGACACGATGCATTGCACCCCGGGCTGCTAGCAGCCCGTGGTGCGGCGGCGAAGCCCCCTCCGCTCACCCCAAACGCTCGCCTCTCGGCTCGTACTAGCCCTAAATCTATTGGCTAGCGGCTGTCCCCGCGAGCGCACGGATCTCGGCCACGAC
>NZ_PVNK01000246.1 GCF_002994615.1 Enhygromyxa salina | reverse complement strand
CGAGCGCACGCACGGCCTCGCGCGCCTCCGCGCCCGTCAGCCCGCTCGGCACCACGCTCGCGGGCAGCTCGAACGCCTTGTCATCACCACCCCAATACTCCCGAGCAAAGCGCTCCGCGAGCTCCTCGCCACCCAAATACGCCCCCGTGTGAAACCAGCTCTTCGTGTAAACCGGCGGCTGGTGCAGCTGCTCCTCCACCGCGTCGAATTGCTCGAACGCGAACAACCCATCACCCACAAAGTCCTCGAACGACTCGGTGTCCCAGCTCTCGACCATCCCGAACCCTCGGAACTCCCGCTCCTGCCCGTCGAAGTACCCGTGGTGGTACGCGACCCGTTGAACGTGGCGCTGCCGCGTGACGTGGTCGATGCTCTCGACCCGCTCGACCACCTGAACCGGAAACGCCAGCTTCGTCGCCCACGGCTTCCCGGCCGCCTTGTCGGCCAAGTAGAACTTGGTCGAGGGCGCGTACGCAACCTTGGTCTCGGCCCCCATGTTGTTGCGCGACCCGATCAGCAGGTGCGGCTTTTGGCCGCCCATCAGATCGATGTAGCGCAGCACCCCGCCCCGGCCCGAGGCCGACGACGACGACCAGACCAGGTGCCCGGTCCCCGTCCCCTTCAGATCCACGACCTCGGCCCAGTCGACGCTGCGCACGC
>NZ_PVNK01000245.1 GCF_002994615.1 Enhygromyxa salina | reverse complement strand
GCCTCGACCCTGCCCGACCCCCTGCCGCCGACAGCTCGGCGCGAGCGCTGCACCTTGTTGGTGCTGCACAACGATCACGAGGCCCTGCTCGCGGCCTTGCTGGTCGCCAACGGCGCCGCGACCCGAGGGATGCAGACCAGCTTGTTCTTCACCTTCTGGGGCCTCAACCTCCTCCGCGGTGACCACCCCAACCCGACCCTGCCGCGCGAGAAGCTCAAGCTCTCCCAGCGGCTCGTCAAACGGATGATGCCCAAGGGTCCGACGCACCAGAAGCTGGGCAAGCTCCACTTCGGTGGCCTCGGCAAGCAGATGCTGGCCTCGATCATGCGCTCGCAGAACATCCTCGGCCTGCCCGAGCTGATGCGCAGCGCCCAGGACCTGGGCGTCGGGTTCATCGTCTGCACGATGACCATGTCCGTCATGGGCATCACCAAGCGCGACCTGTATCCGTACCCGAACCTCGAATTCGGCGGGGTCGCAACCTTCGTCGAGCGCGCGCGCGAGTCATCGATCAACCTCGTGTTCTAGATTTGGCTTTGACCCCCCGGGCGTCCTGCACCTTGCCACCCACGGCCGCAAGCGGCCGGTCGCTCGCTTCGCTCCCTCCCTGGGCTGGTCTGTGCTTCGAGACGCCTGCCCGAACACTACGCGGGATCGTCCCTCCTACGACAGCAGCGGAGCCACAGGTTGCAACACGATGCCCCGGCAAAGAGGGCCCCCCGCCCTCCCACAATCCTCCCAGTCCAAGCCCTCCTACGACAGCAGCGGAGCCACAGGTTGCAACATGAAAGCCCGGCAAGAGGGCTCCCCGCCGTCCCACAATCCTCCCAGTCCGAGCCCTCGAGCCCTCCTGCGACAGCAGCGGAGCCACAGGTTGCAGCATGAAAGCCCGGCAAGAGGGCTCCGGGGGTCCCTCGGAGCGAAGTTTTCACGGCGTATGCCTCCCAATCGAAGCGCTGCCGGTCACTCGGACTACCCGAAGACCGACACAGCTCATGCCTTCGGTGAGTGAATTCGCTTCGAGGGACCCCCGGAGCCCGCCGGGCTCCCCGCCGTCCCACAATCCTCTCAGTCCGAGCCCTCCTACGACAGCGGCGGAGCCACAGGTTGCAACACGATGCCCCGGCAAAGAGGGCTCCCCGCCGTCCCACAATCCTCTCAGTCCGAGCCCTCCTACGACAGCAGCGGAGCCACAGGTTGCAACATGAAAGCCCGGCAAGAGGGCTCCGGGGGTCCCTCGGAGCGAAGTTTTCACGGCGTATACCTCCCAATCGAAGCGCTGCCGGTCACTCGGACTACCCGAAGACCGACACAGCTCATGCCTTCGGTGAGTGAATTCGCTTCGAGGGACCCCCGGAGCCCGCCGGGCTCCCCGCCGTCCCACAATCCT
>NZ_PVNK01000244.1 GCF_002994615.1 Enhygromyxa salina | reverse complement strand
GCGTCGAAGGTGCTTTTCGTACGGCGATACCCCGAATTCGGACCACCTCCAGCCTTTTTGCGCTCCGCTCTTTGCGGTGGCTGACCCCGCTTTGAAGCGCTGGGCGAGATCCCGCGTGCGGCTCGGGAGCCCGCGTCGTGATGGGTGACTCGGTCCGAGTGACCGGCACCGCTTCGTTCGGGACGCATACGCCGTGAAAACTTCGCTCCGAGGGACCCCGGAGGCCTCTTGCGGGGCCGTCGTGTTGCAACCTGTGGCTCCGCCGCAGTCACGGGAGGGACGAAGCGCCCAGTGGTTCGGGGCGGGGTCAGCCATCGCAAAGAGCAGAGCGCAAAAAAGGCCGCAGGAGGTCCGAGTTCGGAGTATCGCCGTACGAAAAGCACCTTCGACGCGCAGCCGACCGACCTGGTGGTGTTGCACCAAGAGCCTTCTGCACCCCAGATGGAGAGGCGACGCTCCGAACTCGGACCTCCTGCGGCCATGCGCGGGGCCCAACGGCCACGACCCAGCCTCATCAACGCCGCGCTGGTCCCGAACCTCTCCATGCTCGTCCTCGACCTCGCGCATGCCGAGGACGCTGCGCTACGTGACTGGGCGCTCGACGCGTTCCCCAAGCTCGCGCTGGTGTTTCTCCGCGACGGTCGCAACCCCGAGCGCCTGCGGCGAGACTTCGATCAGTGGCGAGACGCGTTTCTCGACGTCCTCCGCGCCCCCAACGGCGCCGACGCCGTCGCGCAGGTCCTGCGCTACGTCGCCCTGGTCACCGGCGACATGCAGTTCCAAGATTTTCGTGAGACCATTCAAGCACAGCTTCCCGAGGTTCGAGAGATCGCCATGACCATCGCTGAGGAACTCCGCCAAGAAGGCCGCCAAGAAGGGCGCCAAGAAGGGCGCCAAGAAGGCCGCCAAGAAGGCCGCCAAGAAGGTCGCCAAGAAGGTCGCCAGGCCGAGCGTGCCGAGCTGCTCGTCAAGCAGCTCACCTTGAAGTTCGGCGACCTTCCACCGGGTATCGTCACCCGGATCCAGGCCACGGCGTACGACCAGCTCGAGGGGTTCATCGGTCGGGTCCTGACCGCCGCGTCGCTCGAACAGATCTTCGACGACTGAAGTCGGCAAGCTCGAGAGGTGCTAGCAATCCTCGTCGGCCGTCTCCGCGCCAGCATCACCAGCAACGATCAGGCGGCATCGTGCGACCGGAGCGCCCGCTCGATCCGGGGCCCGGCGAAATCGAGAAACGCGCGGAGCTTCTGCGGCAGGAGCTCGCGCGGGGTGTAGATCAGGCTCACCGGCCAGGGCTCGGGCTCGTGTTCGGTGAGCACCCGGCAGAGCCGCCCGGAGTGGATGGCGTCCGCCACTTGGTAGGACAGCACTCGCGTGAGGCCCAGCCCGGCCTCTGCCGCATCGATCGCCGCCTCCGCGGTGTTGGTCACTAGCCGGGAGCGCACCGGTATGGAGGTCTCGCTTCGCCCGTGGCCAAACCGCCAGCGCGTGGCGGACATCAGGTTGCCGAAGGTGACGCAATCGTGCGTGGTGATGTCCTCGGGTTTGTGCGGAGTGCCGCGCGCCGCGAGATAGTCCGGGCTCGCGCAGACCATGCGCGTGACCGAGCCCAGCCGCCGGGCGATGAGATTGCTGTCGGGCAGGGATCCGATGCGCAGCGCCAGATCGACCCGCTCCTCGTGAAGGTTCACCGCCCGGTCGCTCTGCTCCAGCCGCACCGTCACCTCCGGATAGTCGCGAAGAAACGCCGTCACTACCGGCAGCACGTGCAGACGCCCGAAGACAATGGGCGCGGTGATCGTGAGCGTGCCCCGCGGCGCGCTGAATTCGCCCCGCGCCGCCCGTTCCGCCTCCGCCACATCCTCCAGGATCCGCCGCGCCGCGAGCAAATAGGCCGCGCCTGCATCCGTTGGCCGCAGCCCGCGGGCCGAACGCAGGAGGAGCTGCGTGGAGAGCAAGGCCTCCAGATCGGCCACCTTGCGACTCACGGTGGCGAGCGGCAGCCGCAGCGCCCGCGCGCCCGCCGAGAGCGAGCCCGCATCGACGACGGCAGCAAGGATCGACATGGCCTCGAAGCGATCGGTCATGTCCTCTCGATATCCGGAAGGCTCACTCCTGAAAAGGCCATCTGCCGCGAGAATCCGAGACGCCATACCTTGGCCCTGCAACCGCAACCCAAGGAGAAACCCATGTCCCGTATCGCCATCCCCACAACGATCGAAGCCGCCCCGGCGGCATCCCAGACCGCGCTCCGCGAGGTCGAGAAGCAGCTCGGATCTGCCCCGAACCTGTTCCGTCTGGCTGCGCAGAGCCCGGCCGCGCTCGAGGGCTACCTCGGCATCTTCGGCGCGCTCGGCAAGGGCCAGCTCCCCGCGCCGACCCGCGAACGCATCGCGCTCGCCATCGCCGAATACAACGGCTGCGACTACTGCCTGGCAGCTCACACCTATCTCGGCACCAAGCTCGCCAAGCTCTCGGCCGAGGAGATCGCCGCCAACCGTGAAGGCCGCTCCACCGATGCCAAGGCCGATGCCGCCGTCCGCTTCGCCGTCGCGGTGGCCACGGCTCGCGGCCATGCCTCGGACGCCGATCTCGCCGCCGTGCGTGCCGCCGGCTACGACGACGCCCAGATCATCGAGATCGTCCAGCATGTCGCGCTCAACGTCTGGACCAACTACCTCAATTCGGTGGCCGAGACCGAGATCGACTTCCCTGTGGTGACGACCGCCAAGGCGAGCTGATCGCCCTCAATCGCGGTGGCCCGCCCGGGCCACCGCCCCTTGTCATCTGCCAAGGAGCACGCTCCCGATGTCCGGCTCGACGTCTCGCCCCGTGGCGTCGCCCAGGGGACTGTGGTCACAGGCCGACGACATCGTCGTGGACGAGCATCGTCCAGTTCAGCTCGAGCTCCTCGCGCCCGAAGCCCGGCAGCTCCAGCGCCCAGGTCACGAAGCCGTCGTCGTCGGCCTCGACCCCGTGGCTGGCCTCGCCGACCTCGACCTCGACCTTCTCGATCTCGGACACGGCGACGCGCTCCTTGACCTCGATCGACTTGGCCGCGGGTGACAGGTTGCTGAGCTTGACGGTCACGCGCCTCGGCTTGCGCGTCCACGAGCTCATCATGCGGCGCTCGTGCTCGAGCTCCTCGACTTCGCGGTGGACCCGGAGGCTGGAGTCGGGCCCCCAGCCGAGCTCGAAGCGCTCGCCGGGGGCGATGTAGAGCAGAGAGGTTCGGCCGACGAGGCCGCTGTTGCGGACGAGGTCGACGGGGCCGGCGAGCAGCGGGTGGTCGGCGGCGTTTGATTGGCGGCTGCGGAGGATGACCGAGGCGGCGAGCTCCGCGGCGCAGACCAGGGCGGTCTCGGCCGGGGCCTCGAAGTCGAAGATCGGCACCCGGTAGGGCCGCCCGTCGGCGGGGATCGTGGCCTTGGTCCGGCCGCGGAGCTCGATCGCCTCGCCGCCGTCGTCGATGCCCGGGAGCTCGGACTCGGCGACCTCTCGCCTGGCGCCGTCTGCCTCGCCGCCGAGGCCGGCGGTGTGGATCTTCTGATCGCGGGCCTCGACCTCGACGGTGCTGGTCTTCTTGCGCACGCGCAGGGTGTCGGTTGCGAGGGGCGGCGGCGTGACCCCGAGTGAGGGCCGCTCGGTCGAGAAGATCAGCTGGACGTCGGTCCAATCCTCGCCGCTGGCTTGCCACACGGCGCCCTCGCAGCTGAACTCGACCCGGGCGGCTTGGCCCTCGGTCTCGACCAGGCGCGCGCGATGCCAGGGCCGCCACAGCGCCCCGGGCACCAGGTAGTCGACGCTGAGCTCGAGCTCGCGGGCGCTCGCGCCGGGGTTGTTGAACTCGAGGGTGAGCTCGGCCCTGGCCTCGCTGCCGAGCGAGGTGCTGGCGGCCTCGAGCGCGGCGAGATCGTCGAGCTCGCGCTGAAGCGCGCGCTTGTGGTGCTCGAGCCGGGTAGCCTCGTGCCCGAGCTCGCGCAGCTTGGCCTCGAGCTGGTCGAGCTGCTCGGCCCAGCGAGGGCGATCCTGGCGGCCCCAGCCGACGTCCTCGTTGATCTCGGCCAGGGTCAGGGCGAGCAGCGACTCGGTCGAGGCGTGCTCGGCCGCGATCCGCTCGAGCTGCCCGGTCGCGCTCGCGAGGGCCTGGGCCTTGGTCCGGCGGGTGGCCTGGAGCTCGGCGAGGTCGACCGGGCGGTCTTCCTCGCGGGTCACGCGGCGGCGCGCGACCGCCACGCTGCGGACGCGCAGATCTTCGGGCAGCTCGCCCTCGGCGCCAGCTGGAAGCGCGAGCGAGGCCGACAGGGTCTTGTCGACGAGGACCGGGGCGACCTTGGTCAGGACCAGGCGCGAGCGCCCGGGCGGCACAGTGAGGGCGCCGCGGCGGACGACCAGCGCGCGATCTTCGAGGAGCGTGACCTCGGCGACGGGGACCTCGGCCACGAGCGCTTGGACGGCGTCGACATCGAGTGGAGCGGCCATCTCAGCTCTCCCTCCGGTTGCCGCCGACGAGCTCGTGGTTGGTCGGGATCGTCACGACCCAGGTCGCCGAGAGCGCGCGCTCGCCCTTGGCGGGGACCTCGACCTTCCATACGCGACCGCCGTCGAGGGGGTGGTCGGGGTCTTTGGGGTCGTAGTCGTCCCACGCGGGCGTGACGTCCTCGACCGCGACCGTGATGTCGTCGGCCTGGGCCTCGGCGGCGATCGGGACGCGCTCGCGGATCTCGACGAGGGCCGGGCTGCGCAGGTGGTTGTGGACCTCGAGGGTGAGGGTGTGGCTCAGGCCGAGGTGGCGCTTGAACATGCCGGAGCTGTCTTCGGTGAAGCTGACGTTGCGGGCGATCTTGATCCCTTGCTCGACGCCGAGGCCGAGCTCGATGCGGCCGTCGATCGGCGTGAGCTCGACGGCCGAGCTCAGCGCGAACTTGCCGGCGACGTAGACATCGGCGGGCCCGGGCAGGAGCGGCGCGGCGAGGGGGTTGCGGAGCGAGACGATCCGGAACACGTCCTGGGTCTCGCGCGGGACGCTGACGTAGCGCGGGGTCGCCTCGGCTTCGCGGAGGTCGATCGGCAGCGAGGTGAAGGCCCCGGTGCTGGCCAGGTCGACCGGGGCCTCGGCGACGTAGGCGTAGTCGAAGCCGGCCTCGCTGTGCGGCCAGCGGTAGCCCTCGGGCGGGCGCTCGGTCTCGAGCAGCCGGGCCCACTCGAGCGCCTCGCAGATCTGATCGATCGCCGCGTCGACGCGCACGCCCTCGCCGCTGAGCTGCTGGTACTGCGTGCGCGTGTCGATCCGGCGCAGGGCTCCGCGGCGGGGGCTCGACGCGAACAGCAGGCGCAGGCGGCCGTAGTCGAGCAGATCGCGGCCGGCGACGAGCTCGGGCTCGGGCTCAAACGCCGACGCCATCGCGCCGCCGCTCCCGAAGCCCTGCATCGCGGTGTCCTCGGCGGAGAAGGCCGAGGTGATGCCGTCGATCGCGTCGCCGACGAGGCTCCCGATGCCCCCGGAGCGCTTGGCCGACTTGGATTTGGCCAGGCTCACGGGCATCATCGGCGCGGGTTGGGGCGCGGCGCTCGGTGGTGACGGTGGCATGACAGCGGAGCCGCGGTAGGCGTCTTCGTCATCTTCATCGGGGAGCTCGGGGATGTCGGTGATCTCGGTGAGCTCGGGCTCGGCTCGCGGCGTGGGCGTGGGCGTGGGCGTGGGCTCAGGCTCGGGCTCGGGGCTCCCGAGGCTGCGGTCGTAGTCGGCGTAGAGCTCGTCGGCGCCGAGCGGTGGCGGTCGCCAGCCGGTCTTGGCCGGCGGCGGCTGGCGCCGCCCGATCCGGCGCGACTCGAGCTCGGGCAGCTCGGTCCACTGCTGCGGGCTCGCGGTCGAGAGGGTCAGCGCGACGTCGCTCCAGTCCTCGCCCGTCGACTGCCCGACCATCGCGCGCAGCTCGAGGGTCGCCGCGCGCATGGCCGCGTCGAGGCGCAGGGTGTAGGCCGGGGCCCAGCGCGCGCCGGCCACGAAGTAGCGCAGCTTGACACGCACGCGCTCGACCAGCCCCGCGCCTTGTTCGGACGGTGGACCGAGCTCGAGGAGCGCGGCCTTGCGCAGCTCGTGGGTTCGGGCGTTGCGCTCCGACGAGGCGACGCGTTCACGCTCGCGCAGGGTCTCGAGCTGCTCTTTCGCCTCACGCACGCGCTCGTCCGCGGCCTCGATGCTCCGCGCGAGCTGCTCGGCGCGCTCGCGGCGAAACTCGAGCAGCTCCATGCGCGCGGCCGTGGGCGAGGGCGGGGGCGGCTTGCCCTCCTCGGCCTGCCCGCGCGCGACCGGTTGCAATCCCGCGAGCCGGGCCTTGGCCCGGCCGTGCTGACGGGCCGTCTCGACCGCGAGCTCGAGCTCGAGCCGGGCGCGCTCGAGCTCGTCGTTGGTTGGGGGTCGAAGCGCGGGGTCGTGACCGGGCGCCGAGACGGTCACCCGCAGATCCCCGGCGATCGGTGCGGCGCGGCCGGCCGGATCCGTGGCCTCGAGCTCGACGCTGACGGAGCTGTCGTCGAGGGTCAGGGGCAGGCCGACGAGCTGGATCCGGGCGGGGAAGGCCGGGCCCTCGCGGACGAGTTCGACCACGCGCGTGACCGTGGCGCCGCGGCGGTAGATCGTCACGGCGCGAACGCGGGAGCTGAGCTTGATCGGGCTGTCCATGTTCGGTGCCCGTGATTATTACAGCGCGCCTCGGGGATCACACAAGCTTTCGAGCGAGCTTTGGTGATCTTCAGGGCGCGATCTGGCGTATCGTCTGGTCATGTACCGTGCACACACCTTAATTTGTAGTCTCGTCTTGACCACCTTTGGCTGCAGCGATGATACGGCCAGCTCCTCGACAAATGGGACGGAGGGAGACGGCGACGCCAGCTCGGAAACTGGGGATGGGGATGGCCCTGGTGATGGAGATGGGGATCCGAGCACCGGCGACGGCGATGGAGATCCGAGCACTGGCGACGGCGACGGCGATCCAGGCACGGGAGACGGCGACGGCGATGGCGACGGCGACGGCGGCTGCTTCGAGGCAGAGCTGCTGTGGTTCGAGGACTTCGAGTCCGGCACCTACGACGCGTGGACCGGCGGCTACGACCCGGAGTGGAGCGGCTGCACCACCAACGGGTTCTCCAGCGAGTACGCGGTCTCGGGTACCCAGTCGCACTGGTCGGCGATCAGCTGCGGCTCCGGCAACTCACACCGCGGCTACGGCGGCGTGCAGTTCGACGGCGACACCCCGCTGCCGGCCTACACCAACGTCGGCGTCGGGACCGACGCGCCCTACGGGATCGTCAACACCTATTGGAGCCGGCTCTCGGTCCCCTACACCTTCGGGAACGGGCGGTGGTTCTCGTATTGGACGATCAATTCGGACTGCGGCTGGAACGAGGACGTGATCACGCTCGGGCTCGAAGAGCCCAGCCACCGCCTGACCCCGGCGCACATCGTCAACACCGGCGGGACCGTGACCTTCGAGCCCGACGCGCCCACGGTCGCCCTCGACACCTGGATGCGCACGACGATCTACATCAACCTCGTCGACGAGACGATCCACATCTGGCACGACGGTCAGAAGCTGCTCTCGGGCGAAGTCGCGCGGCCGACCAGTGACGTGTGCCAGTGGCATTGGGGGGCCTACGCCAGCGGCGACAACGACGACGTGCAGCTGTGGGAAGACGACATTTCGATCTGGAAGCTGCAGGCGCCGTGGCCCGACTTCGCGGTCGAGCCCTACTTCGGTGAGACGATCGAGGTCTGCGACGGGTGAGAGCGTCACGCACCGATTCCACGGTGATGTGGCATCGGCTATCCTATCGTCTCAATGACGAAGCATGACTTTCGCGTGGTCTCGCTCGGCGTCGCCGGGTTCTTGTTCACACTCTCCGCCGGGTGCACCGATGACGGCGTCGCAGATGGCAGCGATGGCGAGTCGGCGACCGACACGAGCACCGGCGATGGGGACGGAGATGGGGACGGCAGCGAGACCACCGGCGGCAGCATGGAGATGGGCGACGGCGACGGCGACGGGGACGGAGACGGCGACGGCGACGGAGACGGAGACCCCAACCAGGATCCCCCCTGGCTGCTCCACGTCCGCAACGACACCGAGAAGCTGGTCAAGATTGATACCGAGACCGGGGTCGAGACCGAGATCTGCGACTTCGGCGGCAACGCCAATTACCCGTCGATCACCTTCGGCATCGGCGGCGAGCTGTTCGGCTCACGCGGGGGGCAGGAGCTCGACGCGATCGATCCGTGCACCTGCGAGACCACGCCGATCGGCAACATGGGCTACACGGGCGTCAACGGCATCACCGCCAACGGGCTCGAGGTCCTGCGCCTGTTCGGCATCTCGATCAGCTCCGACGTGCTCCTCAACATCGACACCGAGTCCGCGATGGCGCTCGAGGTCGGCGATGGGCTCGGCATCGACATCGGCAACAGCGGCTCGACCTGGTCGAGCGACATCCAGGGCCTGTTCACGATCAACGCCGGCGACGACAGGCTCTACCAGGTCGACCCGGTCACCGGCGTGGCGATGGAGGTCGTCGACCTCGACGTCGACTTCGGGACCGTCGGCATTGAGTGGCATCCCGACAACGGTGTGCTCTACGCATGCACCAACGGGCATCTCTACTCGGTCGACACCGAGACCGGCGTGACCGAGGAGATCGGCGACATGGGCCATAGCTGCAACAACCTGGCGGCGCCGTGGACGCCTGTCGCCTGCATCGACGATCTCTGAGGGGCAATTTTGGCCCAGCACGAGCCCGAGCTCAATTAATTTTTCCACCCGAGGGGTGGCCTTGTATGCCCATGGTTACGAGGGGCCGCCTTGCTAGCGGCGGTCTCACCGCGACCAATGAAGAACAGCAATATTAAGAATATCAGCCTTCTCGCTGCCCAGTCCGCGCTTGTCGTCCTGCTATTGGGCGGGTGCGGAGACGACGGAACTGCGGAGGTCGGGACGGAGACCGAGACTGCCGGTGATGGAGACGGGGACGGCGACGGCGACGGGGATGGCGACGGAGACGGAGACGGCGACGGCGACGGGGATCCCGGAGATGGCGACGGGGACGGCGATGGCGATGGCGACGGGGACGGCGACGGCGATGGAGACGGGGACGGAGACGGCGATGGAGATGGAGACGGGGATGGAGACGGCGACGGAGACGGCGACGGCGACGGCGACGGGGACGGCGACGGCGACGGCGACGGCGACGAGGTCATCCCGATGGTCGGGGACGCCTGCGACCCCGACATGACCGACTACGCGTGCGTCCCCGCCCTCGACGGCGAGGCCGGGACGCCGCTGCTCTGCAATCAGCTGTCCAGTCAGCTCGAGGAGACCGGGCTGTTCGGCTTCTCCTGCGCGGGCGAGTGTGGCGGACTCGGGGCCGAGGCCTGCGGTGGCGTCAACACCCCCGCCGTTTGCCTGTGCACGACCAACGACCTTTGCGAGGGCGCCGAGCTCGGCTGCACGGGACCCAACGAGGTCTCCTTGTGCTTCGAGGGCCAGGTCGTGGTCGGCGACTGCAACAACTGCTCAGAGACCCCGATGGGCTACTTCAACTGCGACTAAGGCAGGTCGCAGCTGCAGGCCATCTCGATCGACGAGGTCCCAGTCTGCAGCGCATCGCAGGCGCCGCCGAGCAGCTCGACCTCGTTCGGGTTGTTGAGCTGCCAACCGTCGGGGTCACCGAGGGCGACGGGCTCGCCGTTGACCTCGACGGTGCAGCTCGCCGCGTCCTCGGGCGCCAGCGGCGTCATCAGGTCGAGCTGGCACGAGCGCACGCCCGCGATGATCTCCTCGAAGGCGCCGACCAGCGCGGCCTGATCCAGGGCCTGGTAGAAGGTCGCGTCTGGGTCGCCCGGCTGGACGCCCTGGCCGGCGTTGGCCATGTCTTGGAGGTGGGCGTCGCTGACGTCGTCGCCGACGCTGATGATGAAGGTCTCGATGCCCGCGGAGAAGGCCCCCTCGGCGGCGGCGACGGCCTCGGGCTGGCCGTTGGACGGGTTGGGCTCGTCGCAGGTGTCGGGCTCGCCGTCGGTTGCGAGCACGATGTATTTGCGCCCGGGGACGTCGAGGGCGTCGAGCTTCTGCCACACGACATCGAGGCTCTCGCCGGTCGGGGTGTCCTGGGCCGGCGCGGCCATGCTCAGCGTCGACTCGATCGTCGGGAAGTTGTCGAGGGCCGGATCGACCTCGATCAGCATCGGGCACACGCCGCCCATCGTGTTGCCATCGACGGAGGTGTAGAGGGTCAGGCCGAGGCGAATGCTGGCGGCGAATTGGGGCACGATCCCCGCGTCCGGATCGATCAACACGTCGGTGATCACGTTCCACCGGGTGTCGCCGCCGAAGTCCTCGGTCATGCTGCCGGACTGATCCACGAGCAGCACCATCGTGGGCGTCTTCGGGATCAAGATCAGGTCGAGCAGGGGGCAGCCCTCGGTGTCGCCAGCCTCGTTGTTGGTCGTGTCGGCGGTGTCGCCGTCGCCCGCGAGGGTGTCGCCAGCGGTCGCGGCCTCGGTCTCGGCCTCGGGGCAATACTGTTGGCCGAGGCCGTCGTCGATGCAGGGCTCGGCGCAGGCCGGCAAGGTCGTCGCCCACGCGATCAAGGGCAGCGCGAGGCCGGGCAGCAGCAGCCACCGGCCCGAGGGGCGAGCGCGAGTCGAGTCCATGGCCCATGGTACGACGACCGACGCCCGGCGGTCGCGGTGAAGCGGCCCCGGTCCCACCCTGCGCTCGGCCCGGTCGAACAAGGTGTAACAGGCCCGACCCTTTTGGCGCCCCGACACACAGTGAAGGGGTCCTGACCGGGTTTGACGGCCGGTCAGCCCTGCTCGATCGCCTCGGCCGCGACCTCGGCCAGCATGGTCACGAAGTAGCCGAGCGCGGCGAAGCGCGGATCTTGGGTCGAGCCCTTGCGGTAGCGCGCGTAGATCTGCTGGACGATCGCGGCGATCTTGAACAGGCCGAACACCCGGTAGTAGACGCCGCTCGACAGCTCGATGCCGCTGCGCTCCTGGTAGCGCTCGATCAGCTCGGCGCGCGTGAGGCTGCCGGGCAGGTTGGTCGGGCCGAAGGCCAGGCCCTGGAGGCGCGGGTCGTCGCCGGCCTCGACCCAGTAGCCGAGGGTCGTGCCGAGGTCCATGCGCGGGCTGCCGATCGTCGCCATCTCCCAGTCGAGCACGGCGTTGATGCGCACGGGCGCCTCGCGCTGCGTGCCGGCCTCGGGCTCGGCCTCGGGCTCGGCCTCGGGCAGGGCGAGCAAGACGTTGTCGTACTTGTAGTCGTTGTGGATCAGCGCCGGGTCGGCGTCGGCGTCGGCGGGCAGGGTCTCGGCCAACCACTTGGCGACGGCGTCGAGCTTGGGGACCTCGTCGGTCTTGGCCCGGTCCCAGCGCCGCGTCCAGCCCTCGACCTGGCGCCGCGCGTAGCCCTCGGGCCGGCCAAAGTCGCCGAGGCCGATGCCCCGCCAGTCGATCGCGTGGAGCTCGGCGAGGCCGTCGATCAGCGCGAGCGAGAGCGCCCGGGCCGTGGGCTCGTCGATCGTCATGCCGCGCGGGGGCTTGCGCCGGATGATGATCCCGCGGCGCCGCTCCATCAGATAAAAGGGCGCCCCGAGCACGGCCTCGTCCTCGCAGGAGGCCAGGGGCTTGGGCGCGAGGGCGTAGACCGGCGCGAGCTTGGACAGCACGCTGTACTCGCGGCTCATGTCGTGGCCGGTCTTGACGGTGTTGCCGAAGGGCGGGCGCCGGAGCACGACCTCGGTCTCGCCGAGGCGCAGCATGTAGGTCAGGTTGGAGTAGCCGCTCGGGAATTGAAGGATCTCGACGCTCGCCGCGGCGTCGTCGAGGAGCCTGGTCTCGGTCCGCAGCCAGGCCGCGAGCGCGTCGAGGTCGAGCTCCTCGCCCTCGCGCACGCGCCTTGGCCGATCGAGGAGGCCGTCGGTCAGGGTCATCTCGGCGTCGTTCACTTGGCGGCTCCTGGCGCGGGCCGGCGGCGGACGTCGAGGCCGTGGCGTTTGAGCAGCTCGCGGGCGACGACCGACTTGTGGACCTCATCGGGCCCGTCGTAGATCTGCGCGCCGCGCTCGTGGCGGTAGAAGAAGCTCAGGACCGTGTCGTCGGTGATGCCGAGGGCCCCGTGGGTCTGGATCGCCCGCTCGAGCACGTTGCGCAGGACCTTGGCCACGTGGAACTTGATCGCCGAGACCTCGACCCGGGCCTCGCGCTGGCCGACCGCGTCGATCCGCCAGGCCGCGTGGAGGACCGCGAGGCGGGCCGAGTCGATCTCGGCCCGGCTCTCGGCGATCCAGTTTTGGATCGTCTGCTTCTCGCCGAGCATCTTGCCGGGCGAGAGCTCGCGGGTCGCGGCGCGCTCGCACATCATGTCGAAGGCCCGCTCGCAGATGCCGATCCAGCGCATGCAGTGGTGGATGCGCCCGGGCCCGAGTCGGGCCTGGGCGATCAGGAAGCCGGCGCCGGGCAGCCCGAGCATGCTCGACGCCGGGACCCGGCAGCCCTCGAAGCGGACCTCGGCGTGGCTGGCCCAGCCGCTGCCCGGGTCGCCCATGACCGAGATGTTGCGGACCAGCGAGTAGCCGGGCGTGTCGGTCGGGACCACGAACATGCTCGCGCGCTTGTGCGGCGCGCCCTCGGGCTCGGTCACGGCCATCACGATCGCGAACGCGGCCCCGTCGGCGCCGCTCGTGAACCACTTGTGGCCGTCGATCACGAACTCGTCGCCGTCGCGGGTCGCCTTGGTCTCGAGCCACACGGGGTTGCTGCCGGCCCGGCCGGGCTCGGTCATCGCAAAGCACGAGCGGATCTCGCCGGCGAGCAGCGGGTCCAAGAAGCGCTCGCGCTGGGCTCGGCTCGCGTACTCGGCCAAGACCTCCATGTTGCCGGCGTCGGGAGCCTGGCAGTTGAGCGCGTAGTTCCCGATCGGGCTGCGGCCGAGGATCTCGCTGACGAGGCCGTGCTCGAGCAGGCTCAGGCCCATGCCGCCGTGGCGCTTGGCCATCTGCGGCAGCCACAGCCCGCGGGCCCTGGCCTCGGCCCGGACCTCGCGCATCGCGGCCTCGACCGGGGCGAAGTCGTCGGCGCCGCGGAAGCTGGCCTCGACCGGGATCACCCGCTCGTCGAGGAACGCGCGGATCTCATTGAGGGTCGCTTGAAAGGGCTCGGGAACCGAGAAGTCCATCACCCGCGACTATCGCAAATTGTCCACGGGAAGATGAGCCCCCTTGGCGGCGCCGTCAGCGGTGCGTCCACTGCGTGCGCGGGAGATGGGCGACCTCGTTGAAGCCGTCGAGGGTCAGGCGCTCGCCGCTGTAGAGCACCCGGGTGATCGCCGTGTTGTACAGGCGCCAGGCCTGCTCGAAGGCCCGCTCGGGCGGGACGGCGAGGACCTCGTGAAGCACGACCGCGGTCGGGCCGACCGAGCTGAACACCGCGACCTCGCCCCGGGCGCGCTCGCGGACCTCGGCGAAGGCAGCCCGGACCCGGTGATGAAAGGCCGCCCAGGTCTCGACGCCGTCGAGCTCGAGCTCGGCGCGGAGCCAGCGACGCATGATCGCCTCGTACAGCAGCTGCCAGGACCGCGAGCGCTGGCGCGGGTCGAGGCTCGTGTCCGCGGCCTCGCGCGCGAGCTTGGCGAATTTTGGATGGGCCGAGAGTCCGCCCTCGCCCTCGCCGAGCTGCGCGAGCGAGGCGAGGACCATGGCCTCGCCGTCGTGCTCGTCGAAGCCCTCGATCACGACCGCGTCGGGGAAGCCGGCCAGCGCCGCCGTGTCGACGTGACGCCGGGCCGGCCCGCAGAACACCGCGTCGAAGCTCGGTCGACCAGCCTCGGCGAGGCGCCGCCCGAGCGCTTCACCGAGTGTCCGGGCTTGCTCGCGCCCGCGCTCGGACAGCTCGTCGTAGTTCGCGGCGAACATCGAGGCCTGGGCGTGGCGGATCACGTGGAGCGTGCTCACCGAGGGACTGTAGCCGATCTGCGCGGCTAGACGCCGCGCCTGTGGCCGTCTAAAACCCGGCCATGAGCGAGTCCACGCCCACGACCAAGTTTGATCTCAGCGCCAAGGTAGCGATCGTGACCGGCGGCTCGCGGGGCATCGGCCAGGCCGCGGCCACGGCCCTCGCGAGCGCGGGC
Organism: Enhygromyxa salina; assembly: GCF_002994615.1. Taxonomy (GTDB): domain Bacteria; phylum Myxococcota_A; class Polyangia; order Nannocystales; family Nannocystaceae; genus Plesiocystis; species Plesiocystis salina_A. The sequence goes on along the minus strand of NZ_PVNK01000244.1, from coordinate 41,468 downwards.
GCCAAGGTCGTGATCGCCTCGCGCAAGCCCGAGCCCCTCGAGCAGGCGGCGGCGCAGATCCGCGAGCACACGGGCGCCGAGGTCCTCGCGGTCCCCGCTCACACGGGCGACGACGAGGCCGTCGAGCGCGTGGTCGAGCGGGCCGTGGCCGAGTTCGGCGGCGTCGACATCCTCGTCAACAACGCCGCGACCAACCCCCACTTTGGCCCGATCCTGAGCTCGACCGACAGCCACTGGGACAAGACCTGGGAGGTCAACGTCAAGGGCTACTTCCGCATGGCGCGGGCCTGCGTTCCGCAGATGAGCGCGCGCGGTGGCGGGCGGATCATCAACCTGGCCTCGGTCGCCGGGCGCCGGGTCCAGCCGGGCATGGGCATCTACTGCGTGTCCAAGGCCGCGGTCGTGATGTTGACCCAGGTCCTCGCGGTCGAGCTCGCGGATCAGAAGATCAACGTCAACGCGCTGACCCCCGGCTTCGTCAAGACCAAGTTCTCGAGCGCGATCTGGGCCAACGAGGCGATCTCCGAGGCCGTGATGAAAGCGATCCCCCAGCACCGCATGGCCGCGCCCGAGGAGATCGCCAACCTGATCCTGTTTTTGGCCTCGGACGAGAGCAGCTTCGTGACCGGCTCGATCATCGACATCGACGGCGGCCAGCTCGCGGCCTCGGGCGTGAACTTGTAGGCGTCGACGACCGCGTCGGGCTCGGCAGCGCGCAGCAGGTAGCGGCTCAGGGCGCTTCATCGTACCAGTAGACCGTCGAGCTCCAGATCGGGTTTTGCTTGGTCACGACGACGTCGCCGAGCCCGAGCCCGAGGGTCTCGACCTGCATCCGCACGCGCCGCTCGTAGTTGAACGCGTCGTTGAGCATGAAGCCATAGACGGTGACGAGGCCGGGACGTCGCTTGATCACGCCGCTGAGGGCCTTGCGATCGAAGCCGGTCCAGCCGCCGTCGTAGAACTCCTCGGTTCCGGTCCCGTGGTACAGCGGCGGCCACTCGTCGAGGGCCTGGTCGGTCCAGATCTGCCAGTCGCCCTCGCCCCACCAAAACTCCTCGTAGGGCCACTCGACGCGCAGGATCGTGCCGACGACCTTGCCGCGGCCGTCGCGATCGAGGAGCCGGTGGACAGGGATCTGCGCGGGTCCGGCCACGGGGCTGTCGGCCGTCGCCGCGGGGGCGCTCACGACCTGCGCGTGAAGGTAGCCGAAGTCGGGCGGCTGCTCGGCGCAGCGTCGCCGCCACAGCCCGAGGCCGACCTCCATCGCGACCTCGCCTTCGTTGTGGAGCTCGATCGTCGCGGCCTCGCGGTAGGGCATCGGCAGGCGCAGGTACGCGAGCTTGTCGGCCGCGCCCATGATCAGGCTGTCGTAGCGGGCCTCGGGCAAGCCGACGTGGTCGCCCGCGCCCATCAGCTCGGCGACCGGCAGATCGATCGCCGGCGCGGGCGCGAGCGCGGGCGCGTCGGGCTGCGCGTCCCAGATCGCCCGGAGTCGGAGCGAGCGCCAGGCCCCGGGCCAGTCGGGGTCGATCGTGACCTGGACCCGCTCGATCGTCCCGCAGCCGCGCTCGGTCCAGCTCAGGCGCTCGCCGGGCGCGAGGGTCTGGGCCAGGTCGATGCCCGGCGGCTCAGGTCTGCGCGCGCCCGCGACCGCGTCGGTCCACGCGGCTCCGGCCTCGTCGAGGGCGCGCGCGGTCCGGGGATCGAGGGGCAAGGTCAGGGTCTCGACCGGGGTCTGGGCCGGATAGCGCGAGTAGCCGATCTGCCAGAACACGCCCCAGTTGGCGTCGTCGGAGATCAGCCGGACCTCGGCGTGCTCGGCGAAGGGCATCGGCATGCGCACGGTCGGGTAGCGGACCTCGGGGTAGGGGCCCGAGAGCATCAGCCCGCCCGCGAAGGGCCCGAGCGTTGGATCGAAGAATTCGCCGACCGGCATCGACACGAGCTCGCCGTGGTCGAGCAGGATCTCGATTCGCGTGGCCGCGACGGCCTCGAGATCCCCGGTCGAGATCCGGTGGATGCAGCCGGGTCCGTCGACCGACATCAAGACGTTGCGCTGGCCGTCGATCCACGGGTAGGTGCTGCCGTCGAGCGCGTTGCCGCCCGCGCGGTCGTAGGTGCTCGCGAGCTCGGAGGTCCCGGGCTCGAGCCGCGGCAGCTCGTCGAGCTGATGGAGGCGCTCGAGGAAGTACACGGCGTCGCGCGGAGGCCCGGAGGCCTCGCAGGCGACGCCGCAGGTCAGCGCGGCGACCAGCCCGACGAGCCCCGCCTTGGGGCTCGCCCCGCTCAGCCCACGCACTCGGCGAAGCAGTTGGCCTGCCCGCACAGCAGCAGCGCGTTGGTCGGGGCGTTTACCGCGTTGCAGTTGGTCTGGCACTGGATCGGGTCGCCGCCCATCAGGACGCAGTTGTAGGCGCAGGTGCAGGGCGCGTCGGCGAAGCAGGCCTCGAGCTCGGGGCAACAAAACTCCTTGGTGCAGGCCAGGCAGGGGATGTCTTCGGCGTCGGGATCGCAGACGTCGCCCTCGCCGTCACCGTCACCGTCGCCGTCGCCGTCGCCGTCGCCGTCGCCGTCGCCCGTGTCACCGTCGCCGTCGCCCGTGTCACCGTCGCCGTCGCCCGTGTCACCGTCGCCGTCGCCCGTGTCACCGTCGCCGTCGCCCGTGTCACCGTCGCCGTCGCCCGTGTCACCGTCGCCGTCGCCCGTGTCACCGTCACCGTCGCCCGTGTCGCCGTCGCCGTCGCCCGTGTCGCCGTCGCCCGGATCGCCGTCGCCGTCGCCCGGATCGCCGTCGCCATCGCCGGAGTCGCCATCACCCGAGTCGCCGTCGCCTCCGTCCTGATCGTTGCCCTCCTGGCCTTCCCCGGTCCCCGTGCCGGAGCCGTCAGCGTCGGTGGATCCCGTCGACCCGCTGATCGCGACGTCGTCGCCGCCGCAGGCGACCGCGAGCATCATGGTGAGGAGGCCGGACCCGAGAATTCGTAGCGTCTTGGTCATGTCAAACTCCGCGCCGAGTGTATCGCGCCGTGGCCGGTCCTGTCGCGGGCTCAGCCATCGGGGTTGAAGCACGCGAGCAGCCTGCTAGCAGCCCGTGGTGCAATCCCTCGCGCCGCCTCGCTTGGCCTCTTCGCCGAGGGCTTTGTCGCCAAAACTTGGAGTACGCCCGGCTAGAAGCGTAGCGTGAAGCCGACCTCGCCGCCGCCACGGGCGAAGGCCAGGCTCGGCGTCAGCTGCATGCGCCCGGTCATCGGGATGCCCCAGGCCTTGCGAAACGCGGTGTTCTTGGTCTTGCCGCGCTTGACCGCGATCGAACCACCGATGATCAGCCCGATGCCCGGTAGCAAGAGCGGCAGGTGAATGAGTGCGCAGCTCGGACAGATCCCGAGCATGACCGTGCCCGACAAACCCAGCGGCGCGCCGAAGGCCAGCATCGCGACCCCGGCGACGTAGGCCTTGCGACCGTCGTCGAGGGTCCGCTGGGCCGGCGGGATGCCGCTCGTGTCCATCGCCCCACGCGCCCGCACGCGCACGCCCTCGACCTTGGCCTTGGGCACCGACACGACCATGCCGTCGTCGGCCCGGGAGATCGCGAGGTCGGCGGCCGAGTGGGCGACGATCGTGCCGCGGAGCTCGGCGCCGTTGGCCAGGGTCAGGATCACGCGCTGGCCCCGGAGCCCGTCCCAGACCGCGCCGCCCTCGAGTGACAGGCTGCTCTCGACCCGCGGGGCCGGGGCCGCGGGCCCACCTTGCATGACCGGGGCCGAGGTCGGGGCCCCGACGCTCGGCTGAGGCGCCGGGCTGGGCTGAACATCGGGCCCCGGCGCGCTGTCGTCGGGCAGCGTGGGTGGCGGCGCCTCGAGCCCACCCGCGGCCGCCAGCTGCGGGCACGCGAGCAACGCCACGGCGACGAAGCTCGTCCTGACCCTCGCCAGGGCCCGAGCGCGCCCTGTCGTGAACCCCGCGGCGGTCGTGGTGAGGCGATGAAGACGGCGCTGGGTGAGCTCGAGGTCATGGATCACGGGTGTTGGCTCCGGTTGCAGAGTTGGTCTGGGCGGCCGGCGATCGGTTCACTGGGGTATCATCACCGAAATTCGCCCCGCGCTGTCGGCTTTGCGACTGTACAGATTGCCAGAGCGCATCGGCCGAAGCCTGACGGAGAGCCCGAAATTGGGCAATTTTGAGCGACTCGCGTAGACCCCAGGATAGACGGATGACGAGCCTTCCGCTGGCAAGAACGGCCCCCCGCGCGAGCGCCATACCGTTGCGCTCGGCGTTGCAGCTGCGCAGCAACCCCTACCGCTGGTGGCCCGAGAAGTACGTCGAGCTCGGGCCGGTCTTTCGCGTCAAGCTCCCGACCGACTGGCGCCCGTGGATCGTCATCGCCGGGCGCGAGGCCAACGAGCTCGTGGCCAAGGAGGGCGCGCGGCTGTTCGACCAAAAAGCGACCTACCCCAAGGCCCCCAAGGTGCTCGAGACCGAGTACCACCCGAGCTTCACCGAGGGCGCGCTCCAGCGTCACCTTCGCCGCCAGGTCGCGCCGGGCTTCTCGCGTCAGGCCGCCGACCCGCACCTCCCGGCGATGATGGGCTGGGTCCGCGACTACGTCGACCACTGGACGCCAGGGCAGACGATCCGGGTGACCGAAGAGACCGCGCGCATGGGTCTCAATTGTATCTCGCTGTTCGCGACCGGTCGCGACATCGGCGAGGACACCGAGCAGTTTCGGCGCTACGCGATCACCTTCACTCAGGTCATCGCAATGGGCATGCCGATGTTGCTGATGAAATTCGGCCGGACCCGCAAGGTCCGCCTCGGCCTCGACGAGATGATCCGCGAGCGCCTCGCCGAGCACCGCGCGACGCCGCCCGGTCGCGCGCGCGCGCCCGACTACTTCGACTTCATCCTGCGCGGGACCCTGCCCGAGGGCGTCGAGCTGCCCGAGCGCGTCCAGATCGTGTTCGGCCAGATCCCGTTCAAGAACATGGGCGTCTACGCCGGTCGGGTCATGAACCACGTGCTCATGCAGCTGGTCCAGCGCCCGGATGTGCTCGCGCGGGTCCAGCCCGAGATCGATCGGGTGTTCGCCGACGACGAGCTCACGCTCGAGGAGATCTCCTCGATGGACGCGACCCAGGCCGCGGTCAAGGAGACCCTGCGCCTGCTGCCCACGGCCGTGACCTTGCAGCGGACCGTGGCCGAGCCCTTCGAGTTCGGCGGCTACCAGTTCGAGGTCGGCGATCGGCTGTTCACCCCGATCTCGGCCACCCACTTCCTGCCCGAGTACTTCCCCGATCCCGATCGCTTCGACATCGATCGCTACTCGCCGGACCGCGGCGAGGATCACCAGCGCTACGTCTACAACCCCTTCGGCGTCGGCCACCACGCGTGCGTGGCCCACGGCGTGTTCGAGGCGATCACCATGGTCGTGGTCGGCACGGTCCTCCACCGCTGGAAGCTCGAGGCGCCCTACGAGCTCCACACGATCTTCGACGCGCTGCCGGGCCCGGACCCCAAGCACGAGATGAAGGTCATCGAGCGCCGCGAGATCGCGCCGCCGCCCGGCGAGCGCCGCCGCAGCCCGACCCAGCGCTACTCGCTCTCGGCCGCCCTGCTCGACGCCCTCGACGACGCGCCCGAGGTCACGCTGGCCGACGACGAGCTCCTGTTCTCGCAGGGCGACGCGCCCGACCGCCTCTACTTCATCCTCGACGGCAAGCTCCGCGTGTCGACCGACCGCGGCCAGGCCGGCGAGGTCGACGAGGTCGACCTCGCGACCTTGGGCCCCGGCGAGGTCGTCGGCGAGATCGGCATCCTCCACGGCCTCCCGCGGGTTGCGACCGTCCGCGCGATCGGTCCGGCCACGCTCCTCGCCGTCGACGGCGAGACCTTCTCCCACGCCGTCGTCGAGAGCGACATCACCGCCCGCGAGCTCGGCGACGTCGCCGTCCGCCGCCACGCGGGCGCCCTGATCGCCCAGCTCTTCGACTCCGGCCGTCGGATGCCCCGGCTCGGCCGTCACGGCCACGTCGAGGAGCTCGAGCTCGAGCCTGGCGAGATCCTGTTTCGCCACGGCGACCCGGCCGAGCACTACTTCCTCGTCGCCCTCGGCTCGCTCGAGGAGCTCGCCGAGAGCCTCGCGGGCGAGCCCCGGGTCCTCCGCGTCATCCAGGCCCCCGACTGCATCGGCGAGGTCGGCCTCCTCGACGGCCGCCCGCGCCCGACCACGGTCCGCGCGGGCCCGAACGGCTCGCGCCTCCTGTCCCTCGACCGCAACGCCTTCGCCCGGGTCTCCGGCGGCGAGGAGTCCCAGGCCGCCGTCAGCCTCGTCGCCAAGATCCGCTTCGACGACGACGAGTACGAGGACTAGCAGCCCGGGGTGCAAGCAGCCCGGGCTGCTAGGCCTCCACAGGCGCGTTCGCACGTTGCCACCCACGGCCGCAAGCGGCCGGTCGCTGCGTCGCTTCGCTCCTTCAACGAGCCCGTGGACGGACCGGACCGAGGGTCCCTCACCACTCGAAGGCGCCAGCGTCGGGCGCGTCGTCGCGGGGCTTGCCGCTGGCGTCCTCGCTGCTGCTGAGCTGCGGGTGCCCGGCGTCGACGATCGCCGCGTCCCCGCTGGCCGCGCTCAGATCCCCGCCTCCGGGGTCGGCGAAGCCCGGGTCACTCGCGAGCGAGGACTGGCCGTGACCCGACGCGCCCTGCCAGCCGGCCAGATCACCCGCGTTCGTCTCCCAGGTCCCGCCGTTGCACACGTTGTGATCGACGGCGCTGTAGTCACCCGCGGGCAGGTTGAGCTCGACACAGGTCAGGCCGCCGGGGGTCGCGCTCGCGATGGCGTTGGAGACCACGGTGTGACCCGAGCCCTCGCTGCCGACCGAGATCCCCACGCCGCCCGTGTTGGCCCCGAAGTAGATCGAGTTGTTGCGCACGGTCAGCTTCTCGGTCGTGGCGTCGCCGGGCCCTGGTGGGGTCGCGGGGGCGGCGATGCCCTGGCCAAACTGGGCGGTCTGGATCACCGTGTTGTTCTCGATCACGCAGTCGGTGCAGGCGTTGACACCGATCGCGAGGTTGCCGACGTCGACGACGCGGTTGTTGCGGATCTGCATGGCGGTGAACAGCTCGGCCTCCTCGTAGGCCGAGTTGATCGCAATGCCCCAGCAGCCCGGCGCCGCGGCCCCCGGATCCTCGCGCACGGTGTTGCCCTCGATGAGCAGGTTCTCGAGGGTCCCGTGGCCGACCACCGAGGTCGAGGTGCACTGCCCGTCGACCATCGAGTTTTGGTAGACGTCGTTGCCGATGACCCGGGCGTTGGGGCCCCAGCCGGCCAGGTAGATGTTGTGGGTGAAGCCCGACGGCCCGTCGAAGCCGTTGTTGTGGAACTCGTTGTGCTCGATGGCGCTGTCGGAGCCGACGCCGAGCCAGCCCTGGTTGCTGTTGTTGGTCACCCTCGAGTTGCGCAGGATGATGCGAGCGTGGTCCCCGTCGGCCCCGGGCCCGAGGGGGTTGGCCCCGCCAAGACCGACGCCGATGTCGAAGCCGTCGATCGAGAGGTTGCACATCAGCACGTCGTCGACGTCGTTGTAGAGGAAAAAGCCCCAGCTCGAGCCCTCGGCCCCGCGCAGGTCGAGGTTGAGGAAGACCAGGCCCTCCTCGTGCTGGGCGTCGCCGGGGTTGGACAGGTCGAAGCCGGTCGTCGTCGAGTGGATGATCGGCGCCGCCGCGTCCATGGCGGCCCAGTCGGGGAGGTAGTCCCGGATCACGCAGGGGGTGTCGGCCTGGCAGTTGGTGTTGACCCACCCGCCCTCGCTGCCCACGTCCACGGCGCCGCCGCGGCAAAAGCCGATGGTGTCGCCCGCCGCCATGGCGGGGAACTGGGCGCGGGCGTGATCGAAGCTGCGCCAGGGCTGGTCGGGAGAGGTGCCCGGGTTGCCGTCGTCGCCGGGGACGCAGGCCGGGTCTGCCCCGGCCGCGCAGTCGCACACGTAGTAGCTGGCGCCGCCGTCGAAGCCGAGGTCGGGGCAGGGGGTGGCGTCGCCGTCGCCGTCGCCGTCGCCGTCGCCGTCGCCGTCGCCGTCGCCGTCCCCGGTGCTCGTGTCGGTGCCGTCCCCGTCGTCGCTGTTGCCGTCTTTGCAAGCCGGCAGCAGCAGCGCGGCCGTGAGTAACAAGCCAAGTTTGTCGTACATGATGCGAGACTAAACCAAGATGGTGGACGGGCGGGTGGAGCGGAAACGCTCGACGGGCCCAGTCCTCCCGCTGCTCGCGTCAGTCCTTCGGCCGCCCGAGGTCGTCGCTCGGCTTGAACAGGTTCAGCGGCAGCCGCAGGTAGCGGATCTCGTTCGCGTGCGGCTTCGGGATTCGCCCGGCGTCGACGTTGACCTGCACGCTCTGAAACAGCAGCTTCGGCGATGAGAGCTTGGCGTCGCGAGCCTCGCGTAGCTTCACGAAGCTCTCCTTGCTGGTGTCTGCGCGCAGCTGCGGGTTGTTGGCCTTCGACTTGGCGATCGTGGTCTCCCACGCGAGCGGGCGCCCGTCGGGCTGGTAGTCGTGGCCGACGAACACCCGGGTCTCGTCGGGCAGAGCGTAGAGCTTGTCGTGGACCGACTCGTAGAGCGCGGTCGCGCTCCCGCGCGGGAAGTCGCAGCGGCCGGTCCCGTAGTCGTCCATGAACAAGGCGTCGCCGGTGAAGATCGCGTCCTCGATCTGGTAGGTCACGCACGCGGGCGTGTGGCCCGGCGTCGTGATGACCCGAATCGAGATCGAGCCGGCCTCGAAGACCTCGCCGTCGTCGAGCAGGCGGTCGAACTGGCTGCCGTCGGTCGCAAAGTCGTCGTCGAGGTCGAACACCTGCTTGAAGGTCTCCTGGACCTCGGTGATGGCCGCCCCGATCGCCACGCCGACGCCAAAGCGCTGCGCGAGCACCCGCGAGCCGCTGAGGTGGTCGGCGTGGGCGTGGGTCTCGAGCACCCAGCGCAGGTGGAGGCCGAGCTCGTCGATCGCGTCGCCGAGCGCGTCGACCGAGGTCGTCGAGGTCTGGGACGCGAGCGGCTCGTAGTCGAGCACGGGGTCGATCACGACGGCGTCTTTGGTGTTTGGATCCCACACGAGGTAGGTCAGGGTGTAGGTCGCGGGATCGAAGAAGGGGCGGATCTGCATGGTGTGGCTCCTCGGAGGTTCGAGCGCTTGTAGTGCATCGACTGGGCCAAACTCCAGCTGCGCGTCGGCCCGTGGATTTGCCCGAATACGATGGCCCGCGTTTCAATCGCGCGGCGCGGTTGGGCGGGCTCGAAACAGCGCAAGTTTGGCGTCCGCGGGGCCCGGTACTGTGAGCTTGCTAGCCCTCGAGAGGCCTTTCGAAAGGGCCCCTCGCGGCGGCGGCGAAGCCCCCTCCGCTCACCCCCAAACGTTCGCCTTTCGGCTAGCAGCCCGTGGTGCAATGCCTCGCGCCGGAATTTTCGCCGAGGGATTTGTCGCCAAAACTTGCAGTACGCCCGGTACAGCGGCGTTTTGGCTTCGCGCCCTCGGCGAAGATTCCGGCGCGAGGCGACACGATGCATTGCACCACGGGCTGCTAGTGTACCGGGGTGAGCACGGTCCCCGATCTGCCCGATCCCATGATCATCGAGCGTGGGCTCACCCGCCGTCGGGAGGCCGAGGCTGCCGCGCAGACCGGGGACCACGACGCCGCGCTCGCGGCGGTCGACGAGGTGTTCTCCCTCGTCGCCGTGTTGCGCGAGCGCGATCGGGTCGACGAGGCGCTCGTCGCGGCCGAGCAATCGCTCGCGCTCGTGACCGCCCTCGCGCGGGCCGACGCCCTGCGCTACCTGCCCGCCCTCGCCCACGCGACCGCCGAGCTCGGCCGCTGCTGCCAGCGCGCCCGGCAATTCGAGCGCGCCGCCGCGGCCCTCGAGCAGGCGGTCCAGGCGTCGAGGATCCTCGCCGCCGCGGACCCGACGGGCGCTCGCCTCACCCTGCTCGAGGTCATGTCCAGCTACGCGCTGGCGCTGGCGCAGTCGGATCAGCTCGAGCGCGCCTACGCCGTCGCGGCCGAGTTCATCGGGCTCGCTCGCGGGCAGCTGCCCGCAGCGCTGCCGCTGCTCACGGGCGGCCTCGCGTTTCAGGCCGATCTCGCCACGGACCTCGGCCGGCCCCTCGACGGCCTCGCGCACCTCGTCGAGGGCCTGCGGGTGCTCGATCAGGCCGCCCAGGATGAGCTGCCCGGGGCCCGCGGAGCCGCCGCGCGGATGGCCGCGGCCCTGCGCAGGGCCGCCGAAGACGCCGAGCTCGAGCTGCCCGAGGACGTCGTCGAGCTGCTCGAGCGCCACCGAGACTGAGCGAGCTCGCCCGGCTCAGCGCTTGCGCCTGCGCTTCTTCTTGGTCTCGATCCGCGTGGCCTCGCCGGTCTCGACCATCTTGCGCAAGACCTGCTCCATCTCGCGGGCGAAGATCAGCCGGACCGACTCGGGCCCGATCGTGCGCAGCTCGCGGAACGCGTCGCTGATGCTCGCGACCGAGTCGCTCTGGCCGAAGCCCTCGCCCGCGTGATCGCGCAAGAAGCCCGCGAGCTCCTTGGCCGCCTTGGCCAGGTGCTTTTGCAGGATCGCCGAGGCCCCGGTCGCGACGTCGACGCTGACCCCGGCGTCGTCGAGGCGGGTGGCGACCCGCAGCAGCCCGGGGCTCGGCACGAGGTAGGCGTCGTCGGTCCGGATCTCGACCGTGCCCGCGCGGGCGAGCTCGGCGATGAAGCCCGGCCGCCGCTCGCCGAGGAGCTCGTCGAGCTCGGTCCGGGTCAGGACCTTGGGCGCGTCGTCGATCCAGGCCGACGACAGCTGCTCCTCGAGCCCGAGCCACTCCTGGAGCACGAGCTCGCCGCGCTCGATCTGATCGACGAGCTCCTTGATCGCGCGCATCCGCAGCCCGCGGTCTTGCATCTTGCCGATCAGCTCGAGGCGCTCGACGTGCTCGGGCCCGTAGTAGGCGATGCGGCCGCGCTTGGTGGGCTTCGGGAGCACGCCGCTCGACTGGTAAAAGCGGATCGTGCGGCTGGGGATCGCGGTGTGGGCCGCGAGCTCGTCGATCGTGTAGGACTCGGCCTCGGCCCCGACCTCAGTGGCCTCGGCAGTCTCGGCGGCGGTGTTCTCGGGCTCGGGCTCGGCCTCGGCCCCGTCGCTCGGGGCCTCTGCAGCAGCTTCGCCCCTCTTCGCCAGCTGCCGCTTCGCGCGGCGCTGGGCCCGGCTGGATTTCTTGGACGCGGGCTTGGTCGGGCTCATCGAGGCGGGGAGGGTGTGGGTGGTCATTGCTGGGCCCCCGCGAGCGTGGTCGCCGAGGGCTTGGTTCGCGCGGTGCGCTCGTGGGCCAGCGGGAAGCTGAGCCGGGCGACCTGGGCCAGGGCCCGGCCCAGGGTCCGCGGCCAGGTGTCGGACCGGTACTCTACACCGTGGGCCTCACAGGCCGCACGGACCTCGGGCGCGATCTCTCGCAGGCGCTCGGGCGGCAGGCTCGGGAACAGGTGGTGCTCGATCTGGAGGTCGAGCGCGCCGCACAACACCGACACGATCCAGGGCACCTCGAAGTTGTTGGTCGCCTCGACCTGCATCGCGTAGCGCTCACCCTTGGACCGCGGCAGCGTGCCCTCGGGGTAGGCCGCGGTCTGTTCGCCGACGTGGCCGCAGAAGATCGTCGCCGCCGAATAAAGGTCGCGGAGGCGCTCGGCCAGCCAGTTGCCAACCAGGCTCCTGGCGAAGACCAGCGGCCCGATCCACCAGCCGAACACCACGCTCGCGATCAGCGGCCACATCAAGTACTCCTTGGCGAAGTAGGGCACGAACTTGCGCAGCGCCCGGCGGTGGGTGTCGCGGATCGAGGCCGGCGAGCGCTCCTCGATGAAGTCGAAGCCGCCGCGCCCGTTGCCCGACCACACGTCGGTCACGCCCGTGAAGTGCAGGTTCATCAGGGCCGTGAAGTTGGGCGCGAGGATCAGCAGCGTGAACGGCAGCTGAAAGTAGTGGACGAAGCGGTGGGGCGTGTCCTCGGTCAGGCGGACCGGGCCGAAGTGGATGTCGGCGTCGTGGCCCGCGACGTTGGTCAGGCCGTGGTGGCGGCCGTTGTGCCCGCGGACCCACGAGGCCTCGTCGATCGGGATCTGCCAGACGTGGGCCTTGGAGTGGAACTTGCCCGCGCCCTCGACCCGGTTGAAGGCCCCGTGCAGCGCGCCGTGACCGATCTCGGTCGCCTGCAGCTGCTTGTAGACCCACAACGAGAGCACGCCCGCGCTGAACATCATCGGGCCCGGGCTGACCGCGATCAGCGTGCGGCCGACGAATTCGGCGACCCGTGACACGCGGTCGACGGTCCGGATGTAGCGGAGGTCTCGCTGCCCGACCTTGGCCTGGGTGCGCTTGCGGATGTCCTCGATCGCGGCTCCAAATGCGCGAAATCGCTCGGCTTGCTCACTCGGGATCGTCGCGGTGGCCTTGTTGGCGGGTGAATACATTGTTTTGTCCGGTCTCTCTGGATGTCGGCGAGCGATGTCTCATCACCCGGTGCGTCAGTGCTAACCGTGACAGTGAATGGTGTCAACTTAAATTGCGTGAGCCATTGTCGACCCCCGGGCGCCCACCTATCCTCCCGTCGAAATGAGCGATCCCGTCCACCGCAAGGTCATCATTCTCGGCTCCGGCCCGGCCGGCTACACCGCGGCGATCTACACCGCGCGCGCCAACCTCGCGCCGCTGGTGATCACGGGCAACGAGCCCGGCGGTCAGCTGATGACCACGACCGACGTCGAGAACTACCCGGGCTACCCCAAGGGCGTGACCGGGCCCGACATGATGGAGGAGCTGCGCGAGCAGGCCGAGCGCTTCGGGACCGAGATCCACTACGACATGGGCGTGCGCGCGGACCTGTCGAAGCGGCCCTTCGAGCTCGAGGTCGACGGCGGCGAGATCTTCACCTGCGACGCGCTGATCATCTCGACCGGGGCCTCGGCCAAGTACCTCGGCTTGCCCAACGAGCAGCGCCTGCAAAAGTCCGGCGGCGGGGTCACGGCCTGCGCGACCTGTGACGGCCACTTCTACTCGGGCCAGGAGGTCGCGGTCGTCGGCGGCGGCGACACGGCGATGGAGGAGGCCCAGTTCCTGACCCGCATGTGCAAGAAGGTCCACCTGATCCACCGCCGCGACGAATTCCGCGCGAGCAAGATCATGCAAAAGCGCACGCTCGAGAACCCCAAGATCGAGGTTCACTGGAACCGCGCGGTCAAGGACGTGCTCGGCAAGGACCGGGTCGAGGGCCTGGTGCTCGAGAACACCGTCGACGGCTCGAGCGAGGAGCTGGTCTGCACGGGCCTGTTCCTCGCGATCGGCCACGTGCCCAACTCGAAGATCTTCGCGGGCCAGCTCGACATGAACGAGACCGGCTACCTCGAGGTCAAGCCCGGCTCGACGGCGACCAACATCGCGGGGGTGTTCGCCGCGGGCGACGTCGCCGACCACGTCTACCGCCAGGCCGTGACCGCGGCCGGGACCGGGTGCATGGCGGCGATCGACGCCGAGCGCTGGCTGGCTGAACAAGAGGGCTGAGGCCCGTTCGTGACCGGGCCCGAGACGATCGGGCCCGAGACGGCGGCACACTCGAGGCCAGCGCTCGACGCGTCAGCAGTCGCGGACGCGCTCGACCAGGCCCGGGAGCTGCTCGAAGCCCTCGAACCAGATCGTCGAGACCCCGAGCTCGAGCAGGACCTGCTGCTTGGAGAAGTCGGCCAGCTCGCGCAGCCACCGGAGCCGCCGGACGAGGTCCGGGTCGTCGTGCTCGCGCCAGTCGAACACGCTCCCGACCGCGTCGCGGAGGGCGTCGTCGGTCGTCCGTGGCAGCAACACGAAGTGCTGGGGGCTGGCCCCGGCCCGGCGCTTGGACACGGCGTCGAGCAGCCGCCGCAAGTTGACGTCTTGCATGCTCAGGCCGACGAACAGGCAGCTGCGCTGGCTGAAGGCGTTGAGCTGCACGACGTTGGACCAGTCGAAGGGGTCGGCGAATTTCTCGTGGAACTCGTCCTCGCCGAACACGATCCACTCGCGCGCGTCGGGCTGACGCGCGAGCCAGCCGTGGACGTGGCGGATCGGCAGATCCGTGCCGGGGATGAAGCTGTCGCGATCGACGACGGTGTGCGCGCGGCCCATGCTGGTCAGGGCCTCCTCGAGCAGCACGTCGAAGTTGTAGGTGATGACCTCCTTGACCCCGCCGGGCACGCTCTCGCGCATCTGACATAGCAGCGCGATCGCTCGGAGCATCGGCGAGGTCAGGCCAGGCTCGACGCGCTGGTAGATGTTGTCGCGCAGGCGCTCGACGAAGGCCGACTTGCTGAGCATGTTGCTGAGGTAACGAGCCTGGACCGGGGCGCTCTCGGAGATCGCCCGCGAGTAGATCTGGGCGAGCAAGGTCGCGCTCTCGGGCGCCACGCCGAGGGTCTCGGTCATCGCCCCGATCAGCAGGGCGTTCATCAGCGGTCGCCAGGTCGGGACCCCCGCTGCGGCGCTGACGCCCGCGCCGAGGACCAGGGCGATGCCGTCTTCGCGGTAGCGGGCGACGAGGCGCGCGAGCTGCTGATCCGGGTCTGCGAGGGTCAAGCCCGCCCGCAGCGACTCGACCTGGGCGTCGCCGATGCGCTCGATCAGCTCGGCGTACTGCTGCGCCTGTTCGCGGGTGATCACCCTCGCAGTTTAGCAGGCGATCTCTGGCAGAACGCGGCCGTGGTCCGGCTACGGCGGCGCCGTCGACCGTCAGATCTTCACCTACGACAGCTCGCCGGTCACGACCCAGGTCCACGACGGCCTCGCCACCGTGGGCGGGCTCGTGGGGGCCTGTACCTACAGCGACATGCCCGGCTTCGCGCTCTCGGCCGCGGCTATCCCCAGCAACTAAATTGTCAGCCGTGCCCGCGCTCGGCTACCCTGTGCCGCGATGACCTCCGGCCTCGAAGAGTTTGGCATCGTCGACGACGACGCGCCGATCGCCCGCGCGCCGGAGATCAGCGGCGGCAAGCCGGTCGAGGCCAGCGACAAGAAGACCGACCCCGAGCAGATCAAAAAGGCGCTCGAAGGGATCTCGCTGTTCACCGGGCTCCTGCCCACGCACCTCGACCGCATCGCCAAGCTCGCGCGCGAGTACGAGTACACCCGCAACGAGTACGTGTTTCACCACGGCGACGAGGGCGACGGGCTCTACCTCGTGCTCGACGGCGCGATCCGGATCTCGCGCAACATGTCGGGCATGGGCGAGGAGGCCCTCGCGGTCTTGCGCCCGGGCCAGCACTTCGGCGAGATGTCGCTGATCGACGACGACGTGCCGCGCTCGGCCGACGCCCTGTGCCACGAAAACGCGCGCCTGCTCAAGCTGCCGAAGTTCGACCTGCGCGACTTGATGTTCGTCGACCGCGAGCTCGCCTACGAGCTCTTGTGGCGCTTTGTCCGGGGCCTGAGCTCGCGCCTGCGCGACTCCAACGACCGCCTGATGATGCTGACGGCGACCTCCAAGTTCTAGCACCCCGGGCTGCTAGTCCTAGATCGAGCGCTGACCTGAAAAAGCTGAATGATTTAGGGCGAGTACGAGCCGCACGGCGCAGCGAGGGGCCTCTTGAAAGGCGCCTTGATGACGAGAAGGCCTGAGTCGAGCGCGCAGCGCTCGATTCAGGGCTAGCTGGCGCGGATCTGGAGGCGAGTCGTGTTTCGGCTCCGATATACTGGCAGGGTTCCGCATGGCCCAGCTTGACCGCAGCTCGGGGCACGAGCACGCCGAACCCACGGGCGATCCCGACGCTCCGGTTCGGCAGTCGCGGATCGAGACCGAGGCCGCGCCGCGCGCGAGCGGCGACCCGATGGCCTCGATTCGGCCGGAGCTCCCAGCCAACCCGCGGCTCGTGGCCGCGACCGTCGAGCTCACCGACGTCGGCGCGGGCGCGGGGGTCGGCGCCGAGGCGTCCGAGCGCGACGGCCTCGACGACGCGACCCTCGAGCCGCCACCGCGCTGGCGCGAGCCCTTCAACGCCAACGAGACCCACGAGTCCGGGCCCTTCGTCATCCCCGTGCTCGAGCCGCGCGAAGAGGGGGACCGCGAGGACGAGAACGGGCAGGCGCGACCCGCCGACGCCGCCTACGAGCTGCTCGCGCGGATCGGGGCCGGCGGCATGGGCGAGGTCTGGGAGGCCCGTCAGCGCTCGCTCGGGCGCTCGGTCGCGCTCAAGCGCCTGCGTGACGGTCGGCGCACGGCCCACGCGGTCATACGCCAGTTCGAGAGCGAGGCCCGGCTCACGGGGGTCCTCGACCACCCCAACATCGTGACCGTCCACGAGCTCGGCCGCGATCAGGGCGGGCGCGTGTTCTATACGATGAAGCGGATCGAGGGCACGGCGTGGAGCCAGATCCTCGCCACGGGTCAGCGCTCGACGGGCGTCGGCGAGATCGTCATCGTCGAGCTCCGCGACCACCTCGACATCCTCGTCGAGGTCAGCCACGCGATCGCCTTCGCCCACAGCCGCGGCGTCATCCACCGCGACATCAAGCCCGGCAACGTGATGATCGGCGACTACGGCGAGGTCCAGGTCGTCGACTGGGGGCTGGCCGTGGCCCTGCGACCGCTGCCCGGGCTCGGTGGGGCCGAGACCTGGACCCTGGCCTCGCTGCCGCGCTCGGCCTTGGTCTGCGGCACGCCAGCGTACATGTCGCCCGAGACGGCCATGGCCGCGCGCGAGCGGATCGGCCCCCCAACCGACGTCTACCTGCTCGGCGCGGTCCTGTACCACGTGCTCTACGGTCGCCCGCCGCACCAGGGCAAGTCGGTCCACCACGTCCTCAGCACGGCCAAGGTCAACGGCTGGTCCTACCCGCGCAAGATCTCGGGCCACCTCAAGCCCTGGGACGCGCTGCTGCGCCCGGTCATCAATCGGGCCCTGGCCAGCGACCCCGGGCTGCGCTTCGCCGACGCGGGCGAATTCGGCGAGGCCCTGCGCCGGGCGATCCGCAACTACGACTCGGCCAAGGTCGCGAGCCGCGCGCAGGAGGAGCTCGCGGCCCGCGACGAGAGCCACACGAGCGGCGCGGCGGGCTATCAGGCGCTGGTCGCGATGATCGCCCGGCTCGAGGGCGCGCTCGAGTCGTGGCCGCGCAACGTCGCTGCGCGCCAGACCCTCGCCCAGGCTCACCTCGAGCTAGCGACCTTGGCCCTGGCGATCGACGACCACGGCCTGGCCAGGATCAGCATCGACGCCTTCGACAAGCTCCCGCCGCTGCCCGCGCCCGAGCCGGACCGCGTCGCTCGACGCCTGACCACGCACTCACCCGGCGAGGTCGGGGCGGGCGCGGGGCCGCCGACGGCCTCGCTCGTCGCCGGGAGCTCGAGCGAGTGGGCGGGCTCGGACCTGGTCACCGAGGACGTCCCGACCTCGACCCTCGGCGCGATCGAGCTCGCCCGGGCGCGGGCGCAGGTCAGCGGCGAGCTGTCCCCTCGCTCCGAGCTCGAGTCCGCGAGCGTGGCCAGCGTGGCCAGCGTGCGGATCCAGCAGGACACCAGCGAGACGACGATCGGCGAGCTGCGCGAGCTCGACATCCGGGCCGAGCAGCTGCGCACCGCGCTGGATCAGCGCGAGCACGCGCTTCGGCGGCGACGCCTCACCCTGTGGTTCGCCGCCGGGCTCGCCGCGGTGCTCGCCGTCGCGACCCTGGTCGCGATGGGGGTCGGCAGGATGGCGCTCGGGCAAGAGCGCGACCGCGCCCGGCAAGAGCGCGACGCGCTGTCGAAGGTCCTGCTCGACGCGACCGCCAACACCGTCGAGGCCCAGCTCGAGATCCTGTTCAGGCCCGTTCACGGCGCGCTGATGACCTCGGTCAGCTGGACCGAGGCCGGGACCCTCGACGTCGACAACCCGGAGCTGCTCAACCCCTACTTCATCCCCCTGCTCGAGGGGGTCGACGCCGCGAGCTCGATGCTGCGGGCCGACGCCGACGGCTACGAGTACATGCTGCTGAGCAACTCCACGGACTGGGCCAAGGGCTGGCGCACGCGCAGCACGATCCCCGGCGCCGCCCAGGAGCTGCGCGACTGGAGCTCCGACGGCGAGCTCCTCGACCTTCGCCGCGAGCGGCTCGCCTACGATCCCCATCAGCGCCCCTGGTACATCGGCGGCGCCAAGCTGCGCGAGCGAGCCCCCCGCGTCGGTCACGATCGCGGCCACCCGGTGTTTTGGACCGAGCCCTACATCTTCTTCACGACAGGCGAGCTCGGGATCTCGGTCTCGGCGCCGGCGACCAGCAGCTCCGGCCGCGAGTTCGTGCTCGCCTTCGACGTCAGGCTCGGCGACCTCTCGCGCGTGACCAGCCGCTTGCCCGAGGGCGTCGAGCAGGGCCAGGTGTTCGTGCTCGACGATCAGCTGCGCCTGCTCGGCCTCCCCCGCGAGACCCTGGCCCTGAGCGCGGACCAGCGAAAAGCGCTGCTGCTCGAGCCGATGGCCGAGGTCGAAGCCGCCCCGATCTGCCGCGCGGCCTTCACCGAGTGGCGCGAGCGCGGTGACGAGCCGGGCGGGTTCAGCCTCGCCCACAACGGCGAGAATTACTGGGTTGGTTTTCGTCGGGTCGAAGCGCCCGACCGACCCAAGCTCTGGATCGGCGTCGTCGTCCCCGAGTCGTATTTTTTGTGACCCCGGTGGCCGCCCCGCACAGCGCAGGGCCGCCAGGGGGGAGTCACGCCGAGCCGCCGGTCCCGCCGGTCCACTTGGCGAAGCGCTTGGTGAGGGTGCGCGCGTCTTGGCGTGTGTAGTCGCCGATGATCTCGCGCTCGACCGTCCGCGACAGGGCCGAGCCGTAGTGCTTGCGCAGGCGCCCGACGAAGTTGGCCGGGGCCGCGATGTAGAGCTTGCGGAACTCACCCGAAGACTGGCCGCGGCGGAGGCGATCGACGAGCTCGCGGACGAAGCGGCGCTCTTCCTCGGCCTCGGAGCCGCTGGTGTCGACGTGGAGGTGGGCGTTCGACTCGCTCGCTTCGAGTCGCTCGCGGGCCTCCGGATGCTCGAGCTGCTCGATCGCCTCGAGCGTGGGGTTGAGCTTGGTGCCGCCGACCTTGTACAGGTGGGCTTCACTTTGATCTGCTACGACGAACACGGTTGGAATCATTGACACCTCCAGTAGCTCGATTGTCGGATCGTCGCTCGTGCGCGGGCAAGACAATTCGCGGGTCCCAGGGCGCCGTCGTAATGCCTGCAAGGGAGCTAACGGCGAGCGAACGATGTGTGTCGACTGCTTCGCATGTTCCTCGTTCACGCTGTCCCAAGTTGCCACGCTTTGGGTGTTGAAGCCCGGCGCTGCTGGCGTCGCCGAGCTTCACTCGTCGAGCGGTCCATCGAGCACGGCGATGTCGACGAAGCCATCGGCGCTGAGCTCGACGAAGGTCAGCGCGGTCCGGACCTTGCCGTCGGCGAGCACCCGCTCGCGCGCGAGCGCTTCGATCGCCGGACCGAGCAGCCGGATCATCTCGGGGATGTCGACACGCCAGCGCTCGTCGTCGGGGCCGCGACGCAGCCACACGACCGGATCGCCCTCGACCCGGATCTGGGCGTGCTCGCGCTCCTCGTCGATCCAGACCTCGTCGAGGGCGATGTCCTCGAGCTGCTCGCCGACGAGCCCGTCGTTGACGGCGCGCGCGAACAGACCGCGACCGTCGAGGGCCTCGAGCTGCGCGCGGGGGACCTCGCTGCGGATCTGCAGGATCAAGATCACGGTCATCAGATCCCACGCTTCGAGCTGCTCGCGGCTCGCTCGCAGCGCCGCGATCCGTAGATCTTCATAGAAGCCGAAGGTCTCGAAGACGACCCACTCGCGCGCGGCCTCGGCCTCGCGCGCGCCGAGGGCCGCGGCGTAGCTGCGCACGGCCTCGCGGACGGCCTCCTGCTCGACGAGGGGATCTTCGGCGGCAGCGGCGGCGGCGACCGGCGCCGGGTCGGCGGGCGCCTCGACGATGACCGTCGGCCGCGAGCAGCCGACGAGGACCGCGAGCGCCGTCGTCCAGGCGGCCTTCACAAGACCTCGTCGAGCGCGGACACGAGGCGGTCGACCTCGGCGAGGGTGTTGTAGTGGACCAGGCTCACGCGCACGACGCCGTCGCCCTCGACGAGCCCGAGCGCCTCGATCGCCCGCCGGGCGTAGAAGTCACCGGAGCGGATCGCGAGCTTGCGCGCGGCGAGCAGCGGCGGGATCTCGCTGGCCTTGCGACCCTCGACGACGAAGGCGACCGTCGGCACGCGGGTCGCCGCATCGCTCGAGCTCGGCCCGAGGATCCGGACCTTCGGGTGCTCGCGGAGGAAGCTCAAGAGGCGCTCGGCGAGCTCGGCCTCGTGGGCCGCGATCAGCTCGAAGCTGCGCGCGAGGGCCTCGCGATCGGGGTTGGAAGCCGGCGCCGGGTGGCCGTGGTGGTGACCGTCGAGGTCGCGGAGGTAGTCGGCGATCCCGGGGATGCCCGCGCACAGCTCGTGGTTGGCGTTGCCCGGCTCGAGCTTGTAGGGCACCCGGTCCTCGCTGATGAAGTAGTGGTTTTGCCCCCGCGCGGCCTCGAGCAGCGCGCGCCGGCCCCACAGCAGGCCCTGGTGGGGTCCGTAGACCTTGTAGAGGCTCAGGAGGTAGTAGTCGACGTCGAGCGCGGCGACGTCGACGAGGCGGTGGGGGGCGAAGGCGACGCCGTCGACGCACAGCTGGGCCCCGACCTCGTGGACCCTCGCCGCGACCGCCGACACGTCGTGGATCGCCCCGACGATGTTGGCGCAGTGGGTCATGGACACCAGCTTGACGCGCTCGTCGAGCAGCGGCGCGAGGTCGTCGAGCTCGAGCGCGGCGGTCTCGGGTCGCAGCCGCCAGGTCAGGACCTCGATCCCGCTGGCGGCGAGGGCTGCCCACGGACCGATGTTCGACTCGTGGTCGAGATCGCTGACGATGATCTTGTCGCCCGGGCGCCACAGCGGGCGCAGGGCGAGGGCGAGCAGCTTGGCGTTGAGCGTGGTCGAGGCGCCGATCGCAACCTCGCCCGGCTGCGCGCCGACGAGCAGCTCGGCGCTGGCGTGGCCCTCGGCGACGATGCCCGCGGCCCGCTGCGAGAGCGGGTAGTCGGCCCCGGTCTGGACCATGTAGCGGCGCAGGTAGTCCGCCACGCGGGTCTGAACCTGCCGGGGCATGACCGAGCCGCCAGCGTTGTCCATCAGCGCCCAGTCGGGCCAGTGCTGGGCGAGCGCGGGGAACTGCGAGCGGACGAACTCGACGTCGAGCGAGGGCACGCGCAGACCTTAGCAAGCCGCGCGATTACAGATCCGGGAGCACGCCGAGCCCGGCGTCTTGACTCGGGGCTGGGTCTGGGCGCGCTTGTTTTGCCGCTGGCTTCGACGCTGGCTTGGGCCTCGGCTTGGCGATGCGCCAGCCGGGCGGGGGAGCGCCGCGGTCACGGTCGAACTCGGGGTGGACCTCGAACACCGGCTCGAGCGTCTGGGGCTCGGGCGTGGGCGCCGGTGCTTGGGGCTGCTCGCGGATCACCCGAGGGACGCCGTGGATCTCGGCGGCGTCTTGCAGCGTGTCGAGCTCGGGCGCGACGAGGGGCTCGGGCTCCGACTGCGGCGGGGTCTTGGGCCCGGGCTTGGCCGCGACCGCGGGCGCCCGGGCGCCGCTCGGGCGGCCGTGGACGTCGACGCCCTCGAAGCGCGCGCGCGCGTCCATGACCTTGGCGACGTAGGCCTGGCTGTAGTCGGGGAAGGCCTCGCCCGCGTCGACCCAGCGACGCACGTTGCCGGGCCCGGCGTGATAGGCCGCGACGGCCTGCTGCTCGTCGCCAAACTTCTCGATCATCTCGGCCAGGTAGAGCGCGCCCGCGCGGACGTTGAACTCGGGGTCGTAGGCCCGGGCGCTGCGCTCGCCCATGCGCTTGGCCAGGTAGGCGGCCGTCGCGGGCATCAGCTGCATCAGCCCGCGGGCGCCGGACGAGGACTTGGCCGTGGGCTCGAACCGGCTCTCGACCCAGATCATCGCGTTGATCAAGGTCGGATCGAGCTGGTGCTCGGCGGCGGCGCGCTCGACGATCCCCTGGACGGCGAGGATCCGCTCGCGCTCGCTGTCGCTGAACTGCGCGAGCTTCGAGGCGCCCGCCTCCGCGCCCGAAGCGGGGACGGCGCTGGTCGTCGTCGCGCTCCCGCCGGCCACGCAGCCACCGAGCGCGAGGATCACGCCCGCCGTGGCGATGCCGAGGGCCAGGCCAAAATGGAGGTTCGAGGACAGCCGCATGACGCCACCCTATGCAAAGCAGCGCCACAGCCGAATTTTCGACGAAGCGCAGCCGGAGCCCCTGGACATCTGCCCCGTGGTCGGCCACACGCGGGCCCCCTTCGCCCTCGCTTGACCCGCGCTGGTAGATCCATATCCTTCGCTCCCCCGCGTGATCGATCGCGGAGGCCCCGGGACCTGGGTCGAAGTCCCCGCCGAGACGGGCGCATCGTCGACGAAAAAACAAGCCAGTGAGCGATCAGGCCATTATCAAGACCGGCGGCAAGCAGTACCGCGTCGCCGTGGGCGAGAAGCTGCGTATCGAGAAGCTCCCGACCGAGGTCGGCGGAGCTGTCGAGTTTGACGAGGTCCTCCTCGTCGGCGCGGGCGAGAAGGCCCGGGTCGGAACCCCCCTCGTCGAGGGCGCCAAGGTCAGCGGCGTCGTCAAGGCCCACGGCCGCGGCAAGAAGCTGATCGTCTACAAGTTCCGTCGTCGCAAGAACTACCGGCGCAAGAACGGTCACCGTCAGCCTTACACCGAGGTCGAGATCACCGGGATCTCCGCCTGACAAGAGGAACGCACCGATGGCACATAAAAAAGGTCAGGGCTCGATCAAGAACGGCCGCGACTCCAACGCGCAAATGCGTGGGGTCAAGATCTACGGCGGCCAGCAAGTTCGCGCCGGCAACATCATCATTCGTCAGGTCGGCTCGTCGTTCTGGAACGGCGAAGGCGTCGGCCGCGGGCGCGACTACACCCTGTTCGCCAAGCGCGACGGCGTGGTCCGCTTCTACAAGGCCGGCAGCAAGGCTCAGCGCCGCAGCTACGTCACGGTCGACCCGATCGACCAGGTGGCCGAAGCCGCCGAGTAGCTCGGGCCCGCCCGGCCGCGGCGGCTCCACTCGTGAACCCTCGCAGCCGCCCCTCTGGGCCCTCCCTGCTTCAGGGGGGGCTTTCGACGTTTTAGGCAGACTCCCCATGCGCTTCATCGACCGCGTCCGCATTCAGGTCCGCGCTGGCGACGGCGGCGATGGGGCCGTCGCGTGGCGCCGCGAAGCTCACGTGCCCAAGGGCGGCCCGGCCGGGGGGGACGGCGGTGACGGGGGCGACGTCGTGCTCGTCGCCGATGCCCAGCTCGCGACCTTGCTCGACCTCAAGTACCGCCAGCACCACCACGCGCCCAGCGGTCGGCCCGGCGGCGGCGCGGGCAAGAACGGCCGCGGCGGCGAGACCCTCGAGGTCCACGTCCCGCTCGGGACCGCGGTCTACTACGAGGGCGAGGCGACCGGCCACGGTGAGCGCCCCCCGTGGCTCGACGACGAGACCCCCGACGAGACCCCCGAGGGGATCAGCGTCGAGCCCGACGGCGAGGGCATGGACAACGTGTGGATCGTCGACGGCGAGGAGGTCGAGGCTCCGGGCCAGGCTGGCGAGCCGGCCGAGGCCGAGGCCGATCCCGAGCGCGTCGAGCTGATCGAGCTCGGCGCGCCCGCCGAGGTCGTGGCGATCGGCGAGACGATCTCGGGCGGCGCCCAGCGCCGCCACATGCGGCGCGGCACGGGCCGCAGTCGCCGACGCGAGGAGCCCCGCAGCTACGAGCGCGGCGACCTGATCTGCGATCTCGACGCCGACGGCGAGCGCCTCACGATCGCCCGCGGGGGCCGGGGCGGGCGCGGCAACGTCCACTTTCGATCTTCGACCAACCGCGCGCCCGACCGCGCCGAGGCCGGGACCGAGGGCGAGGGCATGTGGCTGCGGCTCGAGCTCAAGCTGCTCGCCGACGTCGGGATCGTCGGCTACCCCAACGTCGGCAAGTCCACGCTGATCAGCGCGATCTCCCGGGCCCGGCCCGAGATCGGCGCCTACCCGTTCACGACCCTGGTCCCGCAGCTCGGCGTTGTCAGCCTCCCGGGCGACACCTACGAGCGGACCATGGTCGTCGCCGACGTGCCCGGCCTCGTCGACGGCGCCAGCGAGGGCCGCGGCCTCGGCCACGAGTTCCTCCGCCACCTCGAGCGCACGCGCGTGCTCTTGCATCTGCTCGCGCCCGATCCGACCCCCGGCCGCGAGCTCCTCCGCGACCTCGACGCCCTCGAGGGAGAGCTGCGTCGCTACGGCCCGATGTTCGAGGGCCGGCCGCGGGTCGTCGCGCTCAACAAGATCGACACGACCGAAGGTCAGGAGCTGATCAAGGCAACGCGCCGAGCGCTGCGCAAGCGCAACATCCCGCTGTTCCCGATCAGCGCGGTGACCGGCGAGGGCACCGACGCCCTGCTCGAGGCGCTGTGGCGCCGCTTGCAACTGGCCGACCGAGCTCGAGGCACCTGAGCCGGGCTGGCTCGAGCCTGGTCTGGACCTGGTCTGGATCTGGCTCGAACCCGGTCTGGATCTGGCTCGAACCTGGTCTGGACCTGGCTCGAACTTGGTCTGAAGCCGGCCTCATCCGAGCCTGATCAGACCCGCGGGCCCCTCTCCATGGCCGAGCGTCGTGCTTCCTTCACGGGAAATTTCGCGGCCAACCTTGGCCCCAGCCCGGCGCCAATCTTCACTGAACGTGCGCCCTCGATCTTCGCGCCAGGCGGCGCTGCCAGCTGGCGAGGGCGCAGTGGCCCTGATACCGTAGTGGCGTGTCGCGGTCCCATTGGAACTCTCGCGGGTCGGCTCTGCTGGCGATTCTGACCGTCGCGCTCGCGCTGTTGTTCTCGGGCTCGATGGTCTCGGTCAGCGAGGCCGCGCCACCGCCGGCGACCGGTCAGGCGATCCCGCCCGCCGACCTGCCCCAAACCCAGCCCCCAGCCCCGCCCGCCGACAACGACGACGACACCGCCGAGCTGTTCCAGACCACCGAGACGCCCGAGGGCGTCGACAGCAGCCGGCGCGAGAGCGAGATCTACGGCGCGCGGATCGACGGCCTCCAGGGGGAGGTCGACGATCTCAAGGAGCGGATCTTCCGCAGCAAGGCCCGGCTCTCGGTCCTCAAAGAGACCGTGCTCCACGGCGTGCTCGCGGGCAGCCGCGTGATCATCGTCCACCGCAACCTGATGGGCTCGCAATTTCGCCTGACCAAGCTCGCGGTGATCCTCGACGGCGCCCAGATCTACGCCCGGACCGACGACAGCGGCGCGCTCGATCAAGAGGACGAGCTGACCGTGCTCGACGGCAACATCGTCCCGGGCCCGCACACGATCACCGTCGAGCTGACCTACCAGGGCCAGGGCTTCGGCGTGTTCAGCTACCTCAACGGCTACACCTTCGAGAGCCGCAGCTCGCACAACTTCACGGCCCGCGAGAACGGCGCCCTGCGCCTGATGAGCTCGGGCTTCGAGAAGGGCAACATCACGACCGAGATGAAAGACC
Organism: Enhygromyxa salina; assembly: GCF_002994615.1. GTDB lineage: Bacteria > Myxococcota_A > Polyangia > Nannocystales > Nannocystaceae > Plesiocystis > Plesiocystis salina_A. Next base: position 15,836 of record NZ_PVNK01000244.1, on the reverse strand, counting down.
GGCCGAGCGTCGACTGGCAGGAGATCCCGCTCGACGCCTCGGGCAAGCCGCTGCCCAAGGTCGAGCGCAAGGCCAAGAAGAAGCCCGGCAAGTCCAAGTCGAAGTCCAAGCAAAAGCCCGCGACCAAGAAGGTGTCCGAGCCCGCCGCCCAAAAGCCCGCGGCCCAGAAGCCCGCGGCCCAGAAACCGGCCGGCGACTGAGCCCCACGCGATGATCCGCCCTGCGAAACTGGTGCTCGCCACGGCCACGGCGACGATCCTCGCGGTCGCCGCGGGGCTCGTCGCGCCCGCGCCCGCCGAGGCCGCGCCGCCGCGCCGCGGCTTCGATCTCGACGACGCGGTCGAGCGGATCGAGGCGATCGAGTCGGTCCTCGTGGCCGCCGAGACCGCCGCCAACGAAGAGACCGAGGAGACCGAGGAGGAGCTGGCCAAGCGCGTCGTGACCGGCCAGCTGATGCTCGTCGACCACGACGTCGAGCACGCCGCGATCGTGTTCCTCGACGTGCTCGAGAACCACCCCGGCAGCCTCGCCGCGAGCCAGGCCCTGTACTTCCTCGGCGAGGCCCTGGTCCTGCTCGAGATGGACCGCTGGGCGATCGAGTGCTTCAGCGGCAACCTCGTCGACAACAGCGAGGACGGCCGCCGCTTCCACCAGCGCAGCATGGCCAACATGCTCGACCTCGCCGTCCCTCGCCGCGAGCAGGGCTTCGCCCGCAAGCCCGGGCTCTCGGCCACGCCCGAGGTCCGCGCCCGGCTCGAGGCGATCGGCATGAAGGTCGAGGTCGCCCCGCCCGAGGGCAAGGTCGACGAGGCCATGATCCTGCGGGTCGCCCTCGCCGTCGAGGCGATCGCGCCCGAGGAGCGCGAGCTCCAGCTGCGCTACGCCTACGGCCGCTGGCTCTACTTCCAGGCCAAGCACGAGGCCGCGATCGCCTCGCTCGACAGCGTCTCGCCCTTCGACGTGCCGATGTCCGCGGGCGGGCCCGGGGCCCGGTGGCGGGTCCGGGCCGCGTACTTCGCCGCGACCGCGGCCCTGGCCATGGGCGAGATCGACGAGGCCCTCGCGCGCTTCGAGTCGATGACCGTGGCCACGCCGATCAACGAGCGAGACAAGCGCATCGTCGAGCTCGCGTGGCTGGCCCGGGCCCGCATCCACCACGACCTCGACGAGACCGACCGCGCCGTCCAGGCCTACCGACGGATCTCCCGCGACTCGCCCTTCTTCTCCGAGGCCATGTACGAGACCGCCTGGACCCTGCTGCGCGCGGGCAACTACGACCGCGCGCTCCAGGCCCTGGATCTGCTGCTCGTCTACGACCCCGACGGCCCGATCGTGCCCGAGATCAAGCAGCTGCGCGGCAAGGTCAAGATCCAGATGCGCGACTGGCAAGCGGCCGAGGGCGAGTTCCTGGCCCTGCGCCGCGAGTTCGACGAGCTGTCCAAGCGCCTCGGTCGTCAGCTCGAGGCCAAGGCCGACGCCGCCCACTACTTCTCGGCCGTCGCCGCCGAGGACATGCAGCACTTCTCGCTCGGCGCGGTCATGCCCGTCGAGGCCGTGCCGGTCGCCGACACCTTGCCGCGCGCGGTCCAGACCGTCGAGCTGGCCAACGAGGTCGGCGAGGTCGAGCAGATGCTGTTCGAGACCCGGGCCCTGCTCGCGCGCATGGAGGAGGCCGCCAAGGCCCGGGAGCGCGCGCGCCTGTTCACCGATCTCGGCGCCCACCTGAGCTCGCTCGACTCCGTCGACCTCGAGATCATCGCGCTCGAAGAGAAGCTCCTCGCTCGCGCCCGCGGGGGCGTCAGCGGGGCCGGGCTCACCGACATCGAGGCCCAGCGCCGGGTCCTGCGCGAGCGCGTCGACAACCCGCTCGGCGACGGCAACTCGCGCGACGACGTGACCGGCGGCCTGCGCGAGCGGGCCGAGGAGCTCCACCAGCTCGACCTCACCGTCCAGGCCCTGCGCGCCCAGCTGATCGCGACCGAGCGCTACTACGAAGAGACCCGCAAGGATCAGCGCATCGACCCCGAGGGCTTCCTCAACCAGGCGACCGAGCTGCGCGACGAGGTCGCCGAGCTCGAGGGCGCGGTCGCGGTGCTCGAGGCCGACGTCGAGCGGACCCAGACCGCGCTGCGCTTCGCGGACCCCTGGGCCGAGGCCCAGCGCCAGGCCGTCGACGAGTACGCCGCCTTCCTCGATCGTGCGTTCGCGGCGATCATGAAGGCGCGAGCCGACAGCGGAGCCCAGAAGATCTGGGCGCGCGCGAGCTCGCTGCGCGCGCGCGTCGTCGAGGGTCGCGAGCGCCTCGACAACGCGGCCGGTCGCCGCTTGCGTCGCGCGATCCAGATCCTGCGCGAGGAGCGGGTCAACCTCGATCGCTACAAGGTCGAGCTCGGCGACAAGAAGGCCGAGGCCCGGACCCTGGTCGGGGAGGTCATGCAGGCCAGCTACCGCGACGTCGTCGGCGAGCTCGCCAACCTCGTGACCCGGTCCGAGGTCGGCCTCCTCGACGTCGCCTGGGCGATCCAGGAGGTCGAGGCCGAGGAGATCCGTCGGCTCGAGACGACCCGCGACCGTGACATGCGCGAGCTCGACCGCGTGCTCGAGCAAGCCCTGGAGGACGAGTAGATGCGGCGCGCTTCGTTGGCTCGTTCGTTTGTTGCTTTGGTGGGCCTGGGCGCGCTCGCGCTGGCGACCGAGGCCCAGGCCTCGCGTCCAACTCCAACTGGGGCCCAGGCCGAGTCCGAGCAGCTGGTCGGGATCCCGGGCGAGCCCGGCTCTGGCGTCGGCCGCCTCGTCGAGGGCGGCGGCGACCCCAACCGGCTCCAGGCGCCGCTGCCTCGGCGCCCGCGCAACGACGACGAGGCCCGGGCGATCGGCGAGCTCGAGGAGCTGTTCGAGCGCTTCGAGGCGGCGGCGATCGCGAGCGAGGACACGCTCCGCGACCAGCTGATCATCGAGGCCGAGAAGGGCCGCGAGGAGCTCGCGGGCCAGTACGACCGCGAGATCCGCGAGCACCGAGCCCAGGCTCGCTCGCTCCGGGCCAAGGCCATCACCCGCTACGAGGACTTCCTCGGGCTCCACCCCAACGACGCGGCCTGGACCCCGGAGATCATGTTCCGCCTCGCCGAGCTCCACTTCGAGTCGTCGCTCGAGCGCTACCAGCGGCAAGAGGACGCCTGGCAAGACGAGCTCGCGGCCCTCGACAAGCGCCGCGAGGCCGGCGAGCAGAACCTGCCCGACATGCGCCCGCCGCCGACCGTCGACTACCTGCGCTCGATCGAGCTGCTGACCACGGTCGTCGGCAACTTCCCCAACTACGCGCTCAACGACGCCGCGCTCTACCGCATGGGCGTGCTGCTCTACGAGAGCGAGGAGTTCGACGCCAGCCGCCAGGCGTTCTTGGCCCTGTCGTGCTCCAACCGCTACGCGGTCCCCAACAAGGACTTCTCCAACATCGCCTCGACCTCGACCTTTCGCCCGGGCGACTACGAGCGCTGCACGCCGCTGTCGGACAAGAGCGCGTTCACGGCCGAGAGCTGGCTGCGCGTCGGCGAGCTCCACTACGACGTCGACGAGCTCGACCCGGCGCTCGAGGCCTACACCCAGGCCCTCGGCGAGCCCGGCAGCAAGCTGTTCGCCCAGGCCCTGCTCCGCATCGCGTTCACGACCTACCTCAAGCGCGACTTCCCCGGCTCGATCGCCCGCTTCGACCAGTACATCCTCTACGCCGACTCGCTCGCGGGCACCGAGCAATTCGAAGACGACGGGGCCTACCGCGGCGACGTGATCAAGTGGATGGCCAAGACCTACAACGAGGACGACTGGGACGGCAACGGCCGCCGCGACCGGGTCTCGGGCATCAAGCGCCTCGAGCAGGACTACGCCGAGCGCAAGGACGAGCCCCACGTCCCGGAGATCTACGCCGCCTACGCCGACCTGCTCGCCTACGAGACCGAGTTCGAGGAGGCCGTGCAGATCTACGAGCTCGCCCTCGCCCGCTGGCCGCTGGCCGCCGCCGCGCCCGAGATCCAGGCCAAGATCCTCGCCGCCTGGAAGGCCCTGCGCGAAGACAAGAAGATCACCGACGCGCGCGACAAGCTCGCGACCAACTACCTGCGCGGGACCGCCTGGTACTACGCCAACGAGAACGACCCCGACGCGATCGAGCGCGCGTTCAAGCTCGCCGAAGACGCCCTCGTCGCGACCGCCGTCGACCACCAGGCCCGGGCCCAGGCGCTGCGCAGCGACGGCGACGACGCCGGCGCCAAGCTCGAGTACGAGATCGCCGCGCGGGCCTACGCCGCCTACCTCGAGCGCTTCCCCAACACCCAGAGCTCCTACGACTATCGCTACAGCTACGCCGACTCGCTCTACTACTCCGATCAGTACCTCGAGGCCGCCAAGCAATTCGCGATCGTGCGCGACTCCAACCTCGACAACCGGCTCCAGGCCGACGCGTCCGAGGGCGTGGTCTCCTCGCTCGAGGCCTACGCCGAAGAGCGGGCCGCGGCCGGCGAGTTCGCGCTGCCGGACATGCCCAAAGATCCGGACGCCGGCCCCTACGAGCCGCTCGAGGTGGCCCCGCTCGCGCTCGCGCTGCAGGACGCCTACGACCGCTACGCCGAGCTCAACCCCGACAGCGAGGGCGTGGCCGAGATCATCTTCAAGTCCGGCGAGATCAGCCAGAGGCACAACCGCTTCGCCGAGGCCCGGCCGCGCTTTCAGCGGGTCATCGACCGCCACTGCGAGCAGGACGTCTCGATCAACGCGAGCCTCGCGATCATCGACGGCTACACGCTCCAGGGCCAGCTGACCGAGGAGATCCTGGCCGACATGAAGACCTGCGGGACCGGCGAGGCCAAGACCGAGTTCGCTGGCAAGCTGCGCTCGATCGGCAACGCGGTCATCTTCCAGGAGGCCACGATCCTGTTCGAGGCCGGCGAGTTCGAGGCCGCCGCCGACCGCTACGTCGCGCTCGTCAACCAGGCGCCCGACGATCCCAACGCCGACAACGCGCTCAACAACGCCGCCGTCGCCTACGAGAACATCGGCCGGTTCGAGAGCGCCTCAAACACCTACGAGCGCATCTACACCACCTACAAGCCCTGCGACTCGCCGACGCTCAAAGACGGCGACAAGTGCAGCGAGTTCGCCGACGAGGCCCTGCTGCGCGCGGGCTACAACCACTCCCGCTTCTTCGAGTTCGAGGACGCCGTCGCCAAGTACCTGATCCTCGCGACCAAGGACGACTACAAGAACAGCGACCACCGCCTGACCGCGCTGCGCAACGCCGCGGGCCTCCAAGACAGCCTCCAGAACTACGAGCAGTCGGCCAAGCTCTACTACGAGGTCGCCAACAAGGCCGACTCGGCGACCGAGAAGGCCGAGGCCCTCTACGAGGCCGCCGAGGTGCTCGAGAAGGCCGGCAACGACAAGAAGACCATCGCGGCCTACAAGAAGTTTCTCAAGGCCCACGGCGGCCAGGCCGATCAGGCCGTGCGCGAGGTCGAGGCCCACCTGCGCCTCGGCCAGCTCTACCGCAAGGGCCGGGATCGAAAGGCCGCGACCCGCGAGCTCCAGGCCGCGCTCGATCTGTTCGCGGCCCGGGGGCTCGCGGCCGGCACGCCCGAGGCCGCGCTCCCGGCCGAGGCCCAGTTCATCCTCGCCGAGTACGCGCTCGAAGACGTGGTCAAGATCAAGATCAAGTCGACGAACTCGAACAAGATCGGCAAGGAGGCCACGAAGCTGCTCGACGCGCTGGTCAAGGTCGCCAGCGAGTACGACAAGGTCGTGACCTACCGCTCGCTCGACTGGGTGCTCGCGGCCATGTATCGCCGCGCCTACGCCTTCGAGAGCGTCGCGACCGCGGTCATCGAGGCCCCGGTCCCCAGGCAGCTGCGCAAGGGCTCCGAGGCCTACTACGCCTACAAGATCACGATCCAAGACCAGATGGAGCCGCTCTATCAAAAGGCGATCGGTCTCTACGAAGAGTGCGTCAAGCGCAGCAAGGAGTTTCGGATCAACAACGTGTGGACCTCGCGGGCGCTCGAGCGCCTCAACGTCTACAAGGCCGACGAGTACCCCTCGCTGCGTGACCCGGCCCTGACCCTCGAGCTGGAGGATCGTCGATGAAGGCAGGGACGTTAGAGATCATCGGCCTCACCCTCATGCTCGGGGTGCTCGGGGCGGGCTGCGCCAAGGACCAGCCGTCGAGCGACACGCCCGACGAGTTCGAGCTGCCGCCCGAGACCAAGGTCGCCGACAAGGCCGGCCCCGACGAGCCCGCCCCCGACCCCGTCGAAGACGAGAAGGTCGCGGCCAACAAGATCGAGGAGCCGGCCGCGTCGCTGCCCAAGGTCCAGGACCGCGATCCGAACCAAGAGAAGGCCAAGATGAAGCGCTCGCGGGAGAAGAGCGCCAAGGCCAAGCAGATGCTGCGCGCGGGGCAGGGCGACAAGGCGATCGCCGAGGCTCGCAACGCGCTGCGCGACCACGAGCAGAACGTCGAGGCCATGCTCGTGATCGCCGAGGCCTTCTACAAGCAGGGCAAGCACGAGCTCGTGCAGTCGGTGACCGGCTCGATCCTGAGGGTCGACCCCAAGGTCCTCAGCCCCGAGGAGAAGTCCCAGGCCTACAACCTCGTGGGCTTCGCGTACCTCCAGGCGGGCCACCGCGGCGAGGCCTTCCGCGCGTTCAAGAACGCCGCCGAGACCGACGAGAATAACGTTTCGGGCTGGAACAACCTCGGCGTTCAGTACATGTGGCGCGGCGACTCGGCCACGGCCGAGACCTGCTTCGAGTACGTCGTGTCCCTCGATCCCAAGTTCGCCGAGGCCCAGCTCAACTGGGGCGCCGCGCTCCGGGCCAACGGCAAGCTCGCCGAGGCCGAGGCCGCCTACCGCCAGGCCTCGAAGCTGCGGCCCGACTGGCCCGAGGTCCACTTCAACCTCGGCGTGCTCTACCTCGACGCCGACCAGATCCCCAACCACGACGAGGTCGCCAAGCTCGACGCCGCGATCAAGGAATTCGAGCGCTACAAGTCGCTCGTCGCCAAGGGCAACAGCTCGATCGAGCGCAGCACCCAACAGCGCGGGCCGACCGACGCGATGGGCAACGAGCTCGTCTCGGTCGCCCAGGCCGACCTCTACATCAAGGCCGCCAACAAGGGCATCGAGAGCGAGGAGCGGCGCCAGGATCGTGAGGCCAAGCGCAAGAAAAGGGACGCCGAGAAGGCCAAGCAAGAGGCAGAGGAAGCCGCGGCCGCCGCCGAGGCTGCGCCGGTCGAGCCCGCGCAGCCGGCCCAGCCGCAGCAGCCCGGCGAGACCCCAAAACCGGCCGAAAAAGCACCGAATCCGCCGGAGAAAGCTCCGGAGAAGCCGGCCGAGAAGCCCGCGGACAAGCCCGCAGATCCCCCTCCCAGTGAGAAGCCGCAGGAACCGGTCAAGCCCACGCAGAAGCCGCAAGCCCCGAGCAAACCCAAGCCTCAGAAGCCAAAAGTCCAAAAACCTGGCGGTTAATGACAGGCTGAGAAGATCTCCCAGGAATGTTAGCCGTTCGACGGCACCTGAACGTGCGAGCTGAACTGCATCGATATGCCGCTGTGAGCGCCAGGCGCCGCGCCGCGCCTCGCCCACGTGACCAGGTCGCGTCAGACAATACTTTCGCTGGGACCCACCTCCGATCTAAGATGACCCCAGGCTCAGCCCAGGCAGGCCGCGCGTTTCCCGACGATCGGCCGCGATCGGGCTTGCGACCCCGCGTACGCCTTCGACAGTCAGAATCCTGCGAATGGACAATTCCTCGGAACATGTTGGAGCGATCGGCCACGAAGCGCCGCTCACCGCCGCTCCAACCCGCTTCCAAGCGCATCGCAACCCGCGCGGTGCCGAACCTCGCTTGAGCTAGAGCATGGGAGTTTTGCAGTGTTGACACGAACGCGCGCTTTTTCGGTCTTGGCAGTCGCTGGGGTTTTGTCTACGATGCTGCTTCCTTGCCCGGCACTCGCACAGGATCCAACACCCGAAGGTGGGGCCGAGGCGAGCGCTTCGGCGAAGCCGGCCCCCAGCGGCCGCAAGCGGATCTCTCTCGACGACGAGTTCCTCGTCGAGGGCAAGCTCGAGAAGCCGAGTGCCTTCTTCGTGTTCAAGCGTTCGGCGCTGGACTACGACTGGGCGCGACTCGACGCGCAGTTTACACCGCTCGTACTTGAGTCCGTACAGGATCCTTTGTTCTAATACCTAGGTCGAAGGCGCATCCCGCGCCACCGACGTTTCATCAACTCCGTCGCAGAACGACAAACCGCACCAAGCCCTTCGGGCACTGCAGCACTCGGGCAGCTTCGCCAGCCCCCCCTCAGGAGGACACCGGTCATGGGTGATTTCGCAACGTTCTACGCAAACGGCGGCGTGTTTATGCACGCCATTGCCCTTTGCGCAATCCTCGGCCTCGCCGTCATGGTCGAGCGCTTCATCTTTCTGTTCTTCCGTTTCAACATCAACGGACAGCAGTTCTTCAACCAAATCCAGAAGCTGGTGATGGCGAACAACATCGATCGCGCCATCAAGCTCTGCAACGCCGCCGACAAGGCCGCGCTCGCGCGCGTCGTCAAGGCCGGTCTGACCCGCGCCAACAAGAGCGAGGCGGACATCTCGGCCGCCATCGAAGAGTCGATGCTCGAGGTCGGTCCGGCGATCAACAAGCGCGTCCCGATGATCGCCGCGATCGCCAACATCGCGACCCTCCTCGGTCTGCTCGGCACCATCTTCGGCATGCTCGAGGCGTTCCGCGCCGTCGCCGACGCGCCCGCCGACCAGCGCTCCACCGCTCTGGCTCGCGGCATCGGTATCGCGATGAACACGACCGGCTTCGGTCTGATGATCGCCATCCCGCTGCTCGCCGCTCACATCTTCATCTCCAACCTGGCGAAGAAGATCTCCGACGAGGTCGAGCTCTACTCGGTCAAGCTGGAGAACCTGCTCGCGGCGCGCGTGCGTCACAGCTGATCGAATCGTCCGAGTGCTGCAGCCCCGGTCGCGGGGGAACAATCCCTCGCGACCGTCGACTGAGACACGGCACCGGCAAGCACAGGCTCGCCACCTCTCGAATCGAGGAACACCATGGCACGTGTCAGGAAGAATGAAGAGCTCGAAGTCGAGGAAGCCAACGTGCTTCCCGTCATGAACATCATGTTCCTTCTCATCCCAGCTCTGCTGCTGGCCATGGAAGTCGCGAGCTTGGCAGCCATCGCCGTGTCGCCGCCGAAATTTGCCGCGGCTCCTTCCGATAAAAAGGAAGAAGAGAAGAAGGAAGAGAAACCCTTGAAGTTCAAGGTGTTCATCCTCTCCGACGGCTTCCGAGTCAGCACCGCCGCCCAGCAAGAGGGCGCCGAGGCTGGCAAAGAGCAAGACAGCTCTGGCCCGAGCATTCCCCTGGCCAAGCCGGGCGCGGACGCGACCGACTACGAGCGCTACGACTACGCCGCGCTCGAGGCCAAGGCGAAAGAGCTCAAAGACAAGGCCAAGCACGAGACCGTCGTGACGATCAGCGCTGAGAACGACATCCCCATGCAGGTGTTGATCAGCACGATGGACGCGGTCCGGGGGACGGACTGCAAGCTCGTCACGCTCACGGATGACGATGAGATCCCCGAGGAGTGCCTCTTCTTCCAACCCATCGTAGAAGCTGGTGCAGGGTGAGCCTCCCCGCTCGCTGCCCGGCTAACCCCTCGCGCACGCACGGACAAGGCAAGGAGTCGTCATGAGCATGACCCCCGAAGAGCTGTTCAGGCTCAAGAAGGAAATCAAGAAGGCCAAGCGTCGCCAGGACACGGAGAAAGAGGCCAAGCTCGGGATGACCTCCCTGATGGACATCGTCGCCATCATCGTCATCTACCTGCTCAAGTCCTACGCCTCCGACCCCGTGCTGATCACGCCGATCGCCGAGCAGAAGATCCCCATGTCCCGGATGGACATGCCGATCAAGGAGGGCGTCGCGCTCTACGTCTCGTCGCGTGAGCTGATCTTCAACGAGGAGCAGCTCGCGACCCTGACCGATGGCGAGCTCGATGCCAACATCGTCCAGGGGCACGTGATCCGGCCGCTCTTCGAGAAGCTCGAAGAAGAGACCGAGAAGTCCAAGCAAGTGTTCGAGGCCCGCGGCGAGGAGTGGGTCGGCCACATCATCTTGATTGGTGACCAGGCCCTCAAGTTCTCGACCATCGTCGACGTCATGTACACGGCGGGTCGCCTCGAGTACTCCGAGTACTCGTTCTGCATCATTCAGAAGGGCTGAGCCGGCCTTGGCCGCCGCGACCCGACAGCGCACCAGGCGCTGTCGGGTTTCGTCATTTTCGCGCCCCGGCCAAATCTTCGCCTCTGTGCAAATTTACGCGCGAGCCCAACGTTGCCGGGAGAGCGTCTTTATCGTCGCCAAGACTCGGGCCTGGGGCCCGCTGTGATCGATCGCGCCGCTGGTTGTTACGTTCACATTGACGTCGCGCGCGACCAGAATCCGTGAAGGTCACGGATCAGCCAGGCCATTGATCTCACGGAGCTCCGACCGTTTGGGCGACCAAATCCTCGCTGCTACTCTCCCTCAGACTGGCCGTCACTGATTCAACCGCCTCGCTCATGTCCTCGCCAAAGCCCTCCAAAGTCCTCCGCGTAGCCGTCATCGTCGACGGAGAGTCGTGTGAGGTGCTCCACCAGTCGGAGCCGGGAGACGTGGTCATTGGCCGAGCCTCGGGCTCCTCGCTGAGCATGGGCCCGAGCCTCGAGCTCGAGACGGGGGTCGCCGCGGAGGGCCGCCCTGGCGAGCAGACCCTCCCGTGGGCGCTGATCGTCATCGGGCTGCTGATGGTCGTGCTCGCCGGCGGCTTCTTCGCCTACGAGGTCAGCCAGCATGTGACCGAGAACGCGGTCCTCGCCGGCCCGACCGACGCGTCGCCCGAGGCCAGCGAGGCCAAGAACGATCCGAGCAGCACGATCGCGTTGCTCGTCGCGCTGCTGGGTGTGGTCCCGCTCATGACCGGGGTCACGATGCTGCGCGGACGCCGTCGTCGCCGCCGTCAGCAGCTGACGGTCTACGACGGCTGGACTCAGCCTCGAGACTACCGCAAGCGAGCGCCGATCTGGCTCGGCCTAGGCCTGGTCCTGACCCTCGGTGGCGGCGGGCTGTTCGCCTACGAGGTCGGCCAGCACGATCCCGGGGCCTCGATCACCGAGGTCAAGCGCGGTGACATGGAGGCGTTCAAGAACGCCGAGGATCAGGGCACCGGTGGGATCGGGCTCGCTATCGGCCTGCTCGGGCTCGTGCCCCTGGTCATCGGGTTCATGGGCCTGCAGGAGGCGCCGGTCAAGCCGCGCAGGCGCAAGCCCAAGGGCGGCCACGCGCCCCGCGAGCACAAGCTGTTCGAGTGGGTCGAGCGCGAGGGCGCCTACTACATCGACCTCCCGCCCGAGACCCGCGGCAAGCTCGCGCTCGGCAAGAACCGCGCGAGCGTCGACCAGCTGCGCAAGCGCTACGGCCAGGGTGATCGGCTCCGCATCAAGCTCGGGCCCAAGGTCAAGGGCAAGCTGCTCATCGGCCAGACCAAGATCATCTTCCAGACCGCCAAGCCGGCTCGCGCGGCCGCCAGGCGGCCCTTCCCCGTCGAGTACGTCGACCCGCTCACCCACCTGCGGCCGTCGAGCCTCGACGCCTCCTCCTTCGGCGCCGTCGCCGGGGTCGCCGTGCTCCTGGGCGTGTGGTTCGCCTACTTCGCCGACCGCACCCCGCCGCCCCCCGCCGAGCGCTTCGTCCGGGAGATGGGCATGCCAGCCTCCTTCTACGAGGAGGAGGAGGAAGAGGAGCCCGAAGAGACCGAAGAGAAGGACGCGCTCGAGCAAAAAGACGAAAAGGAAGAGAAGGAAGAGAAGGAAGACGAGCCCGAGGAAGACAAGCTCGACAAGCCCGAAAACGTGTCCGAAAAGGCCTTCCAAGAGGCCCGGGGGGTGGGCGTCGCGCGAGTCCTCGGGACCTACGGCGGCCCCGGCGAGGGCTCGGTCCTCGATGTGATCGAGAACACCGAGAACAACCTCGGCGAGATGTTCGCGCTGGGCATGTCGTCGACCGAGGAGTATCGCGGCGGCGAGATCGGCGACTTCGTCGCGGGCGGCGGCGGCATCGAGTCGACCGGGACCATGGCCAAGAACGCGGGCCTCGAGACCGGCACGGGTCCGGCCGAGGTCGGCGCGACCAAGAAGAAAGAGCGCAAGGTCAAGGCCAAGAGCAGCACGGGCGACGTGGTCGGCGACGTCGACAAGAAGTCGGTGTCGGCCACGATCCGGCGACGGATGCCGGGCCTCGAGGCCTGCTACGAGAAAGCCTTGCGCTCCAACAGCAGCCTCAGCGGCAAGATGACCTACACGATCACGATCAACCCCTCGGGCCGCGTGAGCGACGTGGACATCGAGGTGGACACCGTCGGCGACGCCTCCGTCCGGTCTTGCACCACGGCCAAGATCAAGGGCTGGCGCTTCTTGTCCGAGGGCGCCGAGGACTCGTCAGAGGTCACCTTCTCCGTGGCCTTCACGGGCTAGGTTTACAGCGGCGACCGATCGTTTGCGGCCCTGCGTGGCACAGTCACAGTACAGGGCGGTCGCGGGGCGCATAGTTGATCTGGCGCCCAGAGGGGGGCAAGCTGGTTGCAGCCACTCCGCGGTGTTCGCGGGCCCGGAAAACTGCAAAGGATCCGGGCGCTCCCGCCATCTACCCTCTGGAGGACCCCATGCCCGACCGCAAAAACCCCCGAAACCACCGCACGAGCAGCCCGCTCCGGTCTGTGGTGACGCTGGCCGTCGTCTTGGGTCTGACCTCGAGCCTGGGCCTCGCGCGAACTGTCTGGGGCGGACCCCCAGCCGCAGACGCCGAGGCCCCCGCCGAGTCTGGTCCAGAGGCTGAGCCCGCGCCTGACGCGAGCGGCGATCTCGACGCAGACCCCACGGCGGAGCCGGTCGCGGCAGACGCGAGCGCGACCTTGCCGGACGCGTCCGAGCTCCCGCCAGTGGACACGCTGCCCGATGAGAGCGCGGCCTCGGTGCCCGGCGCGAGCTCGATGCGCGCGAGGATGGAGTCCGGCATGACCGAGCTCGGCGAGCTCGCCGTCGAGGCCCGCAACGACGAGGACCTCGTCCGCGCGACCTGTGTGCTCGACAAGCAAGATCGGGCCAACGACGTGATGGACCTTGGCACCAGCGAGCTGCTGGTCATCCGCGACCCGGGTACGAGTGATCAGGCCCGGGGCTTCGCGCTCGAGAAGCTCGAGGCGGCGTCCGGCCGGATCGACAAGCTCGTCGAAGACGCCAAGGCCTGCTCGGGTCGCGAGGGCCCGGAGGACGAGGTCGACATCACGCGCAACGAGGCCGACGAGCCGCGCACGATCCCGATCTGGGACCCCACCGCCGGCCTCGGAGACAGCCCAGTACCACCGCCATTCGACGCGGGCTGGCCACCCTTCGCGAGCCCGATGGAGTGACGACCGACGAAGCGCGGTCCCACGGTCCCGGACCGTCGCAGCCTCGGGGAGCTCGAGCCGACGCCGGTATCTGTATTAATTGCGAGGCTCAGCTAGGCTCCGCTGGCGCGGCGTCGCGTCGCCACCTCGCCCTACTCGACGAGTGACTCGGGCGCATACCTGAGTCAGCCCACCATCTTGCACTGCAGGTCTACATCTCGGCGAGCCCGGTTCGAGCTGCTGCTCGTGTTCGCCGTGCTGTTGCTCGTGCCTGGCCTGGCCTTCGCGTCGACCCCGGGCGGACCGAGCATGGCGCCCGGCAACCCCGCCACGCTGGTGCCGCGCGTCGCCGATGGCCCCGGGCTCAAGGTCGGCAAGAACTCGACCTTTCACGGCGGCGCCGCGCTGTCGATCGGCTTCGACTCGAATGTGTTCTCGGAGTCGGGCTCGCGTGATCCCCGACGCGCCGCCTACGCGCTGCCCTCGGTCTGGCTGACCGTCGGCAACCGGCCGCTGCGCGCGGGCGTGCTCGACTCGCCGCCCAAGAGCAGCGGGCGCAAGGTCGACTATCACCTCGGCGTACTCGCCGGCTATCGCCTGTACATGAGCGGCCAGCCGACGGTCTGGCAGGCCAGCAAGCCCAACATCGGCGTCAACATGCGGGTCATGTTTGCGCCCGGGCGCCGGTTCTCGTTTGCGGTCGAGGACGACTTCAACTTCGTCGGGGAGCCGGCCAACTTCGAGGCCGGACAGGCCTACAACTTCAACCGCGTCGACAACTCGGCCGCGCTGCGCTTCATCCTTCGCCCGAGCGGCGGGCGGCTGAGCCTCAACCTCGCCTACCGCAACGAGCTGCTGTACTTCACGAGCGGCAACATCTACACCGCCGATCGGCTCGTCAACGGGGCCGAGACCGAGACCAAGTATCGCGTTCGAGATCGCAGCGCGCTCGCCCTTCGCTACTCGTTTCACTACACCTACTACCTGTTCCCGACCCTGGGCGAGGGCCGCAACGAGGACTCCCACGCCCACCGCCTGCTCGGCGGCTACGTCGGTCAACTCGGCAAGAAGGTCGTGCTCGAGGTGTTCGGCGGCTGGGGCTGGGGTCTGTACAAGCTCGACGCGAGCGGGCCCGACCACAAGAACTTCATCGGCCACGCGGCGCTCGGCTTGTTTCCGACGTCCAAGACCCAGATCGGCCTGCGCGTGGGTCGCCAGTTTCATGACTCGGTGTTCGGCAACTACCTCACCGACGTCGGCGGCTCGCTCGCGGCCACCCACGTGTTTCGGTGGAAGATGCGCCTCGACACCGGGCTCGGGGTCTACGGGCGGCGCTACGCCGGGCTCCCGATCCCCGGTCAAGACACCAACGACATCACCGGGTACACGGGCGCGCCCGGCTTCGTCCGGCGCGACACGCTGGTGTCCTTCAACCTTCAACTCGAGCAGCCCTTCGGCAAGTATCTGGTCGTCGGGGCTCGCTACGCGGTCGCGGCTGATCTCACCGACTTCGTCGTCGAGTACGCCAACGGCTTCACGAGCCCGGGCCGCTTCTCCCGCCACCTGGCGATGGCCTTCGTGGCCGTGAGGTACTGAGGTGGCCCACGCGATCGCCCGCCTCGCCGTGCTCGCGCTCGTGCTCGGCGCGCTGCTCACGGCCTGCTTCGAGCCGGATCACAGCCTGATCCCACCGGCCCAGCCGGTCGAGGTGACCTCGGGCCTGACCGCGGGCGACATCTTCGAGGTCCGGGTGTTCGGCGAGGAGGACATCGGCGGCTCCTTCCAGGTTCAGGAGGACGGGACGATCGACTTTCCGCTGATCGGGCGGGTCGATGTGACCGCCAAGACCCAGGGCGAGCTCGCCGCGCTGCTCGAGGAAGAGCTCGGCCAGGGCTACCTCCGCGATCCCCACGTGACCGTGATCCTGACCGAGCGCGAGAACCTCGAGGTCAGCGTGCTCGGCCAGGTCCAGCGACCCGGGACCTTTCCCTACGCCGAGAAGCTGACCCTGGTCCAGGCGATCTCCACCGCGGGCGGGCTCAACGAGCTGGCCCACGCCCGGCGGGTCAAGTTGACCCGCAAGGGGCCGACCGGGGCGGGGACCTACGAAGTCTCGGTCAAGGCGATCACCGACGGCCGCGAGCAGGACATCCTCCTCCAGCCCGGCGACATCATCTTCGTGCCGCTCGCGCCTATTTAGACCCCCCGCGGGCATCCTGCACTTTGCCACGCACGGCCGCTGCGCGGCCGGTCGCTCCCTCGCTGCGCTCGCTCGCTCGGTGGGCTCTGATGAGCTTGGCCGAGAGATGCGTGGCCCCCCAAGGGGGGCTGCTATTTAGACCCC